>JANOEP010000074.1:0-5857 GCA_031441465.1 bacterium | reverse complement strand
CGCGTTCAATGGGCGTCTTTGGGTCATCAAAGCCCGCCTCAAGCATCTTGGGAATGCTGATCTTCCGATCTGTGCGCTCATTAAAGCGAAGTCGGAATAGCCGGGCGAACTCGTCAAAGTCTAGGTGGGGATAAAGATGTCCGGCATCACGCCAAGCAGCTTCTAATTCAGCGGAAAAGCACATAACGGAATTATCGGCCTTTGCCTAAAACCTAGAGTCATTTTCACAAGGGATTCCATCGTTATCCCCATCCATCTTTGTATTTGGGCAATTCTTAAGGAAATATTCCGCCTCTGCCCTGGAGCTCATCTGACTGCAATACTCTCGGCCATCACATTTGAACTGAGATTCGCCTCTTGGATCGGGCTGACGATCCGGAACGTCCGTCTCTGCGGTCACCGCGATCGCGTAATCGACCGAGGCGATCGTGCGCTGCTCCACCCAGGAGACGATCTGGGGGTAGGGCTGCGCGACCGTGCGCTCGAGCGCCTCCTGGGCCAGCAGGACGCCGACGCGCTTGTGTTCCTCCTGGTCGAAACCGGTGCGCCCGCGGACGAAGAATTCGGCCGTGCCGATGGCGACGAAACTCAGGATCAGGGTGGCGACCATGATCTCGATCAGGCTCGCCCCGCGCTGCCCGGACGGACCGGCGAATTCCCGGGGAGGGAGAGGAAGCGATCTTTCAGGTGCGATGGAACCCACGAGTCCTCCTCCCGAGACTTCATGCCGAATTGAAAGCCCGCACCAGAATCCGTCTGGTGGACGTGCCCCTGGCTGTCATCGGTACGGTGGGTGACGGACTTGATCAGTAATTTGGTCCAGGCGTGTTGCCGGTCGTGCCGGGGTCGCCTTCAATCCGGCTTGTGCCGGCGCCCGTGCCGCGCCGGCGACACGTCGATGGAAAGCGCGACCACGAGACCGACGATCGGCCACAGCGTCCAGCGGCCCGCGAACCAGTGCTGGACCGCGCTGTACCAGAGCAGCGTGGTGGGCAGGAAGATGAATCCGAGGACCGGCCAGAGGGCGATCCGGAAGATGCCGTGGAACCAGGACGTGAACAGCCACAGCAGCACCACGACCAGCCGCGGCGTCGCGAGAGCGAGCAGGGTGAACAGGCAAGGCATGGTGGCTCCTCCGGGTCATCAGTTCGTATCTGATTGTATTCTGCAGAAAAGCCCACGCCAACCGAATTACGGCAGGATACGGGGTCGAATCGGCCGTGATCAGGGCCTGGGCCGGGCCGGCCCCGGCTGTTTCCGCCCCACCTTGCACACCGCCCCCCCGGTGATCATCTTTCCCCCTGGAGAAGGGGGATCGACCACCATGCTCATCAGCGACCTGTCCGCATCCGACCGCACCTGGGTCCGCGAACGCACCGAACTGCTGTTCGGCGGCGACACCGTCGTCAGCCGCGACATCGTGCACACGCCGGCGGAGCTGCCCGGATTCATCGCCCGCGAGGGGGGGGAGCGGGTCGGCCTGGCCACCTTCAAGGTGGACGGGGAGATCTGCGAGCTGGTGACCCTGGACGCCCTGTGCCAGTGGTGCGGCGTCGGCACCGCCCTGCTGGAGGCGGTGGAGAAGGCCGCCCGTGCCGCCGGGTGCGACCGCATGTGGCTGATCACCACCAACGACAACATCGACGCCCTGCGCTTCTTCCAGCGGCGGGGCTACGGCATCACCTGCGTGCGCCCCGACGGGATGCAGGCGATCCGCGCCCTGAAGCCGGGCATCCCCGAGACCGGCCACTACGACATCCCCGTCCGCGACGAGATCGAGATGGAGAAGCCGCTCGACGCGGACGGCCAGTGCTGGCGCGTCGTCTGAGGGAGGCCGCGATGACCATCCGCATCTTCGCCACCGGCGGCACCTTCGACAAGGAATACAACGAACGCGACGGCTCGCTGTTCTTCCAGGACACGCACGTGACCGAGATGCTGCGCAAGGGGCGCTGCCGTGCGCCGGTCGAGGTGCGCACCCTGATGATGCTCGACTCGCTGGAGATGACCGACGACGACCGCGCGACGATCCTCGACAACTGCCTGCGCTGCCCGCACGAGCGCATCGTGGTCACCCACGGCACCGACACCATGGAGACCACGGCGCGGCTGCTGGGCCCCGCGATCGCCGACAAGACGGTCGTGCTGGTCGGGGCGATGGTGCCCTACACCTTCGGCAGCTCCGATGGGCTGTTCAACCTGGGCGCGGCCGTCGCCTTCGCCCAGGCCCTGCCCCATGGCGTCTACGTGGCGATGAACGGGCGGGTCTTCCCCTGGGACAACGTCATGAAAAAAAAAGAGATAGGCGAGTTCACGGAGCGCGGCTAGCGGTCCGGACCCGACACCCCAGCCCCCGCGACCGGATCCCCGACCAGATCGACCGACTCCCGATGTCGCCTTCAGACGTGGTTGCGGAGCATCAGCTCTCTGGGATGTGGATTCAGGTATGTCTGATCACGGATGTAGGCGATGTCGTGCAGCTCGACATAGTGCTTCACGAGTGTCATCGGCACGACCAGCGGCACCAGCCCCGCCCGGTGGTCGGCGATCACCGCCGTCACGCGCCGGCGCTCCTCGTCCGACACGTGCCCCCGCAGGTAGCCGACGATGTGCAGCAAGGCGTTGCCGTGCCGGCTCGGCGTGGCGTGCACGGCCAGGGCCGTCATGAAGCCGGTGAGGTAGAGATCGCGGAAAGCGGCCGGGGAGTGGTCCTTGATCGCGGCCACCAGCCGGCCCAGTTCCCGATAGTAGGGCGGGCTGTGGGCCATCAGGAGGTACTTCTCGCGGCTGTGGAAGGCGACGGCGTCGCCGCGCGTCCACTTGCCCAGGAAGAGCCGTGTCACGCGGTGGTGGGCGAAGACGCGCTCGATGAAGTTTTCGCGCAGCTTCGCGTCGTGGAGGCGGCCCTCCTCCTCCAGCGGGACCAGGGGGTTGGCCAGCGCGAAGGCGTCGGCGAAGAGGCCGCGCCCGGTCCGTTCCGCCATGGCGCCGGGGTTGCGGACCTTGACGCGCCAGACGCCGCAGCTCGGCGAGTCCTTCTTGAAGACGAAGCCGCTGAGGTCCTCGCCGTCCAGTTCCTTCACCCGCGCTCGCGACCAGCGGTGCAGGCGCTCGGTCCAGTCCTCGCCGCTGCGGCTGCCGATCATGCGCAGTGCTCCGGCCTCGCCGGTCAGGTGCACCGACTCGCGGGGGATGCCCATGCCGACTTCGGCTTCCGGGCAGACCGGCACCAGCTCCAGCCAGCGGCCCAGCTCGTCGGTGAGGTAGTGGTCGTGCTTGTGGCCGGCGTCGAAGCGCACCTTTTGGCCCAGCAGGCAAGTGCTGACGCCGACGCGGATCCTGTCTCCTGCGGGTTCCGTCACGAGGCTCCTCCCGGGTAGAGTTCCGCGAGCACGCGCCGGCGGTGTGCGAAAATGGCCCGCAGCTGCCGGCGGATCGCCAAGGCGTGCGCGACCTCTCCCAGCGGGCCGAAGGGCAGCACGTAGCGCACGTGGTCGCCGATCAGAGTGCCGCCGTCCCGCGCGACGAAGGTGTGGGCGTGGTGCCAGAAACTGTAGGGGCCGGCGAGCTGCTCGTCCACGAACAGGGCGGGCGGTTCGAAACGGGTGATCAGCGTGCGCCAGCGTGTCGGCAGGGGGCCCAGCCGCACGACGTAGTCGATGAGCGCGCCCTCCTTCATGACGAGCGGCGAGGGGGTCAGGATCCGGAAATCGAGCCAGGGCGGGGTGATGCGCGCCAGGTTCGCCGGCCGGGCGAAGAAGTCGAAGACCTCCTCGCGCGGTCGCGGCACGAACTGCTCGGTGACGTACTCGTGGACGCGCATGCAGCTGCCTCCTGGTCGGGAACGAAGGATCGCACGAGGCGGACGGGCCGCCTAGTCCGCAATTCCGGCTGGTCAGCGCAGGGGCGGCGCGGCTATGCTGGCGTCGGCCGCCGCCCGCCGCGGACGGCCGGGGAGGTTGTCATGCTGCGCGCCGCCGCCGGCCTCGTGGCCGGTTTCCTGGTTCTGCAAGGGGCCGTCGTCATCACGATGAGCTTGAGCTGGCTGGCGACCGGTCCCGGGTTCGCCTTCCGCGACGGGTCGCTGGACACCTCGTCGGGCTGGTCGTGGTTGAGCCTCGGGCTCGGCCTGGTCTGCGCCGGCTTCGGCGGGCGGGTCGCCGCGCGATTCTCGCCCCACGCGGTGCCGCTGCTGGCGGGTGTCTTGCTCGTGCTCGGCTCGCTGTCGGCCTTCGGGCCGGCGCCGGTGCGGCCGGCGCTCGAGAAGCCGGTCGCCGAGCTGGGCGTGTTCGAGGCCGCCACCTACGCCGTCCAGCCGGCGTGGTACCGTTATGCGATCCCCCTGGTCGGGGCCGCCGGCGCGCTGCTCGGCGGGGCCTGGCGCCGAACCCGGCACAATCCGGCCGATTCCTGACCTTCATTCGCGTCCTGCACCGCTCGCCCGGGCCGGGGCGGCGACGCCGATCCGGGGGTCCAGGGCCGCCGCGCCGCGATCGGGAATCATGGAGAATGATCCGCCCTTTCGAGGAACAACGAGTCGTCGGCGGCGGCCGACGTTTTTTTCCCACCGACCTCCAGTTTCGGCTGCGATCTTGCTTATCCCTCGTCTCCCGCATCGCGGGTTGCTGCGACTTATGACGAGGAGGGATTCATGAAGAAATGGACAACGATCCTGATGGCCACGCTGGCCTGCCTGGCCGCCGCGACGGCGATTGCCGGGCAGGAAAGCAAGGACCAGCGCCTCGACCTGAAGAGCTTCCTGGACATGAACCGCACCCATGGGCCGGCATATTCCAGCCGTTCGCCCATGATCGGCAGCCGTTCGTTGTTCGAGGGCTTCGAGGGCGGCGCGATTCCCGCCGGCTGGGTCGCCGGCGTCACCAACCCGGCCCGCACCTGGAGCGTGAGCAGCGTGACCTCGACCGGCGCGCTCGAGGGCGGCTACTGCGCCTACGTCGGCTACGACCTGTCGACCTACCAGGACGAGTCGCTCTCGTTCAACCAGACCGTCGACGTGAGCGGAGGCGCCTCGGTGCTGAGTTTCTGGATGGCCGGCAGCCGCGGCGACGCCTGGTCGGGGAACGCGGCTGAGACCGTCGAGGTCGACGGCCTGACCGTCTTCGACTTCGACAGCGCCACGTCCTCGCAGTTCATCTGGGAGAAGTTCAGCGTCGATCTGGGCGCCTACGACGGCCAGACCGTGACGGTCACCTTCCGGTACCGTGGCGTCGACGGCGACCTGCATGTGCTGGACGCCGTGACGATCGACGACGGCACCGGCTACGATGTGCCGCCGCCGCCCCCGCCGCCGGCCAACGACCTCTGCGCCGGCGCCGTCGACCTGCAGGAGCAGAGCCTGACGGTCTTCGATCTCGATCTGTGCCTCTACGCCGACGACTACTCGCCCGGCGTCTTCGGCAGCAGCTGCACGGGCTGGAGCGCCAACGGCCCGGACGCGACTTACAAGATCCACCTGGGGCAGGGCGACAGCTTCACGGTCTGCGAAGCGCCGACCAGCACCTACATCGATCTGGCGATCTACGCCGTCACCGACTGCGCGGCCGCCTCGACGACCTGCCTGGCCGGCGACGACAACGGCAATCCCGAGTGCATCAGCTTCGTGGCTCCGGCCGCGGGCTGGTACTACCTGATCGTGGACGCCTACAGCGGCTGCGGCCAGGTCACCGTCACCATCGACTCGCCCGTCGCCAACGACGTCGAGTCCTGGGGTGCGGTCAAGGCCATCTACAGGTAGTTCGTCGGTGACGAGTGCGGCGGCCGGCCAACCCCGGGGTGGGGGGCGCGGCGCGGAATTTGTTGGGGCGAAAAATTGTTCGGTGCGAGTGATTGCGCGGGG
>JANOEP010000073.1:0-37543 GCA_031441465.1 bacterium | reverse complement strand
CGCACCTGCCGCGAGATGGGCATCGCCACGGTCGCCGTCGCGAGCGAGGCCGACCTCGCGGCCCCCCACGCCCGCATGGCCGACCAGGTCGTGCTGCTCGGACCGCCGCCTCCGAACGCGTCGTACCTGCGCCAGGATCTGATCGTCGCGGCGGCCCTGGCCACGGGTGCCGAGGCGGTCCATCCCGGTTACGGGTTCCTGGCCGAGAACGCCGCTTTCGCCCGCGCCTGCGCCGAGGCGGGGCTGGTGTTCATCGGGCCCCCGCCGGAGGTCATCACCTCGATGGGCGAGAAGACGGCGGCGCGCCGCATCATGGCCGCGGCCGGTGTGCCCGTCGTGCCGGGCGCCTTGCTGCCGCCGCCCGGCCCCGACGGCGCCCTCGACGCGACCGCGGTGCGCAAGGCGGCGTCTGCGGTGGGCTACCCGCTGCTGGTCAAAGCCGCGTTCGGCGGCGGCGGTAAGGGCATGCGCCTGGTCGAAGCCGGCCAGGATCCCGTGGCGGCCGCCGAGGCCGCGGTGCGCGAAGCGACCGGCGCCTTCGGCGACGGCACGGTCTACCTCGAGCACTGCCTGCAGCGGCCCCGTCATGTCGAGTTCCAGATCTTCGCCGACCGGCACGGCCGCGTGGTGCACCTGGGCGAGCGCGAGTGCTCGATCCAGCGTCGTCACCAGAAGATCGTCGAGGAGACGCCGTCGACGGCCTTGGACGACGGGCTGCGACGGCGCATGGGGGAAGCCGCGGTGGCGGCCGCCCGCGCCGCGGGCTATGTCGGGGCCGGCACCGTCGAGTTCCTGCTGACCCCCGAGGGGGAATTCTATTTCCTGGAGATGAACACCCGCCTGCAGGTCGAGCACCCGGTCACCGAGTGGGTGACGGGCCTGGACCTGGTGCGGGCGCAGATCCTGGTGGCCGCGGGCGCGCCGTTGCCGTGGTCCGACGCCGACCTGGCGCCGCGCGGCCACGCCCTGGAATGCCGCCTCTACGCCGAGGATCCCGCGCACGGCTTCCTGCCGTCGCTGGGACGGCTGTTGCGCTACCGCGAACCCGCGGGGCCCGGCGTGCGCGTCGACGCGGGCGTCGTCGAGGGTGACGAGATCACGCTGCACTACGACCCGATGATCGCGAAGCTCTCGGTCCACGCCGAGGATCGCGGCGCGGCGATCGCGCGCCTGCGCGCGGCCCTGCGCGACTACGTCGTGCTCGGGATCACGACCAACGCGGCCTACCTCGACGCGGTGCTGGCGCACCCGGCCTTCGCCGCCGGGGACACGCACACCGGATTCCTGCAGGAGCATTTTACCGGCAACGAGGCCAGCGCCGACGCCGAGGATAGCGAAGTGGCCGCACTGGTCGCCGTCGCGCTCAACGAGGTGGCGGGGGGGGCGGCGAACGTCCGGGCGGCCGTGGACGGCGCGCCCCGCGCCGCGGCGGCCGGACCCGTGGTCGGCCGTTTCCGGCTGAAGGGATTGGGTTGACCATGCACCTGGAATTCCGCACGCCGCAGGGGCATCGCGTGGTCACGGTCCGTGAGCGCGACGGCGTCTGGCTCGTCGCGGTGGACGGTCGCGAACTGGACGTGTCGGGAGTGATCGTCCGCGACGGCGTCGTCGGTTTCGTGCTCGCAGGCGTGCAGCACCGCGCGCACGTCGCGGCCTGCGGCGCCGAGCGCCACGTCGCCGTCGACGGCCGGACCCTCGTGCTGAAGCTGGCCGACGAGGACCGCGGCGACCTCGAGGAGGATCCCGTCGATGCGGGCCCGCACCTGCGGGCGCAGCTGCCGGGCAAGGTCGTGAAGCTGCTGGTGGCCGAGGGGGACGTCGTGACGGCGGGGCAACCGCTGGTCATTCTCGAGGCGATGAAGATGGAGACCGAGGTCGCGGCGCCCTTCGCCGGGCGCGTGGCGCGCGTCCATGTCGAAGCCGGCCGCATCCTGGCAATGGGCGACGCCTTGCTGGATCTCGACCCCGACCACGGTCCCGATTCCGGGGAGTGAGGCGACGATGGAACGCTTTCCCGAGGATCTGCGCATCGGTGTCGTGCTGGGCGGCGGGGGCGCCCGCGGCGTGGCCGCCATCGGCATCCTGGACGTGCTGGTCGGGGCGGGTCTGAAGCCCGCCGTGGTGGCCGGCACGTCGATGGGCGCGCTGGTCGGCGCCTTCTGGGCGGCGGGCTTCACCATGGCGGAGATGTCCGCCCTGGCGACGAGCACGCGCTGGCGCGAAGTCCTGGATTTCGCCGGCGCCGGCGGCATCATGCGGGGCCAGCGCTTCCAACGCTGGCTGTCGGATCATCTGCCGGCCCGCTTCGAGGACCTGGACTTCCCCCTGGTCTGCACGGCCACCGACATCGACACCGGCGAGCTGGTCCGCCTCGATCGGGGGGATCTCGTCTCGGCGGTGCGCGCCACGTGCGCCTTCCCGGGCGCCTTCGTGCCGGTGGAGCGCGACGGCCGACACCTGGTGGACGGGGGTCTGAAGAGCACCGTCCCGGTGGGTTGCCTGCCGGCCGGCACGGTGGACTATGTGGTGGCCTGCGATTTCCAGCCGCCGCTGAACCGGCCCGTGGTCTCGAGCCAGACGCCCAACACGCTCGACTGGAGCCGGTTCTGGGAGGCGCTCACCTTCCGCCGCCGCTACCTGGCCGCGGACATCCTGCTCAAGGCGGTCGACATCCTGCAGACCGAGGTCTGCCGCCGCCAACTCGCCGATCTGCCGCCCGACCTGCTGATCGCGCCGCCGATGCCCGACGTGAACATCGAGGATTTCCGGCTCACCCACGAGATCATCGCCCAGGGGGCCGCGACGGCCCGGCTCGCCCTGAGCGCCGCCTCCGCCCCGGCGCCGCGGAGCGCCTGACATGGCCTTCGCGCGGTCGCCTTCCCGCACCGCCGACCTGATGCTGCTGGCGGTGACCGTCTGTTGGGGCGTGTCGTTCGCGGCGATCAAGACGGCGACCCTCTACGCCTCGCCCGCACTGTTCGTCGCCGTCCGTTTCACGGCGGCGACACTGCTGTTGCTGGCGCTCTGGCCCTGGCTGATGCGCGGCGAGCCGGCCGCGGTGCGACGGCGCGGCTACCGGTACTTGGGCGACCGGCCGACCCTGATGTGGGGTCTGCTGATGGGCACCCTCATCGCCGCCGGCTACACGACCCAGACCATCGGCCTGACCACCACCAGCGCCGACAACAGCGCCTTCCTGACCGCCCTGAGCGTCGTGCTGGTGCCCGTGCTGGTGTTCCTGGTCCACGGCGAGAAGCCCGGCCGGCCGGTCCTGGCCGGGCTGGGGCTCGCGTTGCTGGGCTTGGCGCTACTGACCCGCCCGGACCTGGGCCGCGCCGGGACCGGAGATCTCTGGACGCTGGGCACCGCCGTGGCCTACGCCGTCTACCTGGAACGGTTGAGCGCGGCGCTCAAGCGTGTGCCCTACCTGCCGCTGCTGTTCTGGACCGTGGCCGTCTGCGCCGCCTGGAACGTGCTGCTGGCCGCGACGGTCGAGACGAGGGTCTGGCGATGGCACCCACACCTGGCGGCGGCCCTGGTGGTCACGACCCTGCTGTCGACGCTGCTGGCGCTCTACCTGCAGAACCGCTACCAGGGACGGACGACGGCCACCCGCGCGGCGCTGATCTTCGCGGCGGAGCCCGTCTTCGCCGCGGTGTTCGCCTGGTTCCTGCTGGGCGAGCGCCTGACGGGCTGGAGCCTGGCGGGAGCCGCGCTCATCCTCGGTGCCGTGCTGCTGATCGAACTGAAGGACACCACCGCGCCCACCACGACGGAGGCCCACTCGTGAAGGTCCTGTTCATGTGCACCGCCAATTCCTGCCGCAGCCAGATGGCCGAGGCCTGGGCCCGCAGCCTTTTCCCCGGCGACTGGCAGGTCTCCAGCGCCGGGCTGATCACGTTCCCCATCACCGACCACACCCGGGCGGCGATGGCCGAGGCCGGGCTCGCCATGGAGGGGCAACGCAGCAAGCCCCTCGACGGCTTCGATCTGGATGATTTCGATCTCGTGGTCACCCTCAGCCGTGAATCCGGTCAATTCCTGCCCCGACTGGCCCACCCCGAACGGCACTGGCGCCGTCCGATCGTCGATCCGATGGGTTTGAAAGGTGGCGACGCCGAGCTGAGCGCGGCGTTTGCCCGGGCTCGCGACGAGATCCGGGGCATCGTCCTGGAAGCGCGCGCGGCCTTGGGCGGTACCTGACCGCCCGTCGCCCCGCCCGTGCTTTCGCTTCCGGCGCACCGATTTCTCAAGCCATTTCCAATAATGTGGTTGCGCCATTCGGGGTGGCGTTGTCAAGAAGGCCGAGCCTTCCCGCAGGGCCGATCGCGGCACGGTCTTCATCTTTTTTTCACACTCGGATCGGTGGCGAGACCAGGGCCTCCGGGCACCGGATCGGCGCGAATCCGGCCCTGCCGGCCCCGCCGGAAATGGGGTACGCCAAGCTCGGAATTATCGAGGGGCGAGTGGGGAAAATTCCTGTTTGGCGGTGCCACCGGTAGTGCCCTAAGGTAGGGCCTCCCCCAAGATATTGGGGGTCCGCCACACGGATGTCCAAGAGCGGAAACGGGTCCTGTAACGGCACTTCCAAGACATCCCGGCATCAAGAACACGTCCAGACCAGGTCAGGAACAGCAGGCAGCTCGGTCACGGCGCCAACTCGCCGTCCCCGTGCCGGAGCTGCCCGTCCCGGACCCGGAATAGAATCAGGAACGACCCCGTCACCCGCATTCGTGCCAAGAAGAGGTTCTCCCATGACGGATCGCACGGAGAAAAGTATGGAAGCGGCCGCCGGTGCCGATTCCGGGATGGAATCCCGGATCACCGACCACGCGGCGCCCGAGCTGGATCTGGAAGCCCTGACCTCGGCGTCCGACGAGCTGGCCGCGGCGGCGCGCCCGGTCGTCGAGCGCCGCGGCCTCGCCTTCTCGCGCCGCCACACCCGCCCCGGGGTCGACCCCCTGGACGAGGTCAAGTGGGAGTCGAGGACCGCGTCGCTGCAGGACGCCGGCGGCAAGACGATCTTCGAGCAGAAGGACGTCGAGGTGCCGCGCAACTGGTCGCAGATGGCCACGAACGTCGTGGTCCAGAAGTACTTCCGCGGCGGGGTGGGCACGCCCCAGCGCGAGACCTCGGTGCGGCAGCTGGTGTCGCGCGTGGCCGACACCATCGCCGCCTGGGGCCGCGGCCAGGGCGCCTTCGCCTCGGTCGAGGACGCCGAGACCTTCCGCGCCGAGCTGAGCTGGCTGCTGGTGCACCAGCACGCCGCGTTCAACTCGCCGGTCTGGTTCAACGTCGGGGTGGAGGCGACGCCGCAGTGCTCGGCGTGCTTCATCAACTCGGTGACCGACTCGATGGAGTCGATCCTCGACTTGGCCAAGACCGAGGGCCTGCTCTTCAAGTACGGCAGCGGGACCGGCACCAACCTGTCGCCGCTGCGCTCCAGCAAGGAGAAGCTCAGCACCGGCGGCGAGGCTTCGGGGCCCGTGTCGTTCATGAAGGGTTACGACGCCTTCGCGGGCGTGATCAAGTCCGGCGGCAAGACCCGCCGCGCCGCGAAGATGGTCATGCTCAACTCCGACCACCCCGACATCGTGGACTTCATCAACTGCAAGGTGGAGGAGGAGCGCAAGGCCTGGGCCCTGATCGACGCCGGCTACGACGGTTCGTTCAACGGCGTGGCCTACGGTTCGGTCTTCTTCCAGAATTCCAACAACTCGGTCCGCGCGAGCGACGAGTTCATGCAGGCGATCGTCGACGACAAGACCTGGACCACGACGGCCGTCAAGGACGGCCGGCCCATGCAGACCTACCGGGCCCGCGAGCTGATGCGCATGATCGCCGAAGGCACCCACGTCTGCGGCGACCCGGGCCTGCAGTTCGACACCACGATCAACGACTGGCACACCTGCCCCGCCACCGACCGCATCCACGGCTCGAACCCGTGCTCGGAGTACATGTTCCTGAACGACTCCGCGTGCAACCTGGCGTCGCTGAACCTGATGAAGTTCCGCCGGCAGGACGGGGAGTTCGACATCGAGGGCTTCCGCCACGCCGTGGACACGGTGCTGACCGCCATGGAGATCCTCGTCGACGGCAGCAGCTACCCGCGCGCCAGCATCGGCGAGAACTCCCGGCGCTTCCGTCCCCTCGGCCTGGGCTTCGCCAACCTCGGCGCGCTGCTGATGTCGCGCAGCCTGCCCTACGACAGCGACGAGGGCCGCGACTACGCCGCCGCGCTGACCGCGCTGATGTGCGGCCAGGCCTACCTCTCGTCGGCCCGCATGGCCGAGCGCTTCGGCTCCTTCGAGGGCTACGTCGCCAACCGCGAGTCGATGATGCGCGTGATCCAGAAGCACCGCTCGCACATCAACGGCGTCAACCCCCACCGCGTGCCCGAGGATCTGCTGGCCGCCGTGCGCGAGGTGTGGAGCGAGGCCTACACCGTCGGTTACGACTACGGCTACCGCAACGCCCAGGTCACGGTCCTGGCGCCGACGGGCACCATCGGCTTCATGCTGGACTGCGACACCACCGGCGTCGAGCCGGACATCGCCCTGATCAAGTACAAGAAGCTCGTCGGCGGCGGCGTCCTGAAGATCGTCAACAACACGGTTCCCGAGGCGCTCGAACGCCTCGGCTACAGCGACGACGAGCGCCGCGCGATCCTGGCCCACCTCGAGGAGCAGGAGACGATCGAGGGGGCGCCCGGCCTGAAGGACGAGCACCTGCCCGTCTTCGACTGCGCCTTCCGCCCCACCCAGGGCAAGCGCTCGATCCACTACAAGGGCCACATCCGGATGATGGCCGCGGTGCAGCCTTTCCTGTCCGGCGCGATCAGCAAGACGGTCAACATGCCGCAGACCGCGACCGTCGAGGAGATCGCCGAAGCCTACATCGAGGCCTGGAAGCTGGGCCTGAAGGCCGTCGCCATCTACCGCGACGGCTCGAAGCGGACCCAGCCCCTGAACACCGGCGAGAAGAAGCCGGACGCCAAGGCCGCGGCCGCCAGGGTCCCCACGCCCGAGGAGGCCCGCCAGGCCCCGCCCGCCCCGCACCGCATCCGGCTGCCGGACGAGCGGACGGCCGTCACCCACAAGTTCAGCATCGGCGGCCACGAGGGGTACATCACGGTGGGGCTCTACCCCAACGGGCAGCCCGGCGAGATGTTCATCGCGATGGCCAAGGAGGGCTCGGTCGTCTCCGGGCTCATGGATTCCTTCGCGACCGCCTGCTCCATCATGCTGCAGTACGGCGTGCCGCTGGACGTGCTGATCAACAAGTTCAGCCATTCGCGATTCGAGCCGAGCGGCTTCACCACCAACCCCGAGATCCCCATGGCCAAGTCCATCATGGACTACCTGTTCCGCTGGATGGAGATGAAGTTCGGCAAGACGCGCCGCCCGGCGGCCGAGACCCCGGAGTACGACACGGGCCTCGGCCCGGACCCCGCGTACGCCGTCGAGCCCACCATCCGGATCACGATGGAAGAGGGGCAGGGCACCGTCTTCCAGAAGGAACTGGACGCCCCCCCCTGCCCGGAATGCGGGATGATCATGGTGCGCAACGGGGCTTGCTACAAGTGCCTGAACTGCGCCGCGACGAGCGGTTGTTCGTAGCACACCATCGTCCAGGAGACATGCACCCGCCCTGTCGGGGGTGTCTGCAGGCTGCCTGCGCCAGGAGGGCGCAGGCAGCCGAAAGCCAAGCGCGCCGGACACAGGAGGTGTCCGGCGCGCGTCCCCCGACGGAGCGGGTGGATATGCCTGTGCGAAGGCTGATCAGGCGTCGGGATTCAAGGCCTTTTTCACGGCCCGCTTCCGATCGTTCTCGTCCAGCAGCAGCTTGCGCAGCCGGATGTTGCGCGGCGTGATCTCGACGCACTCGTCGTGGTTGATGTGCTCGAGGCACTCCTCGATCCCCATGGCGATGGCGGGGGCGACCTTCATCTTGCGGTCGGCGCCCGAGGACCTCATGTTGCTGAGCTGCTTGGCCTTCTGACCGTTGACGACGATGTCGTCGTCCTTGTTGTTCTCGCCGATGATCTGCCCCGTGTACAGGATGTCGCCCGGATCGATGAAGAAACGGCCGCGGTCCTGCAGGGCGTCCAGCGCGTAGGCCAGCGCCGGGCCCTGCCCCTGGCTGATGAGGCTGCCGGTCTGGCGCTGGGGGATGCTGCCCTTGAAGTACTCGTACTGGAAGAACCGGTGGTGCATGACGATCTCGCCGGCGGTGGCGCGCAGCATGCGGCTGCGGAAGCCGATCAGGCCGCGGCTCGGGATGTGGATCTCCAGGCGGGCGCGGCCGTCGGTCTGCTCCATCTTCATCAGGTCGCCGCGGCGCGAGGCGGCGTGCTCGATGACCGTGCCCGCGTACTCGGACGGCAGGTCCACCGCCAGCACCTCGACGGGCTCCGCCTTGCGACCGTTGATCTCCTTGTAGATGACCTGCGGCTGGCCGACCATGAATTCGAAACCTTCGCGCCGCATCGTCTCCATCAGGATCGACAGGTGCAGGATGCCGCGGCCGCTGACCCGGAAGGTGTCGCTGCTGGAGGTATCCTCCACGCGCAGGGCCACGTCGCGCTCGGACTCGCGGAACAGCCGGTCGCGCAGCTGGCGGCTGGTGACGTACTTGCCGTCCTGGCCGAAGAAGGGGCTGTCGTTGACCATGAAGCTCATCGAGAGCGTCGGCTCGTCGACGTCGATGATCGGCAGCGGCTCCGGGTGCTCCGGGTCGGCCAGGGTGTCGCCGATGTCCACGTTGTCCAACCCGACCACCGCGCCGATGTCGCCGCAGACGACCTCCGTCACCTCGCGGCGGCCGAGGTTGTCGAACACGAACAGCTGCTTGACGGTCGCGTCGGTCTGGCTCCCGTCGCGCTTGATCAGCGTGACGCGGTCCTTGGTGCGGATGCACCCGCGCACGATGCGGCCGACGGCGATGCGCCCCACGTAGTCGCTGTGGTCCATCGCGGCCACCAGCATCTGCAGGGGGCCCGCCTGCGTCAGGGGCGGCGGGATGTGCCTGACGATCATGTCCAGCAGAGGGAACAGGTCCTTGCGCTCTTCGCCCAGCTCGCCGATGGCCCAGCCGTCGCGCCCGGCGGCGTAGACGCCGCGGAAGTCGAGCTGCTCGTCGTTGGCCCCCAGCTCGCAGAAGAGGTTGAACACCTCGTCGAGCACCTCGTGCGGGCGCGCGTTGAGGCGGTCGACCTTGTTGATCACCACGACCGGCTTGAGGTTCAGCTGCAGGGCCTTCTGCAGCACGAAGCGCGTCTGCGGCATCGGTCCCTCGAAGGCGTCGACGAGCAGCAGCACGCCGTCGGCCATCTTCAGGACGCGCTCGACCTCGCCCCCGAAGTCGGAGTGGCCCGGGGTGTCGATCAGGTTGATGCGCACGTCGTGGTAGGTGACGGCGAAGTTCTTGGCCGTGATCGTGATGCCGCGCTCGCGCTCGAGGTCGTTCGAGTCCAGGATTCGCTCGCGCACCTGCTGCCCGTCGCGGAAGACGTGGCACTGGCGCAGGATCTGGTCGACCAGCGTGGTCTTGCCGTGGTCGACGTGGGCGATGATCGCGACGTTGCGGATTTCCATCAGGCTTCTCCCGGGTCTTCGTTGGCGAGGATCTCGCGCGCCCGCGTCAGGGCGCCGTCGATGCCGTCGCAGAGGTTGTCCTGCCCCACTTCCTTCAGGAAACCGGAGTGCTGCAGGGCCTGCACGGGCTGCGAGTGCAGGCCGGCCAGGATCAGCGAGGTGCCGTGGCGCCGCGCGTTGTAGAGCATCTCCTCCAGCAGGTGGATCCCGGTGGAGTCCGGGGCGTAGACGTTGCGCAGGCGCACGATCTGCACGCGCGGCGGCTTCTCCACCTGGCGCATGGCTTCCTTGAACTTGGTGGCGGCGCCGAAGAAGAACGAGCCGCTGACCTCGTAGACCTCCACGCCGTCGGGGATCTCGCGCCGGGCGACCGCGCCGGGGTCCTCGCCGCCGTCCGCGTCGTGCGTGAATTCGCGGGTCAGCACCTTGACGTTGCTGACGGCCGCCATGCGGTGCATGAACAGGAAGGCGGCCAGCATCATGCCGACCTCGATGGCCACCGTCAAGTCGAACACCACCGTGAGGCCGAAGGTGGTCGCCATGACGACGACATCGCTGCGGGGCCCGCGCATGATCGCCGCGAACGAGCGCAGCTCGCTCATGTTGTATGCCACCAGGACCAGAACGGCCGCCAGCACCGGCATCGGGATCAGCCCGGCCCATTTCCCGAAGAACAGCATCACCAGCAGCAGCGTCAGCGCGTGGACGATGCCCGCGACGGGGCTCGTGGCGCCGTTGCGGATGTTCGTGGCGGTGCGCGCGATGGCGCCGGTGGCGGGGATCCCGCCGAAGAAGGGCACCACGATGTTGGCGGCGCCCTGGGCGATGAGTTCGGTGTCCGAATCGTGACGGTCGCCGGTCATGCCGTCGGCCACGACCGCCGACAGCAGCGACTCGATGGCCGCCAGGATGGCGATCGTCGTGGCGGGCCGGACCAGCGCCTTGATCGTGGCCGGGTCGAAGACCGGCATCACGGGCAGGGGCAGCGAGCTGGGGATCTCCCCGAAGCGGCCGCCGATCGTCTCGACCGGCAGGCGGAACACGGCCACCACGGCCGTGCCGAGCGCCAGCGCGACGACCGATCCGGGCAGCCGGTGCGTCACCCGCGGCCAGAACACCATGACCGCGACAGACAGGGTGGCGACGCCGATCGCGTAGGGGTTGATCGTGCGCAGGTGCCGCGCATACTCGAGCCACTTGGCCAGGAAACCCTGCGGCACGTCGCCCATCTGCAGTCCGAAGAAGTCCTTGACCTGGGACGCCAGGATGATCAGCGCGATGCCGCCGGTGAACCCGACGATGACCGGGTAGGGGATGAACTTGAGCACCGAGCCGAACCGCGCGAAGCCCATCACCACCAGGATGATGCCGGCCATGAGCGTGGCGGTCGTCAGACCCGCGAGGCCGTACTGGGCGTGGATGCCCGCGACGATGACGATGAAGGCGCCGGTCGGGCCGCCGATCTGGTGGCGGCTGCCGCCGAGGGCCGACACCAGGAACCCGGCGACGACCGCGGTGACCAGGCCCTTCTCCGGCGAGACGCCCGAGGCGATGGCGAAGGCGATGGACAGCGGCAGCGCCACCACTCCGACCACCACGCCGGCGGTGAGGTCGGCGACGAGGCGGGCCGGCGTGTAGTGGCGCAACTCCACGAAGAGGCTCGGGCGGAACATTCAGGCTCCCATTGCAAGAGCCCCGCCCTCCGGAGAGGACGGGGCCCGTGCGTCACGAAAAGTCACGATGTAGGCAACCCGGATCTCACGGCGATCCCGCCGCGGCCGGTCACCGTCCTACCAGCGGGGCCGATCGTTGGAGCGGGGCTCGCGAGGACGGGCCTCGTTGACGTTCAGCGGGCGGCCGTCAACGTCCATGCCGTTGGTCTTCTCGATGGCGGTCGTGGCCGCGGTGTCATCGGACATCTCCACGAAGCCGAAGCCGCGGGAGCGGCCGGTGTCGCGGTCCATGATGACGGTCGCGCTGCTGACCTCGCCGAATTCGGAGTAGACCTTCATGAGGTCCTGATCGGTGAGGTTGAAACTGAGGTTGCCGACGTAGATCTTCTTCAAACTGGTCACTTCCCTTGAACCTGCTGGACCTTCAGGCTCCCACGACTATTCGGGGAGTCCCTGGTCACTGCGAAAAAAGACTGGCCGAGATGGCCAGTCCCTGGCGCAGACGATAGCAGGAAACATGCCGAAACGCAAGGATCCGCCGCCAAACCGACGGCACCCGGCCCGGAACCCGTTGACGCGCCTCAGTCTGCGGTGGTACGCTCCACGGCGATCGGGGGCTCCGCACCCCCGCCAGACTGCCGGCCGCCGGATCGGCGGCCCCTCCCCCGGGCAGTCCCTTGGCACTCTCTACCCAAGCGAGGCGACATGACCTCGAACGCCTGCCAAGCCGCGCTGCGCCGTCGCCTGGCCGTCCTGGCGATGCTGGTCGGAGGTGCCGCCACCGCGCGCGCCGGCGTGGAAATCGGCGGTACGGACGCGGCTCCCGTCCATGCCCGCAGCACCGCGCCCCTGGAGATCAGGGTCGGCCCCACCTTCGGTTGGCTGTTCCTAGCCGAGCAGGCCATGTACGAGACCTACGGCACCGTGGCGATCCCGGGGCTGATGACCGCCACGGACCTCGCCGACGACACCCGTTTCGTGCTGGCCGCCGGTTACGGAATCGCCCGGGGCAGCCCCTTCTACGACGTCACGGGCTTCGAGGGCGGCGACGAGGCCGAACTGACGACGATCCCCCTGCAGATCGGCCTGCAGAGCGACATCTCCCCCCATCCGAGCCTGCGCGTCCTCTTCGGCGTGTCGGCGGAAATGGTGTGGATGCGAGAGCGCCTGCCCGCCGCCGCCGTCGCCGGATCCCCGGACCACGAGGACTACGACGGCTGGGGCGCGGGCCTGCGCTTCACCTTCGGACCCGAGTGGCGTGCGGCCGACGGCGGCCGCGTCGTCGGCTTCGCGATGGGCTGGGGGGCGTCCGGCGGCGAAGTGTTCGGCAGCGGGCACCGCCACGACGTGAACCTGACAGGCGCGAGCGTGCAGTGCCACGTCCTGTGGCGTCTGTGAGCGCGGCGTGACCAACGAGAAAGCGAGGCGTACCATGCCGAACCGGGTCTGCGTCGCGGCGACGATCGTCCTGAACCTGGCGCTCGCCGTCACCGCGGCCGCCCCGGCCCGAGCCGACGGCATGATGCTCGCCCCCTGGGGCTACGAGCTGTACGAGACCGGTCAGATCGCGGTGGTGATCCACGACGGAACTTCCGGCACCGAGACGCTGCACGTGCTGCCCGGCTTCCGCAGCGAGTCGGACGACTTCGCCTGGATCGTGCCCGTGCCCGCCCTGCCGGAGGTCGCCGTCTCGGACATCGCGCTGTTCCGCGAAGCCGTCGACCTGACGGCCCCCGCCTGGCGGTCCCGCGAGGAGGCCTGGGGCTGCGCGCAGGAGGATTATGAGATCGGGTACCTCGAACCCCAAGACAATGACGTGGACATCATCGACGACCGGGTCGTGGGCGTGTACCGCACGCTCGTGCTCGACGCCGACGACGCGTCGGCGCTGGCCGACTCCCTGACCGCCTGGGGCTTCCTGCACGCAGGCAACGAGGAAGAAACTCTGGCCGTGCTCGACTCCTACGTCGCGCGGTCCTGGTACTTCGTGGCCATGAAGATCGACCCGGAAGCTTTCGAGAACTGGCTGATGGAGGGCGGCTACTGGTACGGGCGTCTGGACCCGATCCGCCTGGAATTCGCCGCGAACGAGCCGATCTACCCCCTGGAGATCTCCTCGGTCAGCGCCGCGTCGTCGTCCGAGGTGATCCTCTACACCGTCGCGGACGCGCGCCTGACCTTCCCCGACGCGACGACCCTCTACGCCAACCGGGTGACCGCCGGCGAGCTGCAGGAGATCCGGACCGCCTATCCCACGCTCGGCTCCCTGCTGCACGCCGGCGACTTCGTCACCAAGCTGCGTCGCAACTATGCCCCCGACGAGATGACCGAAGACCTGATGCTCACGCCCGACGACAACGAAGGCGAGTTCCACCAGGTCTTCTATTCGGGCATCCCGATGACGGCGGTGCTGCTGCTGGGCACGGGGCTGTGGCTGCGCCTGCGGCCGCGGCGCACCTGAGCGCTACTTCAACAACTGCAGCTTGTGCGTGTCGGCGCCGCCGGCGCCCGTCGCCCGCAGGAAGTACGTGCCGCTGGCCAGTTCCCGGCCCGCGTCCCCCCGGCCGTCCCAGTTCACCATGAAGTCGCCCGCCTCGCGGGTGCCCTGCCACAGGTTCCGCACCAGGCGCCCGTCGAGGCCGAAGACGTCCAGCCGAACCGCGGCGGCAGTCGGCAGGGACAGGTCGATCGTGGTGGAGGGGTTGAAGGGGTTCGGGTAGGCCCCGGTGATGCGGGGGAAAGCGACGAGCAACTCGCCGACCCCGGTGGCCAACCCGTCGGCAAAGATGTCGTCGACCCACTCGGGGTGGTCGATGAAGGGGTTGCGGTTGCCCTGGTAGGAGAACACGACGTCGTTGCGGTCCTGCTCCTTGGCGTCGACGGGATCCTGCGCATTCCAGGCGAGCAGCGTGGTGAGCAGGCCCATGTAGGCGATGCTCTCGTTGTTGCCGGTCGCCGAGGCCGAGATCAGCGCGACGTTGTCGGTGAGGATCAGGTCGGGCTCGCCGATATCGCCTTCGTAGCGCACGTCCATGTAGAACATGGCCCGCGCCACGTCGCCCTTGCGCCCGTCCCAGGTCTCCCAGACGCCGGCGGGGGCGAGGTTGTTGTAGTAGTTGACGCCGGTCGCGCCGTCGTAGCTGTCGGCCGGGTCGCTCGAGCAGCTCGCCGCGCACTCCCCGAAGGGCTTGTTGCCGCGGTCGCTGTTGTACTCCACGTCGCACAGGAACAGGTGGTGGCAGTCGGTGTACGGCTTGTTGGTCGACCCGTCGTCGGGGAAGCCGTAGCTGTTGGGCCAGCTGTGCTCGCGGTTGTAGGGCCCGGTGCCGCCGCCGAACTTGGCGAAGACGCGGTTCTGATAGAGGTCGAGGATGCGGGTCGCGTTGTACGGATCCTCGTCCGCCAGTTCCAGCACGTTCCAGGTGTCGGTCGAGGCCGACGTGTAGGGGATCTTCACGTGGCCGTCGATGACGGCGTGCACCGAGGCGCGCATGGCCGCGACGTCGGTGAAGACCACCGTGTCGTAGTAGCCCGCCGGCGGAGCGGCGGCGACGGTCGTCGCGGCCAGGATGATCAGGCCGCAGATCGTCAGGCTGAAGCGCACGGCGAAGGCGGGGTTCCGTTCTGAATGCAGCACGTCGGCTCCCTGCTCGGGTGTCGGTCATGGTGTGGCGGCGAGGGTCGGCACCGATCAGTATACCACGCCGGCCGGTCGCCGCGCCAACCGACCGCTAACTCCAGCGGAAGGGGTCGGGGCGGTCGAAGTCGGGCCGGCCCTCGGCGGGGGCTGAGCCGGGATCCTGGGTGAACAGCCGGTACAGGCCCGCGTCTTCGACATCCTGCAGGGCCTGTTCGTATTCGGCGGTCGCGATCGATCGCGTCAATTCGGGGTGGAGACGGGCCAGGGCGCGGCCGGCGTCGGTGTGCGCCAACGCGGCGGGGTGGTACTGCGCCATCAGCGAGAGCCACAGGCCGTCGCCGACGGCGCCGACGAGTTCCCGCGCGACGCGCGCGGTGCCGGCCAGACCCCCGGGCAGGACCAGATGGCGCACGATCAGCCCGCGACGCGCCTCCCCCTCGGCCTGGTCGTCGGGCAAGTGGCCGACCTGCGCGTGCATGATCGTCACGGCGCGGTGCGCCCGCGTGACGTAACCGCTCACCCGCGACAGGTCCTGGGCGATGGCGTCGGAGCCGTACTTGAAGTCCGGCAGGTACACATCGACCAAGCCGTCGAAACGCGCCAGCACGGTCGGCCCGTCGGTGCCGTTGGAATTGTAGATCACCGGCAGGTCGAGCCCCTGCAGTCGCGCCGATTCCACGGCGCGGGCCACCGCGGCGCCTTGGTGCGTGGGCGTGACCAGCCCGATCGCGCCGGCGCCGGCCGCGGCCAGTTGCAGCATCCGCTCCGCGCACTCCGCCGGCGTGATCGGCGCGCCCGCCTCGGGGTGGTGGCTGATCTGGTGGTTTTGGCAGAAGCCGCAGCGCAGGTTGCAGCCGGCGAAGAACAGGTTGCCGACCGGACGCCCGCCCCCCAGCGGCGGTTCTTCCCCACGGTGCAGGCAGGCGGCGGCGAGGCGGATCAGTTGGTCGGTCACCATATTCCTGCGGCTCGGGGCGGACAGGCGCAGCTCCCGGCTTCACGATGGTCCCGGACACGGAGGCGCGCAACCCCCACCTCCGACAGGGGGCTTGCCGACAAGAGAGAGATCCCGTAGAATCAAGCCATGACATCCGCGCATCGAAGCGGCGGTTCCCGAGGCCAGGGCGGCTGGGGGAGCCGGGCGAGATGGGACTCGCCGACGATGGTTCGCCCGAATAGGAGGTGATCCAGTGAGTTCTGAAAGATGCGGCTCGGCGGAGGTGGCGCCCCTGCGTTGAGGGGACACTCCCGGACGTGGTTCGCTGGCTAGCCCCGAGCGGGGGAACCCAGCGCCACCGAAGCTGATCCATACGGGGCGCCGTCGCGCAAGCGGCGGCGCCTCTGCTTTGCGGCAGGGTCTTCACAACGAGATTCGTGCCGTCGAAAATGTGCCGGGCTGGTCTAACTTAAAGAACCCCGCCCCTGAAAACAGGAGCGGGGTCCGTGGACGTCTATCGGTCGACCAGCTGGATTACCAGCCGCGGCCGCCGCGATCGCCGCCGCTGCGGCCACCGCCGCCGCCACTGCCACCGCCGTAGCCGCCGCCGCCGCCGCCGCCACTGCGACCGCCGCCGCCGCCGCCACCGAAGCCGCCGCCGCCGCCGCCGGTGCGCTTCGGACGGTCCTGGGCCTCGTTGACGCTCAGGTTACGGCCGTCCATGCTGTGACCGTCGAGGGCCGAAATCGCGGCCATGGCCGCGCTGTCGTCCATCTCCACGAAACCGAAGCCGCGGGGCCGGCCGGTCTCACGATCGGTGATCAGTGCCACCGAGTGCACGGCGCCATGCTGCTCGAACAGCTTGGTCACCTGGTCCTCGGTCGCGGAGAACGGCAGGTTACCCACGTAGATCTTCTTCATACTCTTCCACCTCGGATGCCGGCTACCCGGCGTGCAAAAGCACCTAGGGCCGCCGGCTATCTCCGGTAGACCCCTCGTGCTCGAAACTGATCCGGCAGTCCGCCGGATCACATCCCCCGATGGTCGGGGGAATCTCGAAGCCCGGCGCGCGGCCGGGGATCACGCATTCAGACGGCTCCTGGGCGACCATGGGGCCACAGCCCGGAGCACGGGTAGGATACACCGGATTTTGGGAATCACCTAGAATTATCTTAGCGGGTCCCGCCAGCGTCCGGTTACCCCCGGCGCCCATCTATCATATTAAATATATACGATATTTACAGAACCGCCCAAAAAATGCTAGGATCGAAACAGGATTATATTGCCCCTGATTTATAACCTCGTTCCCGCTCGCTAGGGAGGGTCGCCATGAAATCCCAGCCGCCACCTTGGTCACATTCACCGTTCTGCCGGTGTTTTGCCCTCATCTGCCTCGTCCTGCTAGCGCCCTCGCTCCTGCCGGCCCAGCCCGACCCCACCATCGGTGAATACGGCGACGCCCCCGAGGGCAGCGAGGCCTACCCAGGCGTGATCGGTTTGTTCCCAACCTGTTACGCCGGTTCGGTCGGCTACATCCGGCACTTCAACACCGCGCCGTTCCTCTTCTGGGGCGCGACCATGGACCCTGAGCACGACGGCAACGCCGACAGCTGCCCACCCGGTCTCTACGAGAACGACGAGTGCTGGGCTCCCCTGGATGGCGATGCCGGCCTGATCTTCCCGGACGCTTTCACGATCATCGCGGGGCTGCCCGTGCCCTGCAGCGGCTCCCCGACGCCCCGAGCGCTGGGGCCCGCGTGCTCACTCGCGTCCTGGGGACCCATGGGCAACCTGGACCTGATGTTGAGCAATCAGAGTTTCGACGACATGGTCGTGAACATCCTGTTCGACTGGAACCAGGACGGCCAGTGGGGCGGCCAGTCGGCGTGCGGACCCGACGCCGTTCCCGAGCACGCCGTCGTGAACCTGCGCGTGCCGGGTCTGTTCTCGGGACCGCTCTCGTTCCTGCTGCCGCCTTCCTTCCTGATCGGGCCGAACCCGGGCTTCGTGTGGGCCCGTTTCACCATCAGCGACGAATTCCCCGCGATCCCGCTCGGCTGGCAGGGGGACGGGGTGTTCGACTCGGGTGAGACCGAGGACTACCTCTTCGCGATCGCTCCGGAGGGCGGCGGCGGCGGCCCCGGTCTCGGCGAGTTGGGCGACGCTCCCGAGGACGTCGAAGCCTACCCCGGCGTGATCGGCCTGTTCCCGACCTGCGTCGGCGGCACGGTCGGCTACATCCACCACCAGACCGCGGGTCTGTCGTGGTTCGGTGATCTTCTGGACTACGAACTGGACGGCAACGCCGGCCTCTGCCCGCCGGGCCCCTACGACCAGGACGAGTGCTTCGAGCTGCCGGGCACACCGGGCCGGGACCCGGGGCTCATCACACCCCAGCCCTTCACCCTGGAGGCGGGCGGCGTGGAGCGCTGCCCCGCGAGCGCGGGCGGATCGCTCGGACCGGTCTGCAGTGTCGCCGACTGGGGATCGGAAATCGACATCGAGGTGACCAACAACGCGGGCCGGGACCAGTACGTGAACGTGTTGGCGGACTGGAGCAGGGACGGCACCTGGACGCCGAACCTGTTCACCTGCCCGAACGGGAGCATCGGGTCCGAGCACATCCTGGTCAACCAGGTCGTGCCCGCGGGCTTCAGCGGTCCCTTGTCGCTGTTGTCGCCGCCGGGCTTCCTGGCCGGTTACCTCGCGGGTCCGGTGTGGGTCCGTTTCACCCTGAGCGAAACGCCGGTGCCCACGGATTGGGACGGCGCGGGCGCATTCCTGGACGGCGAGACCGAGGATTACCTGCTCGCCGTCGGCGCCAGCCCGACCGGCGCACCCGACGCAAGGGGCGCCACGCCGCGGCTGGAACTGACCGTCGAACCGAACGTGCCCAATCCCTTCAACCCCCGCACCACGATCGCGTTCACGGCGACCGTCGCGGGGCGGCACACGGTAACCGTGACCGATCTGGTCGGCCGTGTCGTGACAACGCTGCTGGACCGGGAGCTGCCCGCCGGTCGTCACACCGTCGAATGGGACGGGCGCGACCGCGACGGTGGCGAAATGCCCTCGGGCGCCTACGTCGCCTGTGTGCGGAGCGGCAAGACGGTCGAGAGCGTCAAGATGCTGTTGGTGCGCTGAACGGTCCGGCCCTGCCGTCGTTGACGGCGGCCGGGCCGGAACATCAGGCGGCGGTCATCGGACGAGCGTCAGCTTCAATACCTGCACCGCCGCACCCATCCTGGCCCGACAGAAGTAGACGCCCGCCGCGAGGCTCCGGCCGTGGTCATCCGTACCGTCCCAGGTGAAACCGTAGCGTTGCCCGCCCACCAAGGCGCCGCTGAAGAGTGTGGACGCGCAGCGACCCCGCAGATCGTAGACTTCCAGGTCGACACGCACGGCGGCCCCGTCGCCCGGCATGACCAGGTCGATGGTCGTGCGCGGGTTGAAGGGGTTGGGGTGACAGCTCAGGCGGCTTCGCGGCGCCGGGAGGTCGTCGCCCCCCGCGTCGGTCGGGACCACCCCGGCATAGAACGTCTGCGTGAAACGGACCACGCCGGAGCCGGCGCCCGCGCCGGCGCGGCGGACCTGCAGGAAGCGGTAGTTGTTCGGCGCCGGGATCTTCAGGGGCTCGTCCACGGCCTGCCACGGTTCCCACTCGATCAGCGCGAGGTCGTCGAACCAGGCCAGGGCCGTGCCCGAGGCCGGCGGCTCCAGGCCGCAGCGCAGCTCGAAGTAGACCGCGCCGGCGGGCGTCGCCAGGTCGCGCCACTGGTGCGTCCAGCCGTAACTGCCGTCGACCCGTGCGGCCAGGTCGGTGCTCGACAGCGGGCTCTCGGACGAGCGGCTGTCGTAGAAGCGCACCATCGAACGCGCCTGGCCGGCGTTGTCGGCCTTCAGCCAGCCGACGGCCGAGTGGCGCCGGTCCGCCCGGCAGGGCAGGTGCCGTTCGAGGTCCGAACCGGTCTGCACCCCGTCACCGGCATCGCGGCGCAGGCAGAGGCTGCGCGCGCCGCCGTGGGCCTCGTCGGCGGCGATCCACTCGTCGGACGAGTTCACTTCCCAGAAGTCGGCCCCCTCGTCCTCGAAGCCCGTGTGCCAGAGCAGCTCGCGGCCCCACGCCACCTCCCAGCCGCCCGTCGCGCCGCCGAGGACCTCCAGCACCTGCGAGAGATCGCCCTCGGGCACGAGCGCCAGCGGCGGCGACACCTCGTAGCCGTCCTGCACCGTCAGGTCGAAGGCCGTCTCGTGGGAGGTCACCGTCGAGTCGGCGTCGGCGCGCGACAGCAGGATGCGCGCCTCGCTCTTGCCGGCCAGCGGCACGACGATCGCGTTCATCGGGCGCGACGCCTCGGCCAGCCAGCCGATGATCTCGCGCCCGAGGTTGCCGGTCGCCGGCCGGGGGATCCAGTCATCGATGAAGGCGGGCGTGAAGCGTTGGCCGGTGATGCCGTGTTTGTCCATCTCCAGGGTCAGCACGAGCGTCGGCATGGTCTCGGCATAGGTCAGGTCGAAGACGAAGTTGCCGAGGCTGTGGGCGATGAGCTTGCCCCGGTAGGACTCGAAGCCCTGCAGGACGTGGGGGTGGTGGTTGATCATCGCGTCGGCGCCCAGATCGATGGCCTGCCGCCGCAGCGCGCGCTCGCCGGGGGTCGGCTCGTTGAGGAAGCGGAACTCGGGCGCGTCGGGGTCCGGCACGGCGGTCTCGACGTCGACCGAATCGTCCGGACCGGCCCAGCGCCCCAGCGCGCCGGGCGGCGGCGCGAGCTGGTACTCGTCGCCGCTATGGCTCTGGACGATGACGAGGTCGGACAGGTCGGCGGTGGCGGCGATCGTCTTCTCGAGGTTGTCCGGCAGCAGGTGGGCGAAACCGGGCTTGCTGGCGCCGGCGTCCAGGAAGGGCTGGAAGTTCCACTGGCGGCCGGTGCGGTCGCAGAGGCCGACGAACCCGAGGCGGACGCCGCGCTCGGTCCAGAAGGCGGGCTGCAGGGCGAAGGTCTCGTTGCTCCCGGCGCCGCACCAGGGGATGCCCAGGCTCTCGAGCCCGTCCATGGTGTCGAGCATGCCGATCTCGCCGTAGTCGATGATGTGGTTGTTGCCGATGGTCACCAGGTCGACGCCGGCGTAGGCGAGGCCCGCGATGTTCTCGGGCCGGCTGCGGAAGACCACGCTCTTGGTGGGGTGCGGCGTGCCGCGGTCGTTGTAGCTGACCTCGAGGTTGCAGACGTTGACGTCGGCGGCGTCGCCGAAGATCGGGCGCGTCGGCGCGAACAGGGCCTCGATCCCCTGGGTGTCGATGATGCCGCCCGCGGACTCGTAGCCCCGGCCGGTGAAGACGTCGCCCACGAAGTTCACCGTCAGCGGCAGGTCGTCGCCGCCGGGGTGGACGACCACCTGGCAGGTGTCGCCGCCGCAGAGGCCGTCGGGGTCGGTCACGGCCACGCTGACGGTGTAGGGGTGGTCGGCGTGGACGAGGAACTCGTGCACGACGACCGGCTCGGCGCTGCTCGTGCCGTCGCCGAAGTCCCACCGCCAGGCGTGTGTGTCGGAGTCCGGATCGAAGACCGTGGCCTGGAACTGCGCCGACAGGCGGTACAGGTCGCCGGCGACCTTCACCGACGACTCCACGGCATAGAGGATTTCCACCTGCGGTGCCCTCGGCAGCTCGCCGGAGACGTCGGCGAGGGAATCGAAGCGCGTGACGCCGACCGTGCCCGCGTCCGCGTCGTTCACGTAGATCACCCGGTCGATCACGGGCAGCTCGCCGAAGGTCGCCCGCCAGTCCTCGCCCACCGGCAGCAGGTAGTCGTGCCAGGCGCCGAGCGAGAGGGATCCCTGGTAGACGGTCCACCAGTTCGTCGCGGCGGGCAGGTCGCGGCCGGCGAAGGTGTAGAAGAGTTCGTGGACCCCGTCCCCGAAACCGATGGCCTGGACTTCGCCCTTGGTGTCGGCGGAAACGGCGACGCTCCAGACGGTGCTGTCGGCCAGGGCGCGGGGGGCCATGGTCTGCACGAGCCAGAGGTTGCCGTTGATCCGCAGGGCCTGGCCGCCGCCGCCGTCGCCCGGCGTCACCAGCGCCCAGGCGCCGGGATCCCCGGCCTCGCCCGGGTAGCCCACGAGTTCGGGGGCGGCGCCGTCGAAGTCCTCGATCACCCCGGCCCAGACGGCGGCGGGGATCAGCAACGGCAGCAGGCGGGCGATTGATCGGCGCAGGCGGGTTCGCGGCATCACGCGCTCCAGGCTCAGGATGGGCGGGAGAACGAGGATACCACATTCCGGCCGCCACGCCCACCGGGGACACGTCCGCTCGGCCGGGAGCGGGCGATCGCGGGGTTGACGCACGTGCGTGTCATGTCCTAACTTTCATGCAGTCTGTGAAAACGTTCACATCCTGGGAGTTGCGCGATCCGCCTACCCTCGGCATCTGGCCTCCGGATCCTCGGCGTCGGCGCCGATCTCTGCGACATCAGTCGGCTGGAACGGGAACTCGACGCTCCGGAGCGCGGCTTCGTGAGCGCCGTGTTCACCCGGGCGGAGATCGCGGTCTGCGACGGCGGCCGGCGGTCGGCGCGCCGTTTCGCGATGCGCTTCGCGGCCAAGGAAGCCGTCCTGAAGGCGTTGGCGTTCACCGACGGCCGCGGGTCGTTCTGGCAGGATGTGGAGATCACGCAGGGCGACGACGGGACGGCCGGCGTCCAGCTGCGGGGCCGGCTCCGCGCGCTGGCCGCGGACCACGGCGCCGGGCGCGTGCACTTGAGTTTCGCCGGCGCCGGCAACCACGCGCTGGCCGTCGCCATGATCGAGGCGCGCGGGGACGCGGCGTCGCGACCGGACACCAACCACACAGGGGACTGACGATGGCCATCACGCCCACCTACGAGGACCGCCTGAAGGACTTCACCTGGTCGCTGGCCGAAAAGGAACTGGGCTACCGCGCCGGCGACCCGCTCAACATCGGCTGGCACTGCAGCGACCGCCTGTGCGAACAGGGCCTCGCCGGCAAGACGGCGCTGGTCTGGGAGGACTTCTCCGGCGCGACGAAGACCTACACCTTCGACGACCTGCGCGTCCTGTCGAACACCTTCGCAGCGCACCTGCAGGGGCTCGGCATCCAGCCCGGCGAGCGCGTCTGCCTGTTCATGGACCGCGTGCCGGAACTTTACATCGGGTTCCTGGGCGGGTTGAAGCTGGGGGCGGTCGTGCAGCCGCTGTTCTCGGCCTTCGGCGCCGACTCGCTGTGGACACGCCTGGACAACGCCGGCACCACGGCCATCGTCACCCAGCGCAAGCACGTGGCCAAGGTGCGCAAGATCCTCGACAAGCTGCCGGAGCTGCGGCACGTGATCCTGGTCGACGCGGGCGACGGGCCGCTGCGCGAGCGCGAGTCGGGGCTCGACCTGCACGCGCTGCCCCGCGTCGAGAACTTCACCGTGCACCCGACGGGACCCGAGACCCCCTCGGTCCTGCACTACACTTCCGGCACCACGGGGCAGCCCAAGGGCGCCCAGCACGTCCACTACTCGCTCGTCGCGCAGTACCTCACCGCGAAGTGGGTCCTGGACCTGCGCCCCGACGACGTCTACTGGTGCAACGCCGACCCCGGCTGGGTCACCGGCACCTCCTACGGCATCATCGGGCCCTGGGCCAACGGGATCACCCAGGTCGTGCTGGACTCCGGCTTCAGCGCCGAGAAGTGGTACGATTTCATGGCCAGGCGCAAGGTGACGGTCTGGTATTCGGCGCCGACGGCCATCCGCCTGCTCATGCGCGAAGGTTCCGACCTCGTGCGCAAGCACGACCTCGGCTGCCTGCGCCACCTGTGCAGCGTGGGCGAACCGCTCAACGCCGAGGCGGTCGTCTGGTCGCAGGAGGCCTTCGGCAAGCCCTTCCACGACACCTACTGGCAGACCGAGACCGGCTGCATGATGATCACCAACTTCCCGGGCATGAAGGTCAAGCCGGGCTCGATGGGCAAGCCCTTCCCGGGCATCGTCGCCACGGTCCTGGACCCGCAGACCAACCTGCCGCACGAGGGCACGGGCCGCGTGGGGCTGATCGCGATCCGGCCGGGCTGGCCCTCGCAGATCCGCGGCTACTGGAACAACCAGGCCGGCTACGAGCGGAAGTTCGTCAACGGCTGGTACATCTGCGGCGACCGGGCCAGCATCGACGCGGACGGCTACTTCTGGTTCGTGGGGCGCGACGACGACGTCATCAACACCGGCGGCCACCTGGTCGGACCGTTCGAGATCGAGTCCGCCCTGCTCGAGCACCCCGCGGTCGCGGAATCGGCGGCGGTGGCCAAGCCCGACCCCGTGAACATGGAAGTGGTCAAGGCGTTCGTCGCGCTGAAGCCGGGGTACGAGCCCGGCGACGACCTGGAACTCGAGATCATGAACTTCATCCGCAAGAAACTGTCGCCCCTGGCCATGCCGCAGGAGATCGAGTTCACCGAGTCGCTGCCCAAGACCCGCAGCGGCAAGATCATCCGGCGCATCCTGCGCGCCCGGGAGTTCGGCGAGCCGGAAGGCGACCTGTCGACCCTGATGAGCGAATGACCCGCGGCCCGGCTTCTTTCGGAGAAGGCCGCCCCACACCGACACGGGAGACGACGATGGACGAGCGCAAGCAGGCGATCCTGGACTACGTGGTGAGCGAGTACCTGGAGGAAGACGACGACCGCGTGATCGGCGAGGACACGCCGCTGATCACCGGCGGCATCGTCGACTCGTTCTCCATGGTGTCCCTGAAACGCTTCCTGGAAAAGAAGTACGGCATCCAGATCCCGGACGCCGACGCCTCGCCCGAGGCTTTCGACACCGTCAACCGCATCGCCGCCCTGGTCGAGCGCTTCAAGAAGAGCTGACCGCCGGGGCCGGAAGGGAGCAGACATGGCATTCGCGACGGGGACCAGGGAATCCTACCAGCAGGAGTTGGCGGCCATCCGCCAGGCCGGCCTTTTCAAGGAGGAACGCTACATCCGCAGCCCGCAGGGAGCCGACATCGAGGTCGAATTCCCCGCGGGCGCGCCGGCCAAGAAAGTGATCAACCTCTGCGCCAACAACTACCTCGGCCTGTCCAGCCACCCGGACGTGGTCGAGGCGGCGCGGCGCGGCCTCGACGCGCGCGGCTACGGCCTGTCCTCGGTGCGCTTCATCTGCGGCACGCAGGACATCCACCGGCAGCTCGAGGGCAAGCTGACCGAGTTCCTGGGCACCGAGGACACGCTGCTGTTCCCGTCCTGCATGGACGCCAACGCGGGCGTGTTCGAGGCCGTGCTGACCGACCAGGACGTGATGATCGCCGACCGCCTGGTGCACGCCTCCATCGTCGACGGCATGCGCCTGTGCAAGGCGGCCACCGACACCTACAAGCACTCGGACATGAAGCACCTGGAGCAGAAGCTCCAGGAGCACCAGGACAAGCAGCGCCGGCTGATCATCACCGACGGCGTGTTCTCGATGGACGGCGACCTCGCCCGCCTGGACGAGATCGTCGCGCTGGCGGAGAAGTACGACGCCATGGTCTTCGTCGACGAGTCGCACGCCTCCGGCTTCATCGGCCGGACCGGCCGCGGCACCCACGAGCACTGCGGCGTGCTGGGCAAGATCGACATCGTCACCACCACCCTGGGCAAGGCGCTCGGCGGCGCCTCGGGCGGCTGCGTCAGCGGCCGGCGCGAACTCGTCGAGCTGTGCCGGCAGCGCGCCCGGCCCTACCTGTTCTCCAACACCGTCGCGCCGGTCATCGTCTCGGGAGCCATCAAGGTGCTGGAATTGATCTCCGGCACGACCGAGCGCCGCGACAAGCTGGAGTGGAACACGAAGTACTGGCGCGAGGGCCTGACGAGGATCGGCCTGGACATCAAGGCCGGCGAGAGTCCGATCGTGCCGGTGATGCTCTACAACGCGAAGCTCGCCCAGGACGTGGCGCGCGACCTGTTCGCCGAGGGCATCTACGTGGTGGGCTTCTTCTTCCCCGTCGTGGCCAAGGGCCAGGCGCGCATCCGCACGCAGCTCTCGGCCGCGCACGACCAGGGCCACCTCGACCGCGGTCTGGCCGCGTTCGCCAAGGTCGGCGAGAAGTACGGGATCCTGGGCTTGGGCAAGAACGAGATCATCGCGAAGTACGGGGCCTGACCCGACGCCGGAGGGACGAGCCATGAACGAGCCGCGCCGTATCGAGATCGACCTGACCGGAACCTCCGCGTTCCGCGACGACGATCTCGAGGTCCTGCGCACCACGCTGCAGACCATCGTCACGCTCTCGCTCGAGTGCCGCGACGAACCTTGCGAGTACTCCCGGCAGATGCACCGCGAAGGCTGGGACGTGCACTGGGGTCTGACCTGGATCGCGCGGGCCCGGCGCGGCGGCGTCACCGAAGAGGCCACCGGCGCAACCCGGAGCGAAGTACTCCTTCGGCTACAACAACTTACCAGCCTGCACGAGGTTGACGGCTGCCCATAAGTTCCGTTACTTGAGCCCGAAAAGTTCTGCAACCAACTGAACAAACGGGCGTATGGTCACGGATGTTGATACTACATAAGCCGAAGGCCCAACGGGCCGCCTTGATCTTCTGCAACTTGTTGTTGATCACCGGAGTCGGCGTGCTGTTGGCGGCCCGCGGGCGGAACGGGCCGCCACACGACCCTACCGCCGGCGCACCCCCACCGAGCATCCTGTTGATCGGTATCGACACCCTCCGCGAGGACCACGTCGGCCCGGCGGGGCCGGGCGGCACGTCGCGGACTCCCCACCTGGACGCCCTGGCGCGAGACGGCATCAAGTTTGAACAGTGCCTGTCGACGGCGCCGTGGACGTTGCCCTCGTTCGCCTCGATCTTCACCGGGCTGCGGCCCTACCGCCACGGCGCGGTCGGCGGCGACCGCGACTTCCTCAGCGAACGGCACACGACCCTGGCCGAGCACCTCGCGCGCGCGGGCTACGCCACGGCGGGATTCGTGGGGATCAACTACCTGACCGCCCAGTTCGGCATGGATCAGGGATACGTCTCGCCCCCCCCGCGCGCATCCGATCTCACGGGACTGGACCAGGCAAGCAGCGTCACGCGCCTCAGCGGCGACTTCTTCGCGCAGCACCGCGGCGAACCCAGCTTCGTCTTCAGCCATTACTTCGACCCGCACGCGCCCTACGCGCCGCCGCCGCCCTGGCACCGCAAGTACTACCTGGGCAACGAGTGCCGGCCGGGCGAGCCGCTCACCGCGCGGATCCGGGCGGCGGGCGGGGCCAGGGGCGAGAACGCCAGCAAAGGGATGTACGACTGGCTCGCCGGCGTCACGGATCCGGCGTTCCCTGCCGCTCAGTACGCAGCCGAGGTCGAGTATTCCGACGACCACGTGGGCCGGCTGATCACCAGGCTGAAGGAACTCGGATTGTACGAGCGGATGCTGATCGTCGTGGTCGCCGACCACGGCGAACACCTCGACGAACACGGCTTCTATTACACGCACTCCCTGCCCTACCAGGAGACGATCCACGTCCCTCTGATCGTCAAGCTGCCCGGCAACGCCGGCGCTGGCCGCGTCGTCGAGACGCCCGTCTCCACCCTGGACCTCCTGCCGACCGCCCTGGAAATCGCCGGAATCGCCGTTCCCGATACTCTGGACGGCAGATCGTTGGCCGGCTTGCTCATGGGTAACGCCGTGGCGCCGCACCGCGACCTGCTGGCCGAGCAGGGTTCCGATCCCGAGCACTTCTGCAAGACGCTCGTCGCCTGGCCCTGGAAGTTGATGCTGTTCCGGGAGGAAGGACGGGACCGGACCGCGCTCTACGACCTCGCAGCCGATCCTGGCGAGACACGGGACGTGTCGGTCGAACACCCCGACGAGACGGCGCGATTGACCGGCCGGCTGCGGGCGACCTTCGACCCGGACTCGCCCCTGGGGAAGGGAGCGGCGGGCGACCGCGCGAACCTCGGCAAGTCCGACATCCGGCTCCTGGAGTCGCTCGGTTACGTCCACAAACCGCCGGCGACCCCCGCGGGCGCCGGCTGAGCCCGGCCCCGGCGCCCTAGCGGACCAGGACCAGCCGCCGCGATTGGCGCGTCCCCCGGCACTCCAGCGTGCACAGGTAGGTCCCGCTGGCCAAGCCCTCGGCCCGGAACTCGATCTCGGTGCGTCCCGCCGGCAGCACGCCGTCGACCAGGGACCGCACCAGGTGCCCCCGCAGATCGTAGATCGCCAGCTTCACCGCCGCCGCGTCGCCCAGTTCGACGGGGATCGTCGTGGCGGGGTTGAAAGGGTTCGGCCGGCAGGCGCCGAGCACGGCCGCCGCCAGGACCAGCGGTGGCGCGCCGGTGACGTAGGCGGGCGCCCCGAAGGAGAATTGCGCGTCGCGGAAGCCCCGCCACAGCGCGCGGGTCAGGTAGCGGTCGGTGACGAGAAGCTCGACCTGATCGACCACGGCGCTGCCCGCCGAGACGGAGAACCAGGTGCCGCCGCCGCCCTCGCCGACCGGGTAGAGGGGGCTGGGGTTGTTGAAGTACGACGGCGTGTACTCCCCGTCCGTGCGGGGCAACGGCCAGACGCGGATCCCGCCGGTTTCCGTCGTCGCGTAGGCGAAGGACACCGCCACCTGCTCGCCGATGTCGAGCACGGCGGGCGGGGCGGGCGTGCACGTCACGCCGTTCACCGCGTGGGCGCCGAAGGAAAAGTCGACCGGCAACCTGATGTCGATCAGCTGCGCGCCGCCCACGGCGGCGATCATCCGGATCTGGAGGTAAGGGACCTCGTGCTCGCCGGCGTCGATCGTGAACCAGCGCGAAAGATGGCCGTCGGAGCCGGTCACGACCGGGCTCGGTGCGTAGGACTGGTCGGGAACGGTCTGGCCGTAGGCGTCCACGCCGCGGGCCCAGACCTGCACCCCCGCCGACGCGGAGGTGGCGAAATCGAATTCGACCAGCACGGATTGTCCGTGGCCGAGCCGCTCGTGCGCACCCGGCGTGATCACGATGTTGCTGACGCCGTGGCCTCCCCAGGTGATGTCTGCGGGGATGAAGAACTCCAGCAGCAGTTCGGTCATGGCCGCGTTCCACATCTGGAAACGGACGCTGTCGACGTGCGGAGCGCCGCCGTCGAACCGGAACCACTGGATGCCGGAGCCCCCGCCGTCGATGAACGACCCGCCGCCGGCGACGACGCCGACCGTGGGCGCTCCGCCGCTGAAGGGCCGCGCCAACACGTGCACGCCCCCGGCGCGGGTGCTGGCGGCGTCGAAGGCGAGAGCGAAGTCCTCGCCGTACTTCAACCAGGCCGGCCCCGCGTGCGACGGTAGCAGGTGATAGACGGCATGGTCCCCGATGTGGATGCCGGCAGGCACCGAGATCTCCAGCAACGTCGTGCCATGGTCCGGCGTGACCATCTCGATGAGGCAGTGATCGACAACGCGGTTTCCGGCGGCGAACGCGAACCCGAGCTGCTGGTGACCGACGCCGGCGGGCAGGATCGCGCTCCCGTCGCCGATGAAGCCGGGCAGCGTCGCGCCGTCGCTCTGCGGCGAGACCCGGAACCGGGCCCCGCCCGGGTTGGTGATCTTGTAGTCGAAATCGACCAGGACGACGGCGTCGTTCGGCAGACGGGAGCCGCTCGGCTCGGCGATGACGATGTTGCCGATCCAGCCGGCGGCGGCCGGGCCGGCCACGGCGGTGAGCACGATCACGAACAAGGCCGCTTGGCGGATCTTCACGGCAAACCTCCCCCTCGCCGCTCCCGGGCGGCGTTGTCTCCACTGGTCGGTGATGATATCACATATGGGTGGATTTATTTACGAATAACGCGGTCAAGGCGCCGGGGGCGGCCCTTCGCGCGTCTCGGAGGCCGGGATCAGCAGCGAGGCGGCGATCGATCCGCCGAGCAGCAGGGCGATGACGCCCAGGGAGACGGCGACGGGCAGTTTCACCGCGTCCGCCAGCAGCATCTTGACCCCGACGAACGCGAGCACGAGGCCGAGGCCGATCTTCAGGTAGCGGAAGCGGTCCATCATCCCGGCGAGCACGAAATACAGCGCCCGCAGGCCGAGGATGGCGAAGATGTTGGACGTGAAGACGATGAAGGGGTCGGTGGTGATCGCGAAGATGGCGGGGATCGAATCGACGGCGAACACGACGTCCGTCGCCTCGATCACGACCAGCACCATGAGCAGCGGCGTGGCCAGCCACCGGCCGCCTTCCTTGACGATGAAGCTGGTGCCTCGGTAGTCGGACGTGAGCGGGACCACGCGGCGGAAGGCTTTGAACACGGGGTTGCGTTCGGGGTGGACCTCGCCCTCGCGGTGCAGCAGCAGCTTGATGCCGGTGTAGACCAGGAACACGCCGAATACGTAGATGATCCAATGGAACTGGTGGATCAGCGCGGCGCCGGCCACGATGAACAGGGCCCGCATGATCAGGGCGCCGAGGATGCCCCAGTACAGGACGCGGTGATGGAGATTCGCCGGCACGGCGAAGAACGAGAACAGCACGATGAAGACGAACAGGTTGTCGACCGAGAGCGCTCTTTCGAGCAGGTAGCCGGTCATGAACTCCAGCCCGCGGACCGAGCCGAAGCGGTGCCAGATCCAGGCGTTGAACAGCAGCGCGACGACGGTCCAGACGACCGACCAGACCAGCGCCTCGCGGATGCGGATCACGTGGGCCCGGCGGTTGAACACGCCGAGGTCCAACGCCAGCATCACCAGCACGGCCCCGATGAAGCCGAACCAGAGCGCCGGGGTTCCCACGGACGTCACTTCCACAAACACCTCGCCACGACGTGGACCGCTCCCCCGGCAACAGCGCCGGCGGTGAGCCGGCGCCCAAGATAAGTCCTACCCGGCCCACGGGAAACGTCCGTTTGTCACCGGACGGGAAGGGGCGACTCATTTCCGGGCGAAGATCTCCTCGAAGAAGACCCGCATCGCCCGCCAGGAACGGCGGTCGGCCTCGGCGTCGTAGGCGGCGCCGCGGCTGGGATCGTCGCCGGCGTCCCGCTGGGTGAAGGCGTGGACGGCGCCCGCATACATGACGAGCTGGTAATCGACGCCCGCGGCTTCCATCTCCGCGAGGAACCCCTGCACCGCCTCCGGCTTGACGTAGGGGTCGACCGCGCCGTGGCAGACCAGCACCTTGGCGCGCACGCCGCCGGCGGCGGCCGGCAGGGTCGTGTCGAGGCTCCCGTGGAAGCTGACCACACCCGCAAGATCGGCGCCCGAACGGGCCAACTCCAGCACACCGCCGCCGCCAAAGCAGTAGCCGACGGCCGCCGTGCGCGCGGCGTCGACCAGGGGCTGCCGCTTCAGTTCGGCCAGGCCGGCGGCCAGGCGGCCCCGGAACAGAGGGCGGTCCCCGTAGTACTTGCCCGCCTGCTCGCGGGCCTCGGCGGTGTCCCGGGGTCGCACGCCCCGGCCGTAGACGTCGGCCGCCAGGGCGACATAACCCAGTTCCGCCAGCAGGTCGGCCCGTCGACGCTCGTTGTCGCCCAGGCCCAACCACTGGTGCACGACCAGGACGCCGGGTCGGGGCCCCGCTAGCGCGTCGTCCCAAGCCAGATAGCCTTCCAGCGCGACGCCGTCGTGCTCGTAGGTCACGACCTTGTTCACGACCTCGGCCTCGACGATCGGCGCGCTCACGACGAGCAGCGCCACGGTCAACAGCGGCTTGAGCCTCATGACGTCCTCCGGGGATCAGGATGAACCTGCGGATCCTCGCCCCAGAATGTCGGAACGATCCGGTCCGGGCGCCACGGTGCGGGTTGACGGACCGATCGTCACGTCGCCGGGGCGAGCGCCAGCGCGAGCGCGACGGCCATGGAGATCGGGATCCAGCGTTTCATGATGCCACCCCAGTTTCGCAGTCGTTCGTTCCGGTGCGGGGCTGATGATACATCCGCTTGATGTCGCTCCAGCTCGCGGGCGTCGTCGTGCGACCTCTCCTGCGCGCGTAGGCGCTCAAGGCACCAATAGAATTTTCACTGAGTTCATCCCGCTCGTGTCCGTGATTGTGGCCACGTAGGAGCCGGCGGCGACCCGGCGACCGCCGGCGTCGGATCCGTCCCAGCGCGCCGCATGCGCTCCGGCGTCCAGCTCCCCATCCAGCAGGACCCGCACGAGCCGGCCGGCGAGATCGTGGATGGCCAGACGGACGCGCCCGGAATGGGCGAGCCGCCACTGCACCGTCGTGGAGGGGTTGGCCGGATTGGGCAGGGCGACCAGGGTCGCCGCCTGTCCTAGCGCGGGCTCGTCGACCGCCGTGGCCGCCATGAACTCGTAGCAGCCCAGGTCCACCTGCGCCCCCAGCAGGCGGGACCGCCCGGCGAGATCGAACTCAGGCAACCAGGACGACGCCGCGGCGAAATCCCCCGCGTCGCGGCAGGGCGAGCCCACGCCCAGGTCGCCGGGTCCGTGGACCGCCGGGCGGAACAGCGGGTCCAGGTCCATCCCGCCGAGCCCCTCGCCGTAATCCTGGACGTCGCAGTACCTGACGTGGAAGGCCCGCGGTTCGAGGATCTGGTACTGGTCGTGGTGGTTGGTCTCGTTGCCGTAGATCACGCAGCCGATGTAACGGGGCCGGCTGTGGAAGTGGTCGATGCCGCCGGCCGTGCGGTCGAAGATCTCCGGGTTGATGACGCGGTTGTCGATCACGGTGTCGTGCACGAAACGGGGGAAGCAGTAGCCGGCGAAGACGGCCCCGGCGCGGCTCCACGCAACGTTGTCGTGCATCAGCGTGTTGACGACCAGCGGCGCGGCGCCGTAGTGCACGGCCAGCGCGCCGCCGCGGTCGGCGCAGTTGTGGCGCAGGACGCAGCCGGAGACTTCGAGCCGGGAGGAACCCACGACGCGCAGCGCGCCGCCGGCACCGTCGAAGCACTGCCCGCCCACGCGCGGCGCGCCGTTGTCGAGACCGAGGCCGGGCACCGCCTTGGCGTACTCCAGGACGCAGCCGCGCAGGAACGAGGCCGGGTTCGCGGCCGGGACGTTCAGGAAGGTGATCCCGTTCCAGCAGCCGGCGGTGTCCTGGCCCGCGTCGAAGGCGCCGGGATCGGCGGTGGTCCAGACGACCGGAAGCTGGGGCGTGCCGTGCGCCTGCAGGGCGCCGTCGCGTACGAGCAGGCCGAAGTAGCCGGCGAAGCGGACCGTCACGCCGGGGGCGACGCTCAGGACGGCGCCGTCGCGGATCGTCACGTTCGAGGTGACGAGGATCGAGGCCGCGTCCCACAGCGTGTCTTCGGTGATGTCGCCGGCGACGGTCTCCGACATGGGGCGCGCCGGAGCCGGCGTGATCGCCGCAGTAACGGGGCGCACGTCGCGGACTTCGGCCGCCGCCGGCACGATGCGCGAGCCGTACAGGGGCGCGTTCTGCGGGTGGAAATCGCCGCGCTCGGGATCGCGAAGTCCCGGGTCGAGTCCGAGGATGTTGTTGTGCGGTGCCGAACCGGCATCGTCCCACGGGGTGGGAGTCGCTCAGCTGTATTCTCAGAGGAAGCCGAAGTGGCGCAGCGGGTCCTCGTTCGCCCGGGGGTCGGTGTGGTACGTCCAGTTGTCGCGGACGTCGGGCAGACCGAAGGCACCCGTCTGGATGGACAGGCCGAAGGCCAGCCCCGTCGGCAGGTTGTTGCCGGTGATGCCGGTCCAGATCATCACGTCCTGGCCGACGTCGACGGGATCGACCACGAGGTTGCGCTCGCACAGCACGCCGGCGCCGGCGCCCATCAGGCGCACCGCGTACTCCTCGGGCCGGTAGAACGTGCAGTAGCGCACCGATCCCTCCGGGACGCGGCGCACGTCGACGCTGTTGTCGCCGACGAAGCGCACGCCGCCGTTCAGGACGATGCAGTCCTGGATGTCCAGGCGGTTCGTGCAGAACGCGATGCAGATCTGCTCGCCCTCGAGGTCGAGGATCGCGCCGTTGCCCGCGATCATCACGTCGAGGCCCAGTTCGGCCTCCTGGAACCGCGTGCGGTCCTCATCCCAGGTCGTGCCGACCATCAGGCCGCCGGTGTAGACGCGGCCGGTCTCGAGTTCGAGGTAGCGGTCGTAGCCGTTCAGGGAGGGCGCCGACTCGAAGGCGGTCTGCAGGGGGATCGGCGGGGGCGCGGCGGCGGCGAGCGGCGCGACGAAACAGGCCGCGACCACGGCACAGAGCGACGAATGAAATGAGCGCAACCCGGCCTCCCCTGCGTGTGCGAGCAACATCGAGTCTACCACAACCGGCATGAGTTGAGGCCGGCGGATTCGCGATCCGCCGGCCTCGGCTACGGGCGAGAATTCGGACTCGATCAGTCGTTGAGTTCGCCCGTGTTCATGTGGGCGCCGTAGTGATGCCCGTTCAGGTTGATCGACGCTTCGCCCTCGCCGAAGGTGATCGTGAACGAGCGTTCGATGTGGCGTTCGCTGTAGTCCTCGCCGCGCTCGACGGTGATGTCGGCGACGTAGGTGCCGGTCATGGTGCCCGACACGGCCTGGCTGAAGTCGTGGCCGGCGCCGCGCGGGACGGTCACGTCGATCAGCTGGGCGTCGAACTCGCCGGCCAGGGTGCGCACGAATCGCGGGGTCTCGAACCGGTTCGAAGCGTCGCGGCTGTAGGCGCCGTTGACCGTCAGCAGGTCCGTGTTCACGCCGGTGACCACGAAGGCGGCCGACAGCGCGTCCAGGTTCTGCTCGAAGTGCCGCGTGCGGTGGGTGCCGGTACCCGAGACGATGTTGAACTCGACCGTGCGCGCGGTGTCCCCCCCCACGACGCGGAACTGCTGGGGCTGGCCCACGGCGTCCAGGAAGCGCAGCGTGTACACCCGCGTGATGGCCGCGTAGGGCGTGCCCTCGGAATCGCCGCGCTCGCGCTCGACCGTGAGCGTCCAAGTGCCGGTCAACTCGTCGTAGACGGCGTCGTGGAAGCGGGGACCCGGGAGTGCCTTGTCGGCGTCCAGCCCGCCCACGGCCGCGGACAGGTCGGCGATCTGGTCGGTCATGCCGCCGTTGTCGTTCGCGATGTCGGCCGCGACGATGCCCGCAGCGTCGGCGTCGGCGGTCGCGTAGGTGTCGGCGGGAGTGACGGGGTCGTCGCCGCAGCCGGCCAGCATCAAGGACAGGGCGAGCAGGGTGATCCAGGCGGTGGGGGTGCGGCGGGTCATTATGACGGTCCTTCCGGTGCGGGTTGAGCGGAGCGCGTTTCGGGCTAGCCATGCAAGGAGCCTGCCCATGACTGCCGGGCGGACCCACCCGTCGGGGAACCCCATCCAACGCAATTGTTTTCAACGAGTTGCAGCGACTCATCCGAAGGCGTCCGCGTCATCGGTCGTATTCAAAATGTACCGTGAGGTACGGTTGAGACCATTCATGTACATCATACTGTTGGCGACTCCATCGAAAAGAAGCCCTGAATGTTGATGATTATTTACAATATGTAAATAATACTTGACATGTCTTACGGGGCGCCTAATCATCGGTGCCATGAAGGATGACATCCGCACCGAAGTCCGCCGTCTCCGTTTTCTGAACGGCGAGATGACCCAGGAAGACCTGGCCGCTCGCGTCGGCGTGAGCCGCCAGACGATCATCGCGATCGAGAAGGGCAAGTACAACCCCTCGGTCGGCCTGTCTCTGCGGATCGCGCGCACGTTCGGCGTGCGCGTCGAGGACGTGTTCGCGCTCGAAGACGAAGCACCACGGGAGGCCCGCGATGACGAGATTATCTGACCGGATCGGCTGGCATCCGACACCCGCGACCCTGATCGGAACCGGCGTCGTCATCGGCGGCTTCATGCTCACCGAGGTGAGCTGGTGGTTCATCGCCCTGTCCGGACTCGGCGCCGTCGGGCCGGGCATCCTGCGGGAGATCGGCTGGCTCAAGGACAAGGACGAGTTCGCGCAGCGCGCCGCCCAGCGCGCCGGATACCACGCCTTCCTGGTCACGGCCCTGGCCGGCTTCGTCATCGCGGGTTTCACGCGTTCGGGCGAGCGTCACCTGAAGAACCCCGAGGAGCTGGCCACGCTGTTTTTGGCCCTGCTGTGGTTCACCTGGCTGCTGAGTTCGCTGCTGGCGTTCTGGGGGGCGCGCAAGGCCACGCTGCGCCTGCTGCTGGGTTTCGGCATCTGCTGGCTGCTCTTCTGCGCGGCCGACAGCTGGCAGCATCCCCTCGGGTTGCTGATGAGCTGCCTGCCGGCGGTGCCCTTCTTCCTGCTGGCCTGGCTCTCGCAACGCTGGCCGCGCATCGCCGGCGTGCTGTTGATCGCGGCGGGAGTGTCGATGTACGTCTTCTTCAGGTTCTGGGCGAACGATCGCGGCGGCATCATCACCCAGACCTGCACCGCGGTGCTGCTCGTGGGGCCGTTGCTGGCGAGCGGGCTGGCGTTGCTGGGCGTGCGGAAGGACGGGGAGTCCGGCGCGGCGGTCTGAATCGCGCTCGGCCTGAGGATCGCCCGCAGACGGCCGCGGGCGATTTTCTTTCTCATCTGAGCAGCACGAACGACGCCGACATCGTGCGCGTGTCCGTGACACACCGCGCCACGTATTTGCCGCCCGGCGCCGCCCGTCCCCGGTCGTCGCTGCCGTCCCAGCCGAGGCTCGTCTCCCCCATCGCCACCTGCGCCGCCGGCAGCGCGATCACGCGTCGGCCCGCCAGGTCGAAGACTTCGACCACGACGGTCGTAGGTTGTCCGGCCCGCAGGAGGAAGTCGACCCCGCCGCCGGCGGCGACGGTTGCACGCAGGCTCCACGCTGGCGCGCTGCAGAGCGACGTGAACGCGTGCTACACGAGGGGGTACCGCCCGCGGGCGCCGTCACTCATCCATATCGTGTAGGTCCGGTCCCGGGCGCCGTCCCGGCACACGTCGGGATCGGTGGCCGCGTGCGCGTCGCCATCCCGTCGGATCTCGATCTCTCGCGTCGCACCGCCGACATCCACCTTGGCCGTCATGGCGCCCGGCTCGACATCGGCGTTCAGGCGCCATCTCAGGATGACGTCGTCGCCTTCCTGGGCGATCGACTCCTCGGCGACGGCCAGGCCGACGATGACTGGGTCTATAAGCTCCACGACGTAGGCATCGCTGGTCCCATCGAGGGTGACGTCGAAGGCGCCGGGGGTCACGGGAAGGGTGGAATACCCCTCACTGTTCCACACCGAACCGATCACGAGTACGCCGGACGACACCAGGGCCAGTCCCTGGCCCGTGTCGAAGGTGACACCGCCCAAATACGTCATCCAGTTGCAGGTTGCCCCGTCCTGAGTGACGGACGCCAGCAACGCATCCAGGCTGCCGAAGTGGTCGGGATATAAGCTGCATTCATCGGTCGGCAGGTCCGCCGACGCGGCACCGGCTGAATAGCCAGTTATTTTTTCAACAGCCGGGCTTTGATATTTGATAATGGCATTTTCATCCAGTATAGCCACTCCATCGAAAGCATTTTCCAACAAAATCTTATAAATCTCAACCGTTTTTTCCGGGTTCAGGATTGCCGTTTCCTCTACATCATCGTACTTCATCGCCTGTGCTTTTTGAAGTCCTTTTTCTCAAATCCCCGTTCTGGTTTTGGTGCATTTTCCGGAAAATCTTTCATAGCGGATTTTAAGATTTTCAACTTGTCCGTCCAGATTTTTATTTCTTCTTTAGCATTAATTACATTCTTCTCCACTTCTTTTTTCAGAAAATCAGCCTTCCCAGACTTGGCAAAGAAGCCTAAATTATTTTCATACTGAAGGATGGA
>JANOEP010000072.1:0-94384 GCA_031441465.1 bacterium | reverse complement strand
GCGGCGGTGGCGGCGGCGGCGGCGGCGGCGGCGGCGGGGCCGGCCGGGGCGCCGGCGTGGGCTCCGGTGCGGGCGGCATGACACGTTCTGCGGCGTGGGCGGCCCTCGCGGCGGCCGAGGTCTCCTGGGCCGGCGAGCGGGCCAGGTCCTGGTCGGCCGCGACGTGGTTGCCCCGCACCTCGTCGGCGCCGTCGACGTAGGCCGCCAGCAGGGCCCGGTCGGCCAGCACGTTGACCAGGCGGGGGATGCCGCCGCTCAGCTCGTGGATGCGCTCGACGGCCTCGCGGCGGAAGAGTTTGCGCTCGCAGCCGGCGACCTTGAGGCGGTGTTCGATGTACTCCTCGACCTCGCGGCGACTCATGGGTTCGAGGTGGTAGTGCACGCGGATGCGCTGGCGCACCTGGGCCAGGCTGGGATCGTCGATCTGGGCGCGCAGGCCGGGCTGGCCGGACAGGACCACCTGCAGGACCTGCTCGCCCGGGGGGCCCATGTTCGTCAGCAGGCGCACGCCTTCGAGCGTCTCGGCCGCCAGGTTCTGGGCCTCGTCCACGATCAGCAGCACGCGCTGGCCCTGCCGGTGGGTGGCCTCCATCTCGATCTTGAGGGCCGAGAGCAGGTCGGCCCGGTCGGCGGCCGCCGGCATCGCCACGTTCAGTTCGGTGAGCAGCAGCTTCAGCAGCTCGCGGAAGTCGATCTGGGTGACGTTGATCAGGGCCACGCGGTAGGAGCGCGACACGTGCTTGATGAGGTTGTGCAGGGCCAGGGTCTTGCCGGTGCCGATCTCGCCCGTGATCAGGACGAGGTCCTCGCCGCCCTCCAGGCCGTAGACCAGATGGGCCATCGTCTCCTCGAAGGCCGTCGACCTGAACACGAAGTGCAGGTGGGGGCTCAGCGAGAACGGCGCGGTGTAGAGGCCGAAATGGTCGTGGTACATGAAACCTCGCTGGAATCCGGACCGGTCGTCCGGAGGGCGCACCGTCAGGAGGGCTCAGTGAGCCCCCGCGTCCGGCCAGAAGGTAGCCGATGGGCTGGTTCCCGGCAACGACGAATCAAAGTCAGCGGGCGAGCTTGATGCGCGGCGGCATTGCCGCAGAATCGGGTACAGGTCCCTGGATCGTGAGTTCGTCGGGCCGCTCTTCCGGAACATACCCTGCGATCAGACCCACCGAGAGGAAGAGCAACGAGCCCATGGCCGCGAAGAACCGGTAGTCGAAGGCGATGCCGCCGACAAAGTAGCCGATGATCGTGCCGGCGAAGGCCGGCAAGGCGTAAATCGCGAAGTGGTCTCCCTTTATTCGCAAGGCCCACTTGCGGCGGAAGATCCTGAACATCTGCCACCAGATCGCCACCAGCAGGCTGACGCCGACGAGTCCCTCCTCGGCGAGGGCGCCGATGTACATGTCGTGCAACGTGGACTGGACATCGTGCGTGCGCTTGATGACGCCGTAGAACGGCACATCCATGGTACCCATGTAATCGGCTTTGACTTCGTTGTAGCGGAAGAATCCACAGCCGAACAGGGGGTTGGCGACGAAGACGCGGTAGGCGCGGCCCAAGGTGCCGATGCGTCCGGTGATCGTCTGTTCCGTTCCCATGCGTTCGTTAAAAAACTGGTCCTGCTTGACGTTGATGATACCGGTGCCCAGGACCAAGATACCGATGAGCGCAAATCGTCCGATCAGCGGCAGGTACTGACGCCTCCCCACAAGTCCCATCGCCAGCAAAGCCGCGATGCCGGCGAGCCACGAGCCTCGCGTGTAGCAGTAGTAGAATCCGAGCAGGACCAACGGGAACGAGATGTAGAGCGCCGCGCGCACGAGGGGGTTGCGAACCGTACGCATGAAATAGATATGAAAAGGCAATTGCATGCCAATCATGGTGCCGTAAACAGCCGGCTGCATGAAAATACCGCTCGACCTCGAGGCGAACGAACGCCTGATATCCTGCCCCAGGATCGATTTAGGCCAGATCAGCTCATCAATATGAAAATGTTCCGCAATACCCGTCACGCCGTGGTAGACATTCAGCACGGCCAACAACACCATAATTCTCTGAATCCAGGACCAACGCCCAGCGACGATGTACTTGGCGACGAAGTAAGCGGAGTATCCCATCAAGTAACTATGCGTCCAGGAGTTCAGTCCCCAGGATTTCCTCAAGAGGAGAGATGCCAACAGATAGAGGGCGTGAACGACCAGCAGCACGTCGAGAGGTTCAATTTTCTGACGGCTCTTGCCGGCAGTAGCCGACCTGATGATGTAGACCAGAATGATCCAGAGAAGCAGCGCCCGATCGAGGGAAATATCAGGCAACCCTGGCGTCCGGAGCATGAACAATGTACGGAATCCCATCAGGGAAACGAACCAGATCATTACCGGAATCGCGAGAAACTTCACCGATATGGCGGCGAAGACACTGCCAAGCGCCAAGGCGCCGCTGACGAAGACGAGGCCCATCAAGCCGAGCTTCAGGTAGATGACATAGCTGATGGCGGCAATCAGCAACGCAGACAGAATCGAAACGACGGCAGAATGCTGACGAGCCTGCGAGCGCAGATCAGCGGCGGGAAGTGCGGGAGGGGCGCTCATGGGCCCGACCCACCGGTCCTCTCGTCCGAGACCGCGCCCAGCACGGGCACGCCCAGCTGCGTCTCGATCCGGTCGGGCGAGTAGAGCCGGTGATCCTGGGAGTCGACAATGAACCCGACAAAGATGGCGAAGATGATGCCGAACAGAGACACCAGCGCGAAGTACACGAACTTGCGGGCTTCGGTGATGACGACTTCGATCTGGGGTTCGGTCAGCTTGACCATGGTCGTGATGCGCTCGTCGGCGCCGGCATTGATCTGAACCTCACCGCGCTTGAGCTGAAGATCTTTCAGCAACCCGATCTTCGCCGTCACTTCGGTGTCGATGAGGCTGACCTGTCGGTCGATCTCCGGCACTAGGGTCATGCGCGCTTCACTGTCGCGAATCTGTCGCTGCATGACCAGCGCCTGGGTGTTGAGAGCCACGAGGTTCATCTCGAAACCGGCGATGTAGGCATCGACTTCGCGGCGCAGGACTTCCCGGGCCTTTTCGAGGCGTTCCCGCGCGCGCTGGACCTCGATGTGGTCCTCGGTGTACCGGCTCAGCTTGCCGTCCAGCTCACTCCGGATGACCTCGACCTGGTCCTTGGCGCCGATCATCACACCCGCCTCGTCCTCTTTATCGGGCGTGGGGTAGTAGTCGGGGTTCGTCGTGAAGACCTGCCGCATGGACCGGACCTTCGATTCGAGGAAGCTCGCGTCGATCTGATTCTTGAACAAGGTGTCCCGCATCTCGGTGATGTGGGCTGTTTCAGCTTTGAGATCGTTTTCCACGATGCCGAATCCCGCCTGCGAAATGACATCGGCCCGGCGGCTCAGCAGATCATCCACTTCGTCGCGGACGATCCGCACCTGCTCGTCGTAGTACTCCAACGCGTGAGTGTTCTTGGTCGCGCTGATGCTGTAGGCCATGAACGCGTCCCGGCAGGCAGCCACGGACATCAGGGAAAGGCGCGTGTTGGGCGAACCGAAGCGAAAGTCCAGAATGCTGGACTCACCGACCGGCGCCACATCGAGATGCGCGCCGAGATAGCTCGACAGAGCATCATAATCCGCCAGATGGGCGTGCGCACCCTCGTCGAGCAACTTGATGACCTCGAGCGAGTCCTGCAGGCTGGTGGCGGCCATCCGCGCCACGGGGACGCTCATCGCCATGTGCGTGTATGTACTCAGTGACCGGTCGTAATCGACGTAGGCCCGCGTGTTCCAGCGGGGAGTGTCCGGCGATTGGAGGTCCAGCAAGATCTGGCAGGCCGCGACGAAGGAACCCGTGTTCTTGAACAGGCCCAGCGAAGCCACCAGAATGATCGGCAACGCGATCGCGGCGATGACGAACCGTCGGCGATAGATCACGTAGACGACATCGCGCAGGCCCATGGCCTGGCCTCGGCCGCCGACGGAGATGCCGGGAAATTCCGCCATCACACTACCTCCTGTAGATGTCCGGATTCTCGATCTGCCGCACATCCAGGATGAAACGGGAGTACTGCACGAGCGAGGCGGTGACGTTCTTGGCAAAGGCGGCGAAATCGCCGATCTTCGAACGGTTGACATAGATGACGTCGTAGGACTGCAGATCCACGGCGGCTGCGTCGAACTCGCCGCCCTTCCGCAACGTCGTCAGGTCCAGTTCGCGGACGAAGTACCCGTCCTTGGTCAACCGCATCACCACCACCGAAGCGTGGCCGGCCCATTCCGTGAACCCGCCGGCCTGGGCGATGGCGCCCATGATGCCGATGCCGCGACCGGACACGTCATACAGCCCCGGATTACGGACCTCTCCCAGGACGTAGACCTGCTGCCCCGCGACCTTTTTCAGCACGACACTGAGTGCGACGTCGCGGTAGTTGCGACTGTAGGCGGCGTTGAGGGTTTGCTCGATCTCGGCGATGGTCAGGCCCTCGATCGCCACGTTTCCCAAATCGACGAATGACGCTGACCCATCCGGCAGGACGATGATGCTGTCCTGGCGAAGCTCATCGTCCACAAGCGTTTCGATGGAGAACACGTCACCGCGCTGGAGCCGGTAAGGAGCCGCCTCGGCGCCCGCAATGGCGGCACGCTGCTCGTCCGTGAACTCGCAGAGTATCTCGCGACGGACTACCTGGCGGGACGAGCCGGCACAACCGGCGACCGCCAGCAACACGAAACACGCGAGCGTGTTGCAGACGACTCGCGTCCAGATGGAATAGCGGCGGTTCACGAAGCTCATGGCGCGTTCCCCTCCGTGAGTCGCGACGACCGGGCGTCCTTGCCGGTCACAGCCGGTCGTAGATGAGCTTGGGCAGCTCGTACGAACGGCGATTGAAGACGGTGCCCAGGACATTCACCCGCTTCGAGGCCAAGTGTTCCAGCCCGGAGCGGATGATTTCCCGTTTGAGCCGCCGGCGTTCGACGACCGCGACCAAACCATCCGACCTCGAGGCGAGCAATTCGGTCTCGACCGAGCCGAGGATAGGCGGACAATCCACCACCGTAAAGTCGAACTTCTGGGAGAACAGCTTCAACAGGGCCGGGGAACGCTCCGAGGCCAGGTCGCTGGCGCAGCCGTCAAGGTCCAGTCCACCGGGCACCAGGGTCAGGTTGACGCCGCCGGGCAGGTGGGCGAAGCGTTCAGGCTCACGCAGCATCTCCGAGAAAGTGACGTCCCCCAAGACCGCCAGCTTGCGCTGGGGCGAACGAAAGTTTGCGTCGACCCAGGCTACCGAGCGGTTCATGACATGGGCGAGCTGCCGGGCGGTGTTGTACGAAACAAAGCTCGCCCCCTCGCCGGAGACCGACGACGCGAAGGCGATCACGGCGCCCCGATTCGCGGGCTTGAAGTCCAGCAGCATGTTCGCCAGATGGATGAACTCGTCGCGTTGCTGGCCGTCGGGTACCGGAAACAAGCTGATCCGGTCCATGGCGGACAGCTCAGCCGTGAAATCCGGACTACCGGAGGTTTTTTTCTTGAAAGCTTGGTGGATCGTACTCATGGCCGCCTGTCCACTCGTGAAAGATACTCGGTTGTCGCGGCAGCCCCAACAGGGCCGAAAACCGCTTCGACGGTCGTCACCTAGGAACCCACGGATCGCAATCGGCTCGGATGCGCGGAGTCTTTAGCAAAAACCGTCCGAGATCCTCCGGAACAGGGATCCAACTCTAGAAGAACGCTACAGATCGAGCTAATTAGTGTAGTTTGAAATGATTCGATTGTCAACTAGCCCCTCCCCGGAATGGCGGTGATCCCTCCCCTTTCCAGAGGGGAATTTGGTCCAGCCGTAGCCCCTGCGTGACGGGAAGACCCAAGTCTGTCGCTATCCCCTTCCGGCTCGCTGATGCGTAGGCCAAGTCGAACCCATCCATTCAAGTGGCCATTCCCATGTCGGCTCAGGCAGGCTTACGCGCCACGCAGACGATATAAGGCGAATGCCAGCCAGCCTCAGGGTGACGGTTAAGCCGCTTCGCAACAGGCCAGACGAGGCGGTAAACTGCCCGCCCCGAAAGGAGAACGGCCTTTCTTTTCCTGGATGGCTTGGCTGATGTGAGTAAGCCGGGACTGAAGAGACCATTATATGCACAGTATTCGATCTGCAGGCCGGCGGATTCATGTTCGCGCCGGAGCCGGGCGGAATCGATCATCTCGTGCATATCATAAATCGACCGGTCCAGAATGCGGTACAGACCGAAGTAGGCGCCGGCGGTATTGGGGATCGACGTGAGCACCACTCCGCCTGGTCGGAGCAACATGGCGAATCGCGCCAAGATCGCGGACGGATCCTTGAAATGCTCGACCACGCCGAACGAGGTGACATAGTCGAAACTGCCGGCTAGATCGTCCAAATCCCCCAGAAGATCTCGGCAGTGGATCGTGCCCCCAATATCGAATTCAGCCGCAGCGAGCGCCTGGCTCATCGAGCGGCATCCGACTTCGGAATAGTCGATGCCATGAACTTCAAATCCATAGCGGCGGCGCATGTTGACGAGCCACTTGGAATGGGCACAACCGATCTCGATGAGCTTCTTGCTGGGATCCGGAACCAGGAACCGGTCGAAAAGCGCCCATTGCAGATCGATCACGGGGTCCGCTTGATATTCCGCCAAAAACGCCGCCGACTGGTTTTCCCAAATTCCGTCCCAATATTCCGGTTTGGAGAGCGTATCCTGAGCTTTCTGCATTGTAACCCCCGGAAAATGTTGAGCTTTGAGTATAGCAAAACTCTGCCGATCCGGCCATCGAGGCCCGGCAGTCGCCGCAGGAGGAGATCATCTTGGCATCATCAGCCTGGGCGATCGAAAGGTGAGACCTTGGAGATCGTGAAGCGGTATTTTCCGGACGGAGCCGGCGGGATGGAGTCGGTCAATACGATGCGCACTTCGACCTCGCCCAGCAGGTTGCGCATCCTATCGATGAGAAGCTGCTGCGACGCTTCGGTCCAAGCGGTTCCGGGAACGATCCTGATCTCCAGATCAGAGATCCTATCCTGGATCACCTGCATCTGTTCGATGCCCGGGATGTCAGAGCCGAACAATCGCGGGCTCTGGCATGAATAGTATTTCCCGTTCGGGCCGACGATGAGCTCCGATACACGGCCTTCCACGCTCGCCAGCAAGGGCATTCCCCGACCGCATGGACAAACCTCGGCTGTCGGTACCCCGATGTCTCCCGTACGGTATCGGATGAAGGGCATGACGCCGTTGATCAGATCCGTGACCACGATCTCGCCCCGCTCACCCGGCTGACATGCGTTACCGTCGGGGCGCAACACCTCGACATGAATCCGGCCCGAAAAGATATGGAGGCCACCCATGAGTTCGCACTGCTGGGCGATGGTCGCAAACTCCCTGGACCCGTAGCGATTGAGCACCGGACAGTGGAATTGCCGGGCGATCGAAGCGCGGCGATCCTGGTCGAGCGTCTCTGCGGAACTGATGATGCCGGCGGGACGAATTCCGTGTTCGCCGTGTCGGCCGAGATACTCGGCGAAGAACGCAAGCGAGGAGGCGTAACCCAGAATCAGACTGGGATGATGGCGACCGAGTCGTGCAATGAAGTCGCGGATCACCGTCTCGTCCATATCGTAGGCGTTGAGGGTGTCCGTTCGGTGCAACAGGGCATTGGCGACACGCCCACGCACGGTCGAAACGGCAGCCACGTCACCTCGGTGCCCCCATACCGAGGCCATCGGATCACCAACCCGCCATCCCGCCCAGGTCCTGCCGAACAAGTCGCCGGCACGCCTGATTTCCTTGGAGCGCTTATCGAAGAAGAATTCGAACCAAACACCGGAAGATCCGCCAGTTTCTGCCGTCTGTCGATCGACCAGTCCGGCGTCATCAGCCAGGAACGATCCCTGTTCCGCGGTCATCAACTTCTTGTCGGTCAGCGGAAAATCAGCCAGATTCTCGTGGCTCACCGCATCCGGGTTGATGCCTCTGGATACGGCAAGATCACGATAGCGCGGCACATGGGCGACGGCATGCCTGAGGGTCGCCTCCAGCCTGCGATCATGCAACTCCTGCAAGGCGAGGCGACCCATCCACTGCTCGACCATCATGGATTGCATGTGTCCCCAAAGAACCGGCTTCGACAGACGCATCAGCGTAGCGGATAGGTGTCGGCGCATGCAGTAGGCTCCCCGGCTCAAGACCACCACCCGGATGGTGATCCCGATCGATCATAGCTGTCAACTTCAAGTCGCATGATCTGCGATTGACGGAACAGCCCGCAACGACGGTTCCGGCTTCCTGGGGGGGCCTTGAACCAAATGTTGAATTTTCCCGCGCGCGCGATTACTTGACGAGCGTGACCGTGCGCGACATTACCACAGCACCAGTGCGCACCCGCACTAGGTAGGTACCCGCGGCAACATAGCGTCCGGCAACGTCGCGGCCATCCCATGCGACGGAATGGTGCCCGGCGTCCAGTTCGCCATCAGCCAGGACCCCGACCAACCGGCCTCTCATGTCATGAACCGCGACACGCACCGGCCGGCGGGCATCCAGATCAAAAGAAATCAACGTATTGGGATTGAATGGGTTGGGATAGACACTCAGATCTGTGAACACTGCAGGAGAGACAACATCGGCACCCGTGGTGCCGGGCATCCAGATGAGGTCGCCGTCCACGTCCACCGCATGCGATCGTTCACGATAATAGGCAACGGCGTCGCCGAGCGTCATAATCTTGCCGTTGTTCGCGCGGACCAGATCGATCAACCAGGCCAGATCCTGCTTGGTGATCCCGCCACTACCGTAGTTGATGTTGCCGTAGGTATCGTTGTCGTCCCCGAGATGGTGGGTGTAGATGATGCAGATGCCCTCGGAGGCGCGGAAGTCGTCGATCACCGGCTGGGCGATCGCAAGGAACGATTCATAGGACTTGTGGACGGGTGGCGTTGCGCTGTGATTACCAAAGAAGTGGGAATCCGTGTCGGCTGTCGAGATCCGGTACAAACTGATCCCGCCATCCCAGCTGTTGCTGGACATGAACGTGAAATCGCCATAACTGTAGCCGGAGGGATCCCAAATACCGCCAGTGCGGGCACCGATGAATCCCTCGGCAATCAACGAATCGATCAGCGCCTTGCCGTGTAGATGCTGAGGGTAGGCACAAACCCTGATGCTGGAAACGGGGAGGTTGCAAGTCGCGGCGATCGTGTCGCGCTCGATATCCGCCTTCAGGGCGGTCATCCTTGCCTGCTCACCCGGCTCGCTGCAGAGGAAATAACCCATCCAAGATCCGCGGGGCGGGCTGGTGCAGGCAACCGGAAGACCGGCCTGCCCATGGGAAGCGCCGTGTTGGGCGATCTCGAACCCGTCCGCAGCAAGGTCGTGGACCTGCTGCACGGTCAGTTTGTTGGATGAAAGCACGCCGCTGCGAACATTCACGGCGATGGTGAAACGAAAGTCCATCACCCTGGCTGTATCCGCCCAAGCCAGGTTGCACTTGGTCCCATCATCGGTCACGAAGCAGAATGCGAAGTCGTAGCCATCCCATTTACCCTGGGCACGCGTGACCGCCGGAATGAAAAGCGTCAAAAATACAGAGAAAGCGAGTCCCGCCAGCAACACGCGCCTCATATCAGCCTCCTGGAAAAAACGTCTCCATCTCCGTCTATATTATCATATATTCGGATATATCGTCAATCAGTAAAAGCGGCGGCGCTATGTAGGAGCGATTAACCCCTTGATCAACGATACGTAACGCTTCTCCATCTCGGGCCAAGCAATCCCTTCGTACTCCCGATCCGCGTGTCGGCTCAATTCCACCCGCTCGTGCGGAAAATCGCACAGCCGCTGGATCTGGTCGGCGAGATCGCCGGCATTGCCGGGTTCGCTGTACTGCAGGCTCCGGCCGGTGAACAGCGCGGTCATCGAATCCACGCGCGAAGCCACCACGGGCAGGCCGACAGCGATATACTCGAACGACTTGGTGGAGAGGGCCAGGTCCATGAAGGAATCCCTGAGGTAGGGAACGACGCCGATGTCCATCCGGTAGAGCAGTTCCCTGATCTCTTCGTGGGAAAGGTAGTCGCCCAGCAGGACGGCATCGCCCAGCCCGTGTTCGGCGATCAGACGCTCCAGGACCAGCCTATAATTGGCATCGTACTTGCCGTGGATCTTGAGCACGGGCTTCAGCCCCCGGTCCCGCAGCAACGCGACGGCCTCGATCAGCACGTGGATGCCGAACCGGTGCGCGATGGTGCCGTGATAAACTAGGCAAGGTTGGGTCAGCCGTGCACCGTCTCGGGACTGGCGCTCCATGAAACCGTCCGCCGGGCGGAAAAAGATGTGATTGTCGGCGGAGTTGAGCACGAGGGTCACCTTGTCGGCGCGGATCCCCCGCGACAGCAGCTGCTTGCGGAACCCCTCGCTCGTGGTGATCAATCGGTTGGCGAAGCGGCAGGACAGGCCTTCGACGAGTTTCACGACCGGCAACAACAATCGCGCCCGCACCCCGTGCCACTTGGACTCAAAGAGCTCCACCATGAGGTCGTGCAGGTCCAGGACCACCGGCACGCCCCGAAGACGCTGCAGGACGGCCGCGAAGACGAGCTGGTCGGGCATGTTGTGGATCTGCACGAGGGCGTGGTGATGCCGGCGCGCGAGGGATTCCAGCTTGAAGAAGGCGGCCAAGCCGAAACCTTGGGAAAACACCAGATAGCGCAAGATGCTGGTTTTATCGCGGACGGTCATGATCCGGTGGGCGGTGACCAGGCCGAATGTCTCGACTTCCGTCTGGTCCGGATTCCGGTAGCAGATGATGTCGACCCCGATGCCGTGCCGCGCCAGCGCCTCGGCTTCGCGCCGGACGCGGGGATCCCCCGGATACTGGGACAGGACGATCATGGCTACCCGAATCACGCGGCGACCTCCAAGAGCGGGAAGAAGGCAGTATGCGGACTCGTTTAGGCCGCGTCAAGCTTCGCCGTTGCGGCAACTCTACAAACGAAAGGATGTTGCGGGGGCAGTCCCGTGCTGCTATCGTCCAGCGTTCGACGATTTGTGTTGTGACGGCGAACGCCTTGCAAACGACGACCGCTAACGTACCAAGTTCTCGACTCACGGAAACACGCTGAAGGCTCCATTATGACGCACCGGACCTGCTGCCATAGCTTGCCGACATGCGGTTGAGCCTGGTGATCTCCTCGCTCAACGCGGGCGGCGCGGAGCGCGTGATGAGCACGCTCGCGAACGCCTGGGCCGAACGAGGCCATGAGATTGAACTGCTCACGACCCACGACGCCGGCCGCGAACCCCATTATCAGCTCTCGGCACGCGTCCGCCGCAGATCCGTAGATCCCCGGGTCAAGGGACCGCTCAAGCAACCGGCGGTCGTCCGCTCCTTGCGCAGGGCGATCCGGGAGTTCGAGCCCGATGTGGTCATCAGCTTTCTCAACTACACCAACATCCTAACGCTCGCGGCCTGCCGAAATCTCGATTGCCCAGTCATCGTATCTGAACGTGCGGATCCCAGGATCATCAAAATCGGACCTATCTGGTCATTCCTGCGGCTGATCACCTACCGCCAGGCTGCATGCTTAGTCGCCCAAACTGCCACGGCTGCCGACTTGTTCCAGCATCTGGCCCCCGGAAAGGTGCGGGTCATCAACAATCCGGTGCTGAAACCAGCCCGCAACCTGGATGAACAAGTCGTCATTCCTGATCCCGACCGACCGACGATCGTCTCCTTGGGGCGCTTGTATCATATGAAAGGGTTCGACCTCGCGCTGCGGGCCATGGCCTATCTGCCCATCACTTGTGCTGCATGGCGCCTGGTGATCCTAGGCGAAGGTCAGGAGAGGAAGAATCTAGAGAAGTTGCGTGATGAACTCGGACTCGGTGACCGGATTCTGCTTCCGGGGCAGATATCGGACCCCCAACCTTGGCTGGCACAGGCTCAGATTTTCTTGATGTCGTCGCGCAGCGAGGGCTTCCCCAACGCGCTCTGCGAGGCGATGGCCGCCGGCCTCCCGGTCATATCTACGGACTGCCCCAGCGGACCCGTGAATATCATCACTCCGGAAGTCGACGGCCTCCTGATCCCGCCCGAGGATCCACGAGCGATGGCGGCGGCTCTGGAACGCCTGATCACATCCGAAGAACTCCGAGTGAGATTGGCTCAAGCCGCCCTCGGGGTCGCCGATCGTTTCTCGCTGGATTCGGTGTTGTCGTCGTGGGACGCCGTCCTATCTGAAGTCACGGGCATCACCGCCCAGCCCGACGGCTGCAGCGCCGGCTGCAACGCGACCTGAAGGGGCCCGCATGCGCGTCTTGGTGCTGACTGCCATGTACCCGACACCAGAAAAACCCGCGGCGGGCACGTTCGTCCGTGAGCAGGTGGATTCGCTCATCCGAGCGGGGATCGACGTGGAGGTCCTGGCGTTCGACGGCGCGCGTTCCTTCAGGAACTACCTGCGCGTCGGCTTCGCACTGCGGAAACGGCTGAAGATCGGCGACATCGACCTTGTCCACGCCCACTACGGCCTGGCCGGCCTCCCCGCCCGCATGCAGTTCAGTTGCCCGATCATCCTGACATACCACGGCAGCGACCTCCTCGGGGAGGTAGGGCCGGACGGGCGGTACACCTTCGGCGGACGGCTCAAGGTCCTACTCAGCAAGTTGCTCGGTTTCGTCGTGAATGAACGCATCATCGTCGCCGAGATCCTGAGAAACCGGCTGTGGCGGGCCACGCTGATCCCCATGGGCGTGGATATGGGCCTGTTTCGACCGCAACCGCGCCCGGAAGCACGCAGGACGTTGGGCCTGGATCCGGAACGCAAGTACGTCCTGTTCGTCGCCAACCCGGACAACCGCTGCAAGCGGCACGACATCGCCAAGGCAGCAGTCGCAATCGTTGCCACAAGTGATCCCGCGGTGGAACTGCTGCCGGTCTTCAATATTCCTCACGACCGAGTTCCGCTGTACATGAGCGCGGGAAACGTCCTGGTCCTGACCTCAGACCACGAGGCTTCGCCTTGCGTGATCAAGGAGGCCCTGGCCAGCAACCTGCCCATCGTCTCGGTGGATGTCGGCGACGTGGCCGAGAGAATCGCGGGGGTCGCGGGATGCTTTCTCTGCGCACGCACCGCCAAGGACGTGGCGGCCAAGCTCGAGGCTGCTCTGGCCTATGACCGACCCACGAACGGCCGCGACAAGGTCATGGAGGTCAGCCTGGAGAACACGGCCCACCTCACGATCGGCGTGTTCGAGGCTGCACGAAGGCGCCGCACCTGAGCGTTGTCCGTCATCTGACCACCGGCTTTTGGCCCATGGCATCGAAGAGTTTGCACAAACGCATCTGTGTGCGAGCCCCGGTCCTGCCAAGCTGGGCGTCACTCGCCGTCACCAGCAATTTTGCGTTGTCAGTACGGTACAAGCGACCGAGTAGAGAATACTGTTTGTGATCCGAGATTCGCCGGACGAAGCGGGGATCTGCCTCTTGCCAACGCCTGTGATCGCTCCGCTTGACCGTGAGTGTATGGAAACCCGCGCGAGCGGCCAGTTCCCACGATTCGTCACAGTAGGCGCCGCCGGGCCAACAGAAGTGTCGCACCTCCCTGCCCAATCGCGCCGCAATGATGCGCGAGGCTTCCCCGATTTCAAACGCAAACCTGTCGAGCATCTCCTGGTCGGACTCGTGGCGTCCCTTTCCACGATCGACCTCGCGCGCCACAGTACGAAGTTCATTGCTCCATCCGTCGGCAAGGAAGAAGGAACCACCGCCGTGCGCGGCAACATGTTCAACCACGGCCGTTCCCACCGCTGGATCCGGCAGGAATCGGCGTATGCCCAGAGACCGGCCGTTGCGGAACACCGGCATTCCCCAGGGGACGAAGCCGGTCTGGTCCTCTCCGAGGTAGAAGGGCTTGCGCTCCGGCCGTGCGTTCCAGGACAACCAGGGCGTCATCAGTCCCGGCCGGTGGAAGTCCACAATCTCGGGACCCGTCGGATACCAGGTGTGGGACATCGAGTGGCTCCCCACTTCGAGTACGCCACTGCGATCTAGGATCTCCAGCTCGGCCCAGTTCAGGAATCCCCTGGTCTGCAGATCCGACTCCGCACAACGGCCCTCCCAGACATCTTCCAGGGTCGGCCGTGGCTGCTCACCGGGATCGACGAATTCCGGATTCACGTAGACGACACCCCGCCAACCCGCCCGCTTCAGGAGCGGGTAGACATACACCCAGTTGTCGAGATAGCCGTCGTCGAAACTGAGCACGACCCGGCGCTCACGTGACATCGAGCCCGCCGCCTGCTCGTCGTGGACCTCGTCGAGTGTGGCGGGCCGGTAGCCGACCGCGATGAACCGTTCGATCTGTCGCGTGAACAGCGCCAGAGGACAGATCAGTTCTCCCCAGACCCAACCGGGATCGGGCTTGCCAACAGAGTGGTACATGACTACGGGCAGTCTGGGCTCGTTCATGACCGGATCCGGCCTTTCTGCCGTGCCGCGGCGAGTTCCTCTCGGTAGACATCTTCGATTCGGCTCGCCACTGAGTCGATGCCATAGTCGGTGGCCGCTCGCCGGCGCGCCGCCGCGGCCAGCTCGGCGGTACGTATAGGATCCGCGAGCAACGCCGAAATCGCGGCTGCCAACGCCGACGGGTCAGCCGGCGGCACCAGCAGTCCCTCTCTTCCGTCACGGACGGCGTCGGGAATGCCCCCGACTTGCGTGGCGACAATGGGGCGTCCCGCAGCCATCGCCTCCAAAAGAGCCACCGGCAACCCCTCGCGCACGCTGCTCATGACCCAGATGTCCATGGCCGCGAGCAGGTCGGTCACGTCGTTGCGTCGACACGCCCAGATCACGGCGTCGTCCAGCCCTGCAGCGGCGGCTCGCGCCGTCAAGGCGGAGCGGCAGTCGCCATCGCCGACCGCGAGCCACCGCAATTGCGGGTACGATTCCCGAAGCAGACCCACCGCGGTCAGCAGGTATTCGTAGCCCTTGGCTGCGACGACTCGGCCGACCGTGCCCAGTACCGGTGTGCCAGGAGCCAACCCGAACTCAGCACGGATGCGCCGCCGTCCTGCGTCATTATCGAACGCGACCGGAATGGGCACGCCATTGGGGATCAGAATCAGCTTGCCCGGATCGAGGCGTTCCCGCCGGATCCGGATTTCCATGCCGTCGCGGGAGACCGCGATGTGCCGGGCCGTACAGCGGCTCAGATGGTGATCGATCGCGACGCGAAGTGGCCCCTTCCAGAGTTCCTTGCCGTGTTCAGTGGTCATCAGGACGGGGACGCCCGCCAGCCGGCCGGCCACGCGTCCCCATAGGGCGGAGTCGTGCATGTGCGCGTGGAGAACGATCACATTTTCGGCTTTCAGCCAGCGCGCGAAGCGCAAGAGACTGCCAAGGGAGCTCCGCATACGGATCGGCATACGAATAACCGGGATGCCAATTGCTTCAACTGTTGCCGCGAGTTCGCCCCTCGCTTCGAGGCACACCACCGTATGGCGGAACTCGGTCCGGTCGGCAGCTAGAAGGTAGTTTACCAGTTGCCGTTCGGCGCCACCCGTCCGCAAAGCTCCGATGACATGAGCCACGTGGCATGGTTGTCCAGGACCGACGTTCGACATCACCGCAGCTCTCCTCCGTCGGCTCAAGCAGGGTCGCGACGCATGCGTGTCGCGATCGTGTTACGACCTTTGGCCCAAGTATCCCTGTAAAACTCAATCAGATCCCGAACCCTCACGGTATAGGGCAGGTAGACGCTCGTGAGTCGATTCATCATGATCGTGGTCGCGATCCGGCTGCCGATCATCAGCACCGCCTGCGCGGAGATGATCCCGACCAGACCGCCCAATTTCATGCCCGCATAAAGCAGTACAGGCGTGATTACCAGCGTGGCGATGTTGACCCAAATAGAAACGTCGTTTCGGTTCATGGCCCGCAGCACCAGGGACGCATTGAAGATGAAGTGTAGCTTGAGCAGCGTGTTGATCTGGAAGATCGGGACCGCGGCTGCATAACTATCGGTGAACATGAAGACAATCAGTGGCTTCGCCAACAGGACGAATATAAGCGTGGCGGGGATCGTCACGGCGTAGGTACTCGTCAGCACGCGTTTCCATAGCGCACGGATACCATCCCAATCCCGTTGTTGATCGAGCATCGCGAACTGGCCGAGAACCACCACGGCCAGCGACTGCGTGAAGATCTGGATGATGGGAATTTCCGTACAGCCGACCGAGTAAAGAGCGTAGGTCTCGGTCCCATAGTAACGGCTGACGAAGAACTCATGCATCCGCATCATCAGCGTCCACAGCATGCCGGCCACACCCAGCACCACTCCGTAGCGAATCTGCTCAGTAATACCGAAAAAATATCGATCCGCCTTGAACCCGTGCAACTTGAGGTGAATGTACGCAAGCATGACGATCAGGTGGAGGGCCCTGGCAGCGACCAAACCAAGGAGCACCGAGTCCAGCCTGCGCGTGGCATAGGCTGCAGCCACTGTGGCCGCACTGACGACTACCTGCCCGAAGATTTCAAACGCCGCCGAAGCCTTGACCATCTGTCGGGCAGTCAAGTAGCAGTCGCAGGCCGAAACCAGCATCAGCAACACGGTATAGACGGCCAGCAACCAGAAAGCTTCCTTCAGGATCGCCATGTTCAACCAGCCGCTCAACGGTGTCACGAACGAAGCGATCACCGCGAATGCCACCGAGAAGACGACCACGTTCATCAGCACGCTATTGAGAAAATACGCTCCGGCGTTACGAAGGTCCCGCGGGATGAAATAGTACAGCGCCTGGTTGAGCCCGAGCTGGAAGAGCGACGCGATGTAGACCTCGAGCAGGAAGAACTGCCGGTAGGCGCCGAAATCCGCCACGGTCAGCAGGCGCACCAGGAAATACGGCAGGATCAACCGCACGCCGTAACCCAGCAGCTTGGACGACATGAGGTAGAGCGAGCGGTTCAGCATGTGGTACGGTATCCGTGTCTGGTGTGGGCGGCGGCCGGAAACGGGAAAGTAGTGTACCCGATCAACCGGACAAGCGCTAAATGTGATTTCACGGAACCCCGCCAATTTCAAGGGGTTCCAACGGTCACCCGAACCGGAGGCGACCCGTGTCGACTGCCACGATGAGAGCAAGCAAGTTCTGCGCCGCCTTGGCCTTGTGCCTGGTGACGGCCGCTGCGGCCGCCCCCCCCTCCTTCCGCGTCCCCAAGACCACCGACCGCCCCGACCTCCCCCCCTCCTCCACCCTGCGCGCCGGCGACCCCGGCTGCGCCAGCGCCCCCGTCCTGACCGTCGCCCCGGGCCTGGACACCGTGATCACCGGCGACACCACAGCCGGCGCCTCGGTCGTCGACGGCTACGGCTGCGTCGGCTGGAACGAGAGCGGCCCCGAGTCGGTGCTGCTGTTGGACGTCCCTTCCCCGGTCACGCTGCACCTGATCCTGGAATCCACCGTCGACCTGGACCTCTTCCTGCTCTCGGGCTGCGACAGCGACCTGTGCGTGGCCCACCACACCCGCGAGTTCGAGGTCGAGGTCGAAGGCCGGCTCGACCCCTGGGTCGTGGTGATCGATGGTTACCTGGGCGCCGCCGGCCCCTGGAGCCTGACGGTGCGGGCCTTCGCCTCGGGGGTGCCGCCGGAGGTCTGCGCGACCGCCACGCCCCTGCTCTGCCGGACGGAGGCCGCCACCGCAGAGGGCAGCCTCTACGGCCTGCCCAACCAGCTCTTCACGAATACCTGCGCGGAGTACCTCGAGGCGGGCGGCGAACGTTGGTACGCGGTGAGCCTGGCCGACAGCGCCCGGGCGACGCTCACGCTGCAGGAGCAGTCCTTCGACGCCGCGCTGTGGCTCTTCGACGGCTGCGAAGCGACGGCCGACTGCGTCGCCTTCGCCGACGACGGCGTCTCCGGAACGTCGGAAGTCCTCGTCTACCGCAACCTCACCGGCGCTCGCCACACCTACTACCTGGCCGTGGACGCCGCCCAGCCCCCGTCGGGCGAATTCGACGGGTTCTATTTCCTGCAGTCGGTCTGCACGGACGGGATCGTCCCCAACGAGACGACGGCCTGGGGCACCATCAAGTCCTTCTACCGTTAGGCGTTGCGCCCCGCCGGCGCTCGTCGCCCGTTTGCATTCTTGATCTCCCGGACGGCTGCCTATAGTCTTAGCGGATCCGACGGACCGCCCCCTTGGGAGACCAGGAAGGATCCCCATGCCCGCTGCCGCGAAACCCTCCCGGCGACCACCCCGGGTCGCCGCCACCGCCCAGAGCATGGCCGAGAAGCAGCGCGAGATCTCCATCAGCGAGTTCTTCACCAAGAACCGCCACCTGCTGGGGTTCGATTCGCCCGCCAAGGCGCTGATGACGACCATCAAGGAGGCCGTCGACAACTCCCTGGACGCCTGCGAGGAGGCCGGCATCCTGCCCGAAGTGCTGGTCGAGATCCAGCCGGTGGGCAACGGCAAACGCAACGGCGCCGAGTTCGAGACGGTTCTGGAACTGGAAGCCGAACCGGAGAAGCCGTCGCGCCGCAAGGGCGCCGTCGCCCCGGTCAAGGAGGAGCGCTACCGGGTCGTCGTGGAGGACAACGGCCCGGGCATCGTGCGCCAGCAGGTGCCGCGCATCTTCGGCAAGTTGTTGTACGGGTCGAAGTTCCACAGCCTGCGCCAGAGTCGCGGCCAGCAGGGCATCGGCATCTCGGCCGCCGGCATGTACGGGCAGCTCACGACCGGCAAGCCGGTGGTGATCGTCAGCCGCACCGCCCAGCAGGACCGCGGCCACCGCTTCGAGCTGTTGCTGGACATGAAGAAGAACGAGCCGGTCGTCCAGAAGGACGAGGAGTGCGACTGGGATCGCCCCCACGGCACCCGCGTCGAGATCGAGCTGACCGGCTCCTACAAGCGCGGCCAGCACTCGGTCGACGTCTACCTCCAGCAGACCGCCGTCGCGAACCCGCACGTGCGGCTGATCTACCGCTCGCCGCGCGGCGACGAGATGATCTACCCGCGGGCCGCCGCCGAGCTGCCCGTCGAGGCCCACGAGATCCAGCCCCACCCCTACGGCGTGGAGCTGGGCATGCTGCTGCGGATGCTCAAGGAGACCAAGCAGCGCAACCTGACGGGCTTCCTGCGCCACGAGTTCTGCCGGGTCGGCCCCAAGACCGCCGATCAGATCCTCGAGACCGCCGGCCTGGCGCCGACCAAATCGCCGCGCCACACCGACCAGGACGAGGTCCAACGGCTGATGGACGCCATCGCCGCCACGAAGATCCCCAGCCCTCCGACCGACTGCCTCTCGCCCATCGGCGAACCGCTGATCCTGGCCGGGCTGCGCCAGCGCCTCGAGGCCGAGTTCACCACGGCCGTCACCCGCCCGCCGTCGGTCTACCGCGGCAACCCCTTCCAGGTGGAGGTGGGCCTGGCCTACGGCGGCGGCCTGCCCGCCGACGACCTGGCCCAGGTGCTGCGCTTCGCCAACCGCGTGCCCCTGCTCTACCAGGCTTCGGCCTGCGCCATCCACAAGGCCGTGCTGACCAACAACTGGCGCAGCTACGGCCTGCAGCAGTCCCGGGGCGCGCTGCCGTCGGGTCCGCTGGTGATCTTCGTGCACATGGCGTCGGTCTGGGTGCCGTTCACCTCGGAGAGCAAGGAGGCGGTGGCCCACTACCCGGAGATCGTCAAGGAGATCAAGCTGGCGCTCCAGGAGGCCGGCCGGCAGCTGCAGATCCACATCCGCCGCCGCGTGCGCGAGCGCGAGGCGCTGAAGAAGCAGGGCTATATCCAGAAGTACATCCCCCACATCGGCGACGCGCTGCGCGACATGCTGCACCTGGACGAGGGCGAGCGGGCGGAGATCATCACCACGCTCACCGACACCCTGGAACGCAGCCGCAAGGTTTGACGGCGTCCACGCCACGACTACGGGAGCGACCATGAACGAAGCCTATGCCCGGTACCGTGAACGCATGTCGGAGATCCAGGCCCTGAACTCGGCCCTGTCGCTGCTGTCCTGGGACCAGGAGACGCTGATGCCGCCGCGCGGCCTCGCGTCGCGATCCACGACGCGCGCGGCGCTGGCCGGCTTGGTGCACGACCGCGCCACCGACCCCGCCCTGGGCGCGCTGCTGGAGAAACTCGGCGGCGCGGGCCTGGACGCCGCCGCGGCGGCCAACGTGCGCGAATCCCTGCGGGACTACCGGCGCGCCGTGCGCGTGCCGCGCGACCTGGTCACCGAACTGGCCGAGACCACCACGCTGGCGCAGCAGGCCTGGGTCGACGCGCGCTCCCGCAACGAGTGGCCGCTGTTCGCGCCGCTGCTGGGGCGCATCGTCGGCCTGAAGCGCCGCGAGGCCGAGGCTCTGGGCTACCAGGACGAACCGTACGACGCGTTGCTGGACGAGTACGAGCCGGGCGCCCGCGCCGCCGACCTGGCGCGGATCTTCACCGAGGTGCGCACCGCGCTGGTGCCGCTGGTCGAGGCCGCGCGCCGCGACCCCGCCGACCGCGGCGAAGACCTGCTGCACGGGAACCTGCCGGTCGCGGCCCAGGACGCCCTGGGCCGCCACGTCCTGAAGGACCTGGGCTTCGACCTCGAGGGCGGGCGGCTGGACCTCTCGGCCCACCCCTTCTCCACGCAGATCGCGCCGGGCGACGTGCGCCTGACGACCCACTACGACGCCGACGACCTTCAGAAGTCCCTCTACTCCACGATCCACGAAGCGGGCCACGGCATGTACGAGCAGGGCCTGCCCGCCGACCAGGTCGGCCTGCCCCTGGGCGAGGCCGTGAGCCTGGGCGTCCACGAGTCCCAGTCGCGACTGTGGGAGAACCAGATCGGGCGCTCGCGCGCCTTCATGAGCTACCTGCTGCCGCTGCTGCGCCGGCACTTCCCGGGGCGCTTCGACGGCGTCGCGCCCGAGCAGCTCGACCGCGCCGTCAACGTGGTGCGCCCCTCGGCGATCCGCATCGAGGCCGACGAGGTGACCTACACCCTGCACATCGTGCTGCGCATGGAGCTGGAGCGGGCGCTGCTGCGTTCGGAAATCGACGTCGCCGACCTGCCCTCGCTGTGGAACGAGCGGATGCGCGCGGACCTGGGCGTGGTCCCGGCCGACGACGCCGAGGGCGTCCTGCAGGACATCCACTGGTCCTTCGGCCTGTTCGGTTACTTCCCGACCTACGCCCTGGGCAACCTCTACGCGGCCGAACTGCACCTCGCGGCGCGGCGGGCCATGCCCGGCCTGGACGACGACGTCGCGCGCGGCGACTTCCTGCCGCTGCTATCCTGGCTGCGGGAGCACATCCACCGCCGCGGCCGCGAACTCGCGCCGCGGGAACTGGTGCGCGCGGCGACGGGCCGCGAACCCGGCGCCGGCCCGTACCTCGACTACCTGCGCGCCAAGTTCGGCGCGCTGTACGCCGTCTGACCCGCCCGGCGGGAGACTGGGAGAACGTCGTGCCCGAGAAGAAACCCGACCGCGAGCAGCCCGAGCTGGCCTTCGGCTCCGCCCGGCCGCCCCTGCCGTCGAAACCGGCGCCGAAGACGGCGCCGAAAGCCGCCGCGAAGAAGGCCGCGCCGGGGCGCGCCGCGCGCCGGGCCGACCCGCCGACCGGCGTCGAGCCCCTGCTGCGCCGCATCGCCAAGGAGGCGGGCGACGTCCGCACGAGCATCCTGAAGGGCATCAAGCCGACGCTGCGCTTCCCGGTGCGCTCGCTGCAGAACGTGACCTACCGGCCCGGCGTGGGCTACTTCGAGCTGAAGGGCCGCGAGAAGGAGCGCACCCTGACCGTCAGCACGGTCAAGACCTTCGCCCAGACGCTCAAGATGATGTCCCTGTCGCAGGAGCTGGTCCGCACCGACGACATCGCCACCAAGCGAGAAGCCTACTACGTCAGCAAGAACTGGGCGGAGGCGCGCTTCAAGGAGCAGCCCGAGTCCGACGCGGTCATGGAGGACGTCGAGGCGTTCTTCGGGGTCAACCGCGAGCAGCTCGGCTTCGTGCCCGAGGAGAAGGGCGGCGACGTGGCCGGCCGGCTGGTGGTCATCGACCAGGACCGCGACACCGGCGAGACGCTGCGCATCGACTGCACCCGGTTCGGCAGCGGGGCCTACTCGATCCCCATCTCGGTCGAGACGCTCGGCTTCGAGACCGACGCCGACTTCATCCTCTGCATCGAGACAGCTGGCATGTTCCAGCGCCTGGTGAAGCACAACTACTGGAAGCAGGCCAACTGCGTGCTGGTCTCGCTCGGGGGCGTGCCCACGCGCGCCTGCCGCCGCTTCGTGCGCCGGCTGGCCGACGAGAAGAACATCCCGGTCTACGTCTTCGTCGACGGCGACCCCTACGGATTCTCCAACATCTACCGCACGCTCAAGGTCGGCAGCGGCAACGCCGCCCACCTGAACGAGTTCTTCTGCGTGCCGCAGGCCCGGTTCCTGGGCATCACCCCGCAGGACATCATCGACTACGACCTGCCTACCCATCCCCTGAAGGACGTGGACATCAAGCGGGCCAAGGACGCCCTGAAGAACGACCCGTTCATCCTGCACCACAAGCCGTGGCAGCTGGCGCTGCATCAAATGGTTAAGATGGGAGTACGCGCGGAGCAGCAGGCCCTGGCCAAGCACGGCCTCAACTACGTCATCGACGAATACCTGCCCCGCAAGCTGGGCGACGTGAGGGCGTTCCTACCATGAGGAGACCGACCATGAGGAGACAGACCATGAGACACCCGCTTCGTGACACGGCGGCCGCGCTGGCGCTGACCCTGGCCCTGCTGGCGGGCTGCGCCACCACCGGCCCGCACGGCGAGCAGAGCCTGATCCTGATCGACACCCCCACCGAAATCCAGATGGGCGTGGAGACCGACCGCGGGATCCGCCTGGAGTACCCGCCCCACCGGGACGCCGCCCTGAACGCCTACGTCGCCGAGGTGGGCGCGCGCGTGGCCGCGCACAGCGAGCGCAAAGACGTCGCCTACACCTTCACGCTGCTGGAAAGCGACATCGTCAACGCCTTCGCCGCCCCCGGGGGCTACATCTACGTGACCACCGGACTGCTGAAGGCCGCGCACGACGAGTCCGAGCTGGCCGGCGTGATGGCCCACGAGCTGGGCCACGTCATCGGCCGCCATTCCGTGCGCCAGATCCAGCAGACGATGGGCATGCAGATGGCCGCCGAGCTGCTGCTGGGCGACACCCAGGGCGCCGCCTGGCAGCAGGTGGCCGGCCTGGGAGCCGGCCTGTTCACGATGAAGAACAGCCGCGACCACGAATTCCAAGCCGACCAGTTCGGCGTCAAGTACCTGGTCGCCGCGGGCTACGATCCCGAGGGCATCCTGCGCTTCTTCCAGACGCTGGTCGACATGAACGGGGAAGGCGCGAGCGGCGCCGCCGGCTGGTTCAGCACCCACCCGGCGACCGAAGAGCGGATCGCGCGCGCCCGCACCGAGATCACGCTGTACGATCTCGGCAACTCGCCGCGCAACCGCTACCAGGACCGCTTCCGCCAGGCGACCGCGCGGCTGCGCGGCTGACCGGCCCGTCCACTTCACTCCGGCGAAAGGCCGTCGCGTGCGCAGCATCCTGGTCGTCGAACGCAAGCACCTGTTCCCAGGCCTGAGCCCGCAGGGGTTCCTGCCGCCGGGCAGCGTCGACCTCGACGCCCTGCTGCCGCACCTGTTCTTCGCCGAGCGCGAGTACATGGAGCGCAACTCCCACTACAAGCAGATCATCCCCTACCTGGTGTTGCACCGCGGTGAGGGGCCGCGCGCCCGCGTCCTCTGCTACCAGCGCCGCAGCAAGCACACCGAGCGCCGCCTCGGCGGCCTGTGGTCGGTGGGCTTCGGCGGGCACGTCGAGCCCCTGGACCGCGACGACCCGGCCGTCGCCGCGCACGGGCTGCTGGCCGTGAGCGCGCTGCGGGAACTGGTCGAGGAGACCGGCTTGATCGTGGAGGCCACGGCCCTGTCGCCGATCGGGTTCATCAACTCAGACGCGCAGGACGTGTCGAGCGTGCACTTCGGGGTGGTCTTCCGCATCGACCTGGACGGGATCGCGGGCTCCGATGAGGAGTTGTTGGCGACCGTCAGCGGGCAGGCCGAACCGGAACGCGCCCTGTGGCTGCCCGAGGCCGGGCTGCGCGGCATGGTCGCACCGGCCGCGGCGCCCGACGGCGGTGATTTCGAGGACTGGTCGCGGATCGTGGTGAACCGATGAACTTGTTGTCCGCCGGCTTCATCCTGTTCATGGCGGTCGTCGCCGCAGCCTACTGGCTGGCGCCGTCTCGCGTCCGTTCCTGGGTGTTGCTGGCCGCCAGTGTCCTTTTCTATGCGATCTGGGACGTACGGCTGCTCGCACTGCTGCTCGCCGCGGCGATGGTCAATCACGCCGTCGTCCGCAGCATCACGCAACCGGCCGCAACGCCGCCCGCGGCCAGGCGCCGCGCCGTCCTGCGGGCCGGCATCGCGTTCCAGTGCATTCTGCTGTTCGTGTTCAAGTATTTCGGATTCTTCATCGACAGCGGCCGCGCCGTCCTGCAGGCCGTCGGCCTGACCACGGCGCCGCTCACGCTGGAGATCGCCGTCCCCCTGGGCCTGTCCTACTTCTGCCTGAAGGCCATTTCCATCCAGGCCGAAGCGTACCTCGGCCGACTGCCGGTCGCGCCCACGCCCCTCCACCACGCCATCTATCTTCTGTTTTTCCCATCCCTGACCGCGGGGCCCATCGACCGGCCGCAACCGTTCCTCGCCCAACTGGACCCCACCGCCCGCCCGCCTCTGCTGGCCTCCCTGCGCCGCGGCGGCGATCTGCTGTTCGCGGGAGTCATCAAGAAGCTCGTCATCGCCAATCATCTGGCCGTCGCCGTCGACCGGGCTTTCGCCGGCGATTTCACGAGCACGGGAGCTGCGGCCCTGGCGGCCGTCACCTACGCGTTCTTCATCTACGCCGACTTCTCCGGCTACACGGACATCGCGCGCGGGTTCGCCGCCTGCCTCGGCTTCGACCTCGCGATCAACTTCCGCACCCCGTACGCGGCGCACAGCCCCAGCGAGTTCTGGCAGCGCTGGCACATGTCCCTGTCGTCCTGGCTGCGCGACTACGTGTTCCTGCCGCTGGGCGGCGCCTTCCGCTCCCGCGGCCGCGCGTACCTGAACCTGGTGATCACGATGCTCGTGGCCGGCCTCTGGCACGGCGCCTCGTGGATGTTCGTGCTGTGGGGACTGTATTTCGGGCTGCTGCTGGTGGGGCACCGCGTCCTACAGCCGTCGTTGAAGCGGCTGCGCCGCCGGTTGCGCTTGCGGGGCCGGCTGCGGCACGCCACCGAGATCGCGCTCACGTTCTCACTGGTGTGCGTCGGCTGGCTGATCTTTCGTGCCGATGGACCAGGACAACTCACCTCGGCTTTGAAGGGCGGCATCACCGACGGAGCCGGGGAATGGCGATCATTCCTGACGACAGTCGCCCCCTTGGCAGTTCTGATGATGTTGATCGACGTACTCGCCGGCAAGGAAGAGAACCCCCGCCTGTTGGGAAGCGCCCGGCTTCCCTGGTGGAGTAAGCCCATCCTGATCGCCCTTGCAGCCTACGCTGTCTTCATTCTCGGCGTGCAAACGCAATCTTTTATCTACGCCCAGTTCTGAGGTAGGTGGTTGCATGGGACGCGCCCGCAGACTGATTCGATTATCGATAGCCTGCATCCTAGTGGGGGTTACCTTCGAGATCGCTGCCCGAGCCGACGACTGGATTCATTACCGAGCCGATCCCCTTGCCTTTTACGGGTCGTTGAATCTCCGTTGGGTGGACGATCGCGGCCTTACCTTCAACCAACCCGGCATCAGGTTCGAGAAATGGCGGCACGATGAGCGCGGTTTCCGCTCACACCCCTATCATGCCGCCACGGACTCTGTCTTGGCCGACATCATATGCCTGGGAACATCCGAATCCTACGGACTCTACGAGAGCTATGGACGGGAGTGGCCCGCCGCCTTGGCTGAGATCTCCGCACGGTATGGGTTCGCGTGCTCCAACGCCTCCGTCGTCGGCATGTCCCCATTCCAATACGCAGCCTACCTCGATCACTACGTATTGCCGCAGCATCCCGACCTGGTCGTCTTGGTCATCAGTCCTTTCAGCTTCGTCCAGGGCATGAATGGCGAGGCTGCGCCCGAAGTGACGGAGTTTTCCAATCCTGATCGTATCGCCCGCATGCGTGCCGCCTGCAAACCGACGATGCGGGATTACTCGCGATTTCTTCCCAAGGCCCGCGCCTGCCTGAAAAGCCGGTTGCCCGAAAAATGGACGGACTCCCTCGCCATCGGCCTGCGACGTCTGAAAAACAAAATACGACATCCCGACCCCATCAATCCCACCGTGCTCCTCGACTCGCCGCCGCAACAACACCTGGCGGCCTACACCCAACTCATGGACAAACTGGCCCGACAACTTGCCACGAATGGCGTGGACGTGGCGTTCAGCACCTATCCCAACAGTTTGCGCATCGACGGGTCGAAGTCGGCCGTTGCCGGCATGCTGGGTCGACAGCACTGGCTCCCCAGTTACTCACCCTCCGGACTGCTGGCCATTTCACGCGAATTCGCCAATACCACACGTGCGCATTGCGATAGTGTGGGCTACGTGCTGATCGATCTTGAGGCGTCCATGCCCAAGGATGATGCCACCTTCGCTGATAGCGTGCACTTGACCGACGCGGGTGCGAGTCTCGCCGCCAGCACGGTCTTTGACACCTTGATCCGGGTGGAGCCGATCAATAAGAAACCATCCGAAACACAGACACTCACTAGATAGAATTGGGGATCCATGTTTCACAAGATCTCGCTGCTTTGCTATCTGCTCATCGTCATAGCGGCAACTTCATCAGCCTCCGACACCGCCACCATCCCCCCCTTGCAGTGCGGCGACGACGAGCGCGAGGAGAGCGCCGGCGCCTGCCTCCAGGAAACGAAATTCACGGCCGGCACCGTCTCAACCGCCCTGCACCTGAAGATCGGGGGCGAGGCGGCGGGCTGCGACTCGGAGTGGGCGACCAGCCTGGAGTTCAGTCTCGACGCCGTGCCGGCCCAGCAGCCGGTGATCTCAGCCACGCTGACGGTCCGCAAGACCGGCTACTCCGACGACTCCGAGGGCTTCCCCTACGTCGGCGTCTTCGACTACCCGGCGACGGGCGAACCGGTCTCGGTGGACCGCAACGCGCTGAGCCCCGACACCATGCTGGATGTGGTGTTCCCGTCGTCGGCCAACGTCGATCTGAGTTTCGACGTCACCGCGGCGGTGCAGGATCTCGTCGCCGGCGGCGCGGCGCGGGCGGGCTTCCTGCTGGCCGGCGTGTACTCCGAAGTGGGCTACGAGGACTGGATTTCCGTGGGGGGTACGGCCTACGCGATCCCGCCGCGCTTGGTCATCGTCTACGAGGGCACCGTCGCGGCGCAGTCGGGAAGCTGGTCCACCATCAAAGCCGCCTACCGCTGACCGGCGGTCCCCACCAGCAGGTTCACCGACGCCGCCCCGTCGTGGCCGGGACCCTCGCGCTGGACGACCTCCAGCCGCTCGGTCCGCTCCCAGGTCACGCCCGGGAAATCCCCGCACACCTCGGTGAGATCCTGCAGGAGTTCGAGATCCCGCGGCCCCCCGGTGCCGCGGCCGAACTGCTCCTTCGCGAACGCGACCACGACCAGCCGGCCGCCCGGCCGCAGCGCCGCGGCGACGCGGGCGTGGATGCGGGCGCGCGCGGCGGGCGCGTTGTGGAAGAAGCAGAGCACGGCCAGGTCGTAGGGGGCGTCGTCCCAGTCCGTGACCTCGACATCGCCCAGGAGGTAGGTCAGGGTCACGCCGCGCTCGGCGGCCAGGGCCAGCGCCTTGCGGCGGCCTTCGGCCGACGAGTCCACCGCGACGACCTCGTGGCCCAGGGAGGCGGCGTGGACGGCGTTGCGGCCCTCCCCCTCGGCCAGGAACAGGGCCCGGCCGGTCGGCAGACCGGCGATCGCGTCCCGCACCAGCTCGTTGGGCTCGGTGCCGTAGTAGTAGCGTTCGGCAGCGTATTTGTCGTCCCAGCTGTTCATGCCGACCATGGTAGACTGTCCGCCGACCCGCGGCCAGCATCATGCTGTGAGATTTTCACGTTGAAAGAGGGTTCTCGACCCGTGTAGATTACCGCACTGCGCAACCAACCGTCGTCAGACCCTGAGGAGAACGAGCATGGCCATCAAGAGAAAACTGGGCATCGTCGGCGCCGGCAACATCGGCGGCATCCTGCTGCTGGAGATCGCCGCCCGCAAGCTGGCGCGCACGATCGGCATCGTGGACATCAAGCCGCCGGCGGTCGCGGCCGGCAAGGCCCTGGACGTGGCCGAAGGCACGCCCATCATCAACGCCGACGTCAACTTCGTCGCCTCGCGCGACTTCAGCGCGCTGGAGGGTTGCGAGTGCGTCATCAACACCGCCGGCGTGCCGCGCGCCATGCGCCCCGACGGCACCTTCCCGAGCCGCGAGGAACTGCTGGCCACGAACCTGCAGATCGCCGACGCGGTCGCCGACGGCATCAACATGTACTGCCCCGACGCCTGCCTGGTGAACATCGCCAACCCGCTGGACGCCATCGTCTACCGCCTGCACCAGAAGCTCAAGAAGCCCAAGCACCGGATCTCGGGCATGGCCGGCGTGCTGGACACCGCCCGCTACCGCCTGTTCATCGCCCAGGAAGCGGGCGTGTCGGTGGAGAACGTCGAGGCGATGGTCCTGGGCGGCCACGGCGACACCATGGTGCCGATCCGCAGCTGCACCCGCATCGCGGGCATGCCGGTCGAGCAGTTCATCAGCAGCAAGAAGCTGGACGAGATCGAGGACCGCGTGCGCAAGGCCGGCGGCGAGGTCGTCAGCCTGCTCGGCACCGGTTCGGCCTTCGTCAGCCCGTGCTGGGCCACCCTGGAGATGATGGAGGCCCAGGTCCACGACAAGAAGAAGATCCTGCCGGTGGCCACCCTGCTCGAGGGCGAGTACGGCGTCCACGGCCTGTTCATCGGCGTGCCGGCCGTCATGGGCCGCGGCGGCATCGAGCGGATCATCGAGGTCAAGATGACCCCCGCCGAGAAGGAACTGTTCAAGGCCTCGGTCGAAGCCGTGCGTCAGACCGCCCGGGAAGTCGACCGCATGGGCGCGGAGATGGACAAGGAGAAGAAGGCGGGCAGGACGGCGGCGGCGAAGAAACCGGCCGCGAAGGCGCCGGCGGCCAAGAAAAAGTCGGCGCCGACAAAGAAGAAGTGATTCCGACACAGAGGCCACGGCAAAGCCCCTGTCGATGGACAGGGGCTTTGTTCGTTCATAGCCGTCGATCCGCATGCACACCGTCAGATCACGTTCCAGCTTCCAGGCGCCTTGTACACCGACACTTCCTTCTCGAGCCGATCCGCAAGCCGATCCTTCTCGATCTCCATATCGTACCTGACTTGCAGATTGACCCAGAACTGCTCGGTCGTGCCGAAGAACCGCGACAGCCGCAGGGCGGTGTCCGCACTAATCGCACGTTTCCCGTGAACGATCTCGTTGATGCGGCGCGGCGGCACGCTCATTTCCTTGGCGAGTCGGTACTGGCTGATCCCCAGCGGCACGAGGTACTCCGCGTTCAGGATCTCGCCGGGATGAACTGGGGGGAGCTTCTGACCGCTCATGTCACCTATTTTTCCCTTGAGCGACTTGATCATGCCACCCCTATAGTAACGCGAGACGTTATTAACGTCAACCGTTACTATCAGGACGCGAATCCACAACCCCTCTGAACGACAAAAACCGAGTTCTGGCATCAATCTGCCGGACATGCTAGAATCGAGTACCCGCCACACTCAATCCTTGGCTCTCGCGACCCTCACGAGGCTGGAGGCCCCGATGTCCATTCGCCTGCATCTCCCAAGCCGCGCCCTGATCGCGGCAGCCCTGCTGCTCGTCCTGTGCCTGGCGTCCACCGCCTCGGCCGAGAATCCCAAGTACGCCCTGGTGCGCGTCGCGCTGGACGCCACGGGCGTCGAGGCGGCCCTGAGCACCAACCCCGGCCTGGACATCGTGGCCCGCAAACCCGGCCACCACGTCGAGATCGTGGCCCTGCCCAAGGACCTGACCTGGCTCGACCAGGCCGGCGTGCGCTACGAAGTGGTGGAGCCCGACATGGAGGCGATGTACGCCTCGCGCAACCGGGGCCTGAACTTCGGCCTGTTCCATTCCTACTCCGAGACCATCACCTGGCTCGACCAGCTGCACACCCTGTACCCCGAGGTCGTCAGCGCCAAGTGGAGCCTGGGCACGACGCTGCAGGGCAACGCGATCTGGTGCGTCCGCGTCTCCGACAATCCCGAGGTCAACGAGGCGGGCGAGCCCGAGATCCTGTTCGACGCCATGCACCACGCCCGCGAGATCATGTCCTCGGAAACCGCCTCGATGCTCGTGGAGTACTTCGGCTCGCATTACGGCGTCGATCCCGAGATCACCTGGCTGCTCGACAACCGCGAGATCTACATCGTGCCGATCGTGAACCCGGACGGGTTCCTCTACAACGAGTCGACCAACCCGACCGGCGGCGGCATGTGGCGCAAGAACCGGCGCGCCAACGGCGACGGCTCGTACGGCGTCGACCCCAACCGCAACTACCCGTACCAGTGGGTCGGCGGCGGCAGCAGCACGATCCCCAGCGACGACACCTACCGCGGCCCCTCGGCCGGCAGCGAGCGCGAGGTCCAGGCGATCATGGCCCTCGTCAACTCGCACAACTTCATCACCTCGCAGAGCTTCCACACCTACAGCAACCTGACGCTGTACCCGTGGGGCTACACGTCCACCAACTCGCCCGACGAGGCGGTCTTCCAGCACATGGCCGCGATCATGTGCCAGTACAACGCCTACGAACCCGGCCAGGCGCCCGACCTGCTCTACGCGGTCAACGGCGGCTCCTTCGACTGGGTCTACGGCGCCACCAGCGAGCACCCCGAGTGCCTCGCCTTCTCCAACGAGATCGGCGGCAGCGGTGACGGGTTCTGGCCCGACGAGTCGCGCATCCCGGCGCTCTTCGCCGAGAACCTCTTCCCCTCGCTCTACCAGGTCAAGGCGGCCGGACTCTACGTCCAGGCCAGGACCCCGGCGGTCGTCGGCGGCGACGGCGACGCCATCCTGGATCCCGGCGAGACGGCCGGCCTCGCCTTCACGCTCGAGAACCTGGGCGTGACCGTGGGCGCCTCCTCGGTCTCGGTGACGCTGTCCAGCGACGACCCCTACCTCCAGCTGCACGAGGCCCAGCGCACCGTGGGCGCGATCGGCGCCCGCTCCTCGCTGTCGCTGACGGCGACGCCCTTCTCCGTGACCCTGGACGCCGGAGTCCCGCCGGCCCACAGCGTGCCCGTGCACGTGACCGTGGTCGCCGACGGCCAGACCAGTTCGTTCACCCTGAACTACCCGGCGGGCCTGCCCGTCTCGGTCTACAGCAACACCTTCGAGAGCGGCTTCGCCGGCTGGACGACGACGGGCACCTGGGCCCTGGTCACCAACTCCAGCCACTCGGCCACGCACTCGCTGCACGACTCGCCCGCCGGCGACTACGTCGACAACAGCGCGACCTACGCCTCGCTGAACACGCCCATCGCCATGCCGGCCGGCGCCAAGCTGTCGTTCTGGCACAAGTACGCGCTCGAGTCGGGCTACGACTACGCTTACGTGCAGGTCTCGACCAACAACTCCACCTGGACCACGGTGGCGACGTACAACGGCACGATCACGGCCTGGACCCAGGCCGAAGTCGACCTGAGCGCCTACGCCGGCCAGTCCGTCTACCTGCGCTTCCGGTTCGAGACGGACTCCTCGGTCACCCTCGACGGCTGGTACCTCGACGACCTGATCGTGACCGGCCTGGGCTCGCAGAACCAGACGCCGCCCGCGCCGGCGCTCGTGTCGCCGTACGACGGCGGCCCCCTGGGACCGGTCACCGAGCTCGTCGCCGCAACGTCGACCGATCCCGACGGCCCCGGCCCGGTCACCTACGGCTTCCGCGTCTATCGCGACGCCCTGGGCACCGACCTGGCCGCGCGCGCCGACGGCCTCACCTCCCCGTCCTTCTTCCCGGGCCTCACCGTGGACGGCACCTACTGGTGGCGGGCCTACGCCGCCGACCCCACGGCCCGCGGCCCGCTCGGCGATACCTGGAGCTTCCTCTACGAGTCGTACATCGTCGGCGCCGGGGACGCGCTGCGCAGCCTCGGGCTGTCGGTGCTCGGCGGGGTGACCGGCGACCGGGCCGGCATCCAGTTAAACCTGCCGCGGGCCGGCGCCCTGACCGTGGACGTCTACAACGCCCGCGGCCAGGTCGTGCGCAGCCTCCACGCCGGCGACAGCGCGGCCGGCACGGTGCTGCTGACCTGGGACGGCCGCGACACGAGCGGTCGCACGGCGCCTTCGGGCGTGTACTTTGTGCGGGCCCGCGCCGGCGGCGAGACGAAGGTCGGCCGCATCATGATGGTGCGCTAGGCCGACGCCGCGAAGGACAGAACGAAGGGGCGGCCCGGGTGGGCCGCCCCTTCTTTGGTATCGACTGGGTCAGTCCACCCGCTACTTGTTCGCGATGGCCTCGATCTCCAGCATCAGGTCGACCTCGTTGCTGGCCGCCACGCCGCCCTTGTCCAGCACGGTGTTGTAGCTGATCCCGAAGTCGCGGCGGTCCAGGACACCCTCAGCGGAAAAACCGATGCGGTTGTTGCCCCAGGGGTCGGTCATGGCGCCGTTGAACTCCAGCGCCAGCTCGACGGGCTTGGTCACGCCGTGCATGGTCAGGTCGCCGGCCAGGACCCAGCCGTCGCCTTCCTTGCGCACGCCCTTGGAGGCGAAGGTGATCTCGGGGTACTTCTCGGCGTCGAAGAAGTCGGCGCCGCTGAGGTGGCCGTCGCGCTTGGCGTCGTTGGTGTTGACCGACGCGGTCTTGATCGTCGCGGTGGTGGTCCATTGCCCGGGCTGGCCCTCGACGTAGTCGACGGTGCCGGCGAACTCGCCGAACGACCCGGTCACCTTGCTGACCATCATGTGGCGCACCTTGAAGCCCACCGACGAGTGGCTGGCGTCGATGGTGTAGGTGGCGGCGCCGGCGACGGCCGCCGTCAGCAGGCTCACGGCCAGGAAGGCCGACATCGTGTTGCGGATCTTCATCGCGTCTCTCCTTGCGTGTACAGTTTGTGGCTGCCGTCGCAGTGCGGTTCCTCGCGGGAGCGCTTGCACTGGCAGAGGGCGGCGCGGGTGGTCTCGGCGATCTCGAACTTCAGCGGCGCGAACGCGGTGCCCGTGTGCGCGCCGTCGCAGAAGGGCTGGCTCTGCGATTCGCCGCAGGCGCAGTAGTAGTAGGTGCCGGGCTGCAGATCGAGCACCTTGGGCCGGGTGTCGGCGATTTTCGGCTTGTCCATGCGGGTGCCTCCGATAAAGGTTGTTGCAACAAGCATCACAGGGATACGCAGGATTTCCCGGGACGGCAAGTCCCGATCCGGGGCGCCGTCCGTGAACCGTTCACGACGGCGACGGCGTCGCGGACCTGTTTTTCTTTGGACGACCTGCCCCGGGAGCCTAGATTTGGGCTGCGGCGACGGATCATCCGGCGCCGCACCGCGCACCCGAGCCATCCCGGCCCGGGGTCCGGAACCGGGACCTGCCCCGATCCAGACGCGGACACGGGACGTTTCTCATCGAGGAGCGAGGACATGGCCGACAAGTCGTTCAACGCTTTCGCGATGGCCCAGCAGCAGTTCGACCGCGTGGCCGAGATGCTGGGTCTTGACCAGGCGACGCGGGATCTGCTGCGCAATCCCGACCGCGAGTTCCAGTTCAACGTCCCGGTGCGCATGGATGACGGGAGCATGAAGATATTCCGCGGTTTCCGCGTGCAGCACAACGACGCGCGCGGCCCCTGCAAGGGCGGCATCCGCTTCCACCCCCAGGAGACCGTCGACACGGTGCGCGCGCTGGCCACCTGGATGACCTGGAAGTGCGCCGTGGTGAACATTCCGCTGGGCGGCGGCAAGGGCGGCGTGATCTGCGACCCCCACCACCTCTCCCAGCGCGAGCAGGAAGGGCTGTGCCGGGGCTGGGTCCAGCAGGTCTCCGGCTACATCGGCCCGGTCCAGGATGTGCCCGCTCCCGACGTGATGACCAACGGCCAGCACATGCTGTGGATGATGGACGAGTACGAGAAGATCCACCGCGGCCACTTCCCCGGCATGATCACCGGCAAGCCCCTGGGCATGGGCGGCAGCGAGGGCCGCACCGAGGCGACCGGCTACGGCGTCGTCTACACGCTGCGCGAGGCGCTGAAGCGCAAGGGCGTCGACATCGCCAAGACCACGGCCTCCTTCCAGGGCTTCGGCAACGTCTCCCAGTACGGCGTCGAGCTGTACACGAAGCTGGGCGGCCGCGCGATCTGCGTCTCGAGCTGGGACCAGGGCGACCAGACCAGCTATACCTTCAAGAAGACGTCCGGGATCAACCTGCACGAGCTGCAGGGCATGGCGGACCGCTTCGGCGGCATCGACAAGGCCAAGGCCAAGGCCGCCGGCTACGAGGTGCTGCCGGGCGACGCCTGGATCGAGCAGGACGTCGACATCCTGCTGCCCTGCGCCCTGGAGAACCAGGTCAACGCCGCGACGGTCAAGAAGATCGGCAAGCGCGTGAAGTTCATGGCCGAAGGCGCCAACGGCCCGACCACGCCCGAGGCGGACGAGGTCCTGTTCGCCCACGGCGTCTTCACGATCCCCGACTTCCTGTGCAACGCCGGCGGCGTGACGTGCTCGTACTTCGAGCAGGTCCAGTGCAACATGAACTACTTCTGGCCCAAGGACGAGGTCCTGGAGCGCCTCGACGCCATCATGACCAAGGCTTTCCACGGCGTGGCCGACCTCGCCGAAACCCAGAACGTGCCCATGCGCGACGCGGCGTACATGATCGCCATCCAGCGCGTGGCCGAGGCCTGCCGCCTGCGCGGCCGCGTCTAGCCCGCGATCCCGACGACGGCGCGGCGGCGGTTCCGCAAGGGGCCGCCGCCGCTCTTTCCGGGCTTGACGGGCCGCCCTCCCGCCCGCTTCCTCATGAAAAGCTTCCGTCCGTGTAAACGGATCGCCCGCCGGGAACGTCCTGGTGGGTGAACGGAGGTGGAGACCATGAACGCGGAACCCTCAGGACGACCTGCCTTGACCAACGAGCACGACACGGCACGGGACCACGAGCAGACCTGGCGGACTCTCTACGAGGAGACCTGCCGGCCCCTCTTCAACTTCCTGTGCTACCAGACCGGTGATCGCGACACCGCGCTGGACCTGCTCCAGGAGACCTACGTCACGGCGATGCACAGGATGTCGTCGTACCGCGGCGAGGCTCCCGTGCTCGGCTGGCTGCGCGCCATCGCCCTGCGCAAGACCCTGGACTGGCGGCGCGGCTTGCGCCGGCGGCTCGGGCACCTGCGCTCCTTCGCGCTCGAGACCGCCTCCGACCTCGCCGTCGCGCCCCCCGGACCCGCGCCGACCGTCGCCGATCCCGCCTTCCGGGCGGCGCTGATGCGGCTGCCCGCCCAGCAGCGGGCCGCCCTGCTGCTGCGGGAACTCGAGGAACTCCCGTTCCGCGAGGTCGCGGACTGCCTCGGCTGCGCCGAGGCCACCGCGCGGGTCCACCACCACCGGGCGTGCCACAGCATGCGGACATTCCTCCAGGACGCGGACAGCGGACTGGATGTCATCCGAGGAGGCCGGTCATGAAAAGCCATCTCGATAAGAACCAGCACCTGCTCACCGATCACGAACGCGAGAGCCTCTGGCGGCGGATCGTCGCCGAGGGCGAGGCGCGTCCCCGCCGGCGCACCCTGTTGCTGCCGGCGACCGGTGTCGCGGGCACCCTGGCGCTGGCCGCGCTGGCGCTGCTCGTCATGCGCGGCGGCGACGTCGCACGGGAAAACCCGGCGATTCGCGGGTCCACGCACATCGTGGACGAACGCGTCCTGGAGGCGCCCGCGACCGGGACCGTCCGCTACACGGAGCTGGGCGTGCCTTCGGCCGCGACCGCGCCCGCCGATCTCGGCACGAGGGCGACGCCGGAGCACGGCACGCCGCCGCCGGCGCCGCGGACCGCGGCCGGCGAGGCCCGGAAATCCGGCCGCGACGAAGTCGCCGGCATTTCGGGCGATACCGGCGGCGGTTCGCCGGACGACGTGCTGATGACCACGGAGGCGTTCGTTGTCGAAGGTTCGAAGTACATGGTCGAGGACAAGAACGCCACGACGGAGCAGTCCTTCACAGGCGACCGACTCTCCGATTACGCCATCGATTCGGTCGAGGAATCCAGCGCCAAGCAAGGCGGCGTACGGATGCGCGAAGGCGAGATGAGCGGCCGCGGCGGTCGCAGCGGAGAGGTCGCCATGCGGGTCCCCGGAGCGCCGGTCGTCGAACCCGGCCGCGGCTCGGTCACCGGCGGCACCACCCCGCCCAACGGCGAGCCCTACGAGCTGATGTACTTCGAACACGCGGGAGTGAACCCGTTCATCGCCGTCGAGGACGACCCCCTGTCGACCTTCGCCGTGGACGTGGACCAGGCGTCGTGGACCGTGACGCGCAACTACCTGTCCCGCAACGAATTGCCGCCAGCGGCGGCGGTGCGGGTCGAGGAGTTCGTCAACGCCTTCGACGCCGGCTTCGCGCCCGAGCGCCGCGGCGACTTCGCGATCCACGCCGACGGCTCGCCGGCCCCCTTCCGCGACGGCTACCACCTGCTGCGGCTGACCGTGCAGAGCCGCACCGTGAGCGCGGAACGGCGGCGTCCCTCGCAGCTGGTCTTCGTGATCGACGTGTCCGGCTCGATGGAGCAGGAGAACCGCCTCGGCCTGGTGAAGCGGACCCTGCGCGTCCTGGTGGACGAGCTGGGCGAGGGCGACCGCGTGGGCATCGTGGTCTACGGCTCCGACGCGCGCACGGTCCTCGAGCCGGTGGACGCTTCGCGCCGCGAACTGATCCTCGACGCCGTGGACCGACTGCGGCCCGAGGGCAGCACCAACGCCGCGGCCGGCCTCGACGAGGGCTACGACATGGCGCGCCGCCACTTCCGCGACGGCGCCAACAACCGCCTGGTCCTCTGCTCGGACGGCGTCGCCAACGTGGCGCAGACCGCGGCCGACGACATCCTCGCCCGCGCCCGCCGCGAGTCGGACCGCGGCATCTACCTGTCGGCGGTGGGCTTCGGCATGGGCAACTACAACGACGTGCTGATGGAGAGGCTGGCCGACTCGGGCGACGGCAACTACGCCTACGTGGACCGCGCCGACGAGGCCGAGCGCGTCTTCCGCGAGAACCTGACCGCGACCCTGCAGGTCGTCGCCCGCGACGCGAAGATCCAGGTGGAGTTCGACCCCGAGACGGTCGACCGCTACCGCCTGCTCGGCTACGAGAACCGCGACGTCGCCGACCGCGACTTCCGCAACAACGACGTGGACGCGGGCGAAGTCGGCGCCGGCCACACCGTGACCGCACTCTACGAGCTGAAGCTCGTCCGCGGCGACGACCGGGCCGACCCGCTCGCGCGGCGCCGCGCCCCCCGCCTGGCGACCGTGCGCGTCCGCTACGAGGAGCCGGCCGGCCGCGACCGCGGCACGGTCCGCGAGATCGAGCAGCGCGTCGGCCTGGAGGACCTCTCCCGCAGCTTCGACGCCGCGCCGGCGCGGTTCCGCCTGCAGGCCGCCGTGGCGGAGTTCGCCGAGATCCTGCGGCACAGCTTCTGGGCGAAGGAGCACCGCATCGCCGACCTGATCCCGCTGGCCGACGACCTGGCCGACGAGCTGCGCGGCGACGGGCGCGTCCGCGACTTCCGCGACGCCGTGCGGCGGGCCGCGGCCCTGGAACACGACGGCGAACGGCCGCTCGATCCCCGCGAGTGACCGCGTCTCCCCAGACGCGAGCGGCCCCTGCTCCCGGTGAGCAGGGGCCGCTTCCGTGTCGGTGGGAGCCGCTCCGTCTAGAGTTCGCTCATCACCCCGGTGAACAGCTGCCAGACCTTCGCGACCGAGGCCACGCTCACCTTCTCGTCGGGCGAGTGGGCGCCGTGGATGTCCGGGCCGAAGGAGACGATGTCCAGGTCCGGGTACTTCTCGGTCAGCAGGCCGCACTCCAGACCGGCGTGGATCGCCTTCAGCTCCGGCACGACCTTGAAGATCCGCTCGTAGGTGCGCGCCGTGGCCTGCACCAGCAGCGAGGCCGGGTTCGGCTGCCAGCCGGGGTAGCCTTCGGGCTGCTCGATCGCGGCCCGGTCGTCCAGCAGGGCGACGATGGTCCGGTGGCGTTGCACGAGGCCGTCCAGGGCCGACATGTTCGAGGAGCGGCTGCAGCAGACCAGCTCCACCGTGGTCCCCTTGGTCTTCACCACGCCCACGTTGGAGCTGGTCTCGACCAGTCCCGGGATGGCCTGGCTCATGGCCAGCACGCCGTTGGGCAGCGCCTCGATCAGGCGCAGGACGCGCAGGGTGCAGTTGCCGCCCAGGCTGTGGTCCACCTTGCACTTGGCGACCTTCACGGACGCCAGGTCGTCGATGCCGGCCAGTTCCTCGCTCAGGATGCGCGCCGCCGCCGCCTTGTCGACGAGCTTCTTGAAGGCGCCGGCCTGCGCTTCGGGCACCGCCACGCGGGCCGTGGCCTCGCGCGGGATGGCGTTGCGCATGCTGCCGCCGTCGAAGTCCACGAGCTTGAAGGGCACCGTCTCGCGCGCGGCCAGCAGCAGGCGGGCGAGGATCTTGATCGCGTTGCCGCGGTTCTTGTCGATGTCCAGGCCGGAGTGCCCGCCCTTGAGGCCGGACACGACGACCTTGTGCCCGACGAGCCCCTTGCCCAGCGCGCTCTTCTTGTTCTTCACGGTGATGACCGAGTCGCGTCCGCCGGCGCAGCCGATGAACAGGGAGCGGTCCTCCTCGGAGTCGAGGTTGATCATGCGGCGGGCGCTGAAGAAGCCCGGCTCGACGCCGGCCGCGCCGGTCAGGCCGCGCTCCTCGTCGACGGTCAGCAGCACTTCCACCGGGGGGTGCTTGAGCCCCTTCTCGTCGGCCAAGGCGAGCCCCATGGCCACGCCGATGCCGTTGTCCGCGCCCAGCGTGGTGCCGTCGGCCGTCACCCAGCCGTCGGCAACCAGGAGCTTGATCGGGTCCTTGGCGAAGTCGTGCTTCGTGGCGCCGTTCTTCTCGCAGACCATGTCGACGTGCCCCTGCACGAGCACCGGCGCGGCCTGCTCGCGGCCCGGCGTGCCCGGGATGCGCACCAGGAGGTTGCCCACCTGGTCCTGGCTCCACTTCAGGCCGCGGGCGTCGGCCCAGGCCTTGAGCATGTCCAGGACCGCGGCCTCGTTGCCGGAGCCGCGGGGGATGCGGGACAGTTCGGCGAAGATGCTCCAGACGGACCGGGGCTGCAGGCTCTCGTAGGTGGTCACGGTTCGCTCCCTGGTTGGTCGGTCGGCGGCGGGGCGGGCGGCAGGGACGCCGCCCGCCCGGGATCGGGATCGGATCAGCCCTGCTCGGCGGCGCGCTGGCGGAATTCCTCGTTGACCTGGACGTTCAGTTCGACGCGGCGGTTCTGCGAGCGGCCGGACTCGGAGCCGTTGTCGGCGACCGGTGCGGACTCGCCGTAGCCGTGGGCGGTGATGCGGTTCGCGGCCACGCCGGCGCCCATCAGGAAGCCGCGGACCGCGGCGGCGCGGCGCTCGCTGAGGGACTGGTTGTAGTCGTCGGAACCCGAACTATCGGTGTGTCCACGGACCATGATGTCGGTGTCAGGGTAGCGCGAGAGCACGTCGGCGACCTCGCGCAGCTGGTCCTGCGAGGCGGTCTTGAGGGCCGACGAGTCGTAGTCGAACAGGATGGCGTTTTCGAAGGTGACCTGCAGTTCGTCGCCCTGGCGGGTGACCGCGGCCCCCTCGATCTCCTCCATCTCGCGCGCCTGGTTGTCGAGGTAGGAGCCGATCAGCCCGCCGATGACGGCGCCCGCCGCGCCGCCGATCACCGCCCCCTTGGTGTTGTTCTTGCTCACCGCCGCGCCGGCGCCGGCGCCCGCCGCGCCGCCCAGCAGCGCGCCCTTCTGGGCCCGGCTCATGCCGCAACCGCCCAGGACCAGGGCCAGGGCCGCCATCAACAGGAATCCGACCATCATCTTCTTGCGCATCATCACTTCTCCTTCGTCTTGCCGGTGAGGTCCGCGCGCAGGGGCGAGGCCGCAGCCTCCCAGTTGCCCTTGAGCGCGGCTCCCCGGGCGGGGAACACGAGGTGCGAGTACTTGCCGTAGTGGCTCAGTCGGCCGGCCAACGCCGTCAGGCGCTCGGCCGAACGGCAGAAGACCAGCAGGTCGGCGGCTCCCGGCCGGCCGGGTGCCGGCACGGCCAGGACCGCGTCGTTGGTCGCGAGGTCGAGGCGCTGCCCGTTCAGGAACAGCAGCCCGCCCGCGAGTTGCGCCTGGGCCGGCAGCAGCGTCTTGGCGACGGCGCCGTCGGGGTTCACCAGGATCCGGCTGTGGCCCTCGGGATCGGCGGCGGCGTCGACGACGACCGCCTCTCCCCCTTCGACCCAGTCGGCGGCGAAGGCCGAGGCCGCATCCGCCAGCGCTCCCGCCGGCAGGATGAAACGGGGCGCGGGATCGCCGAGGATCTGGCTGAGGGTCGGTTCGATCTCCTCGGGATGCAGGCGCCGGAATACATGATAATCGGGATCCACCTGGACCGCCGTCGCTCCGGGCGCCGTCCAGGTGTGGGTCAGGCGCCGGTCGTCCATCACGACCATGGCAGTGATCGGGCCCGCCGGTGTCGTGGCCGTGACCGGCACCCGCAGCGGCCAGACGTCGTCGCCCTGGGTCAGCGTCACCGTCACCCGGTCGCCCTCGCGGGCCGCCGACTCCAGGCGCAGCGTCGGCGCGCCGGCGCGGCCCAGCCAGGCCTCGCCGAAGGCCGTCAGGTCGCGGGTCCCGTACGCCGCGAAGGCCGCCAGGAAGTCGTCCCAGGCCGCTTCGCGGAACAGGTGCGTGCGGGCGACGTCGCGCAGGGCGGACAGGAACGCGTCGCGGCCGATCGTCTCGTCGATCATGTGGAAGACCATCATCGACTTGCCGTAGCCCACGGCCCGCGTGGCGCCGCTGTGGCGCTCGCGGAAGTCGCGCAACGGCAGGTCGCGGCCGTCGCGCACGTAGGCGGCGTAGTCCTTCAGCAGGGTGCGGCGGTACTCCCGCGCGGCCGCGGGCGACTCCAGCTCCTTGTAGTGGTAGTCGGCGCAGTAGACGGTCAGCCCCTCGCACCAGTTGCCGCGCTCAACGTCGACGAACACCGAGTTGCCCCACCAGTTGTGGGCGATCTCGTGGCCGAAGCTGGTGGTGGGGATGAAGGGCAGGCGCAGCACCTGGCCGCCGAGCAGGGTCCAGCCGGGCATGCCGTAGCCGGTGGGGAACCAGTTCTCGACCGTCGTGAAGCGGCTGAAGGGGTACGGGCCGATCATCGCGCGGTACATGTCGAGGTAGGCGCCGGTGCGCTCGAGGTAGGTCTCGACCAGCGCCGGCTCGTCGGCGAGGAAGTACGTGGCGCCCAGGACGCCGCCGAAGTCGCGCTCGGTCACCAGGTAGCGGTTGGCGATCAGGGTGAGGCCGTCGGAGGGCTCGGCGGACTCCCACACCGTCGTCAGCAGGCCGTCCTTCTCCTCGTGCAGCGTGCGCTCGCCCTGGGTCAGCGGCTCCCATCCCGCCGGCGTGACGACCTTCAAGCGGTAGGTGTGCAGCGCGCCGTCGGCGAGCGGCAGCCAGTAGGAGGACGCGGCCAGGTAGATCCCCTCGTCGGAGATCGTGCCCTGGATCTCGCGGCCGACGTTCTCGCGGGAGAAGGTGACGTCGGCGGTGGACTCGGACCAGCGGGCGGCGTACGTGAGGGTCATCTGCAGGACCTCGTCCTCCGCGAGCGTGTGCCCGCTCGGATCGACCTGCAGGTGGACGACCGCCGTGTCGGGCGGCGCAGTCTCCCCGACGGCGGCGTCGAGCTTCTGCTGCTCGCCCGTGCCGTCGGGATGGCGGCGGGACAGGCCCGTCAGCGCCACGCCCGCGTTCAGCAGCAGGGTGTCGACGCCGGCGGGCACCGTCAGCTGGTCCGTGACGTCGACGCGGTGGTTCGGCAGATCGAAGCGCACCTGGAGATCGTGATGGATGACCGGCATCCCGCTCGCGGCGGCGGCGGTCAGCAGACAGGCGCAGAGGATCGTCGCTCTCCGGATCATGGTCCTCCCCGTCCCCGGCTCAGTTCGCGACCGCGGTCACCAGCGGCCGGTCCTTCAGGTACCTGCCGCCGACGCGCACGAGGTCGTCCAGCGTCACCGTGTCGTGGGCCGCGAGCGCCGTCAGGTAGCCGTCGACCCGACCGTCGAGTTCGGCCGTCGCCAGGTAGTAGGCCTGGCTGATGCTCGCCAGGCGCCGCATCATCAGGCGGCCGGAGCGCGCCCCGCGCGCCTTGTCCAGCTCCGCCTGCGTGACCGTCGCGGCGTCGAAGCCGCGCACCGCCTCCAGCAGCGCCTGCTCCCCTTCGGCCAGGCGCGCCGCCGGGGGGTTGAGCCAGGCCTCGAGGGCCGCTCCCGAGCCGTGAATCTCCACGCCGGCCCCCGTACTGTAACTCAAACCGCGCGTCTCGCGCAGATCCATCGCGATGCGGTCCGACAGCACGTCCACCAGCATCTGCAGGGCGGGGGCGTCGGCCGGATCGACGGCGAAGAGCGAGCCGGTGCGGATCGCGGCCATGGGCCCGCCGGCCGTCGCGGTCACGCGGGCGTCCTGCGCGGTCACCGGCAGGGCCGGCAGCTCCGGGCTGGGTTCGCCGCGGCCGGGCAGGTGGGCCTCGACCAGCGCGGCGATCTGCGCGTGGGGCAAGGACGACACCACGGTCACCACCAGATTCGCCGGCGCGAAGGCGCGGCGGTGGAGGTCCTTCAGGGCCGCGAGGTCGAGGCCGTCGAGCGAGCCCGGCACACCCTCGGGCGCACGGGACAGCGGGTGGGCGCCGTAGAGGGCGTCGGCGAACAGGCGCCGCGCGCGCTGCCCGGCGCTGCCCGCCTGGCGTTGGAGGATCTCCTGCTGGGCCGCGATTTCGGCGGCCACGTCGGCCGCCGTGAAGGCGGGTTCGCGCAGCAGGCCGAGCAACAGGGTCAGGGCCGCCGGGCCGACGTCGGCGCCGGTCTCCAGGCGCACCCAGGAGAAGCGGCCGCCGGTGTAGTAGTCGTCCATGGGGATGTTCGGATCGTCGACGAGCTTCAGTTCGGCGCCCAGCGCGCCCAGGCGGTGCGCGAGGCATTCCCGGTCGCAGTCCCGCGTGCCCATCGGCAACAGCCGGTGCACGAGGTTCAGGGCGCCGGCGTGGTCGCCGTCCAGGGCGACGCGGTTGCGCACCGCGACGTGTGCCGCGAACAGCGGCGAGACGGGGTTGCGCAGCGTGACCAGCACCGTGCCGTTGGCCAACGTCGAGCGCTCCACCATGACGGCGGCGCTGTCCGCGCCGGCGGCGGCGGCCGCGGCGGGCAGCACGTGCACCGCCAGGTGCGGCCGGCCCACGAGGTGGCGTTCGAGGGTGCGGACGATCCGGGCGGGCGAGACGGCGGCCAGACGGTCGAGGTAGCCCAGGAAGTGGTCCGGACCGCCCAGGGTCAGGGGCTCGGCGGCGGTGATCGCCAGCATCCGCAACTGCTCGCGTTCGAGCAGCGTCGCGGTGGTGCGCCCGCGCACGATCTCGGTGATGTCGGCCGCCGCGAAGCCCTTCTTCGCGGCCGCGGCCAGGGCGTCCACGACCAGACCGCGGTAGAGGGCGGGATCGGCGTCCGCGGGCAGGTCGAGGCGCAGCGTGAGGCGGGCGAAACCGTCGGCCCGGTCCCACCACGACGACACGGTGGGGCGCCGGTCCTCGGGCAGTTTCACGAAGGCCTGCGCCAGCAGGCCGGTCGCGGGCGCGTCCAGCAGACCGGTCAGGGCCTCGAAGGCGAAGAAATCAGCCGCGCCGTAGCCGGGCGCCTCGTAGACCAGGGCCAGCACGTGGGTGTCGCCGGCGCGGCGGGTGACGACCCCGGCGCCGTTCACCGGCGGCGCGGGCGTCAGCGGCGGCCGCTGCACGGTGCCGGGCGGCACGGCGCCGAAGTGCTCGCGCAGCAGGGCGAGGACGGCCTCGCGGTCGAAGTTGCCGGCCACCGTGGTGATCATGTTGTTGGGCACGTAGTGGTTGTGGTAGAAGGCGTCGACGTCGTCGCGGCGCAGGTGCTCGATCGTGCTCAGGGTGCCGAGGGTCGGCAGCGCGAGGCTGCTGCCCGCGAAGGCGGCCTCGCGGATGATCCCGCCCGCGGGGTCTTCGTCGCGATCGCGGGCCTGGACGATCTCGCCCACCACGATGCCCCGCTCCTTCTCGAACTTGTCGGCCGGCAGCGTGGAGTGGAAGAGCATCCCGGCCTGCAGGGCCACACCCTCGGCCAGCTTCGCCGACGGGACGATCATGATGAAGTTCGTGAAGAAGTCGCTCGTGTGGGCGTTGTTCCAGGCACCGAGGCGGTCGGCGGCGGCGTACAGCTCTTCCTGGGTCATCGTCGCGGTGCCGTTGAACAGCAGGTGCTCGAGCATGTGGCTCATGCCGCTGGTGCGGAAGTCCTCGTACGCCGAGCCGACCCGCACCTGGGTCAGCACCGCCGTCATGGGCTGGGCCGGGTTGGGCAGCAGCACCACCTGCAGGCCGTTCTCCAGGCTCAGGACTTCGGCGCCGGGCGGCAAGTCTGGGAAAACCGGGTCGGGGAACAGCAGGTCCTCGCCGGCGGCGAGCGCCGCGGTCGCGGTCACGATCGTGATCAGCAACGCGCACGCCGCGACGGCGGCCGGGCGCTGGAGGCGTCGGTACATGTTCGTCTCCCGGGTTGGGTACGTCAGAGGGCGCCGCGCACGATCGCCAGAAAATCGTCGGCCTTCAGGCTGGCGCCGCCGATCAAGCCGCCGTCGATGTCCGGCTGGCGCATCAGTTCCGCCGCGTTGTCGGGCTTCATGCTGCCGCCGTAGAGGATGCGCATCCGGGCGGCCGCGTCGTTGCCGAGCAGCTCGCCCACGATCCCGCGCGAGAAGGCGTGGATCTCCTGGGCCTGCTCCGGGGTCGCCGTCTCGCCGGTGCCGATGGCCCAGACCGGTTCGTAGGCCAGCACCAGGTTCGCGGGCGTGGGTGCGGCGAGGCGCGGCAGCACGCCGGCGAGCTGGGCGCGGACCACGTCGCGCTCGCGGCCGGCCCGCCGTTCCTCGATGCGTTCGCCGTAGCAGAAGATGGCGGTGAGGCCGGCCGCGTGGGCGCGGTCGATCTTGCGCACGAATTCGTCGTCGGTCTCGCGCTGGTGGGTCCGCCGCTCCGAGTGGGCGACGATGACGTGGGTCGCCCCGACCTCGCTCAGCATGGGCGCCGCGACCTCGCCGGTGTGGGCGCCCGCGTCCTCGCCAGCGCAGTTCTGGGCGCCGAGCAGCACGGCGCTGTCCTTCAGGACGGCGGCCACGGCGGGGATCGAGACGAAGGGCGGGCAGACCAGCACTTCGGGCGGCCCGTCGAGACCCGGCACGCCGAGGGCCACCTGGCGCGCCAGTTTGGTCGCGGCGGCGGGTCCGAGGTTCATCTTCCAGTTTCCGGCGACGAGCTTGCGGCGCATGCGGTCCTCCAGGTCCGGCCGAGCCGGGTTCGGGGTCGGGATCGACGAACGGTCAGCGACGTCCGCGCAGCAGCAGCAACCGCACGAGCTGGACCACGGCCATCAGGGCCGCCGCGACGTAGGTCAGCGCGGCGGCGTTGAGCACCGCGCGCACCTGCCCGCGCTCCTGCGTCGAGACGATGCCATGGGTCGTCAGCAACTGCACGGCGCGGTTGCTGGCGTCGAACTCCACCGGCAGGGTCACCAGCGTGAACACCGCCGCCACGGCGTAGATCAGGATACCCACGTCCATCAGCATCGGGAAGTGGAACAGGAATCCGATGAAGAACAGGGGCATGGCCAGGGTGCTGCCGAAGCCGGCCACCGGCCAGATGGCCTGTCGGACCTGCAGCGCCGCGTAGCCGCGGGCGTGCTGCACGGCGTGGCCCGCCTCGTGGCAGGAGACGCCCAACGCGGCGATGCTGCGGCCCTCGTGGTTGGCCTCGCTCAAGCGCAGCACGCGCTTGCGCGGGTCGTAGTGGTCGGTCAGGTCGCCGCCGATGCGCTCGATGCCCACCGCCGAGAGCCCGGCGGCGTCCAGCAGGCGGCGGGCGGCCTCGCTGCCGGTCAGGCCGCGGGCGGCGGGCACCAGCAGGTACTTGGCGTAGGTGGTCTTGACACGGTGCTGCGCCCAGAGGGCGAAGATGAACACCGGGATCAGCAGCGCGAACGTGATGTCGAACATGTGCGCTCACTCCCTTGAGAAAACGCCCGGGGTCAGCCCAGGCGCGGCAGGAAATCCAGCAGCAGGCGGGCCATGCGGTCCCGCACCATCGCGCCCGCTTCTACGACGTCCTGATGCGACAGTTCCGGCTGCCCCACCTCTTGGGCGGGGTTGGTGATGCAGGACAGCCCCACCACGCGGACGCCCAGAGCCGCCAGCAGGGACGTCTCCGGCGCCGTCGACATGCCCACGGCGTCGCAGCCCGCCCGGCGCAGCATCCCGATCTCGGCTTTGGTCTCGTAGGCGGGCCCCCACATGCTGCCGTAGACGCCGGCGTGCAGGGGCACGCCCGTGGCGGCGCCGGCCGCGAGCAGGGCGCGGGCCAGGTCCTCGTCGAAGACGGCGTGCGGCCGCGCGCCCCGGCCCGGCGCCGCGGCCGGCGGCACGGGGTCGGCCAGCAGGCCGCGCAGCGGGTCCTGCAGGTGCAGGTCGAGCTGGTCGCGGATGACCATCAGGTCGCCGGGGCGATAGAACCGGTTCAGTCCGCCCGCGGCGTTGGTCACCACGACCGTGTCCACGTCCAGGCAGGCCAGCACCGCCGTGGGCAGCAGCAGTTCGTCCCAGGGCAGGCCCTCGTAGGGGTGCAGGCGGCCCTGCATGACGACCACGTCCCGGCCGCCGGCCGTGCCGGCCACCAGGCGGCCGCGGTGCTCGGCCACGGTGGTGGTCGCCCAGCCGGGGATCCCGGCGTAGTCGATCGCGCGCGGGTCGCTCACCGCGTCGACGAAGTTGCCGAGGCCGCTGCCCAGGATGATGCCGATGCCTCTCGTACGACCCTGGCCGCCGGTAAAGCCGCGCCCGCGCAGCCAGGCGGCGGCCTCCTCCACGCGCCCGCGCCAGAGGTCGCTCAGCCTGCTGGCGCGCCCGCCCGAGCGATCCCCGGTCATGCGATTTCCAGCGCGTCGAGGTCGAACTTGTCGCGCAGGGACAGGAAGGCCCCGGCCGCTTCGCGGATCAGGTCGGCCTTGACCGCCTGCGGCAGGAACGCGCTCTTGAAGCCGTTGAGCAGCAAGGTCTCGGTCTCCAGCAGGTTCAGGTCGAAGGCGTCCACCGCGCGGCGCAGCTCCGTCAGCAGCGACGTGCGCGCGAACAGCGTGTTGTCCGTGTTGAGCGTCACGCGCAGGCCCAGCTCCAGGTAGCGCCGCAGCGGGTGCTCCCCGACCGACGGGACCACGCCCGTCAGCACGTTGCTGGTCAGGCACAGCTCCAGGGGGATCCGCAGGTCGTTCACATAGGCTAACAGATCCTGGTCCTCGTGCAACCGCGTGCCGTGCCCGATGCGGTTGGCGCCGCAGTAGTGCAGGGCCTGGTGGATGGACTCGGGGCCGAAGCCCTCGCCGGCGTGGATGGTGGCGGCGAGGTTGTTGTTCATGATGTGGTAGAACGCCTCGCGGTGGTCCTTGGCAGGGTAGTCCCGCTCCGTGCCGGCCAGGTCGAACCCCACCACGCCGCGGCCCTTCCAGCGCACGGCCAGCTCGGCCAGGTGCAGCGAGGCGTCGGGGCTGATGGTGCGGATCCCGGTGATGATGATCCCGGCCTGCACGCCCGTCAGGGTGGTCGCTTCGTCCAGGCCGCGGCGCACGGCGGTCACGACGTCGTCCGGGGACAAGCCCTCGTTCACGTGGCGCAGCGGGCAGAAGCGGACCTCCAGGTACCAGCAGCCGTCGGCGGCGGCGTCCTCGACCGTCTCGCGGGCGACGCGCGCCAAGTCGTCGGCCCGCTGCAGCACCTCGGTCGTGCGGTCGAAGAAGTTCACGAAGTGCTGCTGGCAGCTCTCGGGATCCACCGGGAAGTAGCGCGCGAGCAGGGCGCGGTCCCCGGCCGGGACCTCCCAGCCGCGGGCGGCGGCCAGCTCGCGGAACGTGCCGGGGCGCAGGCTGCCGTCCAGGTGCCGCAGCAGGTCGGTCTTGGGCAGCTCGCGCAGCACGTCGTCGGGGATGCGGGTCCCCCGCAGCAGGTCGCTTCGTCGGCCGATGCTCATCGTGACGCCTCCCGTTTCGCGCGGTCGCGCTTGGCCGCGTGCAGGGCGCGGATCTCGTCCAGCAGCGCCTGTTGGGCCGCCTGGTCGTCGCGCAGGTTGACCTGCTCGGTGTCGATCACCCGCACCGGGCAGATCCCGCGGGCGCGGGGCACCCAATCCTCGTAGGCCTCGTGCAGGTCGACGATGAAGTCGCGGGGGATCGTCTTCTCGCAGTCGCGGCCGCGGTCGCCGATGCGGGCCATGGCCACGTCGGGCGAGCAGCGCAGGTAGAGCACCAGGTCCGGCGGCCGCAGGAACGAGATCATGTTCTGGAAGACCTCGCGGTAGTTCTCGTAGTCGCGGGTGTCCATGGCGCCGCGCCGGTGCAGCACCGGGGCGAAGATCTCGACGTCCTCGTAGATGGTGCGGTCCTGCACCGCCGAGGTGCCCCGCTCGATGATGTCCTTCTGGACCTCGAACCGCTTGCTCAGGAAGTAGATCTGCAGGTGGAACGCCCAGCGGGGCATGTCCCGGTAGTAGTCCTCGAGGTAGGGGTTGTCGGCGACCGGCTCGTAGTAGGCGGGCCAGCCCAGCGCCTCGCCCATCATGGCGCAGACGGTGGACTTGCCGACGCCGATGTTGCCCGAGATGGAGAGGTAGAACGGCACGTCGTCGCGGACGTGGGCGGTTGGCGGCTGTCCGGGCATGCGTGCTTCCCTCCGTGGGCCCGAGGCGCGTGCCGCGGCCGGTCTAGTTCGGCGGCGGCGGCGGCTCGTCGTTGAGCGACATGTAGTGGTCGTAGGAGATGAAGCGGCGCACCTTGCCGTCCGCTCCCGAGAGCGTGAACACGTAGGCGCCGTAGTTGACGCCGCCGCCGGCGATCCTCACGTCCACCACGCCGATGCTGACCGGATCCGACGTCCGGCTCGTGTCGCGGAAGGCCATCTCGAAGACGCCGCGGTCCGAGAAGATCTGCACGCGGTCGTTGCCGGTGTCCGCCACGAAGATCCGGCCCTGGCCGTCGCTCGCCAGGGCCGAGGGCGTGTCGAACTCTCCGGGCGCGGCGCTGCGGCCGCCGACCCAGGTCTCGTCCTCGCCGCACTGCGGCGCGTCGCCGAGGGTGTAGGCGGACTGGGGCTGGGGCTCGCAACCCTCCATGGCGAAGACGACGGCGAGGCCCCGCCAGGGATGCGGCCCTTCGGGGGCGGCGACGACGTCGGTCAGGATCGGCGTCGGGTCGAAGCGGGTGACCCAGTTGCGCGCGGTGTCGGCATCGCAGACCAGCAGCATGCCGCCGGTGTCGCGCAGCATGCCCGCGGGCACGTGGACGGAGCGCGTCGACAAGCCCTCGTCGCGGCAGAGGATGCCCATCGGGGCCATGTCGCCGCCCTCGTACCAGGCGAAGCGGTGGACCACGCCGGAGTCGGGGTCGGCGAGGTAGAGGAACGTCGCCGCGGTCGGCGCCAGTTCCGCCTTCCCGGTCTCGCAGGCGTAGATGTGGGTGGCCCGCTGCACGGTCGTCAGCGTCGCGGATCCGGCCGGCGTCAGGTCGGCGGTATGGAAGGCGCTGAGGCGGTTCGCGCCCGCCTCCCAGACGAAGACCAGGCGGGCGCTCTCGTCGGTGCAGACGGCGACCGGGTCGGCGAACCCGTCGATGCGCGAGAACTCCTCGTAGTCGAGGGTGCGCTTGACGAGGCTGCCGTCGGCGCCCACGACGAAGAGGCGGCCGATGGCCGCGACCATCTGCCGCGCGCCGGGGTCGACGAACAGCGTGTCCGTCGTGTACGCGTTGGTCGAGAACAGGCCGACGGCCCGCGGCGCGACGATCTTGACGCCGCAGCCGGCGACCAGCGCCGCGAGCGCCGCCGCCAGCAGCAGCGGCGTCGACCGGCCGCACTCCGGACGCGGGCGGGTCATCGCCGCCTCCTTCCGTCGGGCAGGGGCGACAGGTCGAGCGAGAGGTAGTGGATCGTGCCGAAGGCGCCCATGTCGCTGACCGCGTAGTCGAGCCGGATCCGCCACTGGTCGCGCGCCAGGTTCACGCCGAAGCCCGCGCCGAGGCCGCCCTCGAGCCGGTTGGTCTCGAAGCCGGCGCGCAGCAGCAGGCGCTCGGCCAGCCCCAGCTCGGCGCCGGCGCGGAAGCTCTCGGAGGCGTCGGTGGGGTGGTGGAAATCGGACGTGGTCAGCAGGGTCGTCCGCTCCCCGAGGCGGAAGGTGTAGGCGAGGCCGAAGCTGCCGGAGGTCGGCGCCTGGAAGCTCTGGAAGTCCCGCGGCGTGGCGTAGCCGGGGCCCAGCGGCGGCGGCGTGCCGCCCGGGCGCAGGTCGGGGCCGAAGTTCCGCACGGCGAAACCGACGCGCATGTCGCCGAGGCCCGTGTAGTAGAGCACGCCGAGGTCCATCAGCAGGCCGCGCACCACGAACTCGTCCAGGTTCTCCTGGTAGAGCTTCGCGGTGCCGCCCAGCGAGAAGCGGTCGGTCATCGCCTTCGCCACGCTCGCCGACAGCACGAACTGGTTGGCGGTGAAGGTCTGGCCGGTCCCTTCCTGGTGGAACTCGTCGGTGCGCGGGATCTCGCCCGAACGCAGCATCGCGCCCGACAGGGCGAAGCCGAAGTTCTGGCGGCGCCAGTGGCAGGAGGCGTATTCCAGGTCGATGTCGGCGGCGTAGGCCACGTGGGAGAAGAACAGGTTGCTCAAGCCGGGGGTGCGCATGATCCCCGCGGGGTTCCAGAAGGCGGCCGGACCGTCGACGGCGCAGGCGACGTAGGCGCGGCCCAGCCCGACCGCGCGCGCGCCGACCGGCAGGCGCAGGAACTGGGCGCCGGCGGTGCCCACGTTCTCGTCGCCGTAGAGTTCGAGCACGTCCCCGGCCCGCGCGGCGCCGGCGAGAACCGTCGCCAGCAGCGCCGCCGCCAGCAGCGCCGCCGCCGCCGGGCGCCGTCCGGATCGTGTCGCGCGGTCTACCATGAGAAGCTCACCCCCATCAGCAGCATGCGGGGATCCTCGACGTAGCTCGGGTCGATCTGGCTCTTGACGTACTCGCGGGAGTAGGTGTTGAGGACCGGCCCCTCCTCGCCGTACCAGTCGGCGTAGTTGTCGACCCAGCCGGGGTTGCTGTCCCCGACCTGGTAGCCCGTGCCCGTCCAGGGGTTGATGCGCCGGTAGTTCTTGTGGTCCAGGACGTTGCGGCCCTCGAAGAAGAACGTCAGGCGCTGGCGTCGCGACAGGTCCCAGGTCTTGTTGAAGCGCAGGTTGAGCGAGTGCTTCGCCGGCCCCAGCTCCGAGTAGGGATCGCCGTAGACGTACTCGCCGAACACGGGGTTCTCCGGGTCGGCGAAGCCGCGCGGCGTGTAGCGCTGGCCGGCCTCCGCCTGGAAGAGCAGGTTGAGGCTCCAGTCGGCGGGCAGGTCCCAGCCGAACAGCTGCAGGCGGTCCTTCTTGTCGACGGCGAAGTCGAGGTTGAAGGAGACCTTCCAGGGCTTGTCCCAGAGCAGGGGGTTGCGCTTCAGGCCGCCGATGCTCGCGGTGGGCGTGTAGGCCTCGTCGTAGACGGCCAGCAGGTACGCCTCGTCGGCGTCGCTGTTGGTGCCGGTGCTGCGCGACAGCTCGAGGCTCGCCGAACCGCTCAGCCAGCGCGTGGTCCGCTTGATGACGCTGAACTCCACGCCCAGGCTGCGCGCCGAATCGCCGTTGAAATAGCGCACGGGGTCGATGGTGACCGTGCCGGTGTCGTTCGGGTCGGGGGTCTCGTCGGCGCCGATGTTCACCGGCTTCATCTGGACCGACTTGGCGTAGCCGTAGATGTCGCGGTTGAAGAAGGTGACGCCGAGGCTCCACAGCCCGGGGAACTCGTGCTGGACGCCGGTCTCGTACTCCACGGTGATCTTGGGGTCGAGATTGGGGTTGCCGAGCAGCTGGATCTTGGTGGCCGTCTGCGCCTGCAGCTGCGGGTAGACGTACGAGTACCGCGGCCACTGCGAGAAGTGCCCGTAGTTGAAGAAGAACTTGTCCTTGTCCGTCACCGGGAAGCTGACCCCCAGGCGCGGCGAGACGCGCATCTTCCAGCTGCGCATCCAGAACTCGACGGTGTTGTCGTAGAACTCGTCGGCCATGTCGTCGAAGATGAACAGGTAGTCGTCCGAGTGGTCCATGACGTACTCGACCTCGCGGCCCGGCGCCCAGGCGTCCAGCCGCAGGCCCGCGTTCACGATCATGCCCTTGTAGTTGACCGTGTCCTGGATGTAGGCGGCGCCCACGATGGGGTGCACCTTGAAGATGTCCTCCTTGATGCCCAGCTTGCCGGGCGGGGGCGACCCCAGCGAGGACTGCAGGTCCACCAGCTGCATCTCGGTGAAGTTCATCTCCAGGCCCGTCTTGAACTGGTTGGTCTCGTTGGCCACCCAGGCGTACGTCGTCTTCAGGTTCCACGACTCGGCGAAGTGGTCGTGCCAGCGGTCGGCCGAACCGAAGGCGAGCCCCGTGGGCGACGGCGGGGAGTTGATGAGCGGGTAGGTCGTGAAGTCGTCGTTGCCGTTGATGTTCGCGTGCTGGCGCGAGAAGTTGCGGCCGAAGTTGAGTTCGAAGTAGTCGTTCTCGCCCATCACCCAGCGGTAGTAGAGCTGGCTCAGGATGCTCTCGTTGGTGAAGACGAGGTAGCGGTCCAGGTTGTCCTGGAACGGGCGCGGGTAGCCCTCCCCCGCCAGTTCGAAGCCCTGGCTGATCTCGAACTGGCGGCTGGCGGTGAAGTTGAGCTTGTGCCTGGCGTTGACGTTCCAGGTCCACTTCGCCAGGCCGTTCCACTCGTTCTGCTGCCGGGGCGCGGCCCAGTCGAAGTCGTACATGGGCGAGGAGAGCCGCCGCGTGCGGGAGTAGATCGGCAGCGGACCGTCGCGCACGTCCATCGAGCCCGAGAGCAGCAGGTAGGTCTTGCCCGGCGGCCGCAGCCCCAGCGCGCCGAGGGCGTCGCTGAAGGGGTCGGGCCCCGAGACGGAGGCCTTGACCACGTCGATGTTCTGGGGCCGGTCGAGATCGTACGGCTGCCGCCAGTCGGGCTGGACGGACACCTCGGCGCGCCGCCAGTAGTCCCGCTTCCAGCTCGTCTTGCCGCTCCAGCGGTCGCTGCCTTCCTTGGTGGAGACGTTGACCACGCCGGAGACGGCCTGCCCGTACTCGGCGTTGAAGCCGCCGGTGAGCACCTCGATCTCGTTGATGATCGAGGGGTCGATGGCGTAGCCGTAGCCGCCGCCGGCCAGAGGGTCGTTGACGCTGACGCCGTCGATGATGAACTGCGTGTCGTCGGAGCGGCCGCCGCGGATGTGGATCTCGTTGTCCTGCAGCGTCACGCCCGGCTTCTGCGCGATCATCTCGACCAGGTTGTCCAGCGGCAGGGCCTCCATCTGCTCCGAGGACAGGCGGTGCGTGGAACCCGTGCGCTCGATCTCGATGAGCCGGCGCTCGGCCGAGACCTCGACGGCCTCGCTGAGGATCGCCTCGACCGTCAGGCGGAATTCGATCACGGCCGTCTCGCCCGGCCCCACGGTCACGGTCTCGGAGCCGAGCGAGTAGGAGATGTAGGACGCGTTCACCGTGTAGGTGCCCGGCCGCAGCCCGGCCAGGAAGAACTGGCCCTCCTGCAGGGCGATGGTGCCGATGCGCGAGCTCGAGATGTAGACGTTCGTGTAGGGCAGCGGGTCCCCGTCCTCCGCCTCGACGACGTAGCCCTTGATCATGGCCGGCCGCTGGTCCACGGCGGCGGCCCGCGGGGCCTGCGCGCAGACCGGCGTCGCCGCCGCGAGCATCGCGACGACCAGCGCCAGTCCCAGCGCGGCGCGGCGGGGATCCGGGGCGACGCTCACGGCAGGATCACCCCCAGCTCCTGCGAGAGCAGGGCGCGCACGACCGCCAGGCCGCTGCCCGGCGTGCTGTAGTCCAGCTGCACGGTCACGGTCACCGCCTGGGCGAAGGTCCCGGACGACGAGGGCGGGTTGCGCACGGCCACGAAGGGGCGGCTGGAAGGGCGGCCGTTGATGTACCGGTGGTACTCCATCCGGTAGAGGTACTTGGTCGTGCTGGAATCCGCGGCGGCCATCCCCACCCCGGCGGAGATGTTGCCGTTGAAAGTCAGTTCCGGCAGGCCGGCCTTCAGCGGCAGCCCCTTCTTCGTGGACGGGATGTAGAACGTGGACTGCTCCGGGGTGACCCGGAAGCCCAGCGTGTTGGTGACGAAGCTGGGCGGCGGCGCGCCGGGCACGCCGATCAGGGCCGGCGAGACCAGCAGCAGCTTGCCCGGCTCGTAACCGGCGGACGGCTGCACGTACTGGGCGACGAGATCCGCCGCCGCGGCCAGGCGCGGCGAGGCGCTGGCGCCGGTGTACCAGAACACCGCCGGGAACTGGCGCAGGGTCTCGAGCAGGACCCACAGCCGGTCGGGCAGGCCGTCGGAGATGTCGTAGAGGGACCAGCCGCCCGGCCCGTAGATCGAGTCCATGACCGTGTGGTAGAAGGCGCGGTCGAAGTTGCCGACGCTGTCGTCGACCAGCAGCACGTCGCTGAGCGCCGGCCGGACCTCCCAGGTCCAATCGAAGCGCGTCGTGGCGTCGGCCTCGTCGCTGACCCGGATGGTCAGCGTGCGCTGGCCGGGCTGGGCCTGGCCGTGCAGGTCGATCTGGAACGTGCCGAGGGCGGGGTCGTCGAGGCGCTTGATCACCGGGCGCAGGGCGGGGTCCGCGCCCGGCTCGCCCTCGGACAGGGGGGCCAGCGTGGTGTCCGCCGTGTCCAGATGAAAGACGACGGAGTCGTCCATCGTCACGTTGCCGTCGAGATCCAGGGCGAAGCAGCGGAAGTCCGCCGAGCCGTAGCTCCAGAAGAACGTGTCGTAATCGCTGACGAAGTTGATCACCGGCGGGAAATTCCGCAGCGGGATGTACTGGCTGACCGTGTCGCTGTAGGCGCCGCGGTCGTCCCGGCAGGCCACCCGGATCAGGGCCTGCGCCCGGCCGGTGTCGTCGGTCTCGAAGGTCATCGTCGTGTCGGTGGCGGCGGTCGTGTCCCAGGGGGCGCTCGCGCCCGCCTCGGTCTCGATCGAGACGTAGTAGGCCCGGACGAAGCCGTCCTCGTCGGTGCCCGACCAGTGGAACGTGCGCTGGAAGTAGCTCGTGGGATTCAACTCGCCCCCCACCGGGGCGGTCACGAAGATCCGCGCGACCGGGCGCCGGTTGGTCACCGAGCCGGGATCGAAGGGGTCGTTGCCGCAGCCGGCCGCCAGCACGCAGAGCACTGCGGCGATCGACAGGGCGATCGACAGGGCGAGCGGCAGGGCGAGCGGCGGGGCGAGCGGCGGGGCGAGCGGCGGCCGTCTCATTTCACGATCACCAGCTTCCCGCGTTCCACCTTGCCGGTGGCGAGATCCTCCACGGCGAAGATGTAGAGGCCCGACGCGATGGCGCGCACCGGCTCGCTCAGGATGTTCCAGGACTCGAGGCCCGAGGCCGGGTCGTCGTGGTTCAAGGTCTTGACCAGGTCGCCGTTGAGGTTGAAGACCTTGATGACGCAGCGGGCCGGCAGACCGGTGAACCAGAGCTTGCGGCCCAGCTCCTGCTCGCCCTGCTGGTCGTCGAAGCGCGAGGCGACCCGGTACGGGTTCGGGAAGACGCCCACGCCCCGGCCTTCGCCCAGCGGCTGGGGGGCCGGACCGGGGTAGACCAGCGTCGCGTTCTCGTAGTAACCGCTCTGGAACTCCGGCAGGCTGGAGACCACGTCCGGGGCGGAGAAGGAGACCACGGAGTACCAGTAGCCGAAGCCGTCGAGCAGCGAGGTGTCGCGGAAGCGCCGCTTGCCGTCGGCGCCGACCGGCGGCAGCCCGGTGTCGAAGCCGATGCCGTCGATCTTGTCGAACTGGGCCACCATGGTCGACTGCTCGTAGGGGTCGCCACCGAAGGACTCGCCCTGGAAGCGGAAGATCCGGTAGCCCTGGAAGTCGGGCCGGTGGGTGATGATGCTGATGTGGTGCTCGGGGGAGCGACGCGGGTCGTCGGACAGCAGGGGCACGGGCTCGCCCTGGTCGTCCAGGGCGACGGAGTCGCCGGGGGCCCAGGCCAGCACGATCGTGTTGTCCTCGTACTCCAGCCCCAGCCGCGGCGAGGGCGGGCCGGTCGGGATCGCGAAGCCCGAGTCGTAGGCCACCTGGGCCACCTTGGCGTTGGCCAGCAGGTTCAGGGAGTCGGCGCCGCAGACCACGGCGTAGGTCACCTGCAGGGTGTCGCCGGGGGCGAGGTTGGGGAACGGGCCGGTCGCGAGCAGGCCGTTCCAGTTGCCGGGGTAGGAGAAGTCGCCGCCGGCGTCGAAATCGCCGTTGGAGAGCATCTGGTACTTGCCGGGCCGCGCCTCCGTCTCGCCGTCGACGATGTAGGTATCGTCCTCGTCGGGCACTGACCCGAAGCGCCAACTGTTGTAGATCACCGGCGGCATGCCCGAGGCCGGCGTGGGGGCCGGCACGGCGCCCAGCAGGCGCGCCCCGATCCAGGACGTGGCCATCCCCTCTTCGCCGTCATCGTCGTGCTCGTACATCATCCAGAGGCCGGGATCGTCGGCGACGTCGCCCGGACGCCAGCCGCCGTTCATGTCGTCGTAGAACTGCCAGGGGCGCGCAGCGCCGCCGCCGTAGCCGGAAGGCACGGTGACCGTCGTGTTGCCGACGGTGGTGTCGTTCCAGTAGCCGACGTACACGTCGCGCAGCTCGCTGCCCGAATCGTTGATGATGCGGTAGTCCAGGACGATGAAGTCGTCCGCGTACGAACTGCTCCAGGACAGCGCGCGCAGGATGACCTTGACGAACAGCGGCGTGTGGTTGCCGGTCTCGTCGTACTTGTCGTCGTGGAAGTAGCACTCGATGTGCTGCGTGGCCAGGGCGGCGGGGTTGTAGTCGTCGCTGTTCTGCGTGTTGGACCAGACCTGCACGTCCTGCGTGATGGAGTCGGTGAACTCGCGGTTGTCCTCGCCGTTTGTCAGGCTCGAAGCGTCCTGGGCGCCGGTCGACACGCGGCGCAGCCCCTCCGGCGTCATGGCGCCGACCCAGAGGCCGCCGATGAACAGGTGCTCGACGTGGCTGTTGAGCGGGTACTCGCACGAGGGCTGGTAGGGAATGGAGAGCCCGTTGCCGACGTAGCCGAGATTCGTGATCGTCAACCCGATGATGCCCGCGTTGGCCACCAGCTCGGTGCGCGGGATGGCGCCGGCCGGCCCGGCGCAGCAGAAGCACAGGACGCCGCACAGAGCGGCGACGAGGGCGAGGCGGGCGGTGCTGCCGGGGCGGGGCAAGGGGCGGCCTCCGGGAAATGGGGATGCGGTCCCGAGATGGGGATCTGGTCCCGATGACGGGATGCGGTCCTCTGGGCGGCGACCGAGGGGCACGGCCGGTGCGCGATGGGTCCGTGACGGACGAAACTAGCCCCCGGAGACCATTCCTGTCAATGATTTGCGGGTTTTTCGCACTTTGACGCCGCGACCCGGCCGCGTCTATACTGGCGGCGGCTCCAATTCGCCGCCCGACGAAGGATCGACGTGAGAAGACGCCTGCGCATCCTGATGATCTCCCTCGCGGGCCTGCTCGCCACCCTGGTGGTCTGCGAGCTGGCGGTGCGCTACCTGCAGGGCACGATCCCGCCCCCCGACGGCACGCCCTACCGCAACGACCCCGACTGCGGCTATGTCCTGAATCCCGGCGATCCCGGCCTCTACCCGCCGGACGACGACCGCCACGTCAACCCCCTGGGCTTCCGCGATCGCGACCGCGCCGTCCCGAAGCCGGCCGGCGTGTGGCGGCTGGTCGGCATCGGGGATTCGTTCGTCTACGGGGACGTGCCGATCGCCCACAACTTCCTGCGGGTGCTGGACGATTCGCTGCGGGCGGCCCCCCCGGCCGGGACCGCGGCTGCCGAGGCCATGATCGCCGGCCTGCCCGGCTGGGACGTGCGCAACGCCGTGGGCCTGATGCGGGGCAAGGGCGAGTCCTGGCGCCCGGACGTGGCCCTGCTCTGCTTCTCCATCGACAGCGACGTGACGGGCATCCCCATCCCCGGCGCCGTCTTCCAGGGCAACCTGCACTTCACGGGTTCGCGGGAGCCGCTGCTGAACCTGCTGCGCAAGAGCCACCTGTTCGTGCTGGCCGAGCAGCTCTACGGGGTCCGCGCGGTCAACTCGCTGCGCCGCTGGCGGGCCGCGGTCCGCTTCGGCGGCGCGGCGGCCGCTCCCCCAGCGCAAGCCTCGCCGGAAGCGACGGCCGCCACGGAGGCGCCCGAAGGCGCGGCCCATCCCGGCGCGCCGGTCTTCAAGGGGATGTGGGGCGACCCGGCCGATCCCGCGCTGCGCATCCCCCTGAAGGCGGAGTTCCTGCGCCGACGCGTGGACAACCTGCCCCTCTACCAGTCGCAGACGCCGCCCGAGGTCGCCCGCTGGTGGGAGCAGGCCGAGCGGCAGGTGCTGGAGTTCGACGCCGCCTGCCGGCAGGCCGGTGCTCGCTGCGTGCTGCTGATCGCCCCCTCGGAGATCCAGGTCGACCCGGTCGTGCGGGAGCTGACCCTGCGCCGGGCGCCGCTGCCGGCCGCGGCCTACGACTTCTCGGCGCCGACGCACCGGCTGCGCGCTTTCGCCGCCGCCCGCGGCATCGCCTGCGTCGATCCGCTCGACGCCCTGCGCCTGGCTCAGCAGCAGACCGGCCTGCGCCAGTACATCCCCAACAACGGCCACTGGAGCGTGCCCGGCAACGCGGTGGTCGCGCGCGAGGTCGCCGCGGCGCTGGGAACCTCAGGCGGATCCTGACGCCCGGCCTTCGGCCTCCTCCGCGAACCTCGGCAGCCACGGCAGCAGCGCCAGGCCGGGCACTCCGCACAGCAGCACCAGCAGGAAGAAGGCGCGGTAGCCCACCGCCGCCTGGATCGCCCCGCTGACCATGCCCGGCAGCATCATGCCCAGCGCCATCAGACCGGTGGCGATCGCGAAGTGGGAAGTCCGGTGTTCCCCGCGCGAGACGCGCATCAGCACGACCATGAACGCGGTGGTGCCCAGCCCGTAGCCCAGCTGCTCCAGCGCGACCAGGGGGTAGGCCACCACCGGGCCGGGCTGCGCGTAGGCCAGGTAGAGGTACGCGACGTGGGGCACGTTGAGCGCCAGGGCCAGCGGCCACAGCAGGCGCCGCAGACCGAAGCGCGCGATGAGCCAGCCGCCCGTCACGCCGCCCACGATCAGGCAGCCCAGACCGATGGTGCCGTAGGCGAGGCCGACCTGCTGCGTGGTCAGGCCCAGGCCGCCCGCGTCCCGCCCGTCCAGCAGGAAGGGCGCGGCCAGCTTCAGCAGCAGGGCCTCGCCCAGGCGGTACAGCAGGATGAAGGCGACGATCACACCGGCGCGGGGCTGCCGCAGCCACGCCGCCACGATCCGCAACCAGCCGGACTCGGCCGGTCTGCTGGCGCCTTGATTACCCGCGGCGACGAGAACATCGGTGGCCGGGCGCGGCAGGGCGGCCCGGTGATAGAGCCACATCCCCCCGTACAGGACCGCCGCGCACGCGAAGACCATCGACCAGGCGGCCGCCACCCCGCGCGGCCCGCCCTCGAGGCGACCGGCCACGGTCACCAGCAGCCCCGAACCGAAGATCATCGCCGCGCGGTAGAACAACGTGCGCACGCCGACGAAATACGCCTGCGCGCGCTCGTCCAGGGCGTGGAGGTAGAACCCGTCGGCGGCGATGTCGTGGGTGGCCGAAACCAGCGCCGCCAGCGTGAAGGCGGCCAACGACCAGAAGAAGAAGCCCGGCGCGACGATCGTCGCCGCCACGGCCGCGAGGCACGCCGCCTGGGCGACCTGCGTGCCGAGGATCCAGGCGCGCTTGGTCGAGCGCGTGTCCACCAGCGGACCCCAGAGCATCTTCAGGACCCAGGGCAGGTAGAGCAGGCTGGTCCACAGCGCGATGCGGGCGTTGTCCACGCCCAGGTTCTTGTAGAGGATCACCGAGACCGTGTTGACCAGGACGTAGGGGACGCCCTCGGCGAAATACAGCGAGGGCACGAAGATCCAGGGCGAACGCTGCGGGCTCTTCACGACGCCTCCCGGCCGGTGGACGATTCCCGCCGATCTTGGCGGCGCGGCGCCGGGATGGCAATCGGGATCTGCGCCACGCGCGGCCACTCCCCTCTTGCCAAACCGGCGCGCCCCGCTTCCAATGGGGCCACGCCCACGCGGGCCGCTCCGCCCGCCGGCGATCCGGAGGTACTACATGCACGATCAGAAGACGCCGGGCGCGCCCGGGTTCAAGCGGGACATCCGCCTCTTCGACGCGGTGATGATCGTGGTGGGCGTGATGATCGGCTCGGGCATCTTCATCGTCAGCGCCGACATCGCCCGCAGCGTGGGCTCGACGGGCTGGCTGATGGCGGTCTGGCTGTTCAGCGGCCTGGTGACGCTGCTGGGCGCGGCGTGCTACGGCGAGCTGGCGGCGCTGATGCCGCAGGCCGGCGGCCAGTACGTCTACCTGCGCGAATCGTTCGGCAGGCTGACCGGCTTCCTCTACGGCTGGACGCTGTTCATGGTGATCCAGACCGGCTCGATCGCGGCAGTGGGCATGGCCTTCGCCAAACACCTCGCGCTGCTGGCGCCGTCATTGGGCGAGCAGCACGTGCTGCTGTCGGTCGGCGGCCTGGACGTCAACGCGGCGCAGCTGGTCGCCATCGCCAGCATCGCCCTGCTGACCTGGCTCAACACGCTCGGCCTGCGCGAGGGCAAGCTCGTCCAGGACAGCTTCACCGTCGCCAAGGTGGCGGCCCTGCTCGTGCTGGTCGTCTGCGGCCTGGCGCTGGGGCGCCACGCCGGGGCGATCGCGGCGAACTTCCACGACATGTGGTCGGCGAGCCGGACGATCGTGGGCGCCGACGGGACGGTCACGCGCGAGGCCCTGACCGGGATCGGCCTGCTCATGGCCCTGGGCGCGGCGTCGGTCGGTTCGCTCTTCGCCTGCGACGCCTGGAACAACGTCACCTTCACCAGCGGCGAGACCGTGAACCCGCAGCGGACGATCACGCGCGCCCTGGTGGTGGGCGTCGCCATCGTGGTCGTCGTCTACATGCTGACGAACCTGGTCTACATCCTGGCCCTGCCGGTGGCCGGCGACCCCGCCGCCCTGGACGCGGCCGGGCGCGGGCTGCAGTTCGCGACCGCCGACCGCGTCGGCACCGCGGCCGCCTCGACGATCCTGGGTCCGGTCGCCGCCGCGATCATGGCGGTGCTGGTGATGATCAGCACCTTCGGCTGCAACAACGGCATGATCCTGACCGGCGCCCGCGTCTACTACGCGATGGCGCACGACGGTCTCTTCTTCCGCAGCACCGGCAAGCTCAACCGCCGTCGCGTGCCCGCCGCCGCGCTGGTCATGCAGGGCGTCTGGGCCTGCCTGCTCTGCCTGACCGGGCGCTACGGCGACCTGCTCGACTACGTCATCTTCGCGGTGCTGATCTTCTACGCGCTGTCGGTGGTGGGGATCTTCGTGCTGCGGCGGCGTCGGCCGACGGCCGTACGGAGCTGGCGCGCGCCGGGCTACCCGGTGCTGCCGGCCCTGTACGTGCTGGCCGCGGTGGCGATCTGCGTGGACCTGCTGATCGTCAAGCCCCGCTACTCGTGGCCGGGGTTGCTGATCGTGGGGCTGGGGGTGCCGGTGTTCTGGCTCTGGGGCAGGCGCTCCCCGTCACCGGGCGCCGCTCCCGCGTCGCCCGACGACCAGGGCATCTGACCGTCCTGGTAGAGGACCGTGATGCTGATGCGGCGGTTGCCGACGTCGGCCGGATCCTCGGGGTGGCGCAGGCGCGTGTCGGCGTAGCCGCTGACCTCGGCCACCTGCTCGCCGGGCAGGCCGTGGCTGATCATGTAGCGGCGGGCACAGTTGGCGCGCTCGGTCGACAGTTCCCAGTTGCTGTAGCCGCCGCCGGCGGGATAGGGCCGGCTGTCCGTGTGCCCCTCGATCACGAGCTTGTTGGGCAGCTTGCTGAGCTGCCGCGCCAGGACCTGGAGCACTTCCTCGGCGGCCGCGCTGAGGTTCGCGCTGCCCACGTCGAAGAACAGCGAGTTCGACATCTCGACCATCTGGATGTTGAGCCCCGAGTCGGTCATCTTGATCTCGACCTGCTTCATGATCTGCTCGAAGTGCTCCATGCCGGACAGCTGCTCGCGCAGCTCGGTGGCCGCTTCCTCCAGCAGGCGCTTCGCCTCTGCCTGCATCCCTTCCATGATCCCCTTGCCCGATTCGGGCAGGATCGACTGGCCGCCCAGCGGGCCACCGGCGCCCGAGGCTCGGAACGCGCCGGGATCGCGGAAGTAGCCGGCCACCGCTTCCTTCACCGCCTGGTCCTGATTGACGATCCAGAGCACGATGAACAGCGACATCATCGAGGTCACGAAGTCGGCGTACGCCACCTTCCAGGCGCCGCCGTGGTGGCCGTGCCCGACAACCTTTTTGATGACGATGATGGGCTGCAGCGGCTGGTCGCCGCTCTTGCCCTTCTGCTCCGCCATGCCCGGAATCCCTTCCTAGCCGCGAGACGCGCGGCATGCCTCTTCGAGTTCGCTGAACGAGGGACGGACGTCGGTTTCGATGGTGCGCCGCGCGAACTCCACCGCGACCGACGCAGGCAGCATCTTCCAGAAAGCGACCAGCGCCGTCTTCATCACGGAGTAGTAGCGCGACTCGTTCTGGGCCAGCAGCTCCATGTTCGTGGCGATCGGCCCGAACACGCCGTAGGAGAGCAGGATGCCCAGGAAGGTGCCGGTGAGCGCCGCGGCCACCTTGTGGCCGATCTCCGCCGGCGGACCGTCGATGTGCGCCATCGTGATCACGATGCCGAGCACGGCCGCCACGATGCCCAGGCCCGGCAGCGCATCGGCGACCTTCGTCAGGACGCTGATCGGCTGGTGCTCCTCGGCGTGGCGCGTCTCGATGTCCGCGTCCATGAGCGCCTCGAGGTCATGGGCGGGCAGGTTCGAGGAGATGATCAGCCGGATCGTGTCGCAGAGGAAGGCCATCGCGTGGTGGTCGGCCAGGAACGCCGGGTATTTCGAGAAGATCTCGCTCTTGGGCGGGTCCTCGACGTGGGACTCGAGGCCCAGCAGGCCGTCCTTGCGCGTGATCTGGAACAGGTCGTAGAGCATCGTGAGCAGCTCGAGGTACTTCTTCTTGCTGCTGCGGTCGCCCTTCATCATGGTGCCGAACGCGGCGCCGAGGCGCTTCGTGACGCGCGGGGTCGACATCGCGACGAGCGTCCCCAGCGAACAGCCCAGGATGATGACGTACTCGGCGAGGATGAACAGGGCGGCGGGGTTGCCGCCTTCCATGATGAAGCCGCCGACAACGCTGGCGAGGCCGAAGAGGACGCCGATCAGGGTAAGCATGCGCCATTCCTCTGGGAGATGGACTCCGGCCGGGCCACGCCCGACGCTTCCGCCGGATGCGGCGGTCGTGGGTGTTATCGTCGAGCGGGGGAGGCACTTTAACGCGGAATGCCTTGCCGTTGCGGATGTTGCCGCATCGTGCCGCCGGCGGTGGGGTCGGCGGACGCGATCACAAGAAATCCGGCGCCCCCCGGGCGCCGGATTCCTATTCGATCTTCAATGACGGCAGTCAGTTACTTCGATTGCGACCTGGTCAGGGCTTGTTCGTCTGACGGCGCATGTGACTGTGGCGGCGGCCGTAGGCGAAGTAGATGACCAGCCCGATCGCCAGCCAGACGATCAGCCGCCACCAGTTGGCGACGGGCAGGGAGAACATCAGCATCAGGCAGGAACCGACCCCCAGCAACGGCACGAGCGGCACCCAGGGGCAGCGGAACGGCCGCTTGGCCTCGGGCTCGATCTTCCGCATGACCAGCACCGCGGTGCAGACGATCACGAAGGCGAACAGCGTGCCGATGTTGGTCATGTGCAGCAGGGCGTCGATGGGCAGGAACCCGGCGAGCACGGTGACGAACGCGCCGACGGCCAGCGTGCTCTTCCAGGGCGTCTGGAAGCGCGGGTGCACGGCGCCGAAGAATTTCGGCGAGATGAGCCCGTCGCGGGCCATGGCCAGCATCACGCGCGGCGCGCTGAGCATCAGGACCAGCAGCACGGACGTGATGCCGGCCACGCCGGCCGCGGCGATGATGAAGCGCGCGTGCCCCAGGCCGCGTTGCGCGAAGGCCTGCGAGACGCCGGCGTTGGCGTCGATCTGGTCGTAGGGCACCATCCCGGTCATGACGGTCACCACGGCGATGTACAGGATCGTGCAGACCAGCAGCGAGACGATGATGCCGATCGGCACGTCGCGCTTCGGGTTGCGCGCCTCCTCGGCGTGCGTGGAGACGGAGTCGAAGCCGATGAACGCGAAGAAGATGATCGCCGCGCCGGCGAGCATGCCCACGGGTGTCCCGCCGGCGGATGTCTGCCCGAAGAGCGGGATGCCGAAGAAGCCGACGCCCGTCCAGCCGTAGGGGGCGAAATCTCGCGTCCAGTTGGCGGGGTCGACGTAGAACGCCCCGACGATGATCACGAAGAGCACTGCCGCCACCTTGATGCCGACCATCACCGCGTTGAATCTCGCGCTCTCCTTGATGCCCTTGATCAGCACGGCCGTGACCACCATGGTGGCCAGCACCGCCGGCAGGTTGACGTACGAGCCCGTCCGCACGAAATGCCCGGAAACGGCGTCGAAGTGCAGCGCCGCGCCGCGCATGGATTCCGGCAGATGCCAGCCGAAGCTGCTGAGCACCTCCTGGAAGTAGCTGGACCAGCCGTTGGCCACCGTGGCCGAGCCGACGGCGTACTCCAGGACGAGGTCCCAGCCGATGATCCAGGCGCCCAGCTCCCCGAGGGTGACGTAGGCGTAGGTGTAGGCGCTGCCGGCCACCGGCGCCATCGAGGCGAACTCGGCGTAGCAGAGGGCGGCGAAGATGCAGGTGATCCCGGCCACGGCGTAGGAGAGCATCAGGGCCGGGCCGGCGACGTTGCGCGCCGCCTCGCCGGTGGCCACGAAGATGCCGGCCCCGATGACGGCGCCGATGCCCAAGCTGGTGAGGGTGACGGGGCCCAGGCAACGGCGCAGCCGGTTGTCGCCGGCCATGTCGTCGAGCAGTTCCTGCAGCGGCTTGCGGGCGAAGATCTGCCGGGTCATGCGGACTTCTTTCTGGCGCGACCGGAAGGGCCCGCCGGACCGAGGCCGGAGTCTAGGGAATCGCGCCGGGCCAGGCAATCACCAATTGCGCGAACCGCTTGCCGGACGGTCCGTTCGGCCCTAGTGTACGGCAGCGTCGCGGGGCGCGGCGGAACCGGGCGGACGGAGGGACGACGCATGGGAATCACGGAATTCATCGCCGAACACGCCACGGCGTTCATCGACGCCACCGGCTACACGAGCGTCTTCCTGCTGATGGTGCTCGAGAGCATGGTCTTCCCGATCCCGAGCGAAGCGGTCATGCCCTTCGCCGGCTTCCTGATCACCACCGGACGCTTCTCGCTCTTCGGGGTGATCGTCGCCAGCACGCTGGGCAGCATCGTGGGCTCGCTGCTCTCCTACGCCATGGGCGCCTTCGGCGGCGCGCCCTTCTTCCGCCGCTTCGGCAAGTACCTGCTGCTGGACATGCACGAGCTCGAAGCGACGCAGCGGTACTTCCACAAGCACGGCCGGATCACGATCCTCACTTGCCGCTTCATCCCCGTGGTGCGGCACCTCATCTCGATCCCGGCCGGGATCGGGCGGATGCCGCTGCTGCCGTTCCTGATCTTCACGACGATCGGCGCCGGTCTGTGGAACACCGCCCTGGCCCTGGCCGGCGCGGCGCTCAAGCAGAACTGGGAGGCGGTGATGAAGCACAGCCACACCATCGATGTCGGCGTGCTGGTCGTCCTGGGCGCGCTGGCGGCGGTGTTCTTCGTGCGGCACTGGCGGCGGTGGCGGGCGCGGCAGGCAGTCTAGAGACCTGGAGGGGCGCTGTGCATCGAGCTGTGGTCAAATTCAAAGAACAACTTTGGATTTCGCCGCAGCATCCTGTCAACTGAGCCCATCAAGCATCGAAGCCCACGGCACGATTTCGGTTCCCTCCCGTTCCCACGACCGGTTTCCCCCGTAGACGACCACGGCGCCGACCAACGCCATCCCCCCCCAGTCCATCCGGGCCTGATGGAGGGATTGGAGCATGTCGGGAGTCACGGTCTGGCCCGATTTCGTGTCGACGAGCAACACCCCGTCGGGACGGTCGATGACGAGGGCGACCTCCGTTCCACGCAGATCGCGAACATGATGCAGGCCTCCGGTCCGGCCGTCATGCGCGCGCCGTCTCATCACTTCAGAGACGACCCAGGACTCGAAGAGAGCGCCACGCAACGGGTGCAAGCTCAACTGTTCGGCGCTACCGATACCGAGCAGCCGACAAGCCAGCCCGCTGTCGTAGAAATGCAGTTTCGGCGCCTTGGCCAGGCGCTTCCGGGTGCGGCCGGCGTAGGCGGGCAACCGGAAGACGATGAAGCTCGCTTCGAGCATCAAGAGCCAGAATTTGGCCGTGGGTTGCGACACTCCAGCGTCGGCCGCCAACGCGGAGTAGTTCAGGGGCCGAGCGGTGCGACCGGCGCAAAGCGCCAAGAAACGCTGAAAACAGACCTGGTTCCTCAGGGTCGCGACCGCACGGACGTCGCGCTCGATCAACTCTGCGACGATGTCGTCCAGGTACCCGCCCGGCGCGACACCCTCTTCGGGAATACCGGGATACCCACCCTGGATGATCGCCGCGTCGAGCGAACGCGGATGCGCGGGAAACCGTACGATTTCGTTGCGAGTCAGCGGCAGCAGGCGGTGTTCGGCGATGTGCCCTTCAAGCGATTGTGCCAGCACCGCAAACATCCGCGAGTTCTGCGAACCGATCAGGATCCAGTTGCCCGACGCCGCACCGAGACGGATCTGCCGCACCAGGTGCGGCAACATGTCAGGACAGCACGGCATTTCATCCAGGATCGCCCCCTCGGGATGCTGTGCCAGGAAACCCAACGGGTCCTCCTGCGCGAACCTGCGGACATTCGGCACTGCCAGGTTCCGATACGGAAGACTGAAAAACACCGATCGGCACAACACGGCCTTTCCGCTGCGCCGCGGACCCGAAACCGTGACCACCGAACAAGTTCGAGCCGACGCCAGAAGACGGTTCCCCAAATCCCTGTCAACCATGGGCACCTTGCGGGGCACGCTGAAGTCAGATTCAAAGTCGGAGTTTGAATTTGACCATACGGCCCGGGACAGAGCGACTCACACCCATAACCGGCAGCAGATCTTCGAGTTGGGGCTTCGGGCGGGCGGTCGGCACCACGGAGAGACCGCCGGAGAAGGGCCATGGTCTTGAGCATCCTGCCGGTGCTACGCCGGAGCACCTTGCATCAAGCACACCGCCGGACTCTGAGCCTCGGGGCTCGGGTCGCCATCACGGCGAAGCGCTGATCGCGTGGGGCTGACATGACCGTCGTCTCGCCTCCCCCGATTCCTACTGGACCAGCCCCCGCTTCCAGTCGGTGACCAGGTGCAGGTAAGAGACCTCGGAGCGGAACGACGGATCGGCCCCCGTCTGGAGGATCCGCCGACCGTCCGGATGCAGGTCGTAGAAGCAGCCGCTGGCGTCGGGCGAGGCGATCTTGAGCGCCCGGCGGGATTTTCCCACGCGGAAGGTCTGGCCGGCGCCGTCGACCTCGTAGGCGTTGAGGTCGCCGCTGAAGCGGACAACCCACAGTTCCGTGCCGTCGCGGTTCCACTTCGGGTAGACGGCGCCGTCGCTGCTGACTTGCCACTTGCGCACGCCGCCGGTGGCGGGGATGACGAAGATGTCCCAGCCGGCGGCGGTCTCGGTGTGGTAGGCGATCCAGCGGTTGTCGGGCGAGTAGACGCCGCCGCCCAGGTTGACCCCGGCCGCCGTCGCCACGGTCGTCATCGCGCCGCCGCCCGCTTCCAGGGACATCCGCCGCAGTTCGAACTTCCCGTCCTCACGCTCGAAGTCCAGCAGGATGGAGCGGTCCCCCGCCCCCACGCCGGTGACCGCGATCTCGCGCGCCGCCTCCAGCAGGACGGCGGCGCCGCCCTGTCCCTCCACGGGCTGCTGCATGATGCGGAAGCTCCCCCCTTCCTTGGACTCGTAATACACGGAGTTTCCGGTCGGCGACCAACAGGCGCGGATCTCGTCGCCGGGCGCGAACGTGAAGCGCGTCCGCAAGCCCGTCTCCAGGTCGACGAGCCACAGGTCCGTGCCCTCGTTCGACGCGTTGCGCACCTCGACGACCGCGCGCTTCCCGTCGGGAGCGATCGCCGGGTGGTAGATCTGGCCGAGGTCGCCCAGAGGTTGCGAACTGCCGTCCTCGATGTCGGTCCAGGACAACACCTGGCTGGCCTCGGCCGAGGCCCCCGTCTGGAAGACCAGCATGCCCGTCGGCGAAGGGCTGAACAACCCGACCACCGCCCCCTGGATGGTCAGGACGTTGTCCACCAGCGGGGCGCCGCCCGCGGTCGCGCTCTTCTGGTCCGGCGTGAAGGGCGTCGCCATCAGCACGTTCTCGCGCACCGTCAGCAGGTAGCCGTCGACGTAGTCCGCGTGGGCCTGCGAGGTCGCGATGACCCGCGGGACGACGGTCGTGTCCAGGTTCGCCAGGAACACGGTGTTGTCGTGATCGCTGCTGGTCGAGCGCCCGATGAAGAGGAACTCCCGGCCGCCGGGCAGGAACCGGGGATGCCGGTGGGAATTGTGATCCGGGCCGACGGCGGTGATGCGGACCGGTTCGCCGCCGATCTCGGGCACCCTGAAGATCCCGGTGTCGGCTCCGCGGGCGAAGATGATGTCGCCGCGGTCGTTCCAGGAGCCGCCCTTGACGTTGTCCGCGGTGCAGAGGGTCACCGGCGGCCCGCCGGTCACGGCGATCTTCTTGAGCTTCTTGCCGTCCGCCTCGAAGAAGCCGAGGAATCGGTTGTCCGGGGACCAGAACGGGTACGCGGCGCTTTCGGTGCCGGACAGGCCGACCGACTCGCCCTGGTCGAGGTGCCGCAGGTAGAGCCGGGTCACCCCTTCGGTGTCGGTGGCGGTGAAGGCCAGCATCGATCCGTCCGGCGAGATGGTCGCCGGACCGGGATTCGTGGAGTTCAGTTCGTAGTCCGTGATCCCCGGCGGGGGAATCATGGCGTGCAGGACCGGGAGCGGCGCCGGTCGGGCCAGCACCTTCCAACCCACGAGCGAGCCGGCCAGCAGACCCGCGACGGCCAGACCCGCCAGCAGGAGCGCCGGCGTCCTGGCGCGGGTGGATTCGGCGGACGATGCCACCGGCGCCAGGTGGGAGAAACTCAGGTGGGAACCGCTGGCGTCGCCGTCCTGAAGGAAGATGCGGGCCTCGCCGATGTCGCGCAGCCGCTGCTTGGGATTCCGTTCCAGGCAGCGTTCGATCAGCCGGCACAGGGCGGGCGCCTCGGCGACGGGCAGGGAGTCCCATTCCGGCTCGGCGCGCAGCACCGCCGCCAGCGTGTCGCTCGTGGTCTCGCCGAGGAAGAGCCGCTTGCCCGTCAGCATCTCGAACAGGATGACCCCGAACGCCCAGATGTCGGCGCGCCGGTCCACGGCGCCGCCCCGGGCCTGCTCCGGGCTCATGTAGGCCGCCGTGCCCAGGATGGCCCCCGCCTGGCTCAAGGCCGCGGTGATGGTCGGCGTCATGGAGGACTCGCCCTGGCGGACGCCGTCGCCGAACCAGGCCTGGGCCAAGCCGAAGTCCAGGATCTTGATCTCGCCCTCGGCCGTCTCCATGATGTTGGCCGGCTTGAGATCCCGGTGGACGATGCCGTTCTCGTGGGCCGCCTCCAGGCCCGCGGCGATCTGGCGGGCGATGTTCAGGGCGTCCGCGATCGGCACGGGACCCGCGCTCATCCGCTTCGTCAGTTCGGATCCCACCACCAGTTCCATCACCAGGAAGCGGCACCCTTCCGCTTCCTCGAATCCGTAGACCGAGGCAACGTTGGGGTGCTGCAGGCTGGCCAAGGCCCGCGCCTCCCGCTGAAACCGGGCTTCGCGCTCCGGATCGCCGTTCAGTTCGAGCGGGAGGATCTTGACGGCCACATCGCGGCCCAGCTTGGTGTCCCGCGCGCAGAACACCTCACCCATGCCGCCCTTGCCGAGCAGGCTCTTGATCTCGTAGTGCAGCAGGGACTTGCCGATCATCTCGTTACCTCATGGTTGGAATCGCGCCGCACCGTGGCGATCAGGACGTTGTCGCCCAGCCGCGGGCCGCTGAATGCACGGCCAAACTGCAATGGCGAAAACAGGATAATTATAATCAGGATTATCCGCTCTCAGAATGACGGCGACGTGTAACCCTCGATCGGGTCGATGCCTCTTGAATTGAAATTGTCAGTTCGATAGAGTCGTGTTCATCAGTCGTGAGCTTTCCCCTCCCCGATTCCCGGAGGTGGTCCGATGCCCTTCTCTCGCATGTTGTTCATTCTGCTGTTCCCGGTGCTGTTCGCGACGACCGTCGGCGCGGCGACCGTGACCTGGACCGTCGACCATCCCGTCCCGGGTACGGTCCCGGTCGACCTCGGCGTCACGCTCGTGAACGTGACCGACGTGTCGATCCACGCCGTCGGCTACGGCGGCGGGCAGCATGGCTGGTGCGAGATGATGGACGAACCGTGGGGCTACGACTTCTGGCTGGAGTACACGGTGGACTTCTCGCTGGACGGCGCGGCCGGCGGAGGGTTCACGGCGCCCCTGCAGCAGCCGTACGACGCGACCGTCACGCTCGTGAACGGCGCGGACCCGACGGATTGGTCCTTCCTCGAGGACGGCCGGGCCGACCTGTCGATCGCCCAGTACCACGGCTTCAACTTCGACATGATCCACTGCATGCCGATGGGCTTCGAAACCCTGACGATCGATCAGCTCGTGCTGACCGTCACCTGCGAGGCGGCCGTGCCGAACGAGACCATGTCGTTCGGGACGGTCAAGGCGCTGTACCGGTAAGGACCCGACGGGCAATCGCCGGTCGGCACGTCATCCGGAATGGTCGGCGGCCGGACCGGCAAGCGGGTCGCACGATCTCCGGCGACGGTGGTGACCTTGCACCATCTCCCTGTGGTGAAAATCAAACTGCGACTTTGAATTTGACAGCAGTACTCCAGACGAGTGCGATCTCCCGGTCCAGGCCCTGTACCGGAATGGCCGTCAGCATCGAGCCCGTCTTGACCAGGCGGGCCGTTCGGGCGTACCATTAACCAACATATTGACAATGAGTATCGCAGCACTATCGCCGCGGTCGGGGAGGGGGCCGCATCTCACGATAGCCCGGCGGTTGAACTTCGCACGGGACGATCCGCGTCGCCTACACGTGCTGGTCCACCAGAATCGTGTTCCCGTCCGGATCGACGATCATGAAGCTGGCCGGGCCGGTCGTGCTTTCGTCGGCTTCCGACATCATGTCCACGCCACGCTCTTTGAGCCGGCGTTGCAGTTCCCGAATGTCGGTGTACGCTCCGAGCGGCTGCGCGTCGCTGTTCCAACCTGGATTAAAGGTGAGGATGTTCTGATCGAACATGCCCTGGAACAACCCGATCACGTGGCCGCCGTTCTTCATGATCAACCAATTCTGGGCCTGGACGGCTGCGAACACCGTGAATCCCTGCTTCTCGTAGAAGAGCTTCGAGGCCTCGATGTCCTTGACCGCCAAGCTGACGGACAAAGCTCCCAGTTCCATCATCGCCTCCCGGGTCTGTTTTCCGATGCCGAGCGCCTGCCCCACCGGTCGCCGGTAGCCTTCAGGTAATTGCGGAAGACGTACCCCCAGGGCATCACGAGTGGGACCAACACGATGCCCATGAGACAGGCGTTCAGCGTTTCCCGCGTGTTCGGGTCCAATTGCCGAGCGGACCAGAGGGGAAGTCCGAAGGCGAGAACCCAGATGGACTTCCACAGCAATTCGAAGAACAGCAGCGGCAACATCTGGAGGGGATAGCGGAGCCCCAACACCGCCAGGAGCGAGACCGCCCCGAGCACGCTGCGGACCACGCCGCTCATGTGCGACAATTTCTCGGGCGGGGAGAGGATGCCCGGCCATATCGTGATCCCCAACCCCACGGCGATCAGCAGATACATGGCCCTCAGCAGGTAGAGCCTGAAGGTCGACACTTCGGACATGGCGTTTCCCTTTGGTGCGGGAGTACCGGTTCAGAGGGTACGGCTACGAACGGACGCGACCCTGCCGGTGCCGGATGGGTCAGGTGCGATGCCAGACAGCTCGCGCAAAGTCACCCAACGCCCGGGCTGGCCGACGACCGACAGGGGGCAAAGCCGGCGATTGCGTGCCCGGTGGAGCGAGGGGTCGATATCTTCCCTCCTGGCGAGTCACCGAACATCATTGCCCTTGAAGCGGCTGCCAGAGTTCGACCTTGTTGCCCTCCGGATCCATGACCCAGCCGAATTTCCCGTACTCCGAGTCGTCGGTCTTCTCGAGCACGTCGCAACCTTCCTCGCGCAGGGCCTTGAGAAGTGCCGCCAGATCCTCGACTCGATAATTGACCATGAAAGTCGACTTGCTCGGAGCGAAGTGCTTGCCGTCCGCCGGACCGATCAACCAGGCCGTCGTACCCTTGGTCGGGTTGCCTTCGGCGTCCACCCAATCGAAGGCGGCGCCACCCCAGGGCTGGACGTCGATCCCGAGGTGCTTCTTGTACCACTCGCACAGCGCCTTGGGATCCTTGGCGCTCATGAAGATGCCGCCGATGCCTGTGACTCTTCGCATTCGGACCTCCGATGTTGGTTGGGTCTATAGGGTAATCATTCCCGACGCCGATCGCATTGACGTCCAGCTGCGGATGTCGCGTCAGATCAAGGCGCCGAGCGCCTCTCCTGCGAACAGATCACTGAGTCTCCGAACACGACGGAGACTGCTGCATACTTCCGTCAAGCCCGTGCCGTCATGATGTGGCCCCATCGTTGCGGCTACTGAGTCCAAGCGCCTGAATAGCCGGGACTATCTGATCTGCAAGCGTGAAGAAGTCGCCGGCGTCAACCAATTCGAATACATGATGAAGCATCGGAAGCGCTTCCCACTTCCTCTCCGCTCCGGTGGAGGATTCGACCAACATATCAATATTATCGGGCGTGATTACTCGCAGGTGATCCTGAATGTAATCTCGTTCTGAACGAAATGCATGACCAAGAAAGATAATCGTGTACGTTTCCGGCCACAGGACAGCTTGTTCTCGCAGTGACTGCCCCAATTGCTGCAATGTGGCTCCTGTGAGCCTGGTGCGCATTTTCACCTCGACCATCCAGGCTCGACGGCAATCTGGGGTCGTCACTAACAGATCCGGAAGCGTCCTCAACTGCTTCGGAAGTCCCAGATCAAGATAGGCTGACTGAGGAAGAAACTTCAGTTCGAAATATTGCTCTTCAATGCCGATCCTTATCACTCTATAGGCGTAGTTTTCGAGCAGCGCGGCTGCGAGTCCTTGCGCCAATTGTCCCTTGATTCTGCTAAATAGGTCGATGGTCAATTGTGAGCCTTCCCACTATGTTTAACGACGCGTTTCAGCAGCGAAGACGGCTGGCGCGGCGATTGCGCCAGCAAGCGACGTGACGGGTGGCTTCGTCTGCTGCAAGCCATGCTTAGATTCCGCCCGTTGATCATGGCGTTATCGTGATCTTAGCGGCAGCCTCGAGGTGCATATCTCGGTGCTCTTCCATATAGGCCGTCAGCGTGTACTCTCCGGTTGGCAAAAACCCATCTTGAAGAACCCCTGCGTCGAGGGATCGGCCAACATCGGTCGGTATTGCAAAGGGGATCGACTTGATCACGCCCGGTTCAAGCGTCATCTGACAAAGCGTTTCCCCACATGCACCGCCGGGTCGCAGAACTACTTCTCCGCGCGCATTCGCAATCTCGTAATTCCACATACAGTCACTGCCAAACTGCAAACAGTACTTCGATGAACAAGCGATCTTGAACTCGCCATGAAGGACTCCGCCCTTTTGAATTGTTGCATTGATAAGCTCGAGTGAAAGGTCGAAATGGGGATCAGTCTCCGCCCAGTCGCCGAGCATTATCTTCCCGCTGTGGCGGCCGAATCCGAACTGAAATACAGCGCTAGCCACGAAGTCGCGACTTACAGTGAAGTGATAGCTCATCTTACCGTCTTGTGCCCATGGTGCAATTGGAGCAGATAGCATTTGCCTGCGGTCCCGATAGATCCACAGGTGCCCTCGGCCGTCTTTCATCATCGCCCAGGTATCGCCCTCCTTAGAGATGTCGAAGGAGACGATGTTACGATAGTGGACGACTTCTATTTGATACGGGGGGTTCAAGCTGTTGTATTCACTCGGGCTCATGCAGCCGTCCAGGGGCGAATCACCTGATTTCGCCATGACGGCCGCGCAGAGAACTACCGCAATGGAAAGCCACAAAGAGATTCTACGCATGCAGCACGTGCTCCTCATTGAATCTAACCATGACTTAAGCTGAACTACGTATCCAGATATAGCAGCAAGTTTTCCTGAATACCTCAATACCGAGAAATCACAACCTGCCGCCACGCCGATACCTGACGATTATCAACCAATAGACATCCAAGGATACCCCGCACCGCCTGCAGTGTAAATCGAGATCGCCCGCCACGCCCTGCAACCCCGCCGCCCCTACCCCCTCACCCCCTCCCTCCGAAAAGCCACCACCGCCCCCCCGAACGCCGCCACCCCCATCCCCAGCAACGTCAGCAGTTCACCCGCCAGATCCGCCAGCCCGGCGCCGCGCAGCAGCACCCCCCGCACGATATCCATGAAGTACCGCATCGGATTCACCCGCGTCAGCCACCGCGCCCACTCCGGCATGTTGTCGACGGGGAAGAAGAACCCGCTGAGCATGATGGCGAACACCAGGAAGAACCAGACCGTGAACATCGCCTGCTGCTGCGTGTTCGAGGCCGCCGAGGCCAGCAGCCCCAGGCCCAGGGTCACCAGCAGGTAGGCCAGCACTCCCAGCAGCAGCACCCACGGCGAGCCCAGCATCGGCACGTGGAACCAGACCCGCGCGAACAGCGTGGCCAGCGCCAGGTCCACCAGCGCGATCAGCCCGAACGGCAGCGTCTTGCCCACCACGTACTGCAGCGGCGTCAGCGGCGTGACCAGGACCTGGTCGAGGGTGCCCAGCTCCTTCTCCCTCACCACGGCCATGCCTGTGGCCAGGGCGGAGATGATCGTCACCAGCATGACGATCACTCCCGGCACCATGAACAGGCGGCTCTCCAGTTCGGGGTTGTACAGGAACCGCACCACCGTCGCCACCCGCGGCACGGACGCGGCCGGGCCCGCGTTCGCCGCCGCGAAACGCTCCGCCTCCCGCATCACGATGGCGCCGGCGTAGCCGGCGCCGCGGCCGGCGAGGCTGCTGTTGGTCCCGTCGACGTCGATCCCGACGGACGGCGTGCGCCCCGCCGCAACGTCGCGCTCGAAGCCCGCCGGCACGCGCACCGCCAGGTCGCAGGCCCCGGCCTGGAGCAGGGCCTCCAGCTCGGCGGCGTCGCGGGCCGCGGGCCCGGCGACGAAGACGTCCGAGGCCGGGAAGGCGTCCAGGACGAGGCGGCTCAGCGCGGTGCGGTCCTCGTCCAGCGTCCCGACGCGCACGTTGCGCAGGTCGCTGTTCAGGGCGTAGGACAGCACCAGCAGCTGGAAGATCGGCAGCACGAACACGACCCGCAACAGGGCGGTGTCGCGCCGCAGCTGCAGGAACTCCTTGCGCACGAGGCAACGCAGCGCTCTCACGCGTTCACTCCAGTCTGAGGCGGAAGCTGCGGATCGCCAGCGTCAGCAGCACCGCCGCCATGACGACCAGCGCCGCGGTCTGCAGCGGGAACCAGCTCTGGCCCTTGAGCATGATGCCGCGCAGCACGACCAGGAAATGAGTGGCCGGCAGCAGGCGGCAGACCACCTGCAGCGGTCCCGGCATGCTGGCGATCGGGAACACGAAGCCCGACAGGATCATCGTCGGCAGCATGGTGACCATCAGTGCGGCCATCATCGCCACGCGCAGGCTCGGCGACCGCGCGGAGATCAGTAGCCCCAGCGCCAGCGCGATGACGATGAACAGCAGGCAGTAGGCGGCCAGCAGCCACCAGGAGCCGGCCATCGGCACGCCGAAGACCCATTTGCCGGCCATCAGCACCATCGCGCAGTCCAGCGCGCCCAGCGCCACGTAAGGCAGCACCTTGCCCACGATCACCTGCGCCGGGGTCACCGGCGTGGTCAGGATCTGCTCGAGGGTGCCGGCCTCCTTCTCGCGGGTGATGGCGATGCTCGTCAGCAGCGCGCAGATCATCATCAGCACCAGCGCCACCAGCCCCGGCACCACGAACCGCGCGCTGACCAGTTCGGGGTTGAACCAGACCCGCGTGCGGGCGCCGAAGGGCGCCGCGAGGCCCGCGTCGCGCAACAGGTCGCGGTTGACCAGAGCGACCACCGCCTGCAGGTAGTTGGCGACCGTGGCCGCGGTCGAGGCGTCGGCGCCGTCGACCAGGACCTGGACGCGGGCCTCGCCGCGGGCGAGATCCTCGCCGTACCCGCGCGGCACCACCAGCGCGGCCTGGATGCGTCCCTGCCGGAAGCCGGCCTCGATCTCGTCGCGTCCGTGCAGCCGCTCCGCCTCGACGATGAAGCCGCTGGAGGTCGTCGCGCGCAGCAGTTCGCGGCTGCGGTCGCCGCCGTCGAGGTCGAGCACGCCGACCCGCAGATCGCGCAGCTCCATGTCGATGACTGCGCCGTAGAGCAGCACCATCACCAGGGGCATCAGCACGGCCACGGCCAGGCTGCGCCGGTCGCGCAGGATGTGCAGGAACTCCTTGCGGGCGACGGCCAGGATGCGGTTCACGCGTCCACCAACCTCAAAAAGACGTCCTGCATGTCGGCGCCTCCGGTGCGGGCCTTCAGGCCCGAGGGCGTGTCCAGGGCCACGATCTTCCCCTGGACCATGATCGAGACGCGGCCGCAGTACTCGGCCTCGTCCATGTAGTGCGTGGTGACGAAGACCGTGACCCCGGCGGCCGCCTGTTCGTAGATCAGGTCCCAGAAGCTGCGGCGCGCGACGGGATCCACGCCGCCGGTCGGTTCGTCCAGGAACAGCACCTGCGGCCGGTGGGCCAGGGCGCAGCCCAGCGACAGGCGCTGCTTGTAGCCCAGGGGCAGCGAGCCGGTCAGCCGGCCGCGGTCGGCGTCGAGGCCCAGCCGCGGCAGCAGCTCGTCGGCCCGCACCGCCAGCTCCGCGCGCCCGAGTCCGTACACGCCGCCGAAGAATTCCAGATTCTCCAGCACCGTCAGGTCCTCGTAGAGGCTGAAGCGCTGGCTCATGTAACCGATGCGCCGCTTGAGCGCCGCGGTGTCGCGCCCCACGCGACAACCCGCGACCCGCGCTTCGCCTCCGCTGGGCGGTAGCAGCCCGCAGAGCATGCGGATCGCCGTGGTCTTGCCCGCCCCGTTGGCCCCCAGGAAGCCGAAGATCTCCCCGCTCGCCACCTCGAGGTCGAGCGACTCGACGGCCGTGAAGTCGCCGAAGCGCCGCGTCAGGCCGCGGGCGAACACCGCCGCTTCCCGGCTCATGGCGTCGCCTGCCCGCCGGCGGGCGCCGTCATCAATTCCACGAACACGTCCTCGATGCCGGGCGCGACCGGGCGCATGTCCACGCCGGCGCCGTCGAGCAGACGAGCGACCGCAGCGGCTTGCTGCGGATCGTCGTGCACCACATGCAGGCGGTCGCCGTAGCGGTGGACCTTCACCCCGGGCGGCGTCGAGGCCGACAGGAGCGCCAGGGCCGCGGGCAGGCCGGCGCCCTTCACTTCCAGCAAGCGGCGCGGGAAGGCCGCCGCCACTTCGTCCGGGGCGCCGCGGGCGATGGCCCGCCCTTCGTGCATCAGCACGACCTCGTCGCAGAGTCCCGCTTCGTCCATGTACGGGGTGCTGACCAGCAGCGCGAGGCCGCGGCCGGCCAGTTCGCGCAGAATCCGCCAGAACTCGCGCCGGCTGACCGGGTCGACGCCGGTGGTGGGCTCGTCGAGAACCAGCACCTCGGGCGTGTGGATCAGCGTGCAGCTGAGCGCCAGCTTCTGCTTCATGCCGCCCGACAGCTGCCCCGCCCGGCGTTGGCGGAACGGGCCGAGGCGGCTGAATTCCATCAGCTCGGCCTCGCGGCGCGCGCGTTCGGCCGCCGGCACGCCGAACAGGTCGGCGAAAAAACGCAGGTTCTCCGCGACGGTCAGGTCCGGGTAGAGGCTGAAGCGCTGGGGCATGTAGCCGAGGTGCTCGCGCACGGCGCGGGGTTCGCGCGCGCTGTCGCGGCCGAGCACGCGCGCGCCGCCCGCGTCGGGACGCAGCAGACCGCAGATCACGCGCATGGTCGTGGTCTTGCCGGCGCCGTCGGGGCCGATCAGACCGCAGATGCGACCCGGGGCCACGGCGAGGTCCAGGCCGCGGACCGCCTCGCGCTCCCCGTAGCTCTTGTGCAGGCCCTCGACCAGGATGGCGGCCCAGTGCCTGTCGTCCGCCGGTTTCACGGCAGCCGGACCTCCGCCGGCAGGCCCATTTCGGCGGTCATGCCCACATGCAGCCACCCGTCGGGGTTGGCGACGGTCAGCTTCACCGCGTGCACGAGCTGGGCGCGCGCGTGCCGGGTCTGCGCGTTCTTGGGCGTGAACTCCGCCTCCTCGCTGATCCAGGCGACGCGGCCGGTGAACGCCACGCCGGGCAGCGCGTCCACGGCGACCGGCAGCTCTTGCCCCAACCGTACGCGATCGAGGTCGGGAGCCTCGAGGAAGACCCGCAATTCCAGGCGCGTGAGGTCGGCCAGCCGCAGCACCGTGCGGCCGGCGACGGCCACTTCCCCGGGCTCCAGGCTGCGCGTCAGCACCGTGCCGTCCAGCGGCGACAGCAGGACGCCCTCGCGCAGTTGGCGATCCAGGACGGCCAGACCGGCGTCGAGACGGACCATCTCGGCGTCGAGCGCGGCGATGCGCGCTCGGGCGGCTTCGATGCGGTCGTCCGCGACATCGCGCTGCGCGGCGAGGTCGTCGACGCGCTGGCGCGTGGCGCTGCCCTGGTCCAGCAGCGCCTCGGCCCGCTCGAGCGTGGTGGCCGCGAGCTCCCGCTGACGCCGGACCTGCGCCAGATCGGCCGACGCGGCGCGGCGCTCCGCCAGCAGGCTCTCGCGGCGGGCGGCGGTCTCGGCGCGCTGCAGGGCGATCAGCTCGTTGTCCAGGATCACCAGCGTGTCGCCGCACGCGACGAGCCGGCCCTCGGCGGCGTTGACGGCCAGCGCCCGCCCGCCGATCACCGGGGCGACGTCGACGACCGTGGCCTCGAAGGTCCCCGACGGATCGGGCAACTGCTTGCCGCCGCAGCCCGCCAGCGCGGCGAGGCAGACGAGCGCGATCGTGGTGATGACAGTGCGGTTCATGGTCTCTCCCGTCAGGTTAACGGCCGAGGGTCCAGAGCAGCATCGCTTCGGCCAAACGCTGCCGCGTGCGGACCAGGGACAGTTCGAATTCGGCGGCGGTGACATCGTCCTGGGCGTCCAGGTACTCGCTCTCGCTGGCGTCAGCCCGCTCGTAGCGCGCGCCGACCAGCTCGCCGATCCGGCGGGCGAGATCGGCGCGCTCGGACGCCCGTTCCAGTTCTTCGCGGGCGGCCGTCAGGTCCAGCAGCGCCGTGGTGTGTGCGGCGGTGACGGCTTCCTCCAGGTCGCGGTACCGCGCCTCCGCCTGACGTGCGCGCGCCTCCGCCTGCGCCGAGCGTTGACGGCGGGCGCCGCCGTCCCACAGCGGCCAGTCCAGGCTCACCCCTGCCGTCGCGTAACTCATCCAGTCGTTGGCGAGCTGGTCCACGCCTGGACGGCCGTAGTGGGCAGCCAACTCTCCCCCGAGACGCGGCCGCAGCCGGCCGCGGGCCGCCGCGGCCAGGTGCACTTGTCGTCCACGTTCCGCCTGGAGCGCCGCCAGATCCGGCCGCTCGGCGGCCGCCACCGGCACGACGGCGTCCTCGAGCAGGGGTGCGGCGAGATCGCCGGACGGCAGCACCACCTCGCCCGACCGTCCGACCAGGCGCCCCAGCGCCACGCCGGCCGAGTCCAGCGCGGCCGCCGCGCGCGTCCGGCGCTGCTCGGCCTCACGCAGGCGGGTGACCGCGCGCAGGCGCATCTCTTCGGTGGCGGCGCCGGCCGTCACGGCGCCGGCCACCTCGTCGGCGTGGCGCTGCAGGCGTGCGACGGCCAGCTCGGCGGCCGCGAGTTGGGATTCGCGCCCCAACGCCGCGTAGAACGTCCGGCGCACCGTGAGGCTGAGATCCAGGACGGCGGCTTCCGAGCGCAACTGCGCCGCCCGGCCACCCGCCGCCGCCGCCGCGGCCGTGCGGGACAGCTCACCGCCCGTGTACAAGGGCAGCGTCAAGGCCAGGTTCACGTCGGCCACGTGCCCGTCGCCGAAGGACAGCGTGCGCGACGGCAGTCCGGGCGCCAGGCTGATCTCCGATTCCATCGTCTCGCTGGCATAACGGTACGTCGCCCCCAGCCCGAGCACGGGCAGGCACCGGGCCGCCGCCTCGGCGGCCGTCGCGTCGGCTTCCGCTGCGACCGCCCGCATCTCCGCGAGCCGCGGCGCGACGGCGCGTGCCTGCTGCAGGCAGGCCTCCAGGTCCAGGCGAGCCCCGCCGTCCGCCGTCGCGGCCGCCAGCACGACGAAGACCGCCGCGCACCATCCGGATCCGGTCGCTTTCATGCTCACTCCTTGCCCGCGGGCGCCGCGAAGATCCCGCCGCGGATCAGGTTCGTCAGGTGCGCCCGGTGGCGCGCCCAGGCCGCGTCGTCGTCCAGGGAAAAGCCCATGACCTCGTGCGCGATCGGCTCCATGAAAACCAGGCCGAAGGCGTTGGCGATCAGGAACATCAGCAGCGAGGCGGGCGCCGCGTCCACCAACCGGCCAGCGCGCTGCGATTCGACGATGAGTCCGAGCAGTTCGGCGCTGACGCCGAGCACGCCGTGCTTCCCGAGTTCCCGTACCGCCCGGCGCAGCCGATCCGGCTCGGTGGCCAGGACCAGCCGCAGCAGTTGCAGGCGGACGCGGTCGCGCCTCAACTCGTCGAGCATGCGCACCGGGTACTGCACGAAGAGTTCCGCGGGATCGAGATCGCCGTCCAGCCCGCCCACGACGGCGCGGATCATCGACAGGAGTTCGCGGGTCACCACCGCGTCGACGAGGCGATCCTTGCTGCCGTAGTAGTAGTGGATCATCGCCTGGTTGACCCCGGCCTCGGCCGCCACCAGCCGCATGCTCAGCCCCGCCAGCCCCTTCTCCGCCAGCACGGCGCGGGTGGCCTCCAGGATCCTCCCCGCCGGAGAATCCGGCGCCGGCGGCGCCAACTCCTGCGGCAAGTGCTCCAGCACCCCCCGCAACCGCTCGACCGCTGTCCGCTCGTCCATGGCGCCCTCTTTCATCAGGAGACCCGCCCAGAGTAAACTAATCAGTTAATTAAATCAACTAACCAATCTATTAAACCCGCATGTTGTTCAATGACTGTCAGTTGGAGTGATGGGCCCGGGGTGGCGGGGGCGTCTGCAGGCTCTCTGTGCCAGGAGGGCACAGAGAGCCGAAAGTCGAGCAAGTCGGGCGCAGGAAGCGCCCGACGCGCGCCCCCCGCCACCCCGGGCCCATCACTCCAACTGCATCGTCATTTCATTCAGAATTGGAAATAGATGAACGGCGGGTTGCTGTAAACGCGGAAGACGGCCGAGGCCAGGATGACGCCGAACATCGCGGTCCCGACGGAGAACCGCAGCCAGGGCCGTTGCGAATCGGCCAGCCAGGTGTGGCTGCCCGTCGCCTCCTGGACGATGTCCAGCACGAGCGTGATCGCGCAGACCACGAAGACGTGCGCGGCGCCGAAGGTGAACAGCCCGTGGCCGGAGACGATCCCCGTCATGATCTTCCAGGCGGTCGGGAAGTCGGGTGAGCGGAACAGGATCTTGGCGATGCCGAGCAGGTGGAAGGTGACGACCACCTTCACCACGTCCCAGGCGAAGGCGCGCGGCGCGCGCGGCCAGCGCAGGTCGACCTTGCGGCCGTCGGTCAGCCGGTAGAGCACCAGGTAGAAGCCGTTGAACACGCCCCAGGCCACGAACGTCCAGCTCGCCCCGTGCCAGAGCCCGCCCAGGAACATCGTCACCATCAAGTTCACGTAGCTGCGGACGCGGCCCTTGCGGTTGCCGCCCAGCGGGATGTAGAGGTAGTCCATCAGCCAGGTCGACAGCGACACGTGCCAGCGCTTCCAGTACTCGGCGGGGCTGCGGCTCAGGTTCGGCGCGCGGAAGTTCTCCATCAGCTCGAAGCCCAGCAGGTGCGAGACGCCGCGGGCGATGTCCGAATAGCCCGAGAAGTCGCCGTAGATCTGGAAGCAGAAGGCGTACACGCCGGTCAGCAGCTGGCCGGCCGTGAAGGAGCCGGGATCGTTCCAGACCTGGGTCACGTAGGGCGCCAGCGTGTCGGCCACGAAGAGCTTCTTGAAGAATCCCAGCAGGATCAGGTTCAGGCCCGTTTCGACCTGCCGGCGGGTCACCGTGCGCGGGTGTTGCACCTGCGGCAGCAGCCGGGTCGCGCGCTCGATGGGTCCGGCCACGAGTTGGGGGAAGAAGGCCACGAACAGCGAGAATTCGATCAGGTCGTGCGACGGCTCCAGGCGCCGGCGGTAGACGTCGATCGTGTAGCTCATCGTCTGGAACGTGTAGAAGCTGATGCCCACCGGCAGCAGCACCCTCAGCAGAGGGACGTGGGGCTCCATGCCGAAGGACTCGATCAGGACGCCCATCGAGTCGACGAAGAAGTTGAAGTACTTGAAGAAGCCCAGCAAGCCGAGGTTCACCGACATGCTGATCAGCAGCAATCGCTTGCGCACGGCCGGCGAATCGGTGCGGCCCATGCGGACGGCGGCCCAGAAGTCGACGCCCGAGGAGACCCACAAGAGCAGTAGGAAGCGCCAGTCCCAGTAGCCGTAGAAGACGTAGCTGGCGATCAGCAGGAACACGTTCTGCGGCCGGTGCCGCAGACGCGGGTAGACCAGCAGCACCACGGCCATGAAGAGCACGAACACCAGCGAATTGAACAGCATGGCCGGGACATTAGCCGCGCCGGCCCACGCCTGTCAAAGACCGAGTTGACCCGCCCCGGCCCGACCGCGAAACTGGGGGCATGGACGCCGCACACCACCTCCTGGAACCCGTCGACCACGTGAAGCCGTTCTGGCGACTCGTCGAGGCGTTTCGCGCCGGCGGTTGGCCGGAACCCGTGCTGTTGGACAGCGCGGACGGCGACGCCCGGCTCGGCCGCTTCTCCTACCTGGGAGTGGGTGAGACGTCCACGTTCGAGGCACGCCGGCGTCCGGGCGGGAAGGCCGACGTCGCGGCACGCGCCGGCGGCGAGACGCGCACCCTGACCGGCGTCGACCCCTTCGAGGCGCTGCGGGCCTGGCGCCGCGAAACGGCCGCGCCGGCCGGCGACCTGCAGACGGCGCGCTTCCCGTTCGTCCACGGGATCGTCGGTTGGTTCGGCTACGAGGCGGGTCACTGCCTGGAGTCCTTCCCCGACACCGGGCGCGACGACCTGGGCCTGCCGGACCTGCGCTTCGTGCGGCACGAAGCCCTGCTCGTGCGCGACCACGGCGCGGGCCGCACCTGGCTGTCGGTCGTCGGTCGCGGTCCCGACGGCGACGCCGCCCGCCGCGACGCCGACCACATCGCCGATGCGGTCCGCGACCGCCTCGCATCCTGGGGGCCGCCGGCGCTGCCGCGGTGCCGCCCCCACGCGCGGTCGACGCCGTCGCAGGAAGGCCGCGAGGACTACATAGCCCGCGTGGCCTCCGTCCAGCGCGACATCCGCGACGGGCGCGTCTTCGAGTGCTGCCTCACGCGCCGCGTCGAGCTGGAACTGCGGGCGGAGCCCTGGCGGCTCTACGGCAAGCTGCGCGCCGTGAACACGGCGCTCTTCGGTGCCTGGCTGACCTGCGGCGACGTCACGGTGCTCTGCTCTTCCCCCGAGCGGTTCCTGAGCCTCGACCGCGACGGGTGGCTCGAGACGCGGCCGATCAAGGGCACCCGCCCCTGCTGCCTCGACCCCTGGGAAGACACCCGCATGCGCGACGAACTGGCCGTCTCGTCGAAGGACATCGCCGAGAATCTCATGATCGTGGACCTGGCGCGCAACGATCTGGGACGCGTCTGCGAGACCGGGAGCATCGAAGTGCCCGAGCTGATGGCCGTCGAGTGCTGCGGGTGGGTGTGGCAGATGGTCTCGACCGTGCGCGGCCGCCTACGCGAGGGGCTGGACGGGATCGACGCCGTGCGCGCCTGTTTCCCCGGCGGTTCGATGACCGGGGCGCCCAAGATCGAGGCCATGAAGATGATCGACGAGCTGGAGCCGTGGTCGCGGGGCGTCTACGCCGGCTCCCTGGGCTGGCTCGACGACGCCGGCGCCATGGACCTGAACATCGTCATCCGCACGCTGGTGGTGCGCGCCGGTCGCGCCGTGTGCGGGGTCGGCGGTGCGGTGACCGCCGACAGCGACCCGGCGGCGGAGTGGCAGGAGACGCTGGACAAGGCCGCGGCCCTCGCCTACGCGGTCGACGAGGCGAACCGGCCCGACGGGACCGCCTCGCGTTGACGCCCGCCGATACGCGGACCGGGAGACTTCCCTGCTGGGAGGTCTCCCGGTCTTGTCGGAATCACGGCCGTGCCGAAACCCGCGGCGTCAGTCGGTGGTGCGGACCACGCGGAAACCGGCGTAGCGGCTGGCGAGGCTCGGGTCCGACCGGGACGCGGAGCGGCAGTCGCCGGGACTGCTGAAGTAGGAGCCGCCGCGCAGCATGTGGACGCTGCCGGTGCCGCGGCCGATCGGGTCGGTGATCGTGCAGCCCAGCGACAGCAAGGTCGGGATGCCGCCGGGGTTCGGGCGGTAGACCTGCCCGCGCACGAAGAGGTCGAAGTCCACCAGCCGATCCCGTGCGAACTGGGGGTTCCCGGCTTCGACGACGCTGAAGTCGTCGATCATCAGGACCTGCCCGCCGACGAGCACGCTCGTCACCGCACCGGTCAGGGTGACCATCCCGGTCACGCCGTCCCCGTAGGTTCCGTTGGAGGTCGGCCCGCTGGTCACCGCGACGGTGACGCCGGGAGCGACGGTCGACGGCAGATCGGAGAACAGTCCCCGGTAGAGGGTCTGGCCGTTGACCTTGAAGTTGGTGACGCTGTCGAAATCGGCGTAACGGAAACTGACCTGCGACGTGGTGACGCCGAGGTTCGAGACGCCGAAGGTCGCGCCGATCTGGTCGAGGCGGAAGATCTTGTCCGTGCCGAAGCCGGTTTCGGCCTCCATGACGGTGATCGTGCCGCGCTGCTGGGTGCTGCCGTCGAGGAACGTGAAGTCGCCGAGCTGCATGGACACGCTGTCGTAGTTGCGGCTGAAGTCCCAGACCCACTCCCACACGTTGCCGTGCATGTCCTCGAGATCCCAGTCGTTGGCCTGCTTGTCGCCGACGGGGTTGGTGTGGGAGGAGCTGTTGTTGCAGTACCACCCCATCAGTTCGAGGTTCGGATCGTTGTAGCAGCTGGCCGCGGCCGAGGTCAGGTCGCCGTTGCTGAACGCCGTGATCGTGCCGGCGCGGCAGGCGTACTCCCATTCGGCTTCGGTCGGCAACCGGTACCCGTCGGCGTTCTGGTCCCACGTCGCCGTCGAGCCGACGACCGTGTAGGCCGGCGTGAGCGACTCGTCCGCCGAGAGCGCGTTGCAGAACGCGACCGCCTGCAGCCAGCTCACCGATTCCATGGGATGGTCGGCCGAGCAGGTGAGGCAGATGTCGTCGTAGTAGCTGGGGTTGTTGCCCATCAGGCCCGCGTACTGCTCCCAGGTGATCTCCGTCTTCGACATCTCGAAGGGCCTCGTCAGCGTGACGCGGTGCTGGGGCCATTCGTAGCTGTCGCTGCCCACTTCGCCGCGGGGGCTGCCCATGAGGAACGAGCCCGGCGCGACCGGGAAGAAGGTGATGATCGATCCCTGGACCGAAACCCAGGTGGCGGTGAACGAGAGACCGTCACCTTCCAGGAGCGTCAGGGTGACGGAACTCGGCGTCGGCGTGGTCCAGTCGTCCACGTCGCCCCAGGTCACGGTGTACTCGCCGGGGTCCATGTTCTCGTAGCGGATGAAACCCTCACCCGCGGCGCTGAACTCGTCGGGACCGGTGATGGTCCAGGGGAAACCGAAACCCTGGTCGTTCGGCAGCGGGTTGATGTCGATCTGCCCGGGCAGGATCTCGCCGCCGGTGGGGCGGTAGGTCGTGGTGAACGTCGTCACGGCGCCGCCGCCGACATTCTTGGTCACCTCGACGGGCGACGGCGTGACCCAGCCGGTGACGCCCTGCCAGGTGACGGTGTAGGAGCCGGCCGCCATGTCTTCGAGCAGCTCGTCGCCGGAGCCTTCATGCTCGTAGCCGGCGGGACCCACGAGTTGCCACGGGAAGGACGTCGACGCCGGATACGGGTAGACGCCGATGGTGCCGGTGCCGGTCAAACCGGTCGTCGTCTCATCGCTGCATCCCGCCAGGACGATCAGGCCGAGGGCCAGGACGACAAGCCCGCTGCGGCACAGGGCGGCTCTGTTCATCGAAGGTCTCCCTTGGGTCGTTCACGTGGGTCGCACACATGGGTCGTACACATGGGTCGTCCACACGGATCGTTCACGTGCTCGTGGGGTGCGATGGCCGTGCCGGTCCCACGGATCTGCCCTCGGGCCGACACACTCGGCTGAAAATACAACACGGAGGGCGAGGATGCCAGTTTCCCTTGCCGTTGCGTGGCTCCATGCTATCCTGTCGCTGAATTTAGGCTGCACTAAATTGTGTCCTGGGAGAGCCCCACGCTCCCGTCGCGAGGTCCTGGGTGAAGCACACCGAGTCCGCCGAGAACTACCTCAAGACCATCTGGGAACTCGAAGCCGGGTACGGCCGGGCGACGACCAGCGAGATCGCGCGCCGCCTGGCGGTCGCCCCGGCTTCGGCCACCGGCATGATCAAACGCCTGTCGGGTCTCGGGCTGGTCGACCACACGCCCTACCGGGGCGTCACCCTGACCGAAAACGGCCGCCGCACGGCCCTGCGCGTGGTGAGGCGCCACCGACTGATCGAATCCTTCCTGCTGAAGATCATGGACGTGCCCCTGGACCGCGTCCACGACGAAGCCGAGCGCTGGGAGCACGTCCTGTCCGAGGACATGGAAGACCGCATCGACCAGTTGCTCGGCCACCCCGACTGCGATCCCCACGGATCGCCCATTCCCGCCCGCGACATGGCGTCGTCGCCGGCGCCGGAGGAACTGCCGTGAATCGAGCCGGCCTCGACAAGATCCGCAGTGGGCCCGCCGCCGCCCGCCTCTTTCCGGCCGCGGCATTCGCCGTGGCGCTGGCCGTGTTGGCGGCCGGCGTGGCCGGGTGCGGCGGCGGCGGCGAGCGCCGCCGCGACGGGCCCCTGCGCGTCGTCGCCACCACCGGCATGGTAGCCGACGCCGCGGTGAGGATCGGCGCCGAGCGCGTCCTGGTGACCGGCCTGATGGGTCCCGGCGTGGATCCCCACCTCTACAAGGCCAGCGAAGGCGATGTGCGCCGCCTCCAGGAAGCCGACCTCATCCTGTTCAACGGGCTGCACCTGGAAGCGAAGATGGGCGAAGTGCTTGAGCACCTCGGCGCGAGCCGGCCCGCCCGCGCCGTCGCCTCGACGGTCGCCGCCGGCGATCTGCGCGCCGTGCCCGGTTTCTCCGGCGCCCACGACCCCCACATCTGGTTCGACGTGCGGCTGTGGCGCGACGCGGTCGTCGCGGTCGGCGAAGCGCTGTCCGCCGCCGATCCCGCCGGTGCGGGCACATACGACCGCAACCTCACCGCCTACCGGGCGGAACTGGATTCGCTGGACGCCTGGGTGCGCCGGCGCGTGGCGACGGTGCCCGAGTCGGCGCGGGTGCTGGCCACGGCCCACGACGCCTTCGGTTACTTCGGGCGCGCCTACGGCCTGGAGGTGCGCGCCCTGCAGGGCATCAGCACGGCGACCGAGGCCGGCACCCGCGACGTGCAGGACCTGGCCGCCTACCTGGCCGAGCGGCGCGTGCCGGCCGTCTTCGTGGAGTCGTCGGTCCCGCCGCGCACCGTCGAAGCGCTGCAGGCGGCCGTGCGCGCGCGCGGCCACGACGTGCGCATCGGCGGCTCGCTGTATTCGGACGCGCTCGGCGATCCGGGAGGCCCGGCCGCCACGTACGTCGGGATGGTCCGCACCAATGTGACGACCATCGTCGAGGCCCTCGGCGGCAAGGGGGAGACACCGTGACGCCCCGCAACGCACCCTCGTCGCCGGCCGCTCCGCACACCGGAGCCGGCCTCGCCGTCGCCGTGCACGACTTGACGGTCGCCTACCGCGACAAGCCCGTGCTGTGGGACGTCGACCTCGAGGTGCCGCCCGGACTGCTGCTGGCCGTGGTCGGCCCCAACGGCGCCGGCAAGAGCACGCTGCTGAAGGCGATCCTCGGCCTGGTGCCGGCGGCCGCCGGCACGGTGCTCATCCACGGCGAACCCCTGGCGCGCGCTCGCGACCGCATCGGCTACGTGCCGCAGCGCGGCAGCGTCGACTGGGACTTCCCCACCTCGGCGCTCGACGTGGTGACCATGGGCACGTACCGCCGCCTGGGCTGGGTGCGCCGGCCCGGCCGCCGCGAGCGCGAGGACGCTCTGGCCGCGCTCGAACGCGTCGGCATGGCGGCCTTCGCCGACCGCCAGATCAGCCAGCTCTCCGGCGGCCAGCAGCAGCGCGTGTTCCTGGCGCGGGCGCTGGTGCAGGACACCGACGTCACCTTCATGGACGAACCCTTCCAGGGCGTCGACGCCGTGACCGAACGCGCGATCGTCGACCTGCTGAAGGACCTGCGCGCCCGCGGCCGCACCGTGGTGGTGGTCCACCACGACCTCCAGACGGTCCCGGACTACTTCGACTGGGTGATGCTGCTGAACGTGCGGCGCATCGCCTCGGGCCCGGTCGCCGAGGTCTTCACCGAGGAGAACCTGCGCCTGACCTACGGCGGGCGCCTGGGATTCCTCGAGCGCAAGGCCGACCCCACGCCGGGACCCGGCGGGCACGACGACCCGACCGCCTCCCACTTCGGCAGGATCCGACCGTGACCTGGGGCACCGTCGCCGCCTTCTGGAGCGACTACACGCTGCGCACCGTCGCGGCGGGCGCCGCGGTCATCGGCGCGACCGCCGGCGTGCTGGGCGTCTTCGCGCAGCTGCGGCGCCAGAGCCTGCTGGGCGACGCGGTCAGCCACGCGGCCCTGCCCGGCATCGCGCTGGTGTTCCTGCTGACCGGCAGCAAGGCGCCGGCGGCGCTGGTGGCGGGGGCCGCGGTCACCGGTTGGCTCGGCGCGCTCTGCGTGACGGGGATCGTGCGCTCTTCGCGGACGTCGGCGGACAGCGCGCTGGGACTGGTGCTCTCGGTCTTCTTCGGCACGGGACTGATGCTGCTGACCTGGATCCAGCGCCGCCCCGACGCCTCGCAGGCCGGCCTGGACCGCTTCCTGTTCGGCCAGGCGGCGACGTTGCTGACCGCCGACGTCGTGACGATGGCGGCGCTGGGCGGCGGCGCCGTCCTGGTGCTGGTCCTGTTCTGGAAGGAATTCAAGCTGCTGAGCTTCGACCCCGGCTACGCCGCCCTGCTCGGCCTGCCGGTGCGGCGCCTGGACATCCTGCTGACGGGACTGCTGGTAATGGCGGTCGTCGCGGGCCTGCAGGCCGTCGGCGTGGTGCTGATGAGCGCGATGCTGGTCGCGCCGGCCGCCGCGGCCCGCCAGTGGACCGACCGGCTGGCGCCGATGGCCGTCCTGGCCGCCGCCTTCGGCGCGGCCGCGGGCGTCGCCGGCGCCGTCGCCAGCAGCCTCGCCGCGCGCACGCCCACCGGGCCGGCCGTCGTGCTGGCGGCCACGGTCATCGTCCTGTTCTCGCTGGTCTTCTCGCCGCGGCGCGGCCTGCTCGCCGGGGCTTGGCGCCGCTGGCGCCGCCGTCGCGACCTGCGCCTGCACGGGGTCCTGCTCGACCTGTTCGCCCTCGCCGGCCAGCACGGCGACCCCACCGCCGCGCCCCACGCCGTGGCGGTGCTGCGAGCGATGGCCGCCGGCGGCTCGGTGCGCCGGTCGCTGCGCGAACTGACGGATCGGGGCTGGGCGGCCCACGCCGGCGGCGATCTGTGGACCATCACCGCCGCCGGTCGCGGCGAAGCCGAGCGCTTCCTCGCCGACCGCGCCGCCGATGGCCAACGGGAGGCCGCGCCGTGATGTCGCCCCAGGTCGAGATCCAGCTCATCGCCGCCGCGACCGCCGTCGCCTGCTCCCTGGTGGGCGCGTTCCTGGTGCTGCGGCGCATGGCCATGATGAGCGACGCCATCAGCCACTCGATCCTGCTGGGCATCGTCGTTGCCTTCCTGGCGGTCGGGGACCTCGCCTCGCCCTGGCTGGTCCTGGGTGCGGCGGCCACCGGCGTGCTGACCGTCGCGCTGGTCGAGGCGCTGCACCGCACGCGCCTGGTCAAGGAAGACGCCGCCATCGGGCTGGTCTTCCCGGCCCTGTTCAGCCTGGGCGTGATCCTGCTGGCGCGCCAGGCCGGATCCGTCCACCTCGACACCGACGTCGTGCTGCTGGGCGAACTGGCGTTCGCGCCGTTCGACCGCTTCGCTCCCGGCGGGACCGACCTGGGCCCGCGCGCGCTGTGGCTGGCGGGCGGCGTGCTGCTGCTGGACGCCGTCGCGCTCGGACTGTTCTTCAAGGAGCTGAAGCTGGCGACCTTCGACGCGGGGCTGGCCGCGACGCTGGGGTTCTCGCCCGCCCTGCTCCACTACGGGCTGATGTCGCTGGTGAGCGTGACGGCCGTGGCGAGCTTCGACGCGGTGGGTCTGGTGCTGGTGGTCGCGCTGATGGTGGGCCCGCCGGCCGCGGCCCACCTGCTGACCGACCGGCTGCCGCGGATGATGGGGCTGGCGGCGCTGATGGGGGCGGCCTCGGCGGTCGGCGGCTACTGGTTCGCCCGCTGGCTGGACGTCTCGATCGCGGGCGCCATGGCCGCGACGGTGGGCGCGGTCTTCCTGTCGGCGCTGCTGCTGGCGCCGCAGCGCGGCCTGGTCGCCGCGGCGCGCCGTCGCGCCTCGCAGCGGCTGGAATTCGCGCTGGCGATGCTGGCCATCCACCTGGCCCAGCACGAGAGCGGACCCGACGCCGAGGACGAGTGCCGCGCCGACCGCATCCACCTGCACCTGCACTGGGAACCCGGCTTCGCCGAGCGCGTGCTGCGCGCCGCGGAGCAGCGGCGCCTCGTCCGCCACGAGGCGGCCCTGGTCCGGCTGGAAGAGGCCGGGCGCGTCCTGGCGCGCGGCGCGCTGACGCGCTGATCGCCGTTCAGTCGCCCGCGCCCATCATCAGCTCGACGTCGTCGGCCGTCTTGGGGATCGGCGCCCCCAGGACGCGGTGGCCGTCGGCGGTGACGAGCACATCGTCCTCGAGGCGGATCCCGCCGAAGCCCGCGTAGCGCCGCACGGCGGCGTAGTCGATGAACCCCGCGTGCAGCCCCGCGTCCTGCCAGCGCGCGATCAGGGCCGGGTTGAAGTAGATCCCCGGCTCGATCGTGATCACGAATCCCGGCTTCAGCGTTTTGGCCAGCCGCAGGAAGTTCAGCCCGAACTGCTGGCTACGCGCCTCCCCCTCGTCGTAGCCCACCGCGTCGCCCAGGTCCTCCAGGTCGTGGACGTCCAGACCGAGCATGTGCCCGATGCCGTGCGGGAAGAACAGCGCGTGCGCGCCGGCGGCGGTCGCCTCGGCGGGATCGCCGCGCATCAGGCCGAGATCCTTCAACCCGCTCGCGACGGCCAGCGCCGCCGCCAGGTGCACGTCGCGGTTGGTCGCACCGGGCGCAACGGCCTCGATGGCCGCGGCCTGGGCGCTCAGCACCACGTCGTAGACGTCGCGCTGCCGCGGGGCGAAGACGCCGCCCACCGGGAGCGTGCGCGTGATGTCGGAGCAGTAGCTCTCGCTGGTCTCGACGCCGCTGTCCAGCAGCAGCAACTGGCCCGGCTCAAGCGTGTTGGCGCGGCTCTCGTTGTGCAGGATCTCGCCGCGCACCGAGACGATCGGCTGGAACGACGGCTGCATGTCGTAGCTCAGCGCCACGCCCAGCATGGCGCCGGCGATCTGGGCCTCGTGCAGGCCGGGGCGCACGCTGCGCAGGGCGAACTGGTACATCAGCGCGCTGACGCCCAGGGCGGTCTCGATCTCCGCGATCTCGGCGTCGCTCTTGACCTCGCGCAACGCCACCACGGCGCGCACCAGGGCGCGCGAGGCGCCGGCCGCCACGGCCGCCGGCGCCACGCCCAGCAGGTCCGCCAGCAGCAGGCGGTTGCTCGCGCGGTAGGGCGGCAAGTAGTGGACCCGCCCGCAGGCGGCGAGGTCGGCCGCGAGGCGTTCGGCGGGCGCGTGGCGCGCGAGACCGGCCCGGGCGGCGAGATCGCCGAGGGAGGGCTGCGGCCCCGACCACACCACGTCGTCGGGATGGCCGGCCGGACCGTACAGCGTGCCGGTGCCGTCGGGCAGCAGCAGCAGCGCGAGGTCGGGCCGCACGGCGCCGACGAAGTACAGGAAGTGCGAGTCCTGCCGGAAGGGGTACGCGTTGTCCTCGTAGTTGCGGCTGGCCTGCCCGTTGCCCAGCAGCAGGATCGCGCCCCCGGGCAGCAGTCCGCGCAGGGCTTCGCGGCGCAGGGTGCGGGTGGCGGTATCCATCAGGTCCGTCCTTTCCGGCGGTGGCGGGGTGGGCCGCAACGGCGGCCCCATCGCAGGCCAGAATAACCGAGGCCCATCGCCCCGGCCATGGGTTTGGTTCTGGCCGTGAAATTGTCCCTGGCGCGGTCGTTGCCGCGCCAGGGACATGACCACCAACACCCCCGGCTGGCAGCCGCCCCACTGCCCCAACCCCGACTGTATGTTCCACCAACGGGTTACCCCTGCTTGGCGCTTCAAGCGCAAAGGCTACTTCACCCGCCGCTGCACGCCCACCCGTATCCAGCGGTTCACATGCCTCCACTGCGGACGCAACTTCAGCACACAGACCTTCTCCACCTCCTACTGGCAGAAACACCCTGACTTGATGTCCCAGCTGTTCATGCTGCTGGTCGGCTCGATGTGCAACCGACAAGCGGCCAGGGCCGATCGGGTTGCCCCGGCAACCATCCAGCACCAAGCCTCTCGCCTCGGACGCCATTGCCTGCTGTTCCATGCCAAGCAGATGCAGCAGCTCGGCCCCACCCCCGAGGTCGTCGTCGACGGCTTCGAGACCTTCGAGTGGAGCCAGTACTTCCCCTTCCACCACAACGTGGCCGTCGACCCCGAGACCGGCTACTTCCTCTACCACACCGACAGCCCGCTGCGCCGCAAGGGGCGCATGACCGATCACCAGAAGCAGCGCCGGGCCGAGCTGGAAGCGACCCTGGGCCGCCCGGATCCGAAGGCTGTCCGCAAGGGCATGGCTGAACTCCTCGAGGTGGTGACCCGGGGGGCCGGAAAGGTGGTGGTCCGCAGCGACGATCACCCGGCGTACCCGCGAGCCATGGCACACCTGGAATGTGAGGTCGAGCACCGGATCACCCCGGGGAAGGAGCACCGCGACCAGCACAACTCGCTGTGGGAGGTGAACCTGCTGGACCTGCTGATCCGCCACGGCACAGCGGCGCACAGGCGCGAGACGATCGCCTGGGCGAAGCGGCGGCAGG
>JANOEP010000071.1:0-4226 GCA_031441465.1 bacterium | reverse complement strand
AGCCAAATATTTTTACCGGTCATTTATATTTCATTTATAAAATTTTGCATGTTGTAAAGATTGCTGATCAATTGAAAACCCAATTGCCTGAAAATAATTTCGTACCTGTTTATTACATGGGAAGCGAGGATGCTGATCTGGAAGAATTGGGCCATATATTTATCAGCGGTGCCACCAGAAGCTCGGGGGCATCGGCAAGCACACCGCCGACGAGCTCAAACGGCTCACCGGCGTCGACATCATGTACCAGTCCCTGGGCTACCTGATGCGCTGCGGCGCCCCGGACGCCATGGACCGCATGGTGGCGATGAACTTCGGCAACCTGGCCATGGACCACCTGATCACCGGCCGCAGCGGCTACATGACGGCCCTGCAGAACGGCAAGTACACGGCCGTCGACCTGTCCTCGATCGTCGCGGGCACCAAGCGGGTGGACGTTGCCAAATACTACGATACGCGCGAGTACCGCGCCCGCATCCATGACGTCGAGGGCCTTCCCATGTTCCTCACCTGATCGTTGTCCCCCACAGGGACGCCGAGTCGGGACCCGCGCTCCCGCCGCCTCCTGCGGCGGGAGCGCTCGGCACTCCGGCCCTGACGCCCTCCTGGCGTCAGGGCCTGCGTGACGGTCCCGTCTCGGCGTCCCTGTGGGGGGCGACGACAGGGAGCAACATGGGGCTGGCCCTACCAAGGTGAAGCGGCTACAGTCCCACCCACGATCGCACCGACACCGTGCGGTTGCGTCGCACACGCGTCACACCGGACCGTGGGCGGCGTCTGGAGCGGTCCGGAGCCAGGATGGCGGAGGACCGCGGAAGTCGAGCGAGCCGCCGGCAGGAAGCCGGCGCGAGCGTCCGCCCACGGTCCGGTGTGACGCGTGTGCGACGGAACGGGCGGTTGTCGGTGCGATCTCGTGCGTGGGGACTGATCGCCGCCTTCGCCGTGCTGACGGCCGGCGCCGCCTTGTTGTGGGGCTACCAGACCGACGATACCTGGATCCACCTGCGCTACGCCCGCAACCTCGCCGAGCTTGGCGAATTTTCCTTCAATCCCGGCGAACCCACCTACGGATCGACGGCGCCGCTGTGGATCTTCTCCCTGGTCTGCCTGCTGAAGCTCGGGCTCGCGCCGCTGGTTGCGGTGCGGGTGCTGGGGCTGCTGTCGGGGGCGATGCTGCTGTTGGCGGCCGACCGGTTGCTGGCGCGTCTGTCGGCGCCCGCGTCGTGGCGGCCGGCGCTGCTGGTGCTGGTCGCAGCCGACGCCTGGTTCCTGCGCTGGACGATGTCGGGCATGGAAACGCCGCTGGCCGGCGCCCTGCTGCTGGTGCTGCTGGGGCCGGCGGTCGCCGCGGGCCCCACCGCCTGGGTGGCCTGGGGAGCGGCTTGGGGGCTGGGCACGCTGGTGCGGCCCGAGATCGCGGTGCTGGCGCCGGTGGCGCTGCCGTGGTTGCTGTGGCTGCAGCGGCGCCGGCACCCCGGCCGGTCCGCGGTCGTCTCGCTGGCGCAGTCCGCCCTGGGCTGGCTGCTGGTGGCCGGCCCGTGGTTCGTCTATGCGCGACGCGTGTTCGGGCGCATCGTCCCGGGCACCGCCGCGGCCAAGAGCTACGCCCCGAACCTCGACCCCGCGAGCCTCACCAGCCACCTGGCCCGCTCGGTGGAGCAGATCGGCGTGGTGCAGGGCGCGCTGTGGCTGGGGCTGCTGTTCGTCGCGCTGCGCTACTGGTCCGCGCGCCGGCGCGGCGAAGCGGGCGGGGATGGTCCCACCTTCGGCCCGCGCGCGCTGGCGCTGGCGGGGATCGCCGTCACCTGGACGGCCGTGCTGGTCGGCGGTTACGCCGTGAAGCAGGTCTGGACCATCTCGCGCTACCTATCGCCGTTGCACGTGCCGCTGCTGGTGGCCGGGGCCGCGTTCGCCGCGGCCATGATCCGCCGGATGCCCGCGCACGCCGAGGCCGCGAGGCGCGTGCTGGCCTGCGCGGCCGCGCTGGCGCTGTTGGGCAACGCAGCGCTGTCGGTGGTCAAGGTGCGACCCTACGCCACGACCTTCACGCGGGGCATCGAGGACTGCTTCACCGGGACGGGGCTATGGTTGCGCGACCACACGCCGCCCGACGCGGTGGTCGCGGCGCTGGACATCGGGGCGCTGGGCTACGCGAGCGAGCGGCGCATCATGGACCTGGCGGGGCTGGTGAGTCCCGGCGTGCGTTCGTTGGGACGGGACATGGGGTTCGAAGAAATGGTCGCCAGCGGGCGCTGGCTGGAACTGGAAGTCCCGGACTACTTGTTCGATCGCACGCTGGGGCCGCCGCGCTGGGCGGGACGCACCGTCGGCGACGTGGACTTCGAACTGCTCTCGACCTGCGGGATCGCGTCGGTGGGGTTGCGCGAAGCCGAGCCGTGGACGTACGCCCTGTACCGCCTCGCCGATCGCCGGGACTAGTCCCCGACCTGATGCAGGGGGACGGTCCGCCGCGACACCGCGTCCAGCACCGACTTCGGGCTGTATTCCTGCTTCGTCAAGCGCCGCACCACGAACACCGTGACGTCGTCCTCCCAGGGCGCGCCGCTGCCGAAGATCCGCACCGATTCGATCAGCGCCGCCACGATCTCCGCCGCGCTCTGGTGCAGGTGGGCCTGCACGATGGTGATGACGCGGTTGACCCCGAATTCCTCGACGTCGGGCGGGTCGGCGTCGGGGTCGCGCCGCTTGCGCTCGACGAGGCCGTCGGTGAACATCACCAGCACCTCGCCCGGGTGGATGTTGGCGAAGCTGCGGCGGTAGACGGCGTCGGGCAGGGGCCCGAGCACGGGCCCGTTGCCGGGCAGCTCGAACACCTCGCCAGCGGTGCTGAACAGCAGGGGCGGGCAGTGCCCGCCGTTGACGAAGGACAGGCTGCCGGTCTCCTCCAGCTCCCCGTAGAACAGCGACACGAAGCGGCTGACCAGGCCGCTCTGGTGGATGACCCGGTTCAGCTTCTGAACCGTGGTGCTGATCTTGTGCTCCTCGGTCATGCCCATGCGCAGGCCGGTGACGACGTCGCGGGCCTGCAGCGCGGCGGGCAGGCCGTGGCCGCTGGCGTCGGCGATCGACAGGCAGAGCACGCCCGCTTCGACCTCCTGCGCGTCGTAGACGTCGCCGCCGACTTCCTCGGCGGGGATCGAGAGGGCGGCCAGGTCGAAGCCGGGCAGTTCGGGCAGGCGACGAGGCAGCAGGCTCTGCTGGATCTGCTGGGCCTGACGCAGTTGGTTCTCGAGGCTGCTCTGGCGCAGCTTCAGGCCGACGGCGGTGCGGATGGTCTCGAGGATGAAGTGCAGGTCGCCGTCGTCGTCGCCGCGGCGGATGCCGAAACTCATGATGTAGGAGGGCGTCTCGCCCACCAGCACGGCGGCGTAGTTGAAGTGGCTGAAGCGGTACTCGATCTCGGGGTCGAAGCCCGGAGACTCCGGCGAGATCATCACCAGACGGTGCTGGAGCAGTTCCGTGATCACCGGGTAGTCCCGGGGCACGGTCAGGCCGGTGATGCTCTCCCCGTACTCCCCGACGCTCTCGATCAGGGTGAACCGGTCGTCCTGCTCGCGGTAGAGGCGCCCGCTCTCGATGCCGTACTGTTCGGCGCAGACGGCCACGATCTCCCGCAGCGTCTCGCGCAGCATGTCCTCGGCGGAGCGTGACGCGTCGATGCGGCGCAGGACGTCTTCGATGTTCCGGTAGAACTTCTTGTCCACGGTGTCTCCAGGTTGGGGGCGCCCCCAGGATCACCGCAGGGGGCGTCCGCCGCAACCTGGAATTCTGTGAATAATCGGCGTGGTTGAGACGGCGGCGTTCCTCGCCTACATTGAAGCGGCCAGGATCCGGCGCGCCGCCGGCACCGGCGCGATTCCCGACCCAGCGGAGGCGAAGGTGGACCAGAGCGCGCGGATCGACGGTTTGCTGCGGGCCAGCCAGGATATGCGCCGGGAGATCGGCAAGGTGATCGTCGGCCAGGGCCGCGTCATCGACGAGATGCTGATCGGGCTGTTCGCCGGCGGCCACGTCCTGCTCGAAGGTCCGCCGGGCACCGCCAAGACCTTGCTGGCGCAGTGCTTTGCCCACACGCTCGACCTGCATTTCGGACGCGTGCAGTTCACGCCCGATCTGATGCCCGGCGATATTTTGGGGTCGAACCTGTTCAATTTTCAAACCAACAGTTTCGCGCTCACCAAAGGCCCCATTTTCTGCGACGTGCT
>JANOEP010000070.1:0-2288 GCA_031441465.1 bacterium | reverse complement strand
ACCACTGCGGGGAGCAGGGCTGACTGGGCTGGTCTCGGCACGGTGACGGCAAGATTCACGATGGGGGCGAGCACAAACACAACCCAGCTCGGCGCATCGAGCAGCATCGCGAGAGCGATGGCGGCAAGTCCCAGCGTCATGACCGAGTACGCTGCCAGGAGGATCCGCCCTGGCCGATAACGATCTGCCAGGGCGCCGAGGATCGGCGCCAGGATGGCTGCCGGGATGATCTGCGCCAGAGCCAGGGCGCTGGCGGCGACGGCGCCACCCTTGGTGTAGGCGTAGACGACCAGCGCAACCCAGACGCCCCACTCCGCGCTGTTAAACGCGGCCCAGGCCAGCTGCAGGCGCCGCAGCTCACGGTTGTGGAAGGCCGTGCGAAACACGGCGATGATGGCTCTCAGTCCCTGCACGATGCCCCCGGCCAGAGTGTACGGCAAGCCCGGCGGCGCTGACGGGCGAGAAAGTGGTGCTTCGCGGGCCTCGGCGGGTCGGCGACGCTGCCCGCTCGGGGCAGGCGGGCTATCAGGAGGTACTTTGAATCGCCTATCCTCACGACATCGACCCGACAATCACCCGAAGGTGGCTCATGGAGTTGCTGGTTCTCGACTGGCTCGGCAAACCGGCATGGATGTGGCTGGCGTTCATGGCCATCGTCATCGTGCTGCTGGTGCTCGACCTCGGCGTGCTGCACCGGGAGAACCGCGAAATCGAGGGGCGCGAGAGCCTGGTCCTGTCGGCGGTCTACATCTCGCTTGGCCTCGCCTTTGGTGCCTGGGTCTGGTGGTACCTGGGGCCGCAGTCGGGTGTCGAATACCTGACGGGTTTCGCGATCGAGAAGACGCTGGCGATGGACAACGTCTTCGTGATCGCGATGATCTTCTCGTTCTTCGCGATCCCGCGCCTCTATCAGCACCGCGTGCTGTTCTGGGGCATCCTCGGCGTCATCGTGCTGCGCGCGATCATGATCGGCATAGGCGCGCCGCTCGTCGAGAACTTCCGCTGGGTGCTGTACGTGTTCGCGCTGTTCCTGATTGCCACGGGCATCAAGATGCTGTGGTTCGCGAACGAGGGCCCGCCGGATCTCTCGACGAACCCGGTCCTGAAGTGGATCCGGCGACGCTACCGGGTCACCGACGAACTGCACGGCGACCGCTTCTTCGTCCAGTTGCCGGACCCGCAGTCCGGGCGCCCCGTCCGGTACATGACGCCGCTGTTCCTCGCCCTGGTGCTGATCGAGGTCGCCGACGTGATCTTCGCGGTCGACTCGGTGCCCGCGATCTTCCTGATCACCACCGACCCGTTCATCGTCTACACGTCGAACATCTTCGCGATCCTCGGGCTGCGCGCGCTGTACTTCGCGCTGGCGGCGATGGTGCATCGCTTCCGCTACCTCAAGTACGCCCTGTCGGTGCTGCTGATCTTCATCGGGTCGAAGGTGTTCATCGCCTCGGCGATGGGCTGGACGAAATTCCCGCCGCTCTGGAGTCTCGGCATCACCGCGGCGATCCTCGCTGCGGGCATTCTCTTCTCGCTGTGGAAGACCCGCGGCCAGGCTGGCGCGGTCGCCCTGGACGACGCGGCACGCTGAGCCGCTGGACAGCTCGGTCGGACGACGATCACGAAGTGTGCCCCCATTCGTGGAACGACCTCCCGGTCATGTCATCCTTCGGCTAAGGAAGACCTGACGGGCCTGGGCGGGTCGATGCTCACAGGGTTTGTGGTTCGCTCCAGGAGCCAAGCGGCCCCAGACGCGCGGACTTCTTGTGCTGGTGCCGGTCCATACGCCGCAACACATCATCGAGAAACGCGATGGCTTCGACCTGGTGCGGCCCCTTGTTCAACATCACGCACTCGGCGCGTTGCCCCATCGCCGCGTCGGTGGCCTCGCCGCGGCTGGCAGCGCCTTCCTTGACCAGGCGCTCGAGCACCTGCGTCGCCCAGATGACCGGCACGTGCGCCGCCTCGCAAATCCAGAGAATCTGCTCCTGGATTTCGGACAGGCGTCCCAGGCCGATCTCCACCGCCAGGTCGCCCCGGGCAATCATGACCGCGACCGGTTGGCTGCCGCCGGCCGCCACGATCAAGCGAGGCAGGTTACGGACGGCGAGCGAGGTTTCAATCTTCAGAACGACGGGCAGAAGCGGCCGGTTCGGCCGCCGGCGCGCCAACTCCCGCTGGAGCCGCACCACGTCGGCAGGTCGCTGCACGAACGAGTAGCCCACGCAGTCGGCATGCGCGGCGACGAAGTCGAGGTCCACGAGGTCCTTGGCCGTGAGCGGCGCAAT
>JANOEP010000069.1:0-20586 GCA_031441465.1 bacterium | reverse complement strand
CCCCCGGCCGCGGAACGCCGCTGAAATCCCCGGCGGGGTGGCGATCGTGATGAGGTGCGTCGCCCTGCTGCGCGGCGTCAACGTCGGCCGCGCCAAGCGCGTCGCCATGGCGGACCTGAGGCGCCTGGTCGAAAGCCTCGGCTACGCCGACGTCAGCACGCTGCTCAACAGCGGCAACGTCGTCTTCACGACGGAGAGTCCGGACGCCGCCGGGCACGCGCGGGCCATCCGGTCGGCGATCGAACGTGAGTTCGGCTTCTCGGTGCCGGTGGTCGTGATCGGTGCGGCGGATCTCGCGGCCATCCTCGGGGAGAATCCCCTGCGCGACATGGTAGACGACCCATCGCGGCACCTGGTGGCCTTCTTGCAGGATCCGGATGCCTTGCAAGCGGCTGGGCCGCTGCTGGCGCGATCGTGGTCTCCCGAGGCCTTCGCCCTCGGGAAGCTGGCGGCTTACCTTTGGTGCGCGGGCGGAGTCGCCGACAGCGAGCTCGTCAAGGTCTTCACGCGCCTCACGGGAGAGGCCGCCACGACCCGCAACTGGGCCACCGCAATCAAAATCCAGGCAGCTGCCGACGGCGGCGCTCGGACTGCTTGAATCGTCGCGCCCCGGCGGAGGCTGACGCCCTCGCCGGGCTCGCTGTTCCGTGGTCTTTCCTTCGAGGGGGTATCCTGATGCGATGGCGCAACACCGCAGCTCGGACCCAGTGGCCACTTCGACACTGGCGTGCGGATGGCCGGTTCGTCTGGTTGCCGGTGTTGTTCCTGGTGACGGCGGCCGTCGCGGCCCGGGCGGCGCCGCCGGTGCTCCCGGCGAATTCCGGGACCGTGGACGTCCGCGACGGCGACCGTCTCCAGAAGGGCGTCTGGGTCGTCGATCCCGCGGCCGCGCTCGACGTCTACGCCGCGCTGAGGACGACCGCCGCGAAGCGTGTGACGTTCATCTCGGACGTCGACTCGCTCTCCTTCGACGTCCTGCCCGGCCGCACCTACGACTTCACGGTCCTGCTCGGGGGCCGGGACTCCTGCCGCACGCGAATCTCGACGATGATGCAGGCATACGAACGGCTCGGCCCGCGCACGGCCGGCCCCGACACCATCCCGATCTCGATCAAGAATGGCAAACTGAACGTCGTCGGCACGATCAACGGTTCCGGGCCGCTGAACCTCATCTTCGACACCGGGGCGGAAAGCTGTGCCCTGTACCCGTCCGCGTTGGACAAGGGAGCCGAACTGCGGCTCGACGGCACGACGATCAACGCCGGGACCGGCGGCTCGACGGAACGGCGGACCGCCAGCGACAACCGGCTCGACATCGCGGGGCTGCGGTGGGACCACGAACCGCTCATCGCGGTGGAGAGGCAGGCCGACCGGGCCGACGGGATCGTCGGCTGGCCGCTTTTCCTGGGCAAGGTGGTCGAAATCGATTACGACCGCATGATCATGATCGTCCACGACGAGTTGCCCGCGAAGTCGGCCGGATATGCGAAGACCGCGATGCCGTACGCGGGCCCGCTCACGGCGGTGGAGACCGTCCTGGTCGCCGGGGAGAAGAGGGAGGCCGGGTTGTTCGTCCTGGACACCGCCGGTACGGGGACCATGATCGTCAACCAGGCTTTCTCGGCGGCCCACGGTCTGCCCGGCGCGATGCGGGTGCTCGGGAAGAGCGCCTCGCGCGGGGTGGGCAGCGCGGTGATCCGCAACGAGGTCGTGCTGGTGCCGGAACTCGTGATCGCGGGGTTCTCCCTGCCGAACGTGCCGGTCCATATGGAGCTGCCCTCAGCCGGCAACCAGGCGCCGCCCGGCGGCGTGCTGTGCCTGGAGGTGCTGGCGCGCTTCAACACGATCCTCGACTACCGGCACGGGGAGGCTTACTTCCGGCCCAATGCGCGGTTCGGCGAGCCGTTCCAGCGGCGAAGCGGCGCACCGGCGCGGCCCTTCGTCATCGGGATCGCCGGGGTCGTCGTCTTGTCGTTCGTGGTGGTGGGTTTGATCGAACGGAATAAACGGCGCCAGGGCTGAGACATGTAGAGTCCTGGAAGCAGGGAACGACGCGTGGGCGCGCGGCTAATCCGTCCGGACCCCCGCCAGCGGATCCTTCAGCCCGTGCCCCGTGACCAGCACCACGGTCTTGTCGTGCGGCCCGATCAGCCCCTGCGCGCGGGCCAGCAACAGGCCGGCGAAGCCCGCCGCCCCCGACGGTTCGGCCCAGACGCCGGCGAGTCGGGCCAGCAGGCGGATGGCCTCGCGGATCGCCTCGTCCTCGACGGCGAGGAAGCCGCCCCCGCTGCGCCCGACGTATTTCCACGCCTTCAGTCGGTTGCGCGGGACGCCCACGCTGATCGAATCGGCGATGGTCGCGGGCGTGACCGGCGCGACGGCGGCCAGCACCTCGCGCGGCGTGAGCGCGGCGGCCCGCGCGCCGGCTTCCCGCCAGGCGCGGCACAGCGGCGCGGCGCCCGCGGCCTGCACGCCGAACACGGCCGGCACGCGGTCCAGGCGACCGACCTCCGCCAGCTCGTGGAAGGCCTTGGCGGTCGACGACACGATGCAGCCGTCGCCCGTCGGCACGAACACCGCGTCGGGCGCCCGGAAATCCAGGGCGTGGGCGATCTCCAGGGCGCAGGTCTTCTTGCCCTCCACCAGCAGCGGGTTGTAGGCGCAGTTGCGGGAGTACCAACCGTGCGCCCGCGTTTCCTGGACGGACAGGTCGAAGGCCTCGTCGTAGGTGCCGTCGATGCGGCGGACCTCGGCGCCGTGCAGCTCGAGCTGGGCCAGCTTGGCCCGCGGCGCCGCGGCCGGCACGAAGATCGTCGTGCGCACGCCCGCGCGCGCCGCCAGCACCGCGAGGCTGGCGGCGGCGTTGCCCGTCGAGGCGGCGGCCACGTGCGCGACGCCCAGGCGGGCGCAGTCGGCCATCGCCATGGCCGTGGCGCGGTCCTTCAGACTGGCCGACGGCAGCGCGGTGTCGTCCTTCAGCAGCAGGTGGGGCAGGCCGAGGTGTTCGCGCAGGCGGTGCGGGGCGTGCAGCGGCGTGTCGCCGAGCGACCAGCAGGCGTGGGGCGCCACCGGTTGCAGCGGCAGCAGCGCGGCGTAGCGCCAGAGGTCCGGCCGGCCCCGCGCCGGAAAGGGGTCGCCGTCGGGCAGGCCGGCGCGGATCGCCGCGTAGTCGTAGGTCGCGTCGAGGATGCCCTCGTCGCCGCAGCCGGCGCACACGAAGCCGCGGTGGTCCGTCGGGTGCGCCCTGCCGCACAACCCGCAGGCGTACCCCGTCCAGTGCGGATTGGTCCCGACCTGCGGCAGCTGCATCGCGCTCTCCCGGCGTCTACATGGTGAGGGCCATGATGGCCTTGGCCGTGTGCAGGCGGTTCTCGGCCTGGTCCCACACCACCGACTGCGGGCCGTCGATCACCGCGTCGGTGACCTCTTGGCCGCGCGAGGCCGGCAGCGGGTGCATGTAGATCGCGTCGGGCGCGGCCAGCTTCATGCGGCGCTCGTCGCAGATCCAGCCGGGGTACTTCTCGATGTGCTGGACGGCGGCCGCGCGGTCGGGCTCGTGCACCAGGCAGCCCCAGCTCTTGGGGTAGACCACGTGGGCGCCCTCGAAACCAGCGTCCATGTCGTCGACGATCTCGAACTTGCCGCCGCTGCGCCGCGCGTTCGCGCGGGCGCGCTCGAGGATGTCCGGCATCAGCTTGAACTCGGGCGGGTGGGCCAGCGTCACGTCCAGTCCCATGCGCGTCATGATCAGGATCTCGGACTGGGGCACCGAGATGGGGCGCACGTAGCTCGGGGCGTAGGTCCAGCTCACGACGATCTTGCGGCCCCGCGTCTCGCCGCGGAACTTCTCGCGCACGGTCATGATGTCGGCCGCCGCCTGGCAGGGGTGGTAGACGTCGCACTGCAGGTTGATCAGGGGCACGCGCGAGATGCCGGCGATCTCGCGCATGAACTTGTTGCCCACGCCGAAATCGCAGTTGCGGATGGCGATGCCGTGGCCCATGCGGCCCAGCACGCGCGCGGTATCCATGACCGTCTCGCCGTGGCTGAGTTGCAGCTTGTCGGGGGTCAGCACGTGGCAGTGGCCGCCGAGCTGGGTCATGCCCGCTTCCATGGAGTTGCGGGTGCGGGTGCTCTGCTCGAAGAGCAGCGCGAACAGGGTGCGGTCGCGCAGCAGCGCGTGCGGCTCGTCGCGGTAGAACTTGCGCTTGAGGTCGCCGGCGGTCGCGAGCATCAGTTCCAGCTCGTCGTCGGCCCAGTCCTCGGTGTCGATGAAATGCTTGCCCTGCAGGATCTTGCTCATGTCGCACCTCGGTCGATGTTCAGGAAGGATTGCGGGAACGCCGTGTAGAAGGCGCAGGCCCGCACGACGTCGTCCACCGGGACGTACTCGTTGGGGGCGTGGGCCAGGGCTTCCTGGCCCGGTCCGAAGCCGACGCAGGGCACCCCGTGCAGCCCGTTGATGGCCACGCCGTTGGTGCTGAAGGTCCAGCGCGAGACCACGGGCGGCGCGCCGAACACGCCCGCGTGCGCGACGACGCCCGCGCGCACCGCGGGGTGGTCCGCGGGCATCAGCCACGTCGGGTAGTACTTCTCCATGGGGTAGACCAGGCCGGTCCAGGCGGGGACCTCGTAGGTCAGCAGCCGCACCTCGGCTTCGACGCCGGCCGCGGCCAGGGCCTCGCGCACCTCGCGCAGGGCGCCGTCGCGGGTCTCGCCCGCGGTCAGGCGGCGGTCGATGTGCAGTTCGGCCTTGTCGGGCACCGCGCACAGGCTCGGCGAAAGGCTCTGGAACATGCTGACGGTGCAGGTGCCCTTGCCCAGGAAGTCGTCGTGTCCCAACCGGTCGTTCAGCCGCTCGATCGCCGCGCAGGCCGGCGCCAGTTTGTAGACGGCGTTGACCCCGCGCTCCGGTGCCGAGCCGTGGCACGACACGCCGTGCGAGGTGACCCGGATCTCCATGCGCCCGCGCTGGCCGCGGGTCAGGGTCAGGCCGGTGGGCTCGGTCGAGACGACGACCTCGGGCCGCAGCAGCTGCTCCTGCAGGATGTAGTGCCAGCAGAGGCCGTCGCAATCCTCTTCCATCACCGAGCCGACCATCCACACCTGGCAGCCATCGAGCAGCCCGAGTTCCTTCATCAGCTTGCCGGCGTAGACCATGCCGGCCATGCCGGCCTTCTGGTCGACGGACCCGCGGCCGTAGACGCGGCCGTCTTCCAGCTTGCCCCGGAAGGGGTCGCAGAGCCACTGGGCGGGATCGCTCACATCGACGGTGTCGAGGTGGGCGTCGAAGGCCACCACGCGCGGACCGTCGCCGATGCGACCGAGCACGTTGCCGAGGCCGTCGAGGCGCACCTCGTCGAAGCCGACGCGTTCCATCTCCTGCGCGACGCGGCGCACGACCCGTTCCTCCTGTCCCGAAAGGCTCGGGATGGCGACGATGTCGCGCAGGAAGGCGATCATGGGTGCTTCGAGGGCGCGGGCGGCGTCGAGGGGGTTCTTCGTGGTCATCGCGGCTCCGGATACGCCCCGGCCGGGCGCGCCCGTTGTGGGGGGCGACCAGCCGGTGTCGTGGATCAGAGGTTGGACATGCGGTCCCAGATACGCTTGGCGGCGGCGCGGCAGGCTTTGCCGTCGTACGGCGCCGGATCGCCGCGGCGGTAGCGCGGCGCGCCGTCGACCCAGACTTCCTGGATCACGCGGGGCTGCATGCCGAACAGCAGCAAGCCGAGCCAATTCCCCTGGTGCAGCGGCTGCTTCTGGTCCTCGCAGCCGATCAAGAAGTCGGCGGGCGCGCCGGCGTCCAGCGAACCGAAGGGTTCGCCGAAGATCTCGCGGGCGAGCTGGTAGCCGCCGATCCAGAAGCGCTCGGCGCCCTTGAAGCCCAACGGGCCGCGGCCGGTCTCGTTGCCGCGGTAGAACGTCGTGCGCAGCTCGCCGAACATGTTGCCGTCCAGGCCGTCGGTGCCCAGGCAACTGCGCGGGGGGAAGCGGTCGACCGGCGCGCGCCCGACGCCGTTGTTCATGTTCGAGCGGCCGTTGTGCACCAGCCAGGCGCCCTTCTCCTCGATCGTCTGCAGGTCCAGCGGGGTGAGGTCCACGCCGTGGGCCAGCAGGCTGCGGGGGCGGATCAGGCCGTGCCGGTCCAGCCGCACCAGCGGGTCGGGCCAGCCGCGGTCATGGCAGATCTCGCGGTCCGTCGCGCCTTCGGCCAGGTGGATGTGCACGCCGGTATCGAATTCGGAGCAGAGCGCCGCCAGGCTGTCGAGCGTGGCGTCCTCCAGCGTGAAGCCGGCGTGGGCGCCGACCAGGCCCTTGAACCAAGGAACGCCGACGACGGGAACGCCGTCGACGGGCGCGGCGGTCTTCTGCAGGTAGCGGCGAGTCTCCTCCAGGCAGGTGTCGCGGCTGCCGGGCCCGCCGCGGTCGGTGACCTCGTAGCAGAGGCACCCGCGCAAGCCGGCGTCGCGCAGGCCCTCTTCCACCAGGTCGAGCGAGCCGCCGACCGAGGTCAGGCTGCTGTGGTGGTCGAAGATCATCGTCGTGCCGCAGCGCAGCGCGTCCCAGGCGCCCGACACCGCGCTGATCCGGATGGCTTCGGGATCCAGCGCGCGGTCCAGCTTCCACCAGATCTCCGTCAGCACGTCCTGGAAGCTGCGCGGCGTGTTCGCCGGCGGCGGCATGCCCGGCGCCAGCGTGGAGTAGAGGTGGTGGTGGGCGTTGATCAGTCCCGGCATGACCGTGCGGCCGTCCAGGTCGCGGACTTCTTCGCCGTCGTGCGGCGCGAGACCGCGTCCGCGCTCGACGATGCGGCCGCCCGCGAGGCGCAGGTCGGCGGTCTCGACGCGCGGGTCGGGCGCCGCGTTCATCTGCGGCGGCAGGTAGTCCAGCACGTTCGCGTTGGTCAGCAGCACCCCGGGGGCGCTTGTTACGCTCTGCTTCAAGTCCTGGCCTCCGGTGCTGGGCGCGTGGGGGACATCGTGTCAGGTACAGGTTCAGGATCATCCCCGGCCCCTGAATCTGCAAGCAAAAACGCCCGGGAGAGGGCCGCCCGGGCGTTGGGCGGGGCCGGCGGACCGGATCAGGCGTCCGGCGTCAGGTCGGCGAGCTTCTTGAAGATCTGGTCGAGCTTGTTCTCGCGGATCACCCAGATCCTGGTGTCGCGCGACGTCATGCAGTAGCGCCCCGGCTGGGCGCCCCCCGTGGCCGGCTGCGCGTCGCCGACGCGCAGTTCGAAGGTCGAACCGTCCGCCAGCGTCACCTCGACGCGGCGTGCGGCCTTCCACAGGCCGTACTTCTCCATGCCGACTCCGGGGTCGGCGATGTCGGCGGCCTGGATGCCGGTCAGCGCGTTCATCACGCCGTCGACCTTCGTCTTCGCCAGGGCGCGGCGCGAGGGTGCGGTCAGCGTCCACTCCCAGTCCTGGGGCGGCGGCGCGGACCCGTCGCCGGATCCGGCGGTCGTCAGGACCTTCTCCATGACCAGGGTCTTGTCCCCGTCGTGCAGGGCGATCTGGCGGATGCCGGCGGCGTCGGTCTTGAACACCGACAGGTCCAGGAACGTGCGCGTCTCCGGCTTCGCCTCCGGGGCCCACAGCCCGAGCTTGCCCCGCACCTCGGTCCTGACCAGGTAGACCGCGTGGCTGCCCGGCGCGCGCACGAAGACGCCCGAGCCGTCGTCGGCGCGCTTGCCCAGCAGCAGCGCGCAGACCGGCTGCCAGTCCTTGCCGAACAGGGTCACCTTCACGGGATCCGACTGCGGGCCCAGACCGTAGTCTTCCAGGATCGCCGGCTCGTCGGAGCGGAAGTCCCCCTGCAGGCTGTCCAGGGCCGCCAGCAGCTCCTGGAGCTTGCGCGGGTCGACGGGATGGCCCCAGGCGGTGCGGGCGACCCAGCCCTCGCCCAGCCGCTCGAGCACGACCGCCACCGAGTCGGCTGCGGTGCCGACCGTGACGCGGTTGATGTCCGCCGGTTCGAAGTCCGCCGCCACCACGGTGGCGGTGGTCGGGGACGTCACGGCGCGCCGGTGCAGCACCCGCTGCACGACGCTGAAGGCCAGCAGCATTACGACGGTCAGGGCCAGGATCAGCAGGGGACGGTTGCGGGTCATCGCGCCGCCTCCTTGCGGCGCTTCGCGGCCCGCAGCAGGCCGAAGGCCGCCAGGGCGACGGGCACCAGCACGGCGGCGAACAGGCGGTAGAAGAGCTTCTCGCCGTCGTCGACCGGTCGGATCACGCGCTGGGTCAGAGCCTTCGAGCGGATCGAGATCATCTCCTCGCCGTGGGTCAGGGCGTCGACGGCGTTGAGCAGCAGCAGGGCGTTCTGCCCGGCTTGCAGTCCCATGTCGTCGAACATCTTGGCGCAGCCGATCACCGCGACGCGGGCCTCGTCGCCGCGCAGCGGGGTCGGCGTGTCTTGTGCCGGCGAGACGGCGGCGTCGGGCGCCGTCGGCCAGACGGGAGTCGGGCGGCCGGCGAAGGCGTCGGGGAAGGTGCCCTCGAGCAGCACCGCCAGGGGCAGCCTCGGCTCGATCTGCTTGCCCTCGGGCGAGAACAGGCTCCCGGGCAGCATCCCGTCGGTGAACGGCGCGCGCCAGGCGCGCTCGCTGGCGGTGAACAGCACCGTCGAGGTCAGGCCGTTGGTCCCGAGCCTGGCGGTGTCCAGGTCCAGGGCGGTGCCCCACAGGTAGAGCAGGTTCGCGATGCGGTTGCCCAGGGGCGAGTCCTGGTTCATCTGGGTCTCGGTGACCTTGACCTGCACCGGCAGGCGCACCGGCTCGTTGGTCTGGAAGCGCATGCCGCCGACGTTCTGGGTGCGGGGCACGGCCAGGGTTTCGTGGCTGGCGTCCAGCAGGTGGCGCGTGTCGACGGTCACGCCGAAGGCGCCCAGCACGGACTCGAGGCCGCTGGTCTGGCTGGCGCCGCTGATCGTGAAGCCGCCACGCATGCCCGGCTGGTAGCCGTAGGTGTGCAGCTGCACGGCGATCAGCGTGTTGGTGCCGTTGCTGATGGCGCGGTTGATCTCGAAGGCCTGCCGCTCGTCGAAGCCCGACGGGTTGAGCACCAGCAGCGCGTCGGCGTCGGCCGGGATGCGCGAATCCGGCGTCAGCGACACGCGCTCGACCTGGTAGTGCTCCTGCTGGAGGTATTGGGCGATCGAGGTGTAGACGTCCACGGGCTCGGGCGGCTGCATGCCGCGCTGCAGGTACTGCATGGCGGTCTGCGGGTCGATCTCCTGCAGCGGCGCGATCAGGGCCACCTTGGGGTCGCGGTCGCGGGTCAGGCGGTAGACGCGCGAGATCAGGTCGTACTCGAAGGTGGCCAGCGACTGCGGCAGGACCTGCGGCATGATCTCCTCGGGACGGTCCTTGTAGGCCACGGTCATGGCGCTCCAGATCAGCTTGACGCCGATCTCGTCCTTCTCGATCGACTGGACCTGGAACGGCTGGATTCCCCGCTCCGACAACTTGCCCTGGAGGTCCTCGTCGTCCTGCGGGTCGTGGATACTGTACTGGATCATGCCCCCGGACGCCTGGGCGTAGTCGCGCAGCTTGTCGGTGACGTCGCGTTCGAGGGTCTTCAGCTCGGTCGGCATGGCCGCCGCGCCGGTGATGTAGAGCTTCACCTGCACGGGGGCCTTCAGCCCCTTGAGGATGTCCTTGGCGGCCGGCGCCATGGTGTACAGGCGCTCGCTGGTCAGGTCGACGCGCGCGCCGCCGAAGCCGCCCAGCACGTCGGTCAGCAGCACCGACACGGCCAGCAGCAGCAGGGCGGTGACGGCGAAGGTCACGCGGAAGTTCCGGCGCTTGGTGCTCATCAGTACTTCCTCCCTTCCAGCCAGACGGCGTTCAGGACCAGGAACACGGCCGTCAGGCCCAGGAAGTAGGCGAGGTCGCCCAGCTCCAGGACGCCGCGCTGCAGCGCCTGGTAGTGGGGCATCAGGCCGAACGCGTTCTGCAGGAACGAACCGAAGCCGCCGACCCAGCCGTCGATGGTGGCCGAAACGGCCGGCACCCCGACCAGGAACAGCGCGAAGCAGGCCAGCATGCCCAGGATGAAGGCGGAGATCTGGTCGCGCAGCAGGCCGCTGGTGAAGATGCCCACGGCCATGTACAGGCCGCCCAGCAGCAGCGCCCCGAGGTAGCCGCCGAACACGGCGCCCAGGTCGGGGTTGCCCAGCAGCGCCAGCATGATGGGGATCGGCAGCGTCCCGAGCAGCGCCACCACGTAGAAGGCCATCGCCGCGAAGTACTTGCCGAGCATGACCTCGCTGGACTTCATGGGCAGCGTCATCAGCAGTTCGAAGGTGCCGCTGCGCTTGTCTTCGGCCCACAGCCGCATGGTCACCGCGGGGATGAAGAAGATCAGGAACAGCGGCAGGTTCCCGAAGAAGTCGCGCATGTCCGCGAGCTGCGCCAGGAAGAACGGCGTCATGAACAAGCCGCAGTTGAGCACCAGGAACACGATGATGAAGATGTAGGCGATCGGGCTGTTGAAGTAGGCCGCGAATTCGCGGCGGAAGATCACGCCGGTGTTAGACATGGCTCACCTCCCGGGAAGCCCCGCTCTGTCGCGTCAGGGCGATGAAGGTGTCCTCGAGGCTGAACGGCGCCTCCTGCAGCTCCAGCAGGTCCCAGCCGCGCGACTGGGCCAGCCGGCTCAGCGGCGCCAGCATGTCATGCTCGAAATCGGCGCGCACCTCGAAGCGGGCCGCGCCCTCGCGTCCGGCTACCGGCCGCACCTCGTGCAGGCCGCCCAGGTCGCGCAGGGCCGCCTCGACCTCGGCGGCCGGGGCGCGGTAGGCGACGTAGATGCGGTTGCGTCCCATGGCCGCCCGCTCCAGCTCGCCGATGCGCCCATCGGCGATGATCCGCCCGCCGTTGATGATCACGACGCGGTCGGTGACCGGGGACACTTCCTGCAGGATGTGCGTGCTGAAGATGATCGTCTTGGTGCGGGCGAGCCCCTGGATCAATTCGCGGATGCCGATGATCTGCAGGGGGTCCAGCCCGCTGGTGGGCTCGTCGAGGATCAGCACCTCGGGATCGTGGATCAGCGCCTGCGCCAGGCCGGTGCGCTGCCGGAAGCCCTTGGAGAGTTCGTTGATCGGCTTGCGGAAGACGCTGCCGAGCCCGCAGGCCTCCACGACCCACTCCAGCCGTCGCCGCAGCTCGTCGCCGGCCAGGCCGCGCGCCCGGCCGACGAACTGCAGGTACTCGTGGACCATCATGTCCACGTACAGCGGGTGGTTCTCCGGCAGGTAGCCGATGCGGCTGCGGACTTCCAGGGGATTGCGGAGCACGTCGATGCCGTCCACGCTGACCGTGCCCGCGTCGGGCGCCAGGAACGTGGTGACGATCTTCATGGCGGTGCTCTTGCCGGCCCCGTTGGGCCCCAGGAAGCCGAGGATCTCGCCCTTGTCGAGGCGGAACGAGACGCCGTCGAGGGCGACGGTGGCTCCGAACCGCTTCGTGACGTCACGTACCTCGATCATCGCTTCGAGTCCTCCGTAGCTGGGTTGGTTTGGGATGAGGGAGCCCGGCGCGCGCCCAAACACGACAGACGCCGCTGGTGGGCGGCGCCGCCGGGCAACCGGGGCCAATCTACACGAAACCGGGGTCCCGGTTCCAGTTTTTCCGAGCCGCAGGACGCCCCAGGGCTTAGACTGGCCCAGATCCGTGCCACCCACCGCGCAGCAAGGACCGCCATGGACGAAGCTCCCCGCATACCCCTGGATTTCCGCGAACGGGCACCCTCGGAAGCGGCCGCCCGGGCCCGCGATTTCGCCGAGGACTTGGCCTGTCGCCGCTCGGTTCGCGATTTCAGCGACCGGCCGGTGCCGGCCGCGCTGATCGCCGATTGCCTGCGCGCGGCCGCCAGCGCCCCGAGCGGCGCCAACCAGCAACCCTGGCATTTCGTGGCCGTGAGCGACCCGGCCGTCAAGCACCGCATCTGCGAAGCGGCGGAGGCCGAGGAGCGGACCTTCTACGGCGGTCGCGCTCCGGGGGACTGGCTCGAGGCCCTGCGCCCGCTCGGCACGGATGCGTGCAAGCCCTTCCTGGAAAAGGCGCCCTGGCTGATCGCCATCTTCCAGATGCGCCAGGGAGTCGGACCCGACGGCGAGCGCGTCACGCACTACTACCCTACGGAGTCCGTGGGCATCGCCACGGGCATGCTGATCACCGCCTTTCATCGGGCCGGCCTGGCGACGTTGACCCACACGCCGAGCCCCATGAATTTCCTCAACGAGGTGCTCGGCAGGCCCCGGCACGAGCGGCCCTTCCTGCTGCTGGTCGTCGGCCATCCCGCGCCGGGCTGCACGGTGCCCGATCTCCACCGCAAGCCCTTCGACGAAGTGGCGACCTTCCTCGAGGCGGCGACATGACGGACCGCCGCCCCCCGGAGCCTTCCCTGTGGCGCTACGAGCTGCCCGGCGGCTGGGTCGTGCTGGCCGGCCGCACCGACGCCGACAACGACCGCCTCAGCCTGAAGATCGCCAAGGCCAACGACTGGTGGTTCCACGTGAAGGGCCGCCCGAGCAGCCACGTCGTGCTGCAGGTGCCGGCGGGCGAGGAGCCGCCGCGCGAGGTGCTCGAGGCCGCCGCCGCGGTCGCCGCCTGGCACAGCAAGGTGCGCGAGGCCAAGCTGGTGGCGGTCTCCGGGACGCCGGCCCGCTTCGTCACGAAACCGCAGGGCGCGAAACCGGGCACGGTCGAGATTCGTAAGGAAAAGACGTTCATGGTCAAGCCGGGGATCCCCGGTTGATGCCCGTATCCCGACGACGGAGTTCCGACCCACCACGAGCCGTCCCCCAGGAGGAGAATCCCTTGAAACGACTGGCCATCCTCACCCTCGCGGTCGTGCTGACGGCCGCCGCGCCCGCCGGCGTGTCCGCTTCCGCACCGGGCGCGTCGCAGCTCATGCGCAACCCCGACATCAGCGCCGAGCACCTCGTCTTCACCTACGAGGACGACCTCTGGCTGGCGCCGGCGTCCGGCGGCCGGGCCCACCGGCTCACCAACGGTCCCGGCTTCGAGACCGCCGGCAGGTTCAGCCCTGACGGCCAGTGGGTCGCCTTCACCGGCGACTACGACGGCGGCGCCGACGTCTACGTGATGCCGACCGCCGGCGGCGCGCCGCGCCGGCTGACGTTCCACGCCGGCGCGGACCAGACGCTCGACTGGCATCCCGACGGCCGGCGCATCCTGTTCCGGTCGGCGCGGGAGCACCCGCTCGGCCAGCCGCAGCTCTTCCTCGTCGACCGCGAGGGCGGCCTGCCCGAGAAGGTGGCCGTCGACCGCGGCGCGCTGGCGAGCTTCTCGCCCGACGGCAAGCGCCTCGCCTACAACCGCATCGCCCGCGAGGGCGCCACCTGGAAGCGCTACCAGGGCGGCATGGCCCAGGACGTGTGGGTGGCCGACTTCGCCTCCGGCGCCATCGTGAAGGTCACCGACTTCGAGGGCACCGATAATTTCCCGATGTGGTGGCAGGACAGCATCGTCTTCCTGAGCGACCGCGAGGACGGCACCCTCAACCTCTACGCGATGGACCCCGCGGGCTCGGGCGTGACGCGCCTGACGCAGTACCGCGACTACGACGTGAAGTCGCCGGGCTGCGGCGCCGGCATGGTCGTCTACCAGCACGCCGGCGGCCTGCGCGTGCTGGACCTCGCCACCGGCGCCGACCGCGAGGTCGCGATCGACGTCGCCACCGACCGCGCGCCGATGCGCTCCGAACTGGTCGACGCGGCGCCGGCGACCGGCAGCTTCGGCCTGTCGCCCGCCGGCGAACGCCTGCTGCTGGAGGCCCGCGGCGAGATCCTCAGCCTGCCCGCCGAGAAGGGCGAGTGGTTCGACCTCTCCCGTTCCAGCGCCAGCCGCGAGAAGAACGCCGCCTGGTCGCCGGACGGCCGCTGGGTCTGCTTCGTCAGCGACCGCAGCGGCGAGGAGCAGCTCTACCTCGCCGACCAGCGCGGCCGCGATCCCTGGCGTTCGCTGACGCCCGACAACCGGGGCTTCCTGCTGCAGCCCGTCTGGTCGCCCGACTCGCAGCGGATTCTCTGGGGCGACAAGTTCATGCGCCTGAACATGGTGGATGTCGGCACCGGGAAGATCACCGTGATCGACCAGGGCGAGTACGACGACGCCTGGGAGCGGTGGGGCATCCTCGACTACGTCTGGTCGCCCGACGGCCAGTGGGTGGCCTACAGCAAGAACACCGAGAACATGAACGAGGTGATCTGCCTCTACGGACTCGCCTCCGGCAAGATCACGCAGGTCACCGACGACTTCTTCACGAGCTGGTCGCCCGGATTCGATCCCGAGGGGCGCTACCTCTGGTTCCTGAGCAACCGCACGTTCACCCCGATCATGGACCGGCAGGATCAGAACCACATCTTCATGGACCTGGCGAAGCCCTACCTCGTGCTGCTGAAGGACGGCGAGCGCTCGCCGTTCTTCGAGGATCCGGGCCTGGTCACAGCGACGGTCGACGACAAGAAGGCGGACGACAAGAAGGACCCGGACGGTTCCGGCGACGCCGGCAAGGCCGCCGCCACCCGGGTCGATCTCGCCGGTCTCGGCGAGCGCGTGCTGGCGGTCCCCGGCGTGGACGCCGGCAACTACTTCCGCCTCACCGCGACCGCCGACGGCTGCCTGATGCTGCGCCGCGACGAGCCGATCTTCTCCAAGTACCAGACCGTCGACGACCGCACCGCCGAGAGCGACCTCGCCCTCGTGGCGTACGACATCGAGGAGCGCGAGGCCAAGGACCTGGGCGCCGGTCTCGCCAACTATCACCTGTCGGCCGACGGCAAGAAGATGGCGTACCGCGCCGGCGCCGCCTACGGCGTGGTCGACGCGGGGCAGGAGTTCAAGCCCGGCGACGGCGCGGTCGACCTCGACGGCGTGCGCCTGCGCGTGGACCGCGCGCAGGAGTACCGCCAGATGTTCGACGAGGCCTGGCGCATCGAGCGCGACTGGTTCTACGACGAGGGCATGCACGGCGTCGACTGGCGCAAGATCCACGACAAGTACGCCGCCCTGGTCCCGTGGTGCGGCGCGCGCGGCGACCTCACCTACCTGATCGGGGAGATGATCGCCGAGTTGAACATCGGCCACACCTACGTCTACGGGGGCGACCAGCAGCACGCCGGCGAACCGTCGCGCACGGCGATGCTCGGCTGCGACTTCGCCGTCGATCAGCCTAGCGGCGGCGTGCGCATCGCCCGCATCCTGCCCGGCCGCAGCTGGGACGCCGACGCGCGCTCGCCGCTGGACGAACCCGGCGTGGACGTGCGCGAGGGCGACTTCCTGCTGGCCGTCGACGGCCGGTCGCTGGCCCCCCGCGCCAACCCCTACGAGCTGCTCGCCGACGGCGCCGGCCGGACGGTCGAGCTGACGGTCGCCGACAACCCCGAGGGCAAGCACCCGCGCACGGTCGTCGTGGAGCCGCTGCGCGGCGAGGTCGGCCTGCGCTACCGCGCCTGGGTGGAGGCCAACCGCCGCTACGTCGAGGAGAAGTCGGGCGGCCGCCTCGGCTACCTCCACCTGCCCGATATGGGCGAGGCCGGCCTCGTCGAGTTCGGCGCCTACTGGTACCCGCAGGCGGGCAAGGAGGGCCTCGTCATCGACGAGCGCGACAACGGCGGCGGCTTCGTCGGCGACATGATCATCGACCGGCTCGAGCGCGTGCTGTGGTCCATGACCATCCCGCGCGAAGGCGGCCCCGGCCGCAACCCCGAGCGCGTGTTCCACGGGCCGCTGGCGGTCCTGATCAACGAGGACACCGGCAGCAACGGCGAGTTCTTCGCCGAAGCGGTCAAGGTCAGGGACCTCGCCACCGTGATCGGCATGCGCACCTGGGGCGGCGCCATCGGCATCGAGCCCCACCAGGACCTCGTCGACGGCGGCACAGTCACCCCGCCCCAGTTCGGCCTCTACGACCTGCACGGGAAGTGGATCATCGAGGGCCGCGGCGTCGAGCCCCACCTCGCGGTGCAGAATCAGCCCGCCAACGTCGTGGCCGGCAAGGACGAGCAGCTCGACTTCGCGATCGGGCACCTGCTCGGCCGTCTGAAGGACGAGGGAGCGACGTGGCGGATCCCCGCGACGCCGGCCTATCCCGACAAGAGCAAACCGGGGGAGGGCGTGCGGAAGTAACCGGCCTACGGTCCGTAGAGGAACGTCAGCGCCGAAGGAAGGGCGTCCCGCCAGAAGCCCCAGGAATGTCCCTGGGGCTTCTCTTCCGACAGGCAGGTGAAGCCGAACCCGGCCAGCAGCGCGGCGAACTCGCGGTCCATCGGGATCAGCTGAGGCAGGTCGAAGGCGCCCCAGTTCAGGTAGACCCGCACGCTCTGCGGGGGCATCGCCGCGTAGCCGATCGTCTGTTCGGGCGCGACGTACGGGCTCATCGCGGCCACGCGGTCGAAGCGGCCGGGGTAGCGGCGGGCCAGGTTGAGCGCGGCGTTGCCGCCGTAGCTGGCGCCCATGACGCCCCACGTCATCCCCACGTCGTGCTGCACGGCGACGAAGGGCTGCAGCGTGCCGGTCAGCCACAAGCCGAACGGTTCCTGCAGCCCCCCGGCGTATTCATCGGTGCGGCGCCCCGGCGGGACGCACACGCAGATCGGCCAGTCGACGTCGGGACGCTGCGCGGCGAGCCAGGCCAGCGCGCGGTCCAGGCCACCCAGCGTGACGTACTCCAGGCCGTCGTGGACCAGCAGGCAGGGGCGCCGGCCGCGCGGCTCGCCCGGGGGGGTCAGCACCAGGAACTCGCGGGGGCCGCCGAGCGCCGGCGCCGGCAGCTCGTAGCGGTCCACCCGGCAGGCGGCCGCGACCGGAGCGGCGACGAAATCCGGTTCGAGGTAGTCGAGCCCGCGCAGCTCGGAGTTGGGCCCGTAACCGCCGGTGCAGGTCCGCGGGTTGCGCGCGTCGAGCAGCCACAGCGCGTCGACCACGAACTTGTAGTCGACCCGCGAGCGCGTCGGCAGGGCCAGGACGCAGGACCACAAGTCGGTGCCCGGCAGATGCGCCAGCGGCAGCGTCGGCAGCCAGGCGGTCTGGTCGCCGGCGAGCCGCACGTCGTGGCCGGGTCCGCGGTAGAACAGCAGCAACGTGTCGCCGCCCGCGACGACGGGGTTGAAGGGGTGGTCGGCGAGCAGCGTGGTGACCGCGGCCTGGCGTTGGGGCATGGGCAGGCGCTCGATGGCGACCAGGCGCTCGAGCGGCGGGACGGCCGCGACGGCGAGCGCGGCGGCGGCGATGGTCGCGACGGCGAGCATCGGCAACGTCAACACCTTGGTGCGCATGAAACCCTGGCCCTCCCGCCGGATCTTCACCGGGTTTTCACATGGTCCGTCCGGGCAGCCTAGCATAGATTGTCGGCAGCCGCGACCCCGCGCACCCCCCAGCAAGGCAGGACCCATGACCGGACCCGATCGTTTCAGCCGGCTGTTCCCGAACCTCGAGGCCGTGCCGCCCGAACACCGCCTGCCGGGGCTGGTCGAGCAGTCATCCTGGCTCTGCGGCGGCGAGCTGCGGGATTGGGACGGGGCCACCAAGCGCGTGTTGTCGCCGGTGTGCGTGCCCTCGACCACGGGCCCGCGGCAAGCGGTGATCGGTTCCTACCCGGTGCTGGGCGCCGAGCAGGCGCTGGCGGCGCTCGCCGCCGCGGGCGCGGCCTGGGACCACGGCCGCGGCCTTTGGCCCACGATGGCCGTGCGCCGGCGCCTGGCCCACGTGGAGGACTTCGCCGCGCGGATGGCGCGACGCCGCGACGAGGTCGTGCGGATGATCATGTGGGAGATCGGCAAGTCGCTGCCCGACGCGCGCAAGGAGTTCGACCGCACCGTCGCCTACATCCACGACACCGTGGCGGCGATGAAGGAACTGGACCGCGCCTCGTCGCGCTTCGAGCAGAACGAGGGGATCGTCGGCCAGATCCGCCGCTCGCCGCTGGGGGTCGTGCTGTGCATGGGCCCGTTCAACTACCCGCTGAACGAGACGTTCGCCACGCTGATCCCGGCCCTGGTCATGGGCAACACGGTCATCTTCAAGCCGCCCAAGCTGGGCGTGCTGCTGCACCACCCGCTGCTCGCGGATTTCCGCGACGCCTTCCCGCCCGGGGTCGTCAACACGGTGTACGGCGACGGCGCGACGATCGTGGGCCCGCTGATGGCCTCCGGCCGGATCGACGTGCTGGCCTTCATCGGCACCAGCCGCGTGGCCGACATCCTGCGCCGGCAGCACCCGAAGCCCCACCGCCTGCGTTGCGTGCTGGGCCTCGAGGCCAAGAACGCCGCCATCGTGCTGCCCGACGCCGATCTGGACGAGGCGGTCGCGGAATGCGTCGCGGGCGCCCTGTCGTTCAACGGCCAGCGCTGCACGGCGCTCAAATTGATCTTCGTGCACCGCAGCCTCGCGGCGGAGTTCAACCGCCGCCTGGTCGCCGCCGTGGATGCCCTGCGCCCCGGGTTGCCCTGGGATGCCGGCGCGCAGATCACCCCGCTGCCCGAGGCCGGCAAGCCGCAGTACCTCGCGGAACTCGTCGCGGACGCCCGCGCCCGCGGCGCGCAGGTGCTCAACCCCGACGGCGGCGTCGCGCACGGCACCTACGTCCACCCGGCCGTGGTGTACCCGGCGGCGCCGGGCATGCGGATCTTCCACGAGGAGCAGTTCGGCCCCGTGGTGCCGGTGGCGGTCTTCGACGACGTCGAGGAACCGGTGCGCGCGATCATGGAGTCGCCCTACGGCCAGCAGGCCAGCCTGTTCGGGCGCGATCCCGCGGTCGTCGGCCGGCTGGTCGACCAGCTGGTCAATCAGGTCTGCCGCGTCAACGTCAACGCCCAGTGCCAGCGCGGACCCGACACGTACCCGTTCACCGGGCGCAAGGACTCCGCCGAGGGCACGCTGTCGGTGAGCGACGCCCTGCGGGTCTTCTCGATCCGCACCCTGGCCGCGACGCGGGCCACCGACGCCAACAAGGAGCTGTTCTCGCGGATCGTGCGCGAGGGGCACGGCTCGTTCCTGAGCACGGACTGGCTCTTCTGACCCGGCCGGGGTCTCAGCCGAGCGCGACCTCACGACCGCCGACCACGACCGCCGCGGCGTCGCGGGGGTGGCAGAGCAGCAGAGCGGCCACGCGGTCGCCCACGCGGTCGTAGGCCAGGTCCCCGAGGTCGAAGAGCGCCAGGTCGCAGGCCTTGCCCGGCGCGAGCGAACCCACGTCGTCGCGCCCGAGGCAGGCGGCGCCGCCCAGGGTCGCCATCTCCAGCACTTCCCCGACCGTCATCCCGCCGGCGCCGCCCAGGACGCGGTGCAGCAGCAAGCACTGGCGCAGCTCGGCCAGCAGGTGGGAGGAGTCGTTGCTCGCCGACCCGTCCACCGCCAGGCCGACGGGGCAGCCCGCGGCCCGCAGGTCGCGCACGCGGCAGATGCCCGAGCCCAGGCGCATGTTCGAGGTGGGGCAGTGGGCGATCGCGACGCCCGCGCGCCCCAGCCGCGCGATCTCCGCGTCGTCGAACCAGATGCCGTGCGCCAGCCAGACGTCGTCGGCCAGCCAGCCGCAGTCCTCCAGCAGGTCCACCGGCCGCATCCCGTAGACGCGCGTGCAGTAGTCGTTCTCGTCGCGCGTCTCGGACAGGTGCGTGTGCAGGCGGACGCCGAAGCGGCGGGCCAGCGCGGCCGTGTCGCGCATCAGCTCCGGGGTGACCGAGAACGGCGAGCAGGGGGCGAGCGCGATGCGGGTCATCGCGTCCGGGGCGGGGTCGTGGTGCAGCCGGATGACCCGTTCGCTGTCGGCCAGGATCGTGTCGTGGTCCTGCACCACGGAGTCCGGCGGCAGGCCGCCGTCCTTCCGCGAGCGCGACATGCTGCCGCGCGTGGGGTGGAAGCGGATGCCCGCCTCGCGGGCCGCCGCCACCGTGATGTCGATCAGCTCCGGCGAGGCGTCGCGCGGGAACAGGTAGTGGTGGTCGGTGGTCGTGGTGCAGCCCGAGCGCAGCAGCTCGCGGCAGCCGACCAGCGCGCCGCGGTGGACGTCCTCGTCCGAGAGGCCGGCCCAGACCGGGTAGAGCGTCTCGAGCCAGGGGAACAGCTCCGCGTCGACGGCGCCGGGCCAGGCCCGCGTGCGCGTCTGGTAGAGGTGGTGGTGCGTGTTGACCAGGCCCGGCAGCACGACCCGGCCCCGCGCGTCGAGCCGCCGGAAGCGCGCGCAGGGTTCGCCGTCGATCTGCGCGGGCGCCGGACCCGCGCCCACCCCGACGATCAGCCCGTCGCGCGCCGCCACCCAGCCGTCGTCCAGGACGCGGCGGGCGGGGTCCATCGTGACCAGGGGGTCGGCGTGTTCGAGCAGGAAGAGGTCCGGGTCGCGCATGGTCAGCTCCGTGGTTGGGATTGCGGTCCACATCCCCTATAATGCCCCGCGACGGCGGACCGGGCAACTGCCCGCTAGTGTCCTGTCCCAAGATTAACTATACTATATAGCGCCCCTGTTGTAGACTTCTCCCGAGGTCTTCCACAGGAGGTGCGATTATGCCACGCGGTCGATCCGTAACACCCATCGTTCTGTCGGCCGACGAGCGTGAAGC
>JANOEP010000068.1:0-33481 GCA_031441465.1 bacterium | reverse complement strand
GGACCTTGTGGCAAAGATCGAGAGCTACGTCGCGACGTACAACCGCGAGACCAAGCCGTTCGCCTGGACCGCAACCGCCGATTCGATCCTGGCCAAGATCGAACGGTTATGTATAGCTATTGCCGGGACAGGACACTAGGTCTGCCCGCCGCACCCACCGACGAAACGGGTCCCGGGAGCGCTCCCGGGACCCGTCTTCATTTCAGCGTTACGAGGGTCAGAAGGACAGGCCGCAGGTCACCGCGGCCGTCCGTCCGGGCAGGGTCACCCCGGGAATCTCCTGGTAGGTTTCGTCGAGGGCGTTGACGAGATCAGCCGCCAGGGTCCAGGACCCCCGGTCGAACGTCGTGCGCAGGTCCACCACGACGTGCCCGGAGTCATCCGGGCGGCTGCGGTGGCGGGCCTGGAGGCCGAACGTGATACCGCGGTCGACCCGGAACGTCGCCGAAGCGGCCAGCAGGTGGCGCGGCACCAGGGAGGCGTACTTGGCGACGTCGCCCGCGGGCAGGGACCGCTCCGCTTCGAAGAGCGTGTGGTGCAGGGCCAGGACGTCGCCGCGGGGCGTGGTCAGCCCGTAGGACTGGGTCAGGCCGCGCACGCGACCCGTCGCCACGTTGCGGGCGAGCCAGGGCTGGGTCGGCGCGTTCGCGGGGCGGACCCAGTCGATCAGTTCTTTCTCGTGACGTTCGAACACCGACCAGTCGAGGGTCCACGGCCCCGAGACTACGGTCGCGCCGAGGTCCCAGGCCCAGCCATGTTCCGGCCGCAGGTGCGGGTCGCCGCGGTTGGAGGGGTCCACGTAGTACAGTTCGGTGAACGTGGGGATGCGCAGCAGCGTGCCGGCCGAGGCCCGCAGCGCCGCGGCGTCGTCGACCTGCCAGCGGATCGCCGCCGTGCGCGTCGTCGCCGGATCCTGCTGCGACCAGGCGTCGCGACGGGCTCCGGCCGTGGCCCGCCAATCGCCGCGGCGCCAGGCGATTTCCAAGGCCCCGGCCGCGTGACGCCGGTCGTGGCGGCCCAGGGCCGCGACCGCGGCGCCCGCGCGCACGCCGCGGCTGTCCAGGTCCTCGTAACCGCCGTCCAGACCGGCCGCCGCCGTCAGGCCGGCGCCCAGATCGACGGTCAGGCGCGTCTCGCTCGCCGCGCGCCGGTTGAGGTGGTCGTTGGTGTAGCGGGCCGGGTCGTCGCGGAACAGCACGAAGCGGTCCTCGTGCCGGCGGCCGTACAACCGCTGCTCGATGCCGACGCGGCCGGACAGGGGGCGCCGCACGGTCAGGCCGGCGAACACCGTCTCAGTCCGTTCGCCCGAGGGGTAGGGAGCGTAGAAGTCGAGCGCGCCGAACTCGCGGCGGGCGAACCCCGCCAGCAGATCGAATTCGGTGCTGCCGGCTTGCGCGAGGCTGCGTGAGGCCACGGTCAGGTTCTCGGCATCGGTGCCCGGCCGGTCCCCGTCGGTGCGGAACCAGTCGCCGGAGAGCCAGCCCGCGGCCTGCGCGCCCAGAACTACGCCGCGCCCCGACTCGAGGCGCAACCGCGCGCCGCGGGTCTGGTCGCCGCCCGCGGTCAGCGCCGCCGCGCCGCCGCGCTCGGCGGATGGCAGGTTCGGCACCACGTTGACGACGCCGCCGAACGCGCCCGCGCCGCTCAGGACGGAGCCCTGCCCGGACAGCACTTCGATCCGCGCCAGGTCGGTCAGGGAGAGCGGCAGGTCCAGGGCGTGGTGGCCGGTCTGGGGATCGCCCACGTCCATGCCGCCGAGCAGCACGCGCACCTGCTCGAAGGTGGAGCCGCGGATCGAGAGATCCCCCTGGGTCCCGTAGAGCTGCCGCTGCCCGACGGCCACGCCGGGCGCCGCGGCCAGCAGTTCCGCGGGCGCGCGCACGGGCAGGTGCACGGCCTGGCCGGCGTACAGGAGCGCGACCTCGCGCTCGCCGGCGGACAGGGTCGCCGGCACGCGCTCGCCGAACACCGTCACGGGATCGACCTGCCAGATCGTGTCCCCCGCGACCACCTTGAACCGTTCGTAGTCCCGCCCGAGGACGGGCGCGGCGAGCAACAGGCAACCGATAAGGAACGTCAGAACCCTCATCACGCGGTGCACCTCTCGACGTTGTTCGGTCAATGCGCGGCGCCGCCCTGGCGCGGCTTGGCGTTCCAGACCCGGGTGGCCAGGACGAGGCCCAACAGTGCCAGCGGCACCATGGTCAGGGGCCACACCAGCCAGTTGGCCGGATCGGTGGCCGGCCCGACGATCTTGCCGGCGGCGTCGAGCTGCTCTTCGGGTAGGACCCGCGCGTAGGTGAAGGACATCACGCCGGTGCCTAGGTACACGAAGCCGTCGATGATGCCGACCGCCATGCCGGCGTGGCGGCTGCCGCCGAAGTCCATGCTCGCGGTACCCGACAGCATGCCGTGCACTCCGATGACAGCCATCGACATCAGCACCACCAGCCAGCCCACGAGCGGCGTCTGGTAGGTGAAGATCATCACGATCGCGCCCAGCAGCAACACGCCGTACAGGACGGCGGCGACCGGTCCGCGGCGCGATTGGAACACGTGGTCGCTCACCGTGCCGGCCACCACGCCGCCCAGGATGCCGGCGCAGCAGAGCATCATGCCCCAGTGCTCGGTCACAAAGTTGGAGTTCAGGTGCAACGCCAGGTCGGTCTGCTTGGCGAAGATGCGGTACCACTGCATGATGGACTGCCGCAGGAAGCCGCTGCAGAACTCGATCAGCGCGATGGTCATGATGACGGGGTTGCTCAGCATCATCCGGAACACCTTCATCGGGCCGAGCGCCGTCCCGGTCTCGCCGGAGGTGGCGTCGGCGGTGTCGAAGTCCAGATGTCCCGTGTGCGAGGGCTTGTCGCGCACGACAAACACGTCGATCATCCAGAAGATGCCCAGCAGGATCGCCGGCATCATGAAGACCCAGACCAAGCCCATGCCCCGAAGGATCAATTTTCCCACGTCGAAGGCGAAGTAGATGCCCAGCGAGATCAGGATGCCGAATATCGCGCCGAACACGCCCCGCTCGCGCACGTGGAACCAGGAGGCGTTGACCTTGACGATGGCCACCGCGCCGAAGCTCTGGAAGTACATGTTCATCGCGTAGAGCACCGCGAAGACCGGCACGAAGGAGCGGGCCAGGAACCCGGACAGGGGCCCCTGATGCAGCAGGGACCACGTCGCCAGGCCCATCAGCACGTTCATGATCACGGCGCCGCCGGTGCCGGCGAGCATCGCCTTGCGCCCCCCGAAACGGTCCGTCAGGGGCCCGTTGATCAGGAACGAGAAGCCGTAGACCACGGTGCCCACGCCGAAGATCACGCCGAAATCGGTGTTGCCCATCAACGAGCCGCCGGTGCCGCCGGCGATCTCCTCGAAGGCGCCCTTGCTGACGGTCAGGTTGTAACGGCCCATGTAGAGCAACGCGTAGGTCAATCCCAGCGGCAGCCAGTTCCACACGCGGCGGGCGCGGAAACCGGGGTCATGGCCCAGGTCGATCTTCGGCAGGCGGGCGATAACGAACGCGACCACGACCAGCAGGATCAGGATCGCGACCAGTTCGGACATCCAGGGGGACATGGGACCTCCTCGGTTCCACGGGAACATGATGCGGTCGGGACCGCGTCCGTTCATCGTAACGAGCGCTCCGGCGGTGCGCCACGGAAAAACTCGACCGCCTTTAGATGCCCATGACCAGACCGATGGACACGCCGATCCAGTCGTCGTGATCGTCGGCAATCAGCCGGTTGCCGTTGGTCGCGTCCTCCAGGAGCACCGGGTCGGCGGCGTAGGTCTCGGCGTGCAGGGTCGCCGTGAGCCAGCGGCGGGAACCCGCCTCGCCGAGACGCCGGCGCAGGCCGACGTCGAGGCCGCCGCCCCAGTCGGACATCTCGCGCACCAGCGAACCGCTCTGGTAGACCGTGCCGTAACCCCAGAACAGCGTGCCGCCCCAGCGCAGGGAGCGCAGGTAGTACCCGCCGCGCACGCCCAGCACCGCGTCCGTGCGCTCGCCGACCGGCAGCAACGCCCGCCCGCCGAGTTCGATCCCGTAATGGGCCGAGCGGCCGTTGTTGGTCAGGTCCTCGAAGTCGTCCTGCAGGTCGCCGAGGCCCAGCTGCAGGCCGGCGGTGGCCAGGAAATTCTCGCCCAGCGGCAGGCCGACCGCGACCGAGACGCGCAGCATGTCGGTGAAGTAGTCGCCGAAGGCGGTGGTGGCGTGCTTCCAGCCGAGGTCCGTCATCAGGAGCCAGCGGCCCGGCGGTCCGGCTCCGGCCGGCGGCAGACCGGGACGCGGCCCGGGGCGACGGGCGGCGGTGTCCGGCAAGGGCACTTCGGGCCAGACCGCGGACTCGCGGTTCACCTCCGGCACGGCCCCCGTGACGGTTTCACCCGCGTCGAGGTTCCGGCGCCACTGCTCCCACTGCGCACGCGGCACGTTGCGTTCGCGGGTCGTGCCGGGCGGGTCGCCGGCGACCGTCAACCGCGCCAGGTAGCCGCCGCGCGGGCCGAGCGTGAACACGACTCCCGTCAGTCCCGGCAGGTCGGGGAACAGACCCCAACGGGCGGCCTCGCGGGCGTCGACGGTGTCGCCGACCGCCGGGTGCAGCGGCACCAAGTCCGGACGGGCGGCTTCCGCGGGGGCGCCGACGGCGGGCGCGGCGGCGGCCGACAGCAGCAGCAGGAGCAGCAGGAGCCGTGGGATCGTCGTCGTTCGCGTCATCGTCGCTCCCGATCTTCAGGAGACCGCAGGAGACGGTCTTGCCGCCCCCGCTCCCATACCCTACAGTAACCGCGCCCACGATTCGGATCAGCCCCGGCGGGAAGGGCGGAGATGACCCATCCAGACACCACCGACACTCTGCAACCCGGCGCCGTGCCGAATTCCGGCACGCTGCTGCCCATCCTGTGGCACGTCATCGACCGCTGGCACCTCCACGAGCCGCGGCTGGGCTCGTGGCAGAACGCGCTGGACATCCTGGCTCCCGAACACCGCGGCTGGGCGGGCATCTCCGAGCTGCTGCAGCTCGTGAACACCTACCAGTGGCACGAGGAGGACCGCAGCCGCGCCCACGGCGCCGGCGACGAAGTGCTGGCCGCCGTCAAGCGCTCGATCGACGCCTCCAACGCCCGCCGCGTGCAGGCCATCGAAGCCCTGGACGTGGAAATCATGGGCGTACTGGCGCGCGAGGGCCTCCCCCGCGCCGGGGCGCCTCTGAACTCCGAGTCCCCGGGCAGCATCGTCGACCGCATCACGGTCCTCGCCCTCAAGCTCTACCACATCCGCGAGGAACTCTCCACCGCCGGCGGCACCACGGACGAAGCCGCCCTGCACGCGCGCCTCGAGAGCATCAGCGAGCAGATGGACGACCTCGCCGGCTGCCTCGACCACCTCTTCCGGGAGGTCGCGGCTGGCCGGGTCGGCATCAAGTTGTACCGCCAGGTGAAAGTCTACAAGGATCCCGTCAGCGGCCGCTACCGCTCGGGGCTCGGCGACGACTGACGCGGTCGTCCGGCTCAGTCGCGGTAGAGCGATTTGACCTCTCCCCAACTCGACGCCGCCGCCGCCGGCGTGATGCCGGTCGGCACGATCCGCAGCGAACGTCCGTCGAGGATCTGCGCCGGACCGTCGCAGGAGAAGGCCGGCGCGAGGGCGGCCGCACCGAGGAAAAACGGGCCGGTCGGTTCGTAGACCCAAGTGAAGCTCAAACGCGCCAGCGTGATCACGTCCTGCTGGACGCAGCCGGCCGACGTGGTGCGCACGCCGATGACGGGATCCCCGTCGTGGGCGAGCGGAGCGCCCCCGAGTTCCGATCCGATCAGGAACGCCGGTGAACCGCCGCAGCAACTCCCCAGCACGGCCCAGTCGACGGTGTCGAGCCGCCACGACAGCGGCACGCCGACCTCGGGACCGGCCAGGATGACGTAGAGGTCGAAGTCCTCGCCGTAGGGCACGCTCAGCTCCGCGACGTAGGCCCCGGGCGCGGCCGACAGGCACAGGACGGAATAGCCGGTCTGGGCGACGGCGGGCACCGCGACGACGACGGCCAGGGCCGACAGGACGATTAGCGCGTGGTTCGATTTCATCGGCGGCATGACTCTCCCTGCGCAATTCAAGATGCTAACGATCCTATATGATATAGGTTCCCGCACCATCCCGGCTACCCCTGCCTGACGGATCGGATTTGATCCATCGTGCCGCCTGTCCCTGACTTCAGGGAAAAACACGACATAACATCAAGCCAAAGAAGCAGTTGTGAAAGAACGGCGGGGTCAGCCGGACGCAGGGGCGGACCCGTCGACCCCGGCGTCGTGCCGGAAATAGAACACCGCCTGGTCCGAAGTGCCGTCCCGGTTGGCCTGCGCCGCCTCGCGGGCGAAGCCGGCGAGTTCCTCGCTGGTGAACGGCGAACGGCGCGGGTCCGTCGCGTGGGAGCGGGGGTCGCGCAGCGGGATGCCGCGGCGGTACTGCTCGCTGCCCCAGAACTGGAAGGCCGTGCCGTCGTCCTCGCTCCCCTCGAGCGTGAAGCCGGCGCCGCGGGCCAGGCGCTCCAGGCTGCGCCGCGTGTGCAGCACGAGGTGGCGCGGCGCGTCCAGCTGCACCCAGTCGACGCCGTAACGCCGCCAAGCCAGCGAGTCGGCCACGGGCACGCGCACGAGCAAGCGGCCGCCCGGCTTCACGACCCGCCGCAACTGGGCGAAGACCCGCGGCTGATCGGGCAGGTGCTCGAGCACGTGGTGCAGCATGACCAGGTCGTAGCTTTCGCTCACCTCTTCCAATCCCCTGCGCAGCACGACCAGCCCGCCGCCGAGATCCAGATCTCCGGCGAGGTAGGGGTCGATGCCGGCCAAGCGCCGGCAGCCGTCGCGCTGCAGTTCGCGCAGCAGTTCGCCGGCGCCGCAGCCCACGTCCAGCACGGAGTCCGCGCGGCCGATCCCCAGCCGGTGCAACCAGCGCAGCTGCGCTGGTTCGCCGAAGACGCGCTTCAGCAGCGCGCCCAGCGGATCGCCGCCCTCGAGGCAAGCCCGGGCGCGGCGGCGCTTCAGCCACGCGTCCAGCCGTTCCAGGCGACGGTGGGCGGCGCGTCGGTACGAGTAGTAGTCCGCAGGGTAGAAGGGCGACAGGTCGGCGGGTTGGTCCAGCAGTTCCAGACAGCCGCAGCCGCCGCATTCGCGGTAGGTGAACGCGCCGCCGAGGCCGAACATCATCTCGCGGGCCGCGTGCAACCGGTGCCCATCGGCGGCGCCGCAGTACGTGCAGGCCGCGCTCACGGCCGCCCCTCGGCGCGGGCGCGGGCGGCCATGAGGTCCTCGGCGGTGGTGATCTTGCGGTTGCCCGTCTCGCCGGGCACCAGCACCGGGGGCAGGCCGCGGGCCGCGAGCAGCCCGCCGTCGTCGGTGAACGAAGCGCCCGTCGCGCGGGCCCAGCGGTGCGCCTCCAGGAAAGGCCGCCAACGGAAAACCTGCGGCGTCTGCAGCGCGCGCAGGCCGGCGCGCGGCAGGTAGCTCAGGCCGCGAGCGCCGTCGTCGCCTGTGTCTTCCAACGCCACGATCGTGTCGGTCACCTCGACGCCGGGCACCGCGCCGCCGTGCGCCGCGGCCGCGGCCACGAGCCGCCCGATCAATTCTGCGGTCACCCAGGGGCGGGCCGCGTCGTGCACCGCCACCAGGTCGTCGTCGAGCGGCGCGCACACACGCTGCAGCGCCTCGGCCGCCTGGCCGGTCGACGCCGTGCGCGTCGCGCCGCCGTCGCACACCGTCGCCGGGAGCTTCGTCGCGGCGGCCAGGGCCTCGCGGACCACGGCCTGCCAGAAGGGCGGCGCGGCCACGGTCACCGAGGCGGTGCTGGGCAGCGCCAGGAAGGCTTCCAGCCCGTGCAGCAGCAACAGCCGGCCGCCGACGAGCTGGAACTGCTTGGGCGCCTCGTCGCCGCCGGTGCGGGCGCGGTGCCCCTCGCCGCCGGCGACGACGATCACGTGCAGGGGAAGCGCCGGCGGTCGGTGCGGGTTGCCCACCTTCACTCCTTCGCCGCGGCGGTGCGGCTGCGGTCCGGCGCCTGCAGTGCCAGCGCGACCGCCTCGTCGACGGTGGCGGCGGCCAGCACGGCCATGCCCTGCTCGGTGCGCGGCGTGCGCGAACTGCGCGCCGCGACCACGCGCTTGAAGCCGTGCAGGGAGGCTTCGCGCAACCGGTTCTTGCGGTCGATGACGTCGCGCACCTCGCCGGTGAGGCCCACCTCCCCCAGCACCAGGGTGTCCAACGGCACGGGAATCTCGCGCAGGGACGAGGCCAGGGCCGTGACCACGGCCAGGTCCGCGGCCGGGTCCTCCAGCCGGGCGCCCCCGGCGACCTTCACGAAGATGTCGCAACCCGCCAGGTCCAACCCGGCCCTTTTCTCCAGGACCGCCGCGAGCAGGGCCACGCGCTTGCTGTCCACGCCCTGCACCACGCGCTGGGGCGTGCCGTAGCGCGCCGGTGACACCAGGGCCTGCACCTCGGTCAGGAACATCCGCGAGCCGTTGCGCACCACGCCGACGCAGGTGCCGGGCTCGCCGGCGCGGCGATCGCCCAGGAACAGCGCCCCGGCGTCGGTGACCGGCACGAGCCCGTCGCTGCGCATTTCCAGCAGGGCCAGCTCGCCGGTCGCGCCGAAGCGGTTCTTCACCGCGCGGATCATCCGCAACGCGCCGCCGCCGCCGCTGCCCTCGAAGTAGAGCACGGTGTCGACCATGTGCTCGAGCAGCTTCGGGCCGGCGAGGTCGCCCGTCTTGGTGACGTGTCCCACCAGGAAGACCGGGCTGAGGGTCGTGCGCGCGAAGTCCGCGAGCACACCGCCGCAGTAGCGGATCTGAGCGACGCTGCCGGGGAAGGCGTCGATGTCGCCGGAGTGCAGTGTCTGGATCGAGTCCGCGATCACGACGCACGGGCCCGGATGGGCCTCGCGGTCGGCGTACAGCGCGCCCAACAGCCGCTCCAGATCGACGCCGTCCAGGATGTGGAAACCCGCCTCGGCCCGCGGGTCGAAGCCCAGCCGCTCGCCGCGCATGCGGATCTGCGACGGCGACTCCTCGCCCGCGATGTACAGGACCCGCACGCCGGCCCGGACCCAGCTCAGGGCGAGTCCGGTCAGCAGCGTGGACTTGCCCACGCCGGGTTCGCCGCCCAGCAGCACGACCGACCCGGCGACCAGGCCGCCGCCGAGGATGCGCGCCACTTCCTGCGGTTCGACAGGGATCCGCTCGTTCGCGGTGGTGGCGACCTGCGCCAGGGCGACCGGCTCCAGGTCCGGCCGCGTCGCGGCGGCCTCGGGCCGAGCGCGCGTGAAACCGCCGCCCTTGCCTTTGCCGGCCGGGGCCGCGATCGCGATCGCGGCGAAGGAATTCCAATCGCGGCACTGCGGGCACTGGCCCAGCCAGCGCAGTTCCTCGTGGCCGCAGTTGCCGCAGACATAGCGGGTGTTCGCACGGGACATGTCGGGCTCGCTCTCCGGGAGGGGGTGCGTCGGGAGGATAGCGGATCGGGGGCGCCCGGTCAAAGGCGCCCCCGAAACCGGAGGGTCGGCGGCGGGTCGCGGCCGCTCTTTTAGCGCGCCAAGAGCAACTTCCGATCCAGGCGGACGCCCTCGGCGATCAGCCGCGCCAGGTAGAGGCCGCTCGGGACCTCGCGTCCCGCGTCGTCGCGCCCGTCCCAGACCACGGCGTGCGCGCCCGCGGCCAGGGGTTCGCCCGCCAGCAGTTCCCGCACCCGTTGGCCGCGCACGTCGTAGACGGCCAACCGCGGCGCGCCGTCGCGCGCGAGTTCGAAGCGGATCTCGGTGCGCGGGTTGAACGGGTTGGGCCGGTTGGGCAGCAGGCGGACGGCCGTGTGCGGCGTCTCCGGCGCCGCGGTGAGGTCCGTCGGCAGGATCAGGTTCAGGCCCCAGCTGTTCAGGGTGCCGGTGTCGGTGCTGACCACGTCGGAGATCCGCAGCGTCCAGTCGCCGACGATCGACTCGCCGACGAAGTCCGCGAGCGCCCCCGGCCCTTCCACCACCAGCGTGCCCGGGTAGTTGCCCAGGATGTTGTCGCTGGAGCTGCCGCTGCGGTTGTGCAGGCGGACCACGGTGCCGGCGGGCGACTTCAACTCGACGATCAGGTCGCCCCGCCAGGTGTGCGTCACGTTCAGGTCGAGGTTCAGATCCGCGACCGTGCCGGCCGTCCCGACGTGGATGATCGAGAGGATGCCCGTGGTGTTGTTGTCCGGGATCGCCGCCGGCGTGACGTTGTCGAACTCGAGTTGCGTGACCGGCACGAGCCGGAAGTAGGCCTCCGCGGCCTGGCCCTCCCCGACCACCACCGTCGCGACGTCCGTGCTCAGGCCCGCGCTGACGGCCGTCACGACGTAGGTGCCGGCATAGAGGTCGTCGAGGCTGAAGTGCCCGTTGCCGTCGGAGATCGCGGTGTGACCCGCGCCGGCGTCGACCGCGGCGCCGGCCAGCGGCACGTAGGCCCCACCCGCCACGGTCCACACGAGACCGGAGATCGAGCCGCTCGCCGGCCCCTCGTCGGCCATCAGGTACGCCGCTGCGTTCTCGACGAGGTGCTTGGCGGCCGTCGTGTCGGTCAGGGCGCCGACGTTCAGAGCCAGCACCACGATCTGACCGGCCTGGGGCGCCGGGTTGTCGTCGTGGACCATCACGCCCGCGGACGCGGCGTAGCCGGCGGTGCCGTAGATCACCGTGGCGTCGGCGGCGGGATCGACGGCGTCCTCGTCGCCGTAGCCGACGTAGGTCAGGTTCAGCGTCGCGGGCAACACGTGCGGGTTCGTCGCCACCGGGTGCGACGCCATGCCCGGCGCCAGGTTCAGGGCGCCGGCGTTGTCGCTGCGCCAGGAGCCGGCGTGCAGCACCTGCGCGGCGAAGTCGGGGTATCCGGGTGAAGAGACCGCGTCGTAGGCCACCTCGCCGCCCTCGACCAGCAGTTTGCCGCCGGCCGCGGCCCAGTTCTGCAGCAGGACCCGCAGCGGCGCGTCGGCGACCGGCGCGGTGTTGGCGCCGCAGGTCAGCACCACGAACTGCTTGCCCGTGAAATCGTCCGCGCCCACGGCGCCGGCGTCGACGACGTCGGTGACGTAGCCAGCCTCGCGCAGCCAGCGGTCCAGGTCCGCGGCGGCGGCCTTGGCCGGATCCGGCGCGTCGAGGGAGCGCTTGTGCTCGTCGAACTTGACGTCGTCCGCCTTGGCGGCGGTGTCGTCGATGACCAGGGCCACGCCCAGGGCGTCGATGACCGTGAAGGCGTGCGGTCCGTCGCTCGCGGTGTTGGGCGCGGCCGCCGCGTCGTGGGCGACGACGGTGTAGACGAAAGTGTCGCCCACCTGGACCGAACCGGCGGCGATCGGGAACGCGGCACCGTAGGCGCCGGCGCCCTGGTCGACCAGGGCGAACTCCGGCTGCGGGACGCCGTTCCAGGTGAACGCCACGCCGACGTCGGCCAGCCCGAGGTTGTCGGTCACCGTGGCGCGGACCAGCGGCGGCCAGGTCAGCCGCGGCTGGTCGCCCAGCGGCGTGTGCGCGATCTGCGGCGGCGTGACGTCCGCGCCGACGCGGAAGGAGAAGACTGTCGCCGGGGCCGCGGCCGGCAGCGCCGCCGGGATGCCCAGGACATCACCGGCGGTCAGGTAGTAGCTCACGACGACGCCGGCGGCCTGCGCGGGGATCGCCGCCGCGAAGTCGTCGCCGCCCGCGGGCGCGAGCTGGACCTGCTGCCACACGCCGGCGTCGGCCCGCCAGTGCAGCTGCAGCTCGGCGGGCGTCAGGGCGACACGGTCGGTGATCGTGCAGGTCACGGCGTACGAGCCCGCCGTCTGCTCGGTGTCGCCGAGCGGCGCGTGGGCGATCGAAGCGCCGAAGTAGTGCGCGGCGGCATGGGCGTCCAGGATGCCCCAGCCGAAATCGTTGTCGGGAGTGGCGGCGCGGTCGGCCGTCATGCGCAGGGCCTCGCGCACCTGCAGGGGCGTCAGCGAGGGCACGCGCGACAGCACTAGGGCCGCCACGCCGGCGGTCAGCGGGCAGGAGAACGAGGTGCCCGAGGCGGTGGTGTAGCCGCCCGAAGGGTTGGCGACGTGGTTGCCCGAGCCCAGCGCGCAGACGTCGGGCTTGGTGCGCCCGTCGGCCGTCGGTCCGGGCGAGGAGAAGTACGAGAGGGCGCCGGTGCTGGTGACCGCGCCGGCGGTGATCACGCTGTCGCCGTCGGCGGGCGTGACCAGGGCGTTCCAGCTCGAACCGCGCTCGTTGCCGGCGGAGTTGCAGACCACGATGCCCTTGCCGACGGCCAGGTCGGCCGCGATGGTGCAGGCGGCGGTGTCGCCGTCCAGATCCGCGACGGTGTACCAGTCGATGTAGCCCAGCGAGCTGCTGACCACGTCGACGCCGAAGGTATCGAGCCACTCGATGCCCGCGACCCAGTTGTCCTCCTCGGCAGGCACCTCCTGCGACACGTCCTCGGTCTTGGCCAGCACGAACGAGGCGCCATAGGCCGGCCCGACGTGGCTGCCCGGATCGTAGCCGCCGACGGTGGACATCGTCTTGGTGCCGTGGTCGTCCTGGGTGCTCGGGTCGCCCGGCTCGTTCTCCACGACGCCGTCGCCGTTGACGAAGTCCCAGCGGTCGAGCACCGGCAGGCCGGCCAGCGACACGTGGCTGGTGCGGAAGCCCGAATCCATCATGCCGATCAGCACGCCCTGGCCGTGAACGCCCTCCTCGTGCAGGGCCGGCACGTTGATCTGCTCGAGATCCGGGAGCGTGGCGCCGTAGTCGATCGACCAGGCGGCGTTCTTGTCCGCCGGAACCGCCGCGGCGATCTCGGGAACCGCGGGCGCGGGTCGGGGCTGCGCGCGCCGCACCAGCGTCACCTCGCGCACGCACGGCAGCGCCGTCATGGCGCGCACCTGGTCCGGCTGCGCGTCGAAGCTGGCGGCGTTGAGCCAGCGGGATTCGCGGCGCAACCGCGCGCCGGTCTCCTGAGCCGCGTCGAGGTAGGGGCGGTGCAGCGGCAGGTCGGTGATGTCGGCCAGGCGGTCGCTCGCCTCGACCGCCGATTTCGCGCGGCGGGCGGCGGCGCGCTCGCCCAGGCCGCGCTCGGCGGCGTCCAGGGCGCGCCCGAGGGCGTCCCCCTGCAGACCCTTGTCCTGGAACCAGACCCAGACGGCGATGGTCCCGTCGGCGGCACGGCCGGCGAAAGCGGGGTCCGCGAGCGCGCGGCTCACCGCGGCGGAAGGCGCGGGGGCGGCGGCGACGGCCGACGCGACGAGGCAAACCGCGGCCAGCGCGACCGTGAGGGTGATCGGACGGGATCTCATGGAGCCTCCAGGCTGGATGCGGAGTCGAAGGGTGCATCGCGGCCGCGCCCGGCGGCGCGCCGCGGATTCCCGTCATTGTACCACATTCCGCGTCCCGGGACAGCCGCCCGTCGCCTGGCCGGCCCGGGTTGGCATCCTGCATGGGGAGAGCTACAATGGCGGGGATCGATCCCCACTATTCGAAACGAGAGTCCATGCTGGAAGCCGTGAAATCCGTGATCGGCCAGCCGGTCCTGACCCGCAGCCTGACCCGCGTCGGCGGCCGCAGCGGCCCCGTGGTGGCGGTCCTCTGCTACCACGACCTGCGCGAGGACGGGGACTTCCGCAACTGGCTGCGCCTGTCCGTGACCGACTTCGACCGCCATCTGACGTGGCTGGGCCGCGTCGCGCGCTTCATCGCGCCCGAGGATCTGGACGCGCCGGAGAGGTTGGCTCACGACCGCCTGAACGTGATGCTGACCTTCGACGACGGCTACGTGAACAACCTCAAGCTGGCGCTGCCCCTGCTTGCAGCGCACGAAGCGCCGGCGCTCTTCTTCGTCTCCACGCACCCGGTGCAGGAGCAGCGACCCTTCTGGCCGGACCTCGTGCTGACCCCGGTGCAGGCCCTGCGCCTGGAGCGTCTCGATCTGACAGCCTTCGGTTTCGCCGACTACCGCTTCCGCCCGGCCGATGACGGCGACCGTTGGGAGGACCTCGAACGGCTGCTGGTGGACCTCAAGCGGGTCGGCAACCAGGACCATCCCAGGGTGGCCGGGGCGCTCGCGCACATCGCCGGCCTGCACGGCGCCGCCGCCGCCGGGCATCTGCAGCGCTTCCGCCCCCTCACCGAGGACGAGGTGCGGGAACTGGCCCGCAGCCCGTGGGCGCGGGTCGGCTCCCACTCCCACGACCACGTCCTGCTGACCTACCTCGACGACGCGGCGCTGGCGATGAACCTGACCGAGTCGCGGCGCATCCTGGCCGGGCTGACGGGATCCCCACCCGCCGACCTGGCCTATCCCAACGGCACCTGGGACGCGCGCGTGGCCGCGGCCACGCGGGAGGCCGGCTACACGCGCGCCTGGACCTCGAGCCCCGGCCTGTTCACGCCCGTCACGCCGAGGATGGCCTTGCCCCGCCTCATGGTCGGCGGCTACGATTCGCTCGGGGTGCTCGGGTTCGTCCTGAACAAGCAGCTGGCGATCGGCCTGGCTTCTCCGCGTCGATGAACGAAAGGCCACCGCGCATGAGCGCAACGCCGGTGATCGGCCTCGCCCTGGGCAGCGGCGGCGCCCGCGGACTGGCTCACGCCGGCGTCCTGCAGGCGCTCGAAGAGGCCGGCCTCGCGCCGGCCTGCATCGCCGGCACCAGCATGGGCGCCATCGTCGGCGGGCTGTACGCCGAGACCCTGGACGCGGCCGAAACCTGGCGGCGTCTGGCACGTTTCGCCGAGGATCCCGAGTTCCTGGAGACCTGGGCGCCCTTCGTCCCGAAGGGCTCCGGCGCCGAGGAGGACGCCGGCCGCTTCCGCGAGCTGGTCGACGCGCTCCACAAGAAGTACCTGGCCGTCAAGACCGTGACGCGCCCCTGCCTGGTCGACGAGGCGCGCCTGCGCCACCCCCTCGCACAGATTTTCGTCGCCCGCGACTTCGCCCAGCTCAGGCTGCCGTTCGCGGCCGTGGGACTGGACCTGGTGGCGGGCGAACGCGTCGTGTTCCGCACGGGCGACCTGCTCGACGCCGTCTACGCCAGCGCCGCGGTGCCCGGCGTGTTCCCGCCGCTGGCCCGCGACGGCCGGCTGGTCGTCGACGGCGGCGCCCCGTTCCGCGTGCCGATCGAGACCTGCCGCGACCTGGGAGCGGAACTCGTGATCGCCGTGGACATCCCGTCGTTCGAGCCCGGCAAGACCGAGTACCGCACCGGCATGGACGTGATCCTGCGCAGCGACGCCATCGCCCGGCTGCGCCTGGATGCCCTAGTGATCCGCACCGCCGACCTCGTGATCACGCCGGACGTGGGCGCCTACCACTGGTCCGACTTCCGCGACGCCGAGGCTTGCCGCCGCTGCGGCTACGATGCGGCCCGCGACGCCCTGCCGGCGCTGCGCCGCCTGATCGACGAGCGCGGCAACTGGCTCGTCCGCGTGCGCAACCTCTTCGCGAAGGCGCCGGCGTGATCCCCGGGCCGCCGGACCTGGCCGGCCTGGTGGGCGTCGCGCTGACGCTCGCCGCTTATGCGCTGCTGCAGTCCGGCCGCCTGCGCCAGGAAGATCCCCGCTACTCGCTGGCGAACGCCATCGGCTCCGGGCTGATCCTGGTCTCACTGTTCTACGACTTCAACCTGTCGAGCGCGGCGATCGAGTCCGCCTGGCTCGTGCTGAGCCTGTGGGGCCTCGTCCGCGCGCGCCGGCGAAGGGGCGCAGCTTGAACCGCATCCTCTGCGCGCTGTCGCTCTCCGTATTGCTGGCTTCCGCGTCCGCCGCCGCTGATTTCACCGAGGTCTGCGGCGCCCTGTCCGACGGCGCCGCGGTCCGGGTGGCGCTGCTGGACGGGACCACCCGGGAAGGCCGCGTCGCCGGCTGGGACGGCGATCGCCTGAAGCTGATCCAGCAGGACGGCACCGCGGCGTCCTGCGTCGAAGGCGACGCGTCCGCGCTTTGGCTCCGGGAACGCCGCACCGCCGGCGGCGTCAAAGCCGGCGCCCTGACCGGCGGCATCGCCGGCAGCCTCAGCATGGCCGGACTCGTCATCCTGTTCAACGCCATGGACGACGATGGGATCGACGACAGAGCGGCCGTCACGATGATGCTGGGGTTGACGGGAACCGGCGCGGGCATCGGCGCGCTGGTGGGCGGCGTGACCGGCTCGTCGCTGCCGAAATGGGAATTGCTCTGGGCGCGGCCGGACTGGCCGGCGGATGGCGGCGGATCCGCCGCGAGCCGGCCGCTGCGCACCGGCGGCGTGGAACTGCTGCTGGGCTCCGGGACCGGCGACGGCGACGGGTGGCCGGGCAAGGACGGCCTGGCGGTCGGGTTGCGCTGGCGGTCCGAATTGTCGCCGCGCTGGACAGTCGCGCTGGAGTACGCGCATTTCGACGCCCGCGAGCCAGCGCTGCCCGGCCCCGACGGCGGGTACTGGTATACGAGCGACGCGGCGTGCCATCTGCTGGGGGCGCTGCTGCAGGCCAACCTCACGACCGGCGCCGTCCGGCCGTACGTCGTCGGCTCCCTGGGCGGCTACTGGTGGCGCGAGGATTTCCTGGGCGGCGGCCTCGGCGGCGGCGTCGAGGCGGACTTCGGCCCCAACGTCGCGGGCCGGCTCGAGTACCGGCGCCACGGCAACATCCAGCGCCTGGCCGAGGCCGACCCCACGCTCACGTCGGTGATGGCCGGCGTGACACTTGCCTGGTGAACCCGAGTCCCGGATGCGTGAGGGCCGGCCCCCGCGGGTCGGCCCTCTTCGTGACATGGAACGGCGGCGATCCGGCCTACATGGGCGCGAACCCCTGATCCGCCCAGTACTCGTCCTGCATCATCTTCTCCAGCTCGACCAGCTGCTCGAGGTGCCCGACCTCCCACTCGCCCAGCCAGGTGAAGAGCTGCTTGAGGTCGGGATCGTCGGACTTGGCGGCCTGATCGCGGTAGTAGTTGATGGCCTTGTTCTCGAGGTCGCAGCCGATGCCGATCACGGCCATCTCGAAGGTGCCGCGTTTGATCGACTTGCGGAAGGAGTCATCGATGACGTGGCCGGCGCCGTGGTCCATCTCGGCGGGATGGACCTGCGACAGGTCGATGCGGCCGGCTTCCACCAGGCTCTTGTGCTGCGCCTGCAGCAACGCCACGTGCTCGTCCTCGTCGCGGGCCAGCGCGGTGAACATCGCTTTCGCGGAGGGGTCCTGCGTTGTGGCGGCGGCGTGGGAGTAGAGCTGCTGCCCCTTGATCTCGGTCATGATGGCGTTCTTGACGGCCTCGATCATCCGCTGCTGTCTGGGGTCCATGTCTCCTCCTCGGTCTCCGCCGGATTCCGGATCCGGGCTAGAACAGGCTCATGTGGAAGTAGCGTTTGGGCCGCGCCTTGACGTCGGCGATCAGGTCCTGCACGGCAACGATGGTCGATTCCGCCTGCGCGTACAAGGAATCATCCTTCAGCATGCGCCCCGCCGTGCCCTCGCCGGACTCCAGCCGCTCCACGAGCGCCGCCAGCGACGTGGTGGTCCGCGCCAGCAGGATGGTCAGCGAGTCCACGCGGGACAGCGTCACGCCGGCGCTCCGCATGGTCCCCGCAAGCAGGCTGTCGGGACCGGCGACGGCCGTGCGCACCGCCGCGGTGGTGGCCCTCAGGTCCGCGACCAGGTGCTTCACCTCGGGAGTCAGCTCCTCGTTCGTGGAGCGCAGGGACGCCATGGTGATCCGGGTGTCGTCCATGATGGCGCCGATGCGGTCGCCCTCGCGCACCTCCTGCATGAAGGCGGTCAGCTCGCGGGTCAGCGTCCGCGCCTCCTCCAGGGTGGCGGCGCCCTCGTTCATCATGGCGCCCATGTCCTTGAGCACCTCGCCCCGGAAGACGTGGCCCGCCGGCGCCGCGGGGCCGGTGCCCGGCGTGATCTCGATCAGCATCTCGCCGACGATGCCCATGCTGGTCAGCGTGATGCGGGAGTCCTGGGTGAGCCCGGCGTCGGGCTCCACGTAGAAGTCGACGCGAACCTTGTCGCCGATCATCGCGAAGTCCTCGACCGCGCCCAGCCTGATGCCGCGCACCTGGACGCGGTCGTGGGACTGCAGGCCGCCCACCGAGGAGAACTCCACGGCGTAGTGCTCGACGCCGCCGGCGAACCGCACCTGCTTGAACCAGAGCATGCCCCAGATCAGCACCACCAGCGAGACGATCACCGTCACGCCGACCTGGATTTCCCGCTTCTTACCCTTCGTCCCCATGGGCACCTCCCGCACCGCGACGGCGCTGGACCAGGAAACTAGAACACGTCCAGCGGCCCCTGCGCGCTGCCTTCGATGAACTGCCGGACCATCGGGTGGTCCGTGTTGCGGATCTCGTCGACCGAACCGGCGTAGATGATGCGGCCGCGGCTGAGCATGGCGACGCGGTCGGCGATCTTGAACGCGCTGGCCATGTCGTGGGTCACCACGACGGACGTCACGTGCAGCTCCTGCTGGAGCTTCAGGATCAGATCGTTGATCGCGTCGCCGGTGATCGGGTCCAGGCCGGTGGTCGGTTCGTCGTAGAGGATGTAGTCGGGCTTCATGGCGATGGCGCGCGCCAGCCCGGCGCGCTTCTTCATCCCCCCGGACAGCTCCGACGGCAGCTTGTCCTCGACCTGCGAGAGGCCGACCATCGCCAGGCAACTGCAGGCGCGTTCGCGGATCTCCTGCGGCGGCAGGCCCGAGTGCTCGGACAGGCCGAGGCCGACATTCTCGCAGATGGTCATCGAGTCGAACAGAGCGGCGCCCTGGAACAGCATGCCGAAGCGCTTGCGCAGCTCGAACAGCCCTTCGCGCGGCAGGGCGGTGATCTCGGCGCCGTCGATCCAGATCGATCCGGCGTCGGGCTCCAGCAGCCGGACGATGTGCTTCAGCAACACGGATTTGCCCTCGCCGCTGCGCCCGATGATCACCACCGTCTCGCCGCGCGCGATCGAGAAGTCCAGCCCGTCGAGCACCTTGCGGCCCTGGAAGGTCTTGGTCACGCCCTGCATCGTGATCCCCTGGCGCGCGGCGGGGTCCGCGACGTGGAAATCGGGCGGGGCGGGGATGCTCAGGGGACTCGTCATCACGTCACTTTCCGAAGACGATCTGGAACAGGAAGGTGGCCAGGAAATAGTCCGCCACCAGCACGCTCAGGCAGCTGCCGACCACGGCCATCATCGTCGCGTTGCCCACGCCCTCGGCGCCGCCGCGGGTGTTCAGGCCGAAGTAGAGCCCCGACAGCGCGATGATCCCGCCGAAGAAGAAGGATTTCAGCAGACCGCTGAACAGGTCGGCCAGGTCGAAGTACATCAGCAGGCCTTCCTTGAAGGTGCTGATGGTGACGTCCATGGTCGCGACCGAGACGAAGTAGCCGCTGACGATGGCGATGGCGTCGGCGAAGACGGTGATCACCGGCAGCATCAGGAACGTCGCCACGAAGCGCGGCATCGCCAGGTAGCGCATCGGGTCGATGGCCAGCATCTCCAGCGCGTCGAGCTGTTCGGTCACCTTCATGGTGCCCAGCTCGGCGGCGTAGTTGGCGCACAGCCGCCCGCCGACGACCAGGGCCACCAGCACCGGCCCCAGTTCGATGAAGACGGACTTCGAGATGACCGTGCCGAGGAACTTCATCGGGACGTAGGCCTGCATCTGGTAGACGGCCTGCACCGCCGTCACCGCGCCCACGAAGATCGAGGTCGTCAGCACCAGCGGCAGCGACCCCACGGCGACGATGTGCATCTGCTCGAACACCTGCCGGCGCATCCGCGGGATGTGGGGGAATTGCTTGAGGATTTCCAGCAGCAGCAGGCTGCCACGGCCTGCGCTGGCCAGGGCGGCCAGGGTCCAATCGCCGATTCCGAAGAGGATGGCTGTCATAACGGCCCGAATATAAACGGACTTCGGCCGAGTGTCCACCTGCGTCCCGACCGGCGAGGACGGTCGCACGCGGCTGCCGGCCGTGCTAACGCAGACCGCCGATCAGGTCGTCGGCATCCTTGACCACGCGACCGGAGCCATTTGAGATCGCCATCCATCCAGCATGAATCCGTTCCATCGCGTCTGTCCTGCTCTGATGGAGACCGCAGATTGAGTTGCGCCGCCCCGCTCGGGGCCGGCTGGAACAAATCGTCAGGCCGATCCCGAATTGCCAACGTCGGCGCTGGGTGTCTTGGTCTTGGCGAGGTGCGTGCCGAACTCGTAGCCGGCCGATGCGATCACGATGACGGTGAAGACAGCCAGCATGCCGATCAGGATTTTCTTGGCCATGGTCGTGTTCACTCCTCTCGGGTACGGCGGTGATTCCTGCTCCACCTTGGTCGATCGTGCCGACCATCGTCATGAACGGCGATCGAGCGGAACCAACTTGGGCAACTACGTCCCAAACGGCCGGATGTTGCAGCGATTCCAACCCGGCCGGAAAGCCCCGCCATCGACGACGACAGAGGTTTCTTCTTTCAGGGCAACGAGTTGAGGAGCCGGGCACAATCTGCTCAAGTTACAGCCCGAGGTGCCGATGGCGTAGGCGGGAGGTTCTGCCGTGAGCATCCAGGCCGTCGCCAACGCCATGTCCGCCATGATGGCCCAGCAGGACCGTCTGGCCGGCGTCGCCGAGCGCGTGGCGCGGTGGCGGACCACCGATTCCCCCCGGGGTCCCGCGCCGGCGGACCTGGTGCGCGACGTCATCGAGGCCCAACAGGCCCTGCGATCCTTCGAGACCAACGCCGCGGTTCTGCGGACCGCGGACCGCCTGACCGGCCTGCTGCTCGACGAGTGGGCCTGACCGGAGATGTTCGCGGGAGTGGACCGCCTTCAGACCGCTGCGAAGTCGGCGCGCAGGTCGTCGATGACTTGCCGGCCGAGCCCGGCTTCGCGGCCGAACTCCGACCATTGTTCGAGCGCGGCGCGCACGTCGGCCAGGGCGTCCAGCGGGCGGCGGACGCCGAAACGGTCGGCTTCGGTCAGGAGATCGGCACGGGTGATGCCGCTGAACTTGCCGTTGACGCTCATCTGGTGCTGATCGGTCCATTCACCCTTCGGGTTGTAGGCATGGGTCACGTCGTAGGCCGGGGCCAGTTCCCAGGCTCCGCCTTGCTTGAGGCGGAAGGCGAAGTTCTTGGTGTGATCGTCGCAGTTCCTGGCCATGACGTTGAAGGCCATGCGGCGGTACGCCTGGCTGAGGGCTTCGTCGCCCGATCCGAGTCGCCCGACGGCCATGAAGAGTTGGGCATAGGCGTGGGTGGCGCGCTGCCTGTAGTCGAGGTGGCTCATGGCGCAGAGTGTCTGGACGTGATGCTTGACGGTGCCGCTCTGCGCGAGGTCGCGATCGAAGCGGCGGGTCATGAAATGGGCGCGCCCGTTCTCTTCGAGCAGACGGCAGCGGGACATGCGGATGCCGGCGGCTTCGGCCATCAGATGGTAGGCGTACTCGACGCGGCCGTAGTGAGCGCCCCCGCCCAGCTCCGCGTCCTTGCCGACGCCGTCGAACTTGAGCAGCCAGGGATCGAAGCCGGGCGCGGCGTCGAACTGGCCGCTGCGGATCTGGTCGGTTTGCGGATTCCAGGCGACCACGGCCTTGGCGCGCGCGCCGCCGGCGGAGGTGCCGACGCGGATGATGTTGGCCAACGCGGCCTGTGCCTGCATGTCGCCGGACAAGTCGCCGTGGATGACCTGGCGCGCGGCTTCCACCAGTGTTTTCATTTCGAGGGGTTCGGCACTCTCCCGGTGGGCGCCCCGCGCGGGCTTGAATTCAAGCGCCCCCATCCCGCGTTTGCCCATGTAGGACAGACGGTCGAGGGTGGTGACGGCGTTTTTCTCGACGCCCTTGGCGCTCATCCAGGCATCGATGAGGGCATGGCCGAAGTCATCCGGCAGTGCATCGGCGAGGAGCCCCGGCAGGCGCTTGAAGCCCGGTTCGGCTAGCTCGGGGAAGGCGAAGCTCGAGCGCGCGTCGTCCAGCGGCATGGTCAAGGGCGCCAACTCGATGCCCGTGCGCCGCCAGGCGGGCTCGTAGGCGAACACATAACAGCCAAGGCGCGGATCGGGAGCCACGGCGCCGACGCGTTGGCCCCAGATGCGCACTTCGATGACCGGGGTGTTCATGGATCAGCTTTCCGGGACCTGTTTGGCGGCTCTCCGGGCGCGTTGTGGCGCCTTGGAGCGGCGCAGCAGGTCGAGAGGGTTGACGCTGATTTCCGGCGCGAGCATCTCGAGGCCTTGCAGGTGGTCGAGCGCTTTCAAGACGCGCAGGAGGGTCTCGACCGTCGAACCGCGCCCGGATTCAAGATTGCGCAAAGCTCGTTCCGAGATCCCGGCTTTCTCGGCCGTGGTGCGCTGGTCCAGGTTGCGATCGAGGCGCAGCCGCTTCAGCCGCTCCCCTAAGCGGTGCTGGAGTTCGTTCGGGGTGCTATATGATGTCTGTGACATACGGTCATTATATGCCGTTTAAATTATAAATCAAGTATTAATAGGCAGTATTTGGCCTAATCAATATAACTGTATTTATTTTTTATAATCGGCACACATGTACCTATTATATTATATTAATGCCATAGTAGGCATATATATGCTGTTTATGCTACTTCAATCAGCCGCCTGGTTCAGCGGCCGGCGGCGGCCCCCTCCACGGTTGCCAGGTAACCCAGCATCCCCTCGAGCGTGTTGCGCAGGAAGTCGGCCTCGCGCGCCTGCAGATCCTCGTCGAGGTCCGCGAAGGTCGCGAACCACGGGTCGGCGTCGGCCAGCCGGCGCCGCGCCGCCGCCTGAAGCTGCGGCGACCACGCCGGGCCGTGCGTCGCGCACAACTCGCCGAGCGTCGCGGTCCACAGCAGCAGCTGGCCGCGCGCGGCCGCGAGGAAGCGGCCGGGCTCCCCGCACGTCCCGTGGTGCCCCCAGGCCAGGCGGGCCGGCGCCGTCTCCAGCCTGAGCAGCAGGTCGAGCGACCGCAGCGCCGTCGGCAGGTGGAAGCGGGGCGGCGTGGCCGGCCGCAGGTACGGCGCGCCGCCGCGGGTCGGGCAGGTCATGCCCGCCGCCTCGCCGACGAACAGCGTGCCGTCGTCGAGGTAGCACTGGTGGTGGGCGGCGTGGCCCGGCGTGTGGAAGGTGCGGATGCCCAGCGGCTCCAGCGACGACGGCGGGTCGATGCGGTCCGCCGGCAACGGCAGCGGGCGCCCGAACAGCGGCACCAGGTCGCGCAGCACCTGCAACGAGCCCTCCCACAGCCGCTGCGGATCGACCAGGTGGCGGGCGGCCTCCTCCCAGACCACGACCCGCGCTTCAGGGAAGGCCGCCGCGAGGTGGCCGGCGCCGCCGCCGTGGTCGAGGTGGATGTGAGTCAACAGGATCCGATCCAGGCGCGTCACGCCATGGCGGCGCAGCTCCGTTACCAGGTGCGGGATCGTGCTCGCCGGACCCGGGTCCACCACGTACGTCTCGGCGCCGCGGCGGCGCAGCCAGCAGCTGATGAACTTGCGGTAGCCGGGGCGCGGTTGGTCGAGATCGATGAGGGTCAGGTCGTCCATGGGGCTCCCGTCGGCGCTCAGGCTTCGGCCGCGTCGGCGAGACCGGCGAGCCAGGCCAAGGCCGTCTCGGCTCGTCGCGTGACGTTCCGCTCGGCCATGGCCCACGCCTTGCGCTCGCGCGGCAACGGCAGGTGCTGGAAGAGGAGGTCGGCGAGCAGCCCGGTGTCCAGGCCGTCGGACAGCTGCACGCCGGGCAGCATGCGCGAGGCGACCGCGTCGCGCAGCCGCGGGGCCAGCCTCGCGTTCAGTTCGGCGTCGCCGGGTTCGTCGTCCAGGACGTCGGCGAAGACGCGGCGGTACAGGCGGTCGCTCGGCGCCTCCGCGATCCGCAGGCGGTCGAGCCCCAGCAGCCAGATCAGGTAGCGGCCGTCGTCGAGCCGCCGGTGGCTGACGATCTCGCCCAGCCCGGCCACGGGCAGTACCGCCGGCCCCACCGGTCGCGGGACGCCGGCGGGGTCCAGGCAGCCCAGCGCCAGGCGTCCGGCGGTGTCCAGCAGGTCGCCGACCATCTGCCGGTACCGCGGCTCGAAGACGTGCAGGGGCACCAGGGCGCCCGGGAACAGGAAGGTGTCGGGCAGCGGGAACAGGGGCAGGCCCGTGATCCGGCGCAGCTCGGGAGCGGTCATCGCGTCGGCATCCCCTGCGGTCCGGCCGCCCGCGCTCAGTGCTGCAGGTCGGCGAAACGCGTGAACGACTTGTGGAAGTGCAGGTCGAACTGGCCGATGGGCCCGTTGCGCTGCTTGCCGACGATCACCGTCGCCTTGTTGCGCACGGTCTCGTCGTCCGGCTTGTAGTACTCCTCACGATAGATGAACATGACCACGTCGGCATCCTGCTCGATGGAACCCGACTCGCGCAGGTCCGAGAGCATGGGCTTGTGGTCGCCGCGCGACTCGACGGCGCGCGAGAGCTGACTGAGCGCCATGACGGGCACATCGAGGTCCTTGGCCATGCCCTTGAGGTTGCGGCTGATCTGCGAGATCTCCTGCTGGCGGTTCTCGGCGCGCGAGGTGGACGTCATCAGCTGCATGTAGTCCACGATGATCAGGCCGACGTCGTGCTGCTGCTTGAGCCGGCGCGCCTTGGACTTCATCTCGAGTACGCCGATGCCGCTGGAGTCGTCGATGAAGATGGGCGCCTCGGACAGGCGGCTGCAGGCCTCGGTCAGCTTGGGCCACTGCTCGGCCTTGATCTGGCCCTTGCGCAGCTCGTGGTTGTTGAAGCCCCCGCTGGCGCAGATCATGCGCATGACGAGCTGCTCCTTGGCCATTTCCAGGCTGAAGATCGCGACGGGCACCTTCTCCTTCACCGCGGCGCTGTAGGCGACGTTCAACGCCAGCGCCGTCTTGCCCATCGACGGCCGCGCCGCCAGCACGATCAGGTCGCCGCGCTGCAGGCCGGCGGTGATGCGGTCGAACTCCACGAAGCCGGTGGACAGGCCGGTGATGTCGCTCTTGGAGCGCGACGCCTCGTCGATGCGCCGGAACGCCTCCGGCACGACGTCGCGGACCGACGCGAAGGCCTGCGTCTCGCGGTTCTCCGCGATGGCGTAGATGCGCGTCTGGGCGCGGTCGAGGATGGTGTCGGTCTCCTCGCGGGCGGCGAAGGCGTCGGTGGTGATCTCGCCCGAGGCGTGGATCAGCCCCCGCAGCACCGACTTGTCCCGGACGATGCGCCCGTGGTAGGCGACGTTCGCGGCCGTGGCGGTCGCGGCGATGATGTCGGCGAGGTAGTCGTTGCCGCCGCACTTGAGCAGTTCGCCGCGGCGCTCCAGTTCCTCGGCGACCGTGATGCCGTCGATGGCCTGGTCGTTCTCGTAGAGGTCGCACATGACCCCGAAGATGATGCGGTGCTCGCGGCGGTAGAAGTCGTCGGGCCGGATCGACTCGAGCGCGACGCCCAGCGCGTCGCGGTCGAGCATGACCGCGCCGAGGATGGCGCGTTCGGCGTCGAGGTTCTGGGGCGGTTGCCGGGTCTCGGCGGCGCGCCGCATCTCGTTGGGCAGGGGGCTGAGTTCGGGTTCCACGGGACCGTTCCTCGGGGCTCGGTGTGACGGGGCGAGGCGAAGACGCTCATTGTAAGCGATGGCCGCAACCCGAGACAGATCGACTTCTCCTCCCCGCTGAATACCTGGGGACCGGGCGTGGATAAACCCGTGGACGACCGGTGGACGAGCTGGGGACGACGCGGCGGCGACCGGCCCGTCGCGCCCCGCTTCGGCCCGCCCTGCGGGACAACTCCGGGACATGTTGTGGACAAATCGCATCCGAGGTGGATAAGCTGGGCGACACCGGGCGCACGGGAGATCCAACCGGTTCCCGCCCAACACATTGACGGACCAGACCCTCCAGGAGGCGCCTCCCATGCCCGACGGTGGACAACTCAGCGAAACCTGGGCCCGAATCGCCGCCGAGCCGCGCCCCGCGCAACCCTGGCGGGACGGGGCCGCGTTTCCCTGGGCCGATCCCGCCTTCAGCGAGCGCATGTTGCGCCTGCACCTGGATCAGTCGACGCACATGGCGAGCCGCACCCTGCCGGTGATCGCCGCCCACGTCGGCTGGCTGGAGACCCGGCTGTCCGAGGTCTTCGGCGCCGCCGCGCCGCGCCGCGTGCTGGACGTCGCCTGCGGTCCCGGCCTCTACTGCCTCGAACTGGCGCGCCGCGGCCACCGTGCCTGGGGCGGCGACGTGGCGCCGGCGGCGCTGCGCCACGCGCGCGCGTCCGCCGCCGCCGAAGACCTGACGTGTGTGTTCCTCGACCTCGACGTCGAGGCTCCGGTCCCGCCGCTGCCCGACGACGTCGCCGATCTCGACGCGGTGACGCTGTGGTACGGCGAGGTCCACGCCCACCCGCCCGGCGCGATGCTCGCCGCGCTGACCGACCTCGCGCAGCGTCTGCGTCCCGGCGGCCTGATGGTCCTGGAATACCAGCCCTGGGAACTCTACCCGCGCGAGGACCTACTGGAGTGGCGGGCGTGCGACCGTTCGCCGTTCGCCGACCGTCCCCATTTCTGGCTGCAGGAATACCACTGGGACGACGCGTCGCAGTCCGAGATCAACGTCCACTGGATCGTGGACGCCGCGACGGGGGCGGTGGAGCGTTACGCGCAGAGCGGGCGCGCCTGGCGCGACGAGGACCTCGCGGCCCTGTGCGCGGCCGCCGGCCTCGGCGGCGGCGTCTTCCTGCCGCCGATCACCGGCGTGGACGCCCGGCACGAATTCGCGATGCTGATTTCCCGGCGGTGAGGGGTCAGGAGGCGCCCGCGAGCAGCGCGTCGTGCAGGGCGCGCAGCTTGCGCACGTCCTCCCAGGTGTCGCGCTTCCAGTGCGGGTTGCGCAGCAGCGCGGCGGGATGGAAGGTCGCCAGCACGGGGATGCCCTGGTAGAAGTGCACGCTCTCGCGCAGGGAGCGCAGGCTGGCTCGGCTGTCCAGCAGCGTCATCGCGGCGTGGCGGCCGAGGCAGCAGATCAGGTGCGGCTGGATGATCGCGAGCTGCCGGCGCAGGAAGGGTTCGCAGGCGTCGGCCTCGTCGCGCTCGGGGTCGCGGTTCTCGGGCGGGCGGCACTTCAGGATGTTGCAGATGTAGACCTCGTCGCGCTCGAAGCGGATGGCGCGCAGGATGTCGGTCAGCAGCTGGCCGGCGCGGCCGACGAACGGCAGCCCCTGTTCGTCCTCGTTGCGGCCGGGCGCCTCGCCGATGAAGAGCACGCGCGCGTCGGGGTTGCCGCTGCCGAAGACCGTTTGCGTGCGCGTGGGGTGCAGCTTGCAGGCCGTGCAGACGGCCACCTCGGCGGCCATCGCCTCCAGCGCCAGCCGTTTCGACACGGGGACCGGCGCCGCGGCCGGCGCCGCGCTCACAGTCGCGGCGAACAGGTTCGGGGCGGCGGGAGCCGGCGGCGGCGGCGGCGGCGACGCGGGCGGGCGGCTGCGGATCTGCGCCAGCGTCTCGCGCACGAAGCGCTCGCACTCGCTGCGGAATTCCTGCTCGCGCGCCTGCTTCGCGGCCGCCGCCGCGTCGGCATCCGGACCGGCGGGCGCTGGAGGCTGGAGTGCGACGGGCGTCGCGGTCTCCTCGTTCTCCGCGCGGGCGGCGGTCGCGGCGACCGGACCCTCGTCGTAGTACCAGGCGGTCCCGTCCTGCTGCTGCTGGACGAGGTAGCGGGCCAGGTCGGCGGCCAGACGCTCGGGGCTGTCCTGCGTCATGCCGCGCCTCCGGCGGGCCGCAGCAACGGCACGAGACGCTGCAGGAGATCGGCGGCGAGGTCGCGCTTGTCCAGCGGACCGATCGACTCGCTGCCGCCGTCGGCGGCGATCAGCGTGACGCGGTGCAGCCCCTCGCCGAAGGTGCCGTCGGCGATCGGGTCGTTGGCGATCACGGCGTCCATGCCCTTGGCGTGCAGCTTGGCCGTGGCGCGCTCGATCAGGTTCTCGGTCTCGAGCGCGAAGCCGACGACCTTCAGGCCGGCGGGCCGTTCGTCGAGGACGATGTCGGCCAGGATGTCGGTCGTGCGGGTCATGGTCACGCACCAGGAAGTGCCGAGCGATTCCTTCTTGAGCTTCCCGTGCCCGACGTTCTCGGGCGTGAAGTCGGCGACGGCCGCCGCCATGATCAAGGCGTCGGCGCGCGGCAGGCGCTCGCGCACCGCGGCGGCCATCTGGGCGGCCGTCTCCACCGGCACCACGATCCCGATCCCGCGCGGCGGCGGCGACGGCACCGGGCCGTGGATCAGGGTCACCTCGGCGCCCAGCCCGGCGGCCTGCCGCGCCAGCGCGAAGCCCATCGCTCCGGTCGAGCGGTTGCCGACGAAGCGCACCGCGTCCAGCGGCTCGCGCGTGGGTCCGGCCGTCACCAGCAGGCGGCAGCCGGTGAGCGGCAGCTCCGCCGCGCCGCCTGGGCGAAGCGGCAGGGCGTCGTCCAGCTCGCAGATCCGCGCGAAGATCGCCTCGGGTTCGGCCATCCGCCCCTCGGCGACCGTGCCGCAGGCCAGCCAGCCGCGACCGGGGTCCACGACATGGGCGCCGCGCCCGCGCAGCGTCGCGAGGTTGGCCTGCACGGCGGGGTGGCGCCACATGGCGTCGTTCATCGCCGGGGCCAGGACCAGGTCGCGCTCCCAGGCCAGCAGCAGGGTGGTCACGATGTCGTCGGCGAGACCGCCGGCGGCCTTGCCCAGCAGGTTGGCCGTGGCCGGAGCGACCACCGCGATGTCGGCCCAGCGGGCCAGTTCCACGTGATCCAGCGGGTCGGTGTCGCCCTCGCCCCACAGGTCGGTGGCGACGCCGTGGCCGGTGAGCGCGCGGAACGTGGTCGGGCCCACGAAGCGCTGCGCCGCGCCGGTCATGGCCACGCGCACGGAAAAGCCCGCCTGCACGAGCAGACGGGCCAGCAGACAACTCTTGTAGGCGGCAATGCCGCCGGTCACCAGCAGCAGGACGCGCGACCGGGTCATGGACTACTCCTGTGCGTTCTCCCGCTCCTTGAGGGCGGCGGCAGCGCGCTCGCGCTTGTCGTAGTAGATGATCTGGCCGTCGATCAGACGCTGGACCGCGATGGTCGTCAGCTTGCCGGGCAGGTTCGCACTCACGGCGCGGGCCCGGTCGTTCAGACGGCGCGCCTCGAGGGCGGCGATCTTGATGGCTTCGAACTTGTTCGGGATCCTGTTGGTGACATCCTTGCGCTGGATATAGGTCATCGAACACCTCGGTGGAATATCCATGTCGTCGGGGGCCGGGGGCGCGGGAACCGCCGGCGGATCGCGAACGGAACAATGTAACCCCGTTCCGGCCCGCCATCAACCGGAAATCGACAATTTATTGTCCGACAGGTGGTTGCAGCGTCGGCGCCAGCGGCGGCGCCGCGAAGCGCTCGCGCCGGCACTGCTCGGCGGTCAGGATCGCCGACATACGCCGCAGCGCGTCCGGGAGGTCGCCGTTGACGATCCAGTAGCGGTAGCACGGCGCGAAACCCACCTCCCAGCGCGCGTTGCGCAGGCGGGTGGCGATGACTTCGGGACCATCGGTGGCCCGGGCGCGCAGGCGCGCCTCCAGCACCTCCCACGAGGGCGGGAACACGAACACCGAGACGAGGTCGTCGCCGTACAGGTCGATCACGTTCTTGCCGCCCTGGACGTCCAGATCGAGCAGCGGCACCTCGCCCCGGTCGATCATGGCCCGGACGTGGTCGCGGCGCGTGCCGTAGCGGCGGTCGTGGACGTGCGCCCACTCCACGAAGGCGCCGGCGGCGACGAGCCGGTCGAACTCGGCGTCGTCAACGAAGTGGTAGTCGACGCCCTCCCGCTCCCCGGGACGGATCGGGCGCGTGGTGGTCGACACCGAGAAGCGCACGCGCGGATCGTCGGCGAGCAGGGCCCGCACGAAGGTGGTCTTGCCCGCGCCGCTGGGGCCGCTGATCAGCAGGATCATCGCCGGGTCACTCCAGGTTCTGGACCTGTTCGCGCAGGGTCTCGATCTCTTCCTTCATCGCGATCACCGCGTGCGTGATGTCGAGGTTCTGGGTCTTGGAACCCATCGTGTTGACCTCGCGGTGCATCTCCTGGAACAGGAAGTTCAGGCGCTTGGCCACCTGACCGCCTTCGGCCAGGGCTTCACGCACCTGCTCGAGGTGGCTGGCGAGGCGCTCGCACTCCTCGTTGATGTTGCCCTTGTCCACGAGGATCGCCGCCTCCTGAGCCAGGCGCTGCGGGTCGATGGCGTCGCCCAGCAGCTGGGCCAGACGCTCGCGCAGACGGTTCTGGGCCTCCTCGAGGGCGCCGGGCACCAGTGCGGCCACCGTGCCGAGGTGGCGGTCGATGGCCACGGTCCGCGCGCGCATCTCGGCGGCGGTCTCGTCCCCCTCCTTGCGCTTCATCGCCTCGAGACCGGCGATGGCCTGGTCGAGGGCCGCCGTCACGGCCGCCTGCAGGGCCTCGCGGTCGTCCTCCGGCTGGCCGCCGTCGAACAGGCCGGGCAGCGCCAGCAGGTGTTCGAGCCGGATCTCCGGCCGCGGCAGGCCGCGGGCGGCGACGGCGTCGGCGATCGCGTTCAGGGCGGACAGACCGGACTCGACGCGCGCGGGCTGTAGGGCGGCGACGGTCGCCGCGGTCCCACGCTCCAGCGTCAGGGTGCAGCTGACGCGGCCACGCGCGACGCGGTTCTTCAAGACCTCGCGGATGTCGATCTCGCAGAAGGCCAGAGCCGACGGCAGTTTCAGGGCGACGTCGAGGAAGCGGTGGTTCACGGCGCGCAGTTCCACCGTGACGGTGGCGCCGCCCGCGACCGCCTCGCCGTTGCCGTATCCGGTCATGCTGAGCACGGGGTCTCCGATCCGTGAGGGATGGTCCGGCCAGGGAAGCCGAGCCGGGGGCCAAGTCTAGGCAAGTCCGGCGGCGGCGGCAAGACCGGAAACCGCGGCGGGACACTCCCCGATCGCCGCAAGCAAGGATTGACGATAGTGCCGGGATGCACTAGAAATGGGCCGGATCGCCAACGGTTCGCAACCGACCCAACTTGCTGGAGGTGGAGACACGATGAAGAAAATCCTGTTCCTGGCCACGGCCCTCGTTCTCGTCGCGGGCGTCGCGGCGGCCGGCCCCATGGCTTTCGGCGTGCGCGGCGGTTACGCGGACGCCGGCGACGGCGGGTTCTTCGTGGGCGGCCACGTGAAGGGCCTGAACATCACGCCCGAGATCGCCCTGGTCCCGAACGTCGAAGTCGCCTTCTTCGACGGCCTCAGCCTCTACTCCTTCGCCGCCGACGCCAACTACAGCTTCAAGGAAGCCGACCTGGGCGGCTACACCCCCTACGCGGGCGCCGAGATCGGCATGCACATGTTCACGTTCGACAACGTGCCGGCGGGCTTCGACGACTCGTACACCAAGATGGGCATCAGCATCCTGGGCGGCCTCGAGAAGAACCTCGACGAGTCCAAGGCCCTGATGTTCGAGTTGAAGATCGGCATCTCGGATTACGCGCCGGACATGAAGTTCACCGTCGGCCTGACGTTCTTCTAGACCGCGGCGTGGACCGCGTCTCTCTACCCTGGCGGCGGCCGGAGTCCCTCGGGGCCCTGGCCGCCGCTTGGCATCGGCGACTGGCCGGTCGGCAGGCGACCCGCGTCGGCGGCGGCCCCGGCTGGCTGCGTTTGACCCTGGAAACGCGGGAGGAATCCGCTCCCCCGGCGCAGCTCTTCCTGCTGGCGCGCGCGGGCGCCGTGATGGCCTGGGACGACGCCGCGCCCCTGCCGCGCGCCTGGACCGACGCCCTGGGCTGGGTGCCGCAGAAGCGGCTGGCCGCCGCGCAGCTGCTCGGGTGCACGCTGGAATCCGTCACGACACCCGCGGGCGACGCCATCCTCTTGCTGTCGTTCGCCGACCCGGACGGGCAGCGGTTCGTGCTCGCGCACCAGCTCTTCGGCCAGCGCGGCAACCTGGTGCTCGCCGATCGCGACGGCCGCCGGCTGTGGTCGGCCCACGCCTCGCCCCACCCCGCGACGCTCGCGACGCCGCCGGCGCCCATCACGCCGCCGGACGATCCGGACCCGGAAGCCGTGGCGGCGAACTGCCGGGAACTCGGCCTCTCGGCGCTCGGCCCCCTGCTGCGCGACGAGGCGTTCGCCGAGGCGCGCACCGCCCTGCGCCGCGTCGCCAACGCCGCACGGCGCCTGAGCGAGAACCTGGCGCGCGATCTGGCCACGGCCGACGGCGGCGAGGCCGTGCGGCACGCCGCCGAGACCCTCGCCATCCACCTGCACGCCCTGCGCCGCGGCACCGCCGACATCGAACTGCCCGACGCCGCCGGGGAGATGTGCCGCCTCGTCCTGGACCCGACCTTGAGCCCGGCCGAGAACCTCGACCGCCTGTTCCAGCGGGCGCGCAAGGCCGTGCGCGGGCGCGAGCACATCGTGCGGCGTCTGGCCGAGGCCGAAGGCAAGCAGCAGAGGTGCCGCGACCTGCAGAGCGAGCTGGACGGGCTGACCAGCGCCGAAGACCCGCTGGCCGCCGTGCTGGCGTGGCGCGCCGCGCAGGCGCCGCTGCTGGGGACCGGCAAGCGCGTGGTCGCGGGTCGCCGCGAGATCGCGCCCGAGACGCCGCCGTTCCGCCGCTTCCTGATCGACGAGCGCTGGGAAGTGTGGATCGGGCGCAACGACCGCGAGAACGACGAGCTGACCCACAAGGCCGCCGCCCCCGACGATTGGTGGCTGCACGCACAGGGCGTGCCCGGCAGCCACGTCGTGCTGCGCGCCGGCGGCCGGCCAGAGCAGGTGCCCGGGCTGGTCCTGGCGAAGGCCGCCTCGCTCGCCGCCCAGTACTGCCGCGCGCGCAATTCCGGTCTGGTTCCGGTCGTCTACACCCTGCGCAAGCACGTGCGCAAACCGCGCCGCTCGCCGCCGGGCCTGGCCGCCTGCACGCACGAGAAGAGCCTGCTGGTGCCGCCGGGGGTGATGCCCGGCGTCGTGCCGCTGAACGCGGCGGAAGCGGGCGATCCCCGCCCGTGAATCGTTCACGGACTGGCTCCCGGGCGCGTTCCCTCACATCTTGAAGCTCGACCGGGAGGCGACCATGGCCAGGGTTCCGCGCACGATCATCGGCTTCTTCGGACGGACCAACGCCGGCAAGAGCACGGCGATGAACCTGCTGACCCGCCAGCCCACGTCGCTGGTCGACGCCGCGCCCGGCACCACCGCCGACGTCCACGACGCGCTCATGGAGATCCACGCCCTGGGCCCCTGCAAGGTCCTGGACACCGCGGGCCTGGACGAGGGCGCGGACCTCGGGGCCAAGAAGCGCCAGAAGACCTTGGCCGCGCTGGAGGAATGCGACCTCGTCGCGCTGGTGGTCGATCCCCGCCAGGCCTTCGCCTCGGAGCAGAGCGACGTCGAAGCCTTCGTCGCGCGGGAGGCGCTGCGCCTCGGCAAGAACCTGGCCGTGCTGCTGAACCTTCGCGC
>JANOEP010000067.1:0-12041 GCA_031441465.1 bacterium | reverse complement strand
CAGATCCTGGCGCAGGTACGACGCGTTCGGAGGCGGCGGTCCGAGCAGCACGACCTGGTCGGCCATGCGGGCGTGGGGGGCCGCGAGGTCGGCCTCGCTCGCGACGGCGACCGTGGCGATGCCCATCTCGCGGCAGGTGCGGATCACCCGGCAGGCGATCTCGCCGCGGTTGGCGACGAGGACCTTCGTGAACGGAGCGCTCATGGCTGCCGGTCCTGCCGGTCGCGGGTCCAGGCCTCGAGGTCGCCCGCCCACGGCGACGGCTCCTTCGCGAAGAAGGCGTCGAGGGCCGCCAGCGCCTGCGGCGTGGTGCGGGCTTCGGCGATCATCCGGGCCGTGTACTCCAGGCTGTCGGCGAAGGGCAGCGCGGCCGCGCCTTCGACGAGTTCCTTGATCCGGCCCAGGGCGTCGGGGCCGCCCTGCAGCAGCGAGCGCACCACACCCGCCACGGCCGCGTCGAGATCGTCGCCGTCGGCCAGCACGTCCACCAGACCGATGCGGTGCGCTTCGCGGGCGTCGAGGCGTTCGCCCAGCAGGCAGTGCAGCCGCGCGCGGGCCGGCCCGAGGCGGCCGATGACCAGGGGCGAGATGACGCCGGCAACCAGGCCGAGCCTCGCCTCGGTCAGCGCGAAGTAGGCCATGGGTTCGGCGACCACGATGTCGCAGGCGCAGGCGAGCCCCACGCCGCCGCCGAAGGCGCCGCCCTGGACGCGCGCGATCACCGGCGCCGGGCACAGGCGCACCGCGCGGAACATCTCCCCCAGCTCGCGGGCCGCGGCGAGGTTCTCGTCGCGCCCGGCGCGGCCGAGCCGCCGCATGTCGTTCAGGTCGCCGCCGGCGCAGAAGGTCGCGCCCGCGGCCTGCAGCAGCACCGCGCGCGGCCGGTCGGTCGCGGTCCCGACGCCCGCGAAGACGTCGCGCAGGGCGATCACCATCTCGTGATCGAAGGCGTTGCGCGCTTCGGGGCGGTTCAGGGTCACCGCGAGCACCGGACCCTGGCGCTCGATCGAGATCGTGGACATGACACATCCTCAATGGGTTCAGGGCGACGGGGGCCCGACGGGAGCCGGATCGGCCCTCCCCCGGGCGGCCATCATGATATGCCAGACGGCGCGGCCGATCCAACCCGATGTCGCGCCGGAAGGGCGCCAGATCATGAAAATCGTTAACCAGTCAAAAGACGTCGCCGTTTTCGTGAAGTTGTGGTATGCTGCCGCTCGTGACAAACTGCCCACGGCCCCACAACGCCCCGAGAGGTGCACCATGAAAGCTACGTTATCGGTCCTGCTTCTGCTCACGCTCGTTTCGATTCCCGTGATCGCGCTGGCCGATCCCGTCGCGGGGATGTACACCTCCACCGATCTCGGTGGGCAGCTCCTGACCGGCCGCGCCTCGACCTGGCGGTCGGGCATCAACTCCGGCTTCCCGCACGTCATGCACGCCCAGTCGTGGAACGGCGCCGCCCTGGGCACGCAGTGGGACATCAGCTGCCCCACGTCCTCGAGCATGAGCGTCCAGGACAACCGCATCAGCGGCGTGGGCACGATCGTCTACACTTCGACCTACAGCGGCGGCACCTTCACCTTCTTCGCCGGCGGCTTCCCGTGGGGCGACGGTTCCGGGACGCTGGGCGCGATGACCGTCATCACGACCGTCCAGTACATCATGATCAGCGGCGTCAGCACCCCGGTGGCTGCGGTCGTCAACGGCAACACGGTCGGCACCTTCGCCAACGGCTGCGCGCTGGTCTTCGCCATCGGCAACGGCGTCGGCGCGGGCGAGACCACCAGCCTGAACCCGGCGATCGTCAAGCCCGCCACCTACCCGACGTTCCTGGACGGCTCCTGCGCCGCGGCGTCCGCCGGCCAGCAGTTCGGCACCTGGGGCTCGGTCATCACGCTGACGCTGCAGATCGACTGCGCGGTGGCGAACGAGGACGCGAACTGGAGCAGCATCAAGGCCACCTACCGCTAGAGCTTCGCGACTCCGGTCGCCCGACCTGCGAACCCCCGCCCCCCTCGGGAGGCGGGGGTTCTTTCGTCGGTGCCCCTACATCCGGAAGACGCCGTAGGTCGCCGGCGGGATCGGGGCGCACAGGCTCATGGCGATGCCCAGGGCCAGGGCGTCGCGCGTCTGCAGGGGATCGATCACGCCGTCGTCCCACAGGCGCGCGCTGCTGTAGTAGGCGTGGCCCTCGGTCTCGTACTTGGCGCGGATCGGCTCGACGATGGCCGCCTCGCCGGCGGCGTCGAGCGCCTGGCCCTGGCGCGCCAGCTGGTCCTGCTTGACCTGCAGCAGCACGCCGGCCGCCTGCTCCCCGCCCATCACCGAGATCTTGGCCTGCGGCCACATCAGCAGCAGGCGCGGCTGGAAGGCCCGGCCGCACATGCCGTAGTTGCCGGCGCCGTAGCTGCCGCCGATGATCACGGTGAACTTCGGCACGGTGCTGTTGCTGACCGCGTTGACGAGCTTGGCCCCGTCCTTGGCGATGCCGCCGTGCTCGTACGCCTTGCCCACCATGAAGCCGGTGATGTTCTGCAGGAAGATCAGCGGCACGCGCCGCGCGTTGCACAGCTCGATGAAGTGGGTGCCCTTCAGGGCCGACTCGCTGAACAGGATGCCGTTGTTGGCGAGGATGCCCACCGTGTAGCCGTGGAGGCGCGCGAAGCCGCAGACGAGCGTCGCGCCGTAGCGCGGCTTGAACTCGTGCAGGCGGCTGCCGTCGACCAGGCGGGCGATCACCTCGCGTGCGTCGAAGGCCTGGCGCGGGTCGGCCGAGGCGACGCCGTACAGCTCCGCCGGGTCCTCGTGCGGCGGTTCGGCCGGGGAGGTCGGCACCGCGGCCGTCTCGACCGGCCCCAGGTTCTCCACGATGTCGCGCACCAGGCGCAGGGCATGCGCGTCGTCCTGCGCGAGGTGGTCCGCGACGCCCGAGATGCGCGTGTGCACGTCGCCGCCGCCGAGTTCCTCGGCGGTGACCTCCTCGCCGGTCGCCGCCTTGACCAGCGGCGGGCCGCCCAGGAAGATCGTGCCCTGCTCGCGCACGATCACCACCTCGTCGCTCATCGCCGGCACGTAGGCGCCGCCCGCGGTGCAGCTGCCCAGCACCGCCGCGATCTGCGGGATGCCCAGCGCCGACATGCGGGCCTGGTTGTAGAAGATCCGCCCGAAATGGTCGCGGTCGGGGAAAACCTCGGCTTGCAGCGGCAGGAACGCGCCGCCCGAGTCCACCAGGTAGACGCAGGGCAGGCGGTTCTCCAGGGCGATCTCCTGGGCGCGCAGGTGCTTCTTGACCGTGAGCGGGTAGTAGGTGCCTCCCTTGACCGTCGCGTCGTTCGCCACGACCATCACCGGCCGGCCGTGGACCGTGCCGATCCCGGTCACCAGGCCCGCGGCCGGCACCTCGTCCCCGTAGACGCCGTGGGCCGCCAGCGGCGAGAGCTCCAGGAACGGCGCGCCGGGATCGAGCAGGCGTTCGATCCGCTCGCGGACCAGCAGCTTGCCCTGCCCGGTATGGCGCTCGCGCGCCGCCTCCGGCCCGCCCTCGCCGATCCGCCCGAGCAGCGTCGCGAGTTCCGCGGCCAGGGCCCGGTTGCGCCGGTCGTTCTCGGTGAACGTCTGGTCGTGCTTGTCGATCTTCGAGACGATCCGTTTCATGGCCCTCCCGGCGGGAACTGGGTCTCGGGACGTTCGCGGCAGACGTGTGCGGCAGCCGCCGGCGGCCAGTATAGGGGCCTCGGCCGGGCCGGTCCACCCCCGTCGGAGGGCGCACTTGTGGACCGATCCGCCGCCGCCTACTGTTGCCCCATGACCACACCCGAATTCCACCTGCGCAACGCCACGGTGATGACCGGCAACGGGCCGCTCGCCGCCGACGTGCACGTGCGCGACGGGCGGATCGTCGACCTCCACGAGCGCCGCGGGCACTCGACCATCGCGGAGGGCGACATCGACGCCGCCGGCCTGTGGCTGCTGCCGGGCGGCGTCGACCCGCACGTCCACTTCGGCATGCCCCTGCGCGACGGACTGTCCAGCCGCGGCTGGCGCGAGAGCAGCGCCGCCGCCCTGCTCGGCGGCACGACCACGGTCATCGACTTCGCCAACCCGGCGCGCGGCGAGCCGATCGCCGACGCCGTCCTGCGCTGGCAGGCGGCGGCCGACGGCGCCTGCCTCTGCGACTGGGGCCTGCACGCGACGGTCTGCGACATCGGCCCCGACCGGCTGTCCGAGTTGGACGGCCTGGTGCGCAACGGCGTGCCGACCTTCAAGGCCTTCCTCGCCTACAAGGGCCGCCTGATGCTTGCGCTCCACGAGCTGCGCCTGCTCATGCGCCAGGTCAAGGACGTCGGCGGCCACCTGCTGCTGCACGCCGAGGACGGCGAGATGAACGCCGCCGCCGAGGCCATCCTCGCGGCGACCGGCCGCACGGGTCCCGAGTGGCACCCGGCGGCCCACGGGCCGGAATCCGAGGTCGAGGCGATCCGCCAGGCCATGCTGCTGGCCGAGGAGACCGGCTGCCCGCTGACCGTGGTGCACCTGTCGACCGCCGCCGGCCTGGAACTCATCCGCGGCGCGCGCGCCGTGGGCGTGAACCTGCGCGCGGAGACCTGCCCGCAGTACCTGTTCCGCGACGAGGGGCTCTACGCGCGCGGCGGCGACGACGCTCTGACCGCGCTGATGTCCCCTCCCCTGCGCGCGCCGGCCGACGGCGCCGCCCTCCTGGACGGTCTCGCCGGCGGCGACATCGCCTGGCTCGCCACCGACCATTGCGCCTTCCCCCTGGAGATCAAGCGCCGCGAATCCGTCCACGGCTTCGCCGCCGTCCCCAACGGCGCGGCCGGCGTCGGCGAGCGTCTGCTGGTTTCCTACACCCTCGGCGTCTGCCGCGGCCTGCTGACCCCGGAGCGCTGGGTGCGCGTCTGCTGCGAGGCACCCGCCGGTCGGCTCGGCCTGGCCGGTCGCAAAGGGCGCGTGGCCGCCGGCTACGACGCCGACCTGGTCCTGTTCGATCCCGAGGCGCGCGGCACACGCCTACCCGTCGACGGGCACCCCGACCCTTCTCTATGGACGGGCGACGACTGGCGCGGGCGGGTCATCGACGTGTGGCGGCGGGGTGAACAAGTGGTTCGGAACGGTTGCTTATTGGATAACAACAGTTTTGGTCTCTTTTTACATCGCCAGTTGTCTTAAAATAACAACTCTCCGCTCGGCAGCCTCTCCCGCAGGTGTAGGATCGGACCGGCATCAACACCCAGTATTCCGATGGGAATTCTCCCGACCGGGATGCTGACGTCGCGCTCCGTGTCGGAGCCGACCTGCCGCTTCGCTTGAGGAGGGAGACCATGCTTCATCGGCAACGCTTCTTCATTCTGATCGTCACGGCGGCCCTGCTGCTGGGAGCGGGCCACGCCGTGGCCCAACCCGCCACGGAGTACAACTTCGAACTGATGGGGCCGCTGCGTGCGCCCGTCCCGCCGACCTGCTCGATCTGGCACGAGTTCTACCCGCACTCCGGGCAGGTCTATCATCAGGACGACTACGTCGACAACGATGGCAACGGACAGCTCGACCGCTGCGACTACATCCAGCTCAACGGGGTCTGGTTCCACATCGTGTGGACCGGTCCGACCTACCATCTCACCTGCGGCATCTTCGAACCGTTCCAGCCGGAATATCCCAGCGGCCAGAACCCCACCTGCGAGACCTGGGTCGAGGTGTCGCCGAACCACGGCGTGCTGCGGCACGTCGACGACTGGGTCGACGGCGACGGCAACGGCCTGGTCAGCGTCTGCGACATCGTCGTGATCGGAGGCCAGCAGTGCCACATCGACGAGATCGGCGTGAACCTCAGGGCCATCCCGGGTGATCCGGTCCCGACCGAGCAGTTGAATTGGGGCGAGGTGAAAACCCAATACGACCATTGAACTGGAGATCACGGCCACTCTTCCGCCCGGCTCCACGGAGTCGGGCGGTCGCGTTCGGTACCTTCAATCGTTCGTCAACGCGCGGCCCGAGGCCGTCCACTGCGCGACGCCGCCCCGGCACCACCACAGATGGAGCCATCCCTTGTGGGCGGCCCGCGTGCAGGCTTCGCGGCTGCGCACGCAGTCGGTGCCGTAACAGAGGAACACCAGCAGCGTGGTCGCCGGCGAGGCGTCGGGGCGCTCCCGGGCCATCAGGGCGTCGAACCCGTCGTCGAACAAGTGCATGGGCAGGCTGAGCGACTCGGGCAGGTGCCCCGCCTCGAAGTCCGTGCCGTGGCGGACGTCGATCAGGACGAGGTTGCTGTCCGCGGCCATGGCCGCCGTCACCTCCGCGGTGTCGGCGACGTGGACGGTCGGACGCGGCCGGTCGGAGCACCAGTCCTCGACATCCCCGGGGTAGATCAGCACCGAATCGACCGCCGCGAGGGTCAGCAGCAGATGGGCCAGGGCGAGCTGCTCGGGCGTCCCGCCCATCACGATGTAGGAGTCGTCGCGGTCCACGCGCGTCGCCTCGCGAGGCCCCAGTCCGCCGAGACGCTGCCGGATGACCGGCCCTTCCGGCAGCGAACCGTCCGGATCGAGCAGCAGCCGGGGATCCAGCGGCAGGGCGTGGGGTACGTGGGAGCGGCGCCAAGCGGTCTGCGGCTCGTCCAGCAGGTCGGTCAGCGCGGGGTTCCCGTCGTTGCGCAGGTGGACCAGGAGATCGTCGGACAGGTGTTCGAGTGCGATCACCTCGTAGCCGGGCCTCCCGTAGCGCGACGCCACGCCGTCGGTATCCAACAGGATCGGCGGGTAGGCCACCGAGACATTGCGGTCCCGCAGCCACGGGGGCCAGAAGACCTCGTCCGCGACGACGACGCCGGACAACAAGACGCTCAGGCCGACCACCACCGCGGCTGCCCGTAACCAGGGGCGGAGCCGTCCCGGCTGGTTCATCCCCACGAAATCACCGGACTTCTTCATGGCGGCATGATAACACAGTGTGGCACACTCGAGATGGCGGCTTTTCGGGCGCCGGGTCCGTGCAACTCATTGATCGGCCGCGATCTGGAGATCGGCAGCGGCCGGGATCGTGAGGACATGAATAATATATAAAATCAAAAATAAATACTATGTTATAATTATCGGGTCACACCCTTGCTCCCGAGAGGATGCTCGACATGCCAGTGCGCTCCTGTCTGCTCGGTGCCGTCGCCATCGGCTTGTTCTGGATCACGGGTGCTGCCGCCGTGGAACCGACGCCCCTCCCAGTCCATGACGCGAAGCGGCCGTTCCTGGCGACAAGCAAGCTGCGACTGCCGGCGGCATCCAGGAACGCCCCGTTGGCCGAGGCCCGCCGGACATGGGCCGGCCAGCGCGACGATCGTCATCTCGGTTTTCCCGACGTGGACCTGTCGGCAGACTCGCCCGGCGGCGCCATCGTGCGTCTACTGCCGCGGGACAAGGCCCTGCTGCCGGCCGCGCTCCCGGTCGAGGAACTACGCAAGTTGAGGCCTGGCGACCGGGCCGACGCGGGCGTGCCCGCGCGGCGCGGCGGCGACAAGGACGCGCCCTGGTCCGGCGACCGCAAGCTGGCCAACCCGACCAGCATGGACGACGGCTACGCCTCGCTGGCCGTCAGCCCGGTCACCGGCTGGCTCTACGCCGTGTTCGAGGCCAAGGACCTCGGCGGCACCGACCGCGACATCCACATCGCGCGCAGTCAGAACGCCGGCCTGACCTGGACCGTCTGGGATCTGCCGTCGTTCAGCCAGGACGAAGCGATGCCCGAACTCGCCATCGACGGCGCGGGCTTCCTGCACGTGGTCTGGCTGCGGCTCGACGGCTACATCGTGCGCGTGCGCTCCAGCGCCGGCGACAACCCCGCCGCCTGGTCGGCGGTGCGCGGCCTGTTCACCGACTCGACCAACGCCACGCCGAGCGTCGCGGTCAGCGGCGCCGGCGACTTCGCGACCCTGTTCATCGCGGCCAGTTACCAGGAGATCAACTGGGACCTCTACCAGTGGGAGTGGACGCTCATCTGGATGTACTCCACCAACGCCGGCACGACGGTCACCTACGACTACCTGGTGCCCGACGGCTACCCCGACCTGTGGCCCGACTGCGCGCTGGACGACGGGCTGGTCCACCTGGTCAACGCCGAAGTCGACCTCGACACGGGGCTGCCCCGCATCCTGATCAGCAGCGACGCCGTCAGCGGCGGTTTCAACGACATCACCGACCTGTCGGCGTGGACCGCGAACGGCTGCGGCTTCCCCCAGATCGCCTGCCAGGGCGACGACGTGTTCGTCGTCTACCAGCACGACTTCGACGACGGCCTGGGCAACCTCGACGGCGACGTCGTCTACGGCTTCTCCTGGGACGCCGGCGCGACCTTCTACGGCCCGTACGAGATCGTCGCCGACGAGTACGAGAGCGTCGGCCCGACCGTCTACGCGCGCGACGGCGTCGTGGGCGCGCTGTGGCTGGACGCGCCTCCCGGCGGCGACGAGTTCGACGTCGCGGCGCGCCAAGCCGGCGGCCGCGGCCACCCCGACAACTGGGGCGACATCGAGACCGTCAGCGACCAGAACCACGCCGAGCCGCAGTTCCACTACCTGTCGGGCGCCGTCGGCGCCGACCGGCTGCACGCCGCCTGGATCGACCGGCGCGATTACCCGACGCAGGGCCTCAACGTCTACACCGCCGACCGCGCCGTGCGGCCGAACCTCGCGGCGTTCGCACCCTCGGGCTGGGGCGGCCCGCTGGTGGGCGGCATGGTCCCCGGCGAGCGCACGGTCGGCTGGTTCGCCGCTGATCGGCCGGCCTACGTGAGCTTCGCGGTGACCAACTCCGGGCTGGCCGACGCCGCGGCCGACGTCCTGGTGCGGCTGCGGGTCGACGGCGTGGTCGCGGCCGCCTGGCAGATCGAGGGTGGCCTGCCGGCCGCCACCTACGCCGCTGTCGAAGACCACGCGCTGACGCTCGGCGCCGGTCCCCACGAAATCTCCGTGGTCCTGGACCCGCTCAACACGGTGCCCGAGGACGACGAGGCCGACAACACCGTGCTGCGGACCTGGACCTGGCTCGAGGGCGACCCGAGCCTGCGCGTCGCGCCGGACCGCATCCGCCATGACGTGGCGGAACGGCGGGCGGCGGCGGCGCGCGCGCTCGCCGAGGCCCCGCCGACCCGCCTGCAGGTTCACCTGCCGGTGCTGGACGAGCGCCTCGCGACGGCGACGACCGCCGCGCCGGACGGCACGGTCTGCCTCGTGGTCGTCCCCGCCCGCCGGATCGACGCCGCCGCCCTCAGCACGGCCCTCGACGCGGCGCTCGACGGCGCCGACAAGTCGCAGCGTCGCGACACGGTCGCCGCGGCCCTGCGCATGAACCTGGCGCGATCCCGCGCCGAACTGGAGCCCCTGTTGAAGGAGTTGCGGAGCGAGGGACTCAGCGGCGAAGCGGTCGAACTCTGGCTCGCGGGCGCCCTCTCCCTGCGTGCGACACCCGAGGCGGCGCGGCGCCTGGCGGCGCACCCGGCGGTCGGGCGCGTCTGGCTGGACGACCGGCTGAGCGAACCCCTCGGCGGACCGCTGGACGGCGGGCCGGCGACCGCGACGGCGACACCCGACGCCCGGCAGGCGCTGGCCTGGCACCTGACCCGCATCGGCGCCGATGCGGCGTGGGCGGCCGGCTACGACGGCACGGGCGTGCTCGTCGGCCACCTCGACACCGGCGTCGGCTACAACCACCCCGACCTGTCGGACCACATGTGGGACGGCGGCGCGGCGTGGCCGCACCACGGCTGGGACTCGGTGGACGACGACGACGATCCGCTCGAAGGCGACCCGACCATCAACCACGGCACGCACACCGCGGGCCTGGTCGTCGGCGACGGCACGCTGGGCACCCGCACCGGGGCCGCGCCCGGCGCCGCGCTCATGGCGCTGCGCGCGGTGCCCGGCTCCTACGCCGATCTCATCGAGGCGATGCAGTTCGGCCTCGACCACGGACCGGTGGACCTGTTCACGATGAGCGCGGGCTGGGGCGATCCGCTCGCCGACCTGAAGGAGGGCAACCGGGCCAACGCCGAAATTCTGCTGGCGATGGGCATCCCCTGGTTCTGCGCCGCCGGCAACGGCGACAACTACGGCGGCCACTACGCGGTGCCGCAGGACATCAGCTCGCCGGGCGACTGCCCCGACCCCTGGTACGGCGCCGGCGGGCACTCCGCCGTCATCACGATCGGCGCCACGACGTCGGCCGACGCGGTCTGGGCCTACTCCAGCGTCGGCCCCACCGTCTGGAACCTCGCGGTCCCGGGCTACGGCGACTACCCCTACCCGCCCGGTCTGACCAAGCCCGACCTCGCGGCGCCGGGCGACGGCATCACCTCGACGATCGGCGCCGCGGGCTACGCCGCCTACTCGGGCACCAGCATGGCGACGCCGCTGGCGGCGGGCGCCGCGGCGATCTGCCTGCAGGCCTCGCCCGGCGCCACCCCCGCGCAGCTGGCCGAGGCCCTCGAATCCTCTTGCCGGGACCTCGGCGCGGTGGGCCGCGACAACCAGTCCGGCGCCGGCCTGCTGGATCTGCCGGCGTCCCTGGCCGTGCTGCCGCACGTGGGCGTGGAGTCCTTCGTCGTGCACAACGACGGACCGCTGCCCCTGCTCCTGCAGGACGTGACCTGGACGGCGGGCTGGCTCAGCGTCTCCCCGCGCACGGGCGCCGTCGCGCCCGGCGATTCGCTGACGGTGCGGGCGATGTTCGACGCGGCGGGTCTCGCGACGGGCCTGTACTACGACGTGATCACCCTGGTCTCGAACGACCCCGCCGGACCGCACCCCGTCCACGCGACGCTCGCGATCGGCGCGGTGACGGGCGTGCACGACGGCCCGCCCGCGGCGACGGGCGCGAAGCTGGCCGGCTGGCCGAACCCCTTCAACCCGCGCACGACGGTGCGCTTCGACCTCGCCCGGGAAGGTCGCGTCGAGCTGGCGATCTACGACCTGCAGGGTCGGCGCGTGCGCACGCTGCTCGCGGGCCCGGTGTCGGCGGGAGCGCACGAGGCGGTCTGGCAGGGCGACGACGACGCGGGCCGCGACCTGCCCAGCGGGATGTACCTGGCGCGCCTGCGCGGGCCGGACGGGTCATCTGCCGAGCGCAAGCTCACGCTGGTGAGGTAGGGGTTCTGGTCGTGAAATTGTCCCTGGCGCGGTCGTTGCCGCGCCAGGGACATGAGCACCGACGCCCCCGGCTGGCAGCCGCCCCACTGCCCCAACCCCGACTGTATGTTCCACCAACAGGTTACCCCTGCTTGGCGCTTCAAGCGCAAAGGCTACTTCACCCGCCGCTGCGCTCCGAATCGTATCCAGCGGTTCACATGCCTCCACTGCGGACGCAACTTCAGCACACAGACCTTCTCCACCTCCTACTGGCAGAAACGCCCCGATCTGATGCCCCGCCTCCTGATGCTGCTGGTCGGCTCGATGTGCAACCGACAAGCGGCCAGAGCCGATCGGGTTGCCCCGGCAACCGTCCAACACCAGGCCTCCCGCCTCGGACGCCATTGCCTGCTGTTCCATGCCCAGCAACTACAGCAGTTAGGCCCAACTCGCGAGGTCGTCATCGACGGCTTCGAGACCTTCGAGTGGAGCCAGTACTTCCCCTTCCACCACAACGTGGCCGTCGATCCCGAGACCGGCTACTTCCTCTACCACACCGACAGCCCGCTGCGCCGCAAGGGGAGAATGACCGAGCACCAGAAGCAGCGCCGAGCCGAACTGGAAGCGGCCCTGGGCCGCCCGGACCCGAAGGCCGTCCGCAAGGGCATGGCGGAGCTCCTCGAGGTAGTGACCCGGGATGCCGACAAGGTCGTGGTCCGCAGCGACGATCACCCGGCGTACCCGCGAGCCATGGAACACCTAGAATGTGAGATCGAGCACCGGATCACCCCGGGGAAGGAGCACCGCGACCAGCACAACTCGCTGTGGGAGGTGAACCTGCTGGACCTGCTGATCCGCCACGGCACAGCGGCGCACAGGCGCGAGACGATCGCCTGGGCGAAGCGGCGGCAGG
>JANOEP010000066.1:0-159273 GCA_031441465.1 bacterium | reverse complement strand
AAACTCGACTTGATTGCGATAGAGCATCTGCATCGCCTGCTCTTCAAGGTCGGCGGGGGAACGCAGGCGGGCGCGCTTTTGGAAGATGGGCGCACCATCTGGGGCGGCGACGCTGAGCTCGGGCTGAAAGCCCCCGAGCTTCTGGTGGCCATAGGCGTCGGTCTCGCCCTGCTGGTGGATCGCGCCGTCGACTTCCTGCGCACCCTCGCTGATGGTCATGATCGCGTAGTTGCTCGGGTTCTGGCTCCTGTCCGCGATCAGCTTCTCCGCCAGCGACTCCATGTCGAAAGGCACTTCCGAGATGATGGAGCGGTCGACGCCGGCCAGGTAGCTGACGATCAGGGCCGTCTCGCCGCTGTTGCGCCCGAACAATTCGACGATGCCGATGCGCTCGTGGCTGCCGATGGGCGTACGCAGCTGCGTGATCGCCTCGACGGAGCGGGTGACCGCCGTGCCGAAGCCGATGCAGTAGTCGGTGCCGTAGACGTCGTTGTCCATGGTCTTGGGCACGGCCATGATCGGGAAGCCCGTCTCGTGCAGGCGGGCGGCGTAGCTCAGGGTGTCGTCGCCGCCGATGGGGATCAGCGCGTCGACCTGCAGGTCCTGCAGCGCGGCGAGCACGTGGTCGGTGATGTCGGCCGGGTAGGTCATGCCCGGCCGCTTGACGTGGTCGAACATGTCCTTCTCGCGCACCTTCGCCGGGTTGGTGCGCGAGGAGTGCAGGAAGGTGCCGCCGGTGCGGTCGATGGTGCGCACCGTGTTCCAAGTCAGCGGCTGCAGCCAGCGGGCGTTCCACTCGGGCTCGCCCGGCTTGTAGCCGGACAGGGACTCCCAGCCGCGACGTAGCCCGAGCACTTCCCAGCCCTCCTGCAGCGCGCGCCAGACGACCTGCTTGATGCAGGCGTTGAGGCCGGGCACGTCGCCCCCGCCGGTGAGGATCGCGATCTTCTTCTTGCGGTTCATGCGGATCCTTCCTCCCCGGCGGCTCGGTCCGCCGGTCCGTAACAGTGGCAGCCCGCGCCCAGGAACGTGCCGCGGCAGGACATCTCCGCCAGGGCGCGCACGTCGTCCTCGGTCAGGCCGAAGAGGTCCATCGCCAGTTCGTACTCGCGCGACAGGGTCGTGCTCGAGACGGTGGGGTTGTCGGTGCAGAGCGCGACCTTCACGCCCGCGTCCAGGAAGCGCGGCAGCGGGTGGTCGCGCAGGTCGGCGACGGCGCCGGTCTGCACGTTGGAGCTTAGGCAGACCTCCAGGTAGATGCCGTCACGCGCCAGGCGGCGCAACAGCTCGGGATCCTGCCCCGCCGAGGTGCCGTGGCCGATGCGCTGCGGTCCCAGGTTGTCCAACGCTTCCCAGATGCGCTCGGGGCCCTCGCTCTCACCGGCGTGGACGGTCCGGTGCAGGCCCATGCATGCGGCCAGCTCGTAGGCCTCCCGGAACAGGATGGGCGGGAACGGCGACTCCGGCCCGGCGATGTCGAAGCCGACCACCCCGACGCGGGAGTGGTACTGCTCCTTCTCGCCGACGATCTCGCGCAGCAGGATCTTCGCCATGTTGCCGCCGTGGCTGCGCATGGCGATCACCACGATGCCGCAGCGGAAGTCGGGGTGCGCGTCCGCGAAGCGCATCAGCCCCTTGCGCGTGGCGTTCAGCACCTGGCGGTTGGACAGGCCGGCGCGGCGGTGGATCAGCGGGTTGATCCGCAGCTCCAGCAGCCGCACCCCGTCGGCGTACGCGTCCTCGGCGATCTCGAAGGCGACGCGCTTGATGGTGTCGTAGAACTGGGTGTACTGCAGCGGCACGTGGAACTTGTCCAGGTAGTCGATCAGGGACCGGTCCTGGGCGTCGTCCCACTGCAGGTAGTGCCGGAAGGCCTCGAAGTCGAGACCCGGCACCGCGGAGTAGTACTTCTCGGACATCTCCCACAGCGTCGCCGGCCGGATGGCGCCGTCGAAGTGACGGTGCAGCTCGGCGAGCGGGAGGGTCGCGAGGAATTCGCGTCGTTGCGTGGCTGTCATGCCACCTCCCTTGTGTCATTCCCGTTTTTTGCTGGCACAAGGATAGGCAGTGATGGGCGGACTGTCCACCGGGACGCGAACCGCCTGCGGCCGGGCGGTCGCCGGCCGCGGGCGGGTAGCGCTGCGACGGGCGGGCGCGGCTATTTGCCGTCGCGCAGCCGGTCCGGGAAGCTCAAGTATTCCTGCTTCTCGATGCAGCCGCTGCGGTCGTGGTCGAAGTAGGCGAAGTTGTCGTCGACTCCGGATTTGTCCTTCCAGATGGCCGCGTATTCCGCCTTGGTCAGCTTGCCGTCGTGGTCGGCGTCCACGGCGTCGAAGGCCTGCTCCAGGGTGACGTCCCGCGCCTCCTGCTCGGTGAAGCCCACCAGTTCGGAGGGTTTGACGGCGGCGGGGACCGCGGCGGTGGCCGCGGCGCCTGCACCGGTCGCCGGCGGCGCGGATCCGGACCCGGCGGACGGCGCGGCGGCGGCGGCCGTCCCGCTCGGTGCGAGGCTTTCGCTGGCGACCCGCACCTCGGACACGCCGTAGGCGCTGTCGCCCTCGCTGCCCCGCAGCCGCAGGTAGCGGGCCTCGGTCGGTGCGACCGCGAGGTTCGGCACGGCGCCCGGGTGCTCGGGGAGCGTGCTGAGGGTTTCCAGACCCCACTCGTTCGCGCCGGCCGTGGCCGGGATCGTCGCGAAGGCGGCGTAGGCGACGCCGTCGCGGCTGGTCTCCAGCACGTAGTCGTCGTTGTTGTCGACCTGCAGGGTGACGCCGGTGACGCGGCGCACCTCGCCCAGGTCGATCACGAAGCTGACCGCGGGGTCGACCCAGTGCACGCACTGCTCGGAGTCGAAGGCGGTCTGGTCGGCGGGCATGGTCCCGTCCAGCAGCAGCGCGGCGGCGTTGTTGAACTCGCCGGTGCCGGCGGCCTTGGGCGCCGGCGCGACGGCGGTGCGGCTCGCGGCTGCCTGTTCCTTGTCGGCCTGCTTGGTGTCGGACTGACCGCAGCCCAGGACCAGCAGCGCGATCAGGACTGCCGGTGCGATGCGATGGATCGATCGTGTCATGTTGTTCATGGTATGGTGACCTCGCCTGCTGATGGTGCCGACGAGGCCGGGCCTCGTCCCCCTCGATCACTCCCTCAATTGAAGATTATGATTCAATATCGTGAGACGTCAACGGAGCAGGCAGGAGATGATCGATGCGATCAGCCGATCACCGGTAAGACCCGGGTGCGGATCCGCCCCCCCGCATTCATCCGCACCGTATAAACGCCCGGCGCGACCCGCCGCCCGTCCCCGTCGCACCCCCGCCAACGCACCGCATGCCGCCCCCCGGCGTAGACCCCCTCGGCCAGCCGCACGACCGGATTCCCGGCCGCATCCAGCACGTCGAGCGTCACGTGGGTCCGCCCATCCACCTCGAACGGCACGAACGCCGCCGGATCGGCCGTCCGCGGGAACGGCTGCTCCAGCCTGACCCGCCCCGGTCGCCCCGGCGCCCCCGGCGGTCCCTCCGCGGCCCCGACGACGCCCGCAGCCAACAACGCCATGCAATACAATAAGATCGTGATCAAGAAGCGCCGATTCATCTTCCCCCCCGACCGTCCAGTCTCCACTCCCGATGATGGATGATTATACCACATGACTCCAAACAAGATCCGATTGTGCTGCATCGCTGAAGATCCTCCCGCGACGGGGGCGTCTTTCGGCCCCCAGTGCCAGGAGGGCACTGGGGGCCGAAAGCCGAGCGCTCCGTTCACAGGATGTGAACGGAGCGCGTCCCCCGTCGCGGGAGGATCTTCAGCTATTCACCGGAGCGGACAATGCGGAAGCCGCGGTGGGCATCCCCCCGCCGCGGGTCAGTGTAGTGCCGGTTGGCCGCCCGGCAGAACTGCGCGAAGTTGTCGAAGGCCCCGCCGCGGTTCACCTGCCCGAGCGATTCGCCCGTCGGGTAGCCGTCGGCGTCGGTCTCGTAGTAGCTGTCCCAGCACCACTCCCACACGTTGCCGTGCATGTCGTGGAGGCCCCAGGCGTTCGGCATTTTCTGGCCCACTTCGTGGGCGCGGTAGACGGGGAAGCCGGAATTCTGACAGGACCAGCCGATCGCGTCGAGCGTCGGGTCGATGGGCTGGCAATCGGTGTAGCGCAGGCTGCCGTTGGCCAGTTCGGTGGTGCTGCCGGCGCGGCAGGCGTATTCCCACTCCACTTCCAGAGGCAGGCGGTAGCCGTCGTTCAGCGGATTCCAGGTCCAGTTCGTGCCGGAGCCCTCGTAGGCGGGCGTCAGTCCCTCCTGGACCGAGAGGGCGTTGCAGAAGAGGAGGGCCTCGTACCAGTTCACGTCGACTTTCGGCAGGCGCGAGACCGAGGACCCGCCCATCACCCGGTCCCAGAGCGCTTCGGTCACTTCGAACCGCGAGACCCGGAAGCCCGTGTTGAAGAAGTACTGCACCATGGACTCGTCGTCGTTGCGCCCCGGTTCGTCGCGTTCGCTGCCCATCATGAAGTCCCCCGCCGGGACCACGGCCAGGGCGGGGCCAACCTCCGCCTGATAGAGGCCGAGGAAGGTCGTCGTGCCGCTCGCCTCCAGCTGCCGGACCGCGGCGGCCGGGGTCGGGGTCTCCCAGCCGGCGACGTCCAGCCAGGCGAGGGTGTACGACCCGGCAGGCAGGTCCGTGAGCGTCGTGTCCCCGTCGGCCGACAGGCTGTACCCGCCGGGACCGCTCAGCTGCCAAGTGGCGCCGAGGTGCGCCGGCTCGATCCGGACCGCCAGCGCGGCCGCCTGCGGGCCGGTCGGCTCGTCGTCGCCGCAACCGGCCGGCAACAGGGCCAGGGCGGCCGCCAGCAGCAGGTAGGTGAACCGTGTGGCGCGCATGATCGCTCCCCGGAGTCGGTGACGCGGAACGCAGGGCGTGGGCCGCCGGCGAGCGACGCCGGCGGAGGGACATTATCGTGCGTGCGTGCGCCCGGCTCAAGTCAATATCGTCCGCAGGCGGGCGCGCGGGCGCGCCGGGAGAATCCGGTCGACACCCGGCAGGCGTGAGCTTACCCTGGGAGCCTGCGTTTCCGACGATACGACTCACCCACCCGCGGAGGGATGACCGGATGTTCGACCGCAACGTGCTGCAGCTGGATCTGGACCGGACCGTCGCCGAGATCTCCGAACGCCTGCGCGAGCTGGTGTCGCGGCGGATGCTGCGGCGCGGCGCCGTGGTGGCGATGAGCGGCGGGATCGACAGCAGCGTGACCGCCGCCCTGGCGGTCAAGGCCCTCGGCCCGAAGAAGGTGTTCGGGCTGATGCTGCCCGAACTGGACTCCAGCGCCCGCAGCCGCAGCCTGGGCGAGAGCCTGGCGCAGCACCTGGGCATCGACTACGTGGTCGAGGACATCGCCCCGACGCTGCACGCCATCGGCTGCTACGAGCGGCGCGACGAGGCCATCCGCTCCGTCTTCCCCCAGTACGGCGAGGGCTGGAAGTCGAAGATCGTCCTGCCGGCCGACCTGATGGACTCCGACCGCATGAACGTCTACCGGCTGGTGGTGCAGGACCCGCAGGGCGGCATGCACGAGTCCCGGCTGCCGTTGCAGGCCTACCTGCAGATCGTCGCCGCCACGAATTTCAAGCAGCGCATCCGCAAGACCATGGACTACTACCACGCGGACCGGCTGAACTACGCGGTGCTGGGCACGCCCAACCGGCTGGAGTACGACCAGGGCTTCTTCGTCAAGAACGGCGACGGCGCCGCGGACATCAAACCCATCGCCCACCTCTACAAGACGCAGGTCTACGCGCTGGCGCGCCACCTGAAGCTGCCCGAGGACATCTGCGCGGTCGTGCCCACGACCGACACCTACTCGCTGCCCCAGGGCCAGGACGAGTTCTACTTCGTGCTGCCCTACGCCGAGATGGACCTGCTGCTGTGGGCCCACAACCACGCCGTGCCCGCCGCCGAAGCCGCCGTGCCGCTGGGGTTGACCGCGGTCCAGGTCGAACGCGTCTTCCACGACATCGAGCGCAAACGGGCCACCACGCTCCCCCTGCACCTGCCGCCGCAGCTGGTCGTCGGCGTGCCGGAAATCGTGAAATAGGACCGGCGGGGCGGAGCTTGCTCCCCGCCCCGCCGGATCCTATTGTTCGGCGCGAGGGGTCCACCTCGAGTCAGGAGTTCTGCGCATGAGAATCACCACCAAGGTCCGCTACGGTCTGCGCGCCCTCCTGCAGATCGCCGTCACCAAGGGCGACGACCCCGTCCCGCTGAGCGCGATCGCCGACACCCAGGAGATCAGCCGCAAGTACCTCGAACTGCTGGTCTCCTCGTTGCGCAAGTCCGGTCTAGTCGGCAGCCGCAAGGGTGTGCGCGGCGGCTACTACCTCACGCGCGAGCCGCGCGACATCTCACTCTGGGAAATCTTCTGCGCGCTCGAGGGCCGCGCTCCCCTGGTGGAATGCATCCCCCACCCCGAGACCTGCGTGCGCGCCGACGACTGCACCACCCGCACCATCTGGGTCCTGCTCGACCAGAAGCTCCAGGCCTTCTGGGAATCGTTCACCCTGCAGGACCTCATCGAGCGGCTGCCGGAAGTCCAGGACGGCGCGCCCGATCCCGCGCTCTTCGACCGGGCCCTGCCGCTGGCTTAGACCCGCCACCACGCGATTCCGCCCCATGTTAGCGGTTTGACAATCCCTCAACTGCCAGCGAGATTTGCCGAATAACGCCCAAAAGCCAGCGCCTCCCGAGGAGACCGTCATGGATTTCACCGCCCGGCTCCGCCGCAACGCCGCCGCCCTGCACAAAACCATCGTGCTGCCCGAGAGCGGCGACGACCGCACCCTCGAGGCCGCGGTCAAGCTGCGCGACGAGGGCGTGGCCGAGGTCGTGCTGCTCGGCAACCCGGGCGTCGTCTGGGACCGCCTCGGTGCCCTGAACCTGCGCGGCGGCGACCTGCGCGTCCTGGACCCGGCCGACCATCCCGATCACGAGATCCTGGCCGGCCGGCTCTTCGAGCGCCGCCGTCACAAGGGCCTGACGCTCGAGGAAGCGCGCCGCCAGGCCGTCGACCCGCTGTTCTGCGGGGCGCTGATGGTCGGCGCCGGCCTGGCCGACGGCATGGTCGCGGGCGCGGTCAACAGCACCGGCGACGTCCTGCGCGCGGGCTTCCAGGCCATCGGCACCGCGCCGGGCTGCAAGATCGTCTCGAGCTGCTTCGTGATGGTCAACCCGGACTGGAAGCTGGGCGAGGACGGCATGATCGTCTTCGCCGACTGCGCCGTGAACCCCGACCCCGACGCCGACCAGCTGGCCGACATCGCGGTCGCCAGCGCCGCGACCGCCCGCGCCCTCTGCGGCTTCGAGCCGCGGCTGGCCCTGCTGAGCTACTCCACCAAGGGCAGCGGCGCGGGACCGGGCGTCGACAAGGTGGTGCGCGCGCGGGAGATCCTCGCCGAGCGCGCGCCCGGCCTCGCCGTCGACGGCGAGCTGCAGGCCGACGCCGCCCTGGTCGCCGCCATCGGCGAGCGCAAGGCGCCGGGCAGTGCGGTCGCCGGCCGCGCCAACGTGCTGATCTTCCCCGACCTCGACGCCGGCAACATCGCCTACAAGCTGGTGCAGCGCCTGGCCGGAGCCGAGGCGGTGGGCCCCGTCATGCAGGGCATGGCGAAACCCATCAACGACCTGTCGCGCGGCTGCAGCGTCATGGACATCGTCAACGTGGCGGCGATCACCGCCCTGCAGGCCGGAGGCGGCAGGTGAAAAACGTCCTGGTCCTGAACTGCGGCAGCAGTTCGCTCAAGTACCAGCTCCTGGAAATGGAGCACGAGACCCTGCTCGCCAAGGGCCTGGTCGAGCGCATCGGACTGGACGACGGGAACCACGTCTACAAGCGGCCCGGGCAGGAAGACCTCGTGGTCGTGCGCCCCGTGCCCGACCACAAGGCCGCCGTGGCGCTGGTGCTGGAGGCCCTGACGGACTCTGTCCATGGCGTCATCGGCAACTACAATGAGATCGCGGCCGTGGGCCACCGCGTGGTGCACGCGGGCGAGAAGTACGCCGGCAGCGTGGTGATCACGCCCGACGTCATGGCCGCGCTCGAGGAGTGCTCCTCGCTTGCGCCCCTGCACAACCCGCCGAACATCGTGGGCATCCGCGCCGCGCAGGCGGTGCTGCCGGACGTGCCGATGGTGGGCGTCTTCGACACCGCCTTCCACCAGACCATGCCCGACACCTCGTACATCTACCCGCTGCCCTACGAGATGTACCTGAAGCACCGCATCCGGCGCTACGGCTTCCACGGCACCAGCCACCGCTACGTGACGCTGCGCGCGTCGGCGATGCTGGGCCGCGACCCGTCCGAGACGAACCTGATCACCTGCCACCTCGGCAACGGCGCCTCGGTCGCCGCGGTGCGCAACGGGAAGTCCATCGACACCTCGATGGGCTTCACGCCGCTGGAAGGCCTGGTCATGGGCACCCGCAGCGGCGACATCGACCCCGCCATCATCGGCCACCTCGAGCGCAACCTGGGCATGGGCGTCGACGCCGTCGAGAAGATGCTCAACAAGCAGAGCGGCCTGCTGGGCATCAGCGGCGTCTCGAGCGACCTGCGGGACGTCGAGCGCGAGTACGCCAACGGCAACGACCGCTGCCGCCTGGCCCTCGAGGTCTACTGCTACCACATCCGCAAGTACATCGGCGCCTACGCCGTGGCCCTGGGCCGCGTCGACGGCATCGTCTTCACCGCCGGCGTGGGCGAGAACGACTCGCTGGTGCGCGAGTGGTCCTGCCGCGGCCTGGAGATCATCGGCGCCCTGCTGGACCCCTTCAAGAACGCCACCCGGCGCGACGAGGCCGTCATCAGCAAGATGTCGTCGCGGATCGCGATCATGATCGTCCCCACCAACGAGGAGCTGATGATTGCCCGCGACACCGTGGACGTCGCCTTCCCCGCCGTCGTCGCCGCCGGCTGAGCCCGGACCCTCCCGCCGCCGCGCCCTGCTCCTCGGCTGCGCCCTGGCCGCGCTGTTGTCCGCCGCGGCGGCCGCGGCCGCGCCCGTGCCCGCGCGTCTCGGCGACGACGACCTGCGGCGCGAGATCGGGCGCCGCCTGCGCGAGGGCGACCTGGCGCCGGCCCGCGAACTCATCGCGGAGGCGCTGCGGCGCCGGCCCGACGATCCCCTGCTGCACTACAACGCCGCCTGCGTCGCGGCCCGCCTCTCCGACCCGGCGGCCGCGCTCGCCGCCGTCCGCGCCGCCGTCGCCCACGGCTACGACGACACGCGCCGCCTGCGCGATGATCCCGATCTGGGCGCGCTGCGCACCGACCCCGCCTTCACCCGGCTGATCGCCGACCTCGAACGGCGTCTGTCCGCCGCCGCCCGCAGCCGCGCCCTGCACCCGCGCTGGGGCGCCTGGTTCGATCCGGGGCCGCTGACCGAGGCGGACGGCGGCGCGTCCCCGCTGCGGCTGTCGCTGATGGTCGACGACCTCGGCTGGCACCTGCGCACCGCCGGCGATCCGGCGCCGTCGCTGGAACTGACGCTCGCCGCGCCCGACACCGGCGAGGCCTACGACACCGCGCGGGTCTGGAGCTTCGGCTTCGACACGCCGGGGGCGGGTGCCGACGTCGATGGGCCCGCGCCCATCGGCCGCGTGCTCGCCCGACCCGGACGCCGTCTCGACCTGGCCGTCCGCGAACTCGCGCCCGTCCGCCGCGACGAGGGCGGCCGGCGCTTCCAGCAGGCGAACGTCCCCTGGAGCTACCTGGAGCCTTACGCGCCGCCGACCGACACGCTCTTCGGCGTGGCGATCGTGCACCGTTGGCGCGACGAGTCCGGCCGGGCGCGCTCGGCGCAGCTGGTGCGGGACCCCCGCCTCGCCGACCCGCAACCGGGGCCGCGCCGCTTCCTGCCCGTGACGTTGCCGCCGGGCGGCGAACAGATGCGACTGCAAGTGAAGGTCACCAGCACGGTCCTGGGCAACAAGCCCCTCGGCTTCACGGTCGCGGCCTGGGTACCCGGCGGCGGCGCCGGTCGCCTGGTCACCGGGATCGGCGACACCACGGGCCACGAGCTGGTCAGCGCCGGCGGCACTGCGGGTCGCGTGACCCTGGCCCCGGGCCTGACCACCTGGACCCGCGAAGCCGACCTCGCGGCGCTGACGATGGGACCCTACCGGCTCGAAGCGGTGCTGGAGCTGGACGACGGCAGGCGGTCGGCGTGGTTCACGGGCCTGGCCCGCTTCGATCAGGAATGGTTCGGCGATTCCCACGACCGCGCCAAGTCGCTGGCGGCGATCGACCGCCCCGCGGTGGACTACCGGCTCGACCTGATCCGGACCGACCTGAGCACGCGCGACCGTCGCGCCAGCCCGACTTCCCTGCTGGTGACCGTACTCGAAGTCGAAGACTGCCTGCGCAAGGGCGCCGGCGGCGCCTCGGTGCTGACGGACGGGGACGTGTCCGTGACCGCCCTCGACGCGGGCGGCGACGGCTGGTTGCCGGTGCGCGTGGCCCTGCCGCCGCCGGGCGCGGTCGCCGCGACGCCGGTCCTGTTGCTGCTGGAACCCGGCGGCTCGGCGGCCACCCGCGTCTTCGACGCGCTGGCGCCGCTCGTCCTGGACGGCGGGGACTTCGCCGTCGCCCTGCCCGCCCTGCACGACGCCCGGGGGAGCTGGACCCTCGCCGCGTCCGCCGAGGCTGCGGCCGTCGTCGACTGGCTGCCGAACGCGCTGCCGGGCCGCCGTGTGCTGCTGGTCGGCTTCGGCGCCGAGTCGCCGCAGCTCGACGCCCTGCAGCAGGCCCAACCGGGAGTCGTGGCGGCCGTCTACCGCGGCGCCATGCCGGCCGCGGCGGCCGACGCCGCCCGCGTCCTTGCGGCCTGGGCGTCCACCCAGAAACGCTGACCCGTCCCACCCCACGGATGCGCCCCGCCGCCGCCGTCCGCGCAGCCGGACTTGCGGTCGGCGCGGCGTTTTGCAACAATCCCCGCCGGGGACCGTCCTGCTGCCTCCGAATCGGACCCACACTATCCCGAGGAGTTGCGATGTCCCGCGCCGTCTCCGCTTTCAGTCTCAGCCTGTGCTGCCTGATCACCGGCGCCGCCCTCGCCGCCGAGGTGCCCCACGTGGCCAACGGCTCGGTCCCCCGCCACGGCGTGGTCGACGTCGAGCTGCAGCCGATGTGGAGCGTCGGCGGGGAGCAGGACGAGGCGAACCTGTTCGGCGTCATCTCCCAGATCATCGTCGACGAGAAGGGCAACCTCTACGTCCTGGACCAGCAGCTGTCCGAGGTCGCGGTCTTCGCGCCCGACGGCCGGCGCACCGGCACGCTCGGCCGCGAGGGCGAGGGACCCGGTGAGTTCCGCCGTCCGGCCGACGTGTTCTTCCTGCCCGACGGCAAGCTCGCGGTGGTGCAGGTGTTCCCCGGCAAGATCGTGCAACTCGACCGCCAGGGGAATCCCGCCGGCAATTTCCCCTTCCAGGCGGGCGATCCCGCGGCCGGGGGCTTCGCGGTGCTGGTCGGCGGCAACAGCCGGGGCGGCTCGACGACGCTGTGCGGCATCCGCCAGACGTTCGCCGCCGGCAAGCTGACCCAGTCCTACTTCCTGGACGGCGTGCGCCCGGACGGTTCGACGCTGGGGACGATCACCGCCAAGACCGCCGTGCAGGACTTCGGCAACATGGTCCTGGACGAGCTGGCCGTGGATTTCGTCTGGACGCGCTGGGGACTCGCGCCGAACGGCGAGGTGCTCGCGGCCCCGCACCGCGACCGCTACTTCGTCGAACGCCACGCCGCCGACGGCCGGTTGCTGGGCACCTTCGACCGCCCCTACGAATCGCTGGCGCGCGACCGCGCCGACCACGACCGCGCCGAATCGCTGTTGAAGGCCCAGGCCCGCAACTATCCCGTGCCGCCGCCGGTCAAGGTGGCCGACCGTGAACCGGACATCCAGAGCCTCACCGTGCTCGACGACGGCTCGGTCTGGATCCTTTCCGGCCGCGGCCAGCGCCGCCAGCCCGACGGCGTGATGCTGACCTACGACGTGTTCGACGCGAAGGGCGCCTTCGACCGCCAGGTCCGCGTGCACGCCGACGCCGACGGCCTCGCGGACCAGCTGTTCCTGATCTCGCCGGACCGGGCCGTGCTGGTGCTCAACTACTGGGACGCGTTCATGGCCGGCATGGGCGCCGGCGACGACGCCGGGGCCGCCGCGGCGGCCGAGGTCGCCCCCATGGAGATCATCAGCTGCAAGATCGTGCGCTGACGCGACGCCGTTCCATCCGGAGATTGGAGACGCTCGTGATGAGTCCAGCCGCCGCCCGCCGCCGACCCGTGTCAGCGACCTCGAGCCGACTGCCGGCAGCGATCGCACCGGCGACCCTGTTCGTCCTGCTGGCGCTGGCCGGCTGCGCCGGCGACAAGGCCGGTGACCACGCCGCCGGCGCCGACAGCACGGCGGCGGCCGCCGCCGACACCGCGGGCGGCGAGGCCGACGAGCCCAAGCGGGAGAAGGCCATCAAGGTCGACGTCGGCGCCGTGCAGCGGGGCGCACTGGTGATCCCCGTCTTCGCCGACGGCGTGCTGCGCACCACGCGGACCGTCGAGGTCCGCAGCAAGCTCGGCGGGGAGCTGGTCGAGGTGCTGGTCCGCGACGGCGATCACGTGCGCTCGGGCCAGGTGCTCGCGCGCCTCGACGCCCGCCCCTACCGGCTCGCCCTGGAGGAGAGCCGGCTGCGCCACCTGCGGGCCCTCGGCCAGATCGCGGCCGAGGACGAGGAGCAGGTCGACGACCCCGCCGCCATGTCCGCGTTCGTGACGCAGCGCGACGAACTCCAGGCGCGGCGCGACCGCGGCGAGATCGATCCCGCCGACCACGCCGCGCAGCTGCTGGAACTCGAGCTGGCAGCGCTCAAATCCGGCGCCTTCCGCCGCGACGCCGCCGCCCAGCGCACCGGACTGGCCGAGGCCCGCATCGCCGAAGAACGCGCCCGGCTCGACCTCGAGTACGCCGAGGTCCGCGCCCCGTTCAGCGGCGTGGTCAGCCGCCTGACCGCCGTCAAGGGCGCCAACGTCTCGGTGGGCCAGACCGTCGGCACCGTGTCGGACAACGCGCGGCTCGAGGCCGTGGTCAACGTGCTCGAGGCCGACCTCGGCGACCTGGCCGAGGGCAGCGCGGCCCTGGTGGCGGTGCCGGCGGCCGGCGACACGATCCGCGGCACCGTCGACGTGATCAGCCCCGTGCTCGACCAGACGAGCCGCACCTGCCAGGTCCTGATCCGCTTCGCCAACCCGGACGGCCGCTTCCGCCCGGGCATGTTCGCCCGCGCCGAGGTGGCGGCGCGCATCCACCGCGACCGCCTGCTCGTGCCCCGCGACGCCGTGCTGATGCGCGACGACCGGCCACTGGTCTTCAAGGCCGCCGAGGACCGCGCCCAGTGGTTGTACGTCGACACCGGCCTGCAGAACGCCGCCTGGATAGAGGTCCTGGCCGTGCACAGCGGCGGCTCGCTGGCGCCGGGCGACCTGGTGGTCGTGAGCGACCACCTGACGCTGGCGCACGAGGCCAAGCTGGACATCCGACGCACCGTGCCCACCGACGACCGCTGGGCTGCCGCGGCGGACGGCCTCGAGCCATGATCCGCGCCGCCGTCGCGCGACCGGTCGCGGTCCTGATGGTGTTCGCGGGACTGCTGCTGGTGGGCGTGCAGTCCTATCGCCGCTTGCCGGTGGACCTGCTGCCGAGCATCAACTACCCCAACCTGACGGTCATCACCGAGTACCCCGAAGTGCCGGCCGACGACCTCGCCCGCCTGGTCACCCAGCCGCTCGAGGAGCGCATCACCGGCCTGGCCGGCGTGCGCCAGGTGGTCTCGCGCACCCGCGAGGGCGCCAGCACGGTGACGGTGCAGTACGAGTGGGGCACGGCGATGGACTTCGCCAACCTGCACCTGCGCGAAGCCGTGGACCAGGTGTCCAACCGCGAGGACTTCCCCGACGGCGCCGAGCGCCCGCTGATCCTGCGCTGGGACCCGGGCGCGCGCCCCGTCGCCATCATGGTGCTCGAGGGCGACGACGACATGGCCGAGATGACCCAGTTCTGCGAGGAGGTGGTCAAGCCCGCGCTGGAGCAGGTCGACGGCATCAGCCAGGCCGAGGTGATCGGCGGCCGCGAGCGCGAGATCCTCGTGCGCCCGGATCCCGACAAGCTGCGCCTCTACGGCCTCACGATGGCCGAACTGAGGCAGGCCCTGGCCCAGAGCAACGTCAGCTTCCCCGGCGGCCGCGTGCGCCAGGGCCCGCTGCACCTGCCGCTGCGCATCCTGGGCGAGTTCGAATCCCTCGACGACATCCGCCGCACCGAGATCCCGACGAGCCACGCCGGCCTGATCACGATCGGCGACGTCGCCGAGGTGCTCGACACGGTCAAGGAGCCCGAGGGTCTGACCTTGATCGCCGGGCAGGAAGCGGTCGCGATCCTCGTCTACAAGGAAGTGGGCGCCAACACGATCCGCGCCACCGCCGAAGTCGACCGCATCCTGGAGGTGCTGCGCGGCCAGTATCCCGACTTCAAGTCGCGCTTCGTCTACCGCGACGCCGATTTCGTGCAGGAGAGCTTCCGCGGGCTGACGGGCTCGCTGCTCTCGGGCGCCGCGCTGGCCTTCCTGGTGCTGTTCTTCTTCCTGCGCGAGTGGCGCAGCCCTGTCGTGGTCTGCCTGTCGATGCCCGTCAGCATCATCACCGCGTTCGCCTTCATGCACGCCTTCAAGGTGAACATCAACCTGATGTCCCTCGGCGGCCTCTCGCTGGCGGCCGGCATGCTTGTCGACAACTCGATCGTCGTGCTGGACAACATCAAGCGCCACCTGGCCGAGGACGCGCCCGGCGGCGCGTCGGTGGCCGCGACCTGCGCCTCGGCGACGCGCGAGGTCGCCATGCCGGTGCTGGCCTCGACGCTGACGACCGTGGCCGTCTTCTTCCCCGTCATCTACGTGCCGGGCATCGCCGGCGAGTTCTTCCGCGACCAGGCCATCACCGTGACGATCGCGCTGCTGATCTCGGTGGCCACGGCCCTGCTGCTGCAGCCGACCCTCTCGGCGCGGATGCTCAAGCCCGGCCGCGAGCGGCCGCGGGGGATCTTCCGCCTCGGCGACGACCTGTTCGAACGGACCTACCGGGTCTACCACGCCGGCCTGGTGAAGGTCATGGACCACAAGGGCCCGTTCTACGCCTGGCTGGGGCTGGCGATGGCCGCCGCCGTGGTCGTGGGCCTGGGCCTGCCGCGCTCGTTCCTGCCGGAACGCAACACGGGCGACTTCACGCTCGTCCTCGAACTGCCCAGCGGCACCCCGCTGGAAGCCACCGGCGCGACCGCCGCCGCCCTGGCCGAGGAACTGGCCGCCATGCCCGAGGTGGCGACGGTCTTCTCCCAGGTCGGCCAGACGGAGCGCACGCTGGCCGCGCTCAAGGACTACACGGCCGCCAACACCGTGCGCCTGCGCGTGCTGCTGCACCCGGCCCGCGACGGCGCCGCGCGCATGGCGCGCGTCAAGGAGCGCCTGCGGCCGCGACTCGACCAGCTCTCGGGCACTGTCGCCACCTACCACGACGAGGGCATCGGCCTGCAGGAGATCCTCGCCAGCGGCGAGGCGCCCTTCAATCTCGGCGTGGTCGCCGAGCACGCCGAGGACGCCGTGTCGGTGGCCGACGAACTGATGCTCCGCCTGCCGCAAGTGCCCGGCCTGGTCGACCTGGAGATGGACCGCGTGCTGGGCAACCCCAGCGTGGAGGTCAGCATCGACCGCGAGGACGCCCTGCGGCACGGGCTGGACCCCGACACGCTGGCGCGCGAACTGCAGGCCCGCGTGCAGGGCGTGGTGGCCACGACCTTCAACGAGGTCGAGCAGCGCATCGACATCGCCGTGCGCCTGCCGCTGGAGCACCGCCGCGACCTCGAAGGCGTGCTGGCCTCTCCGGTCCAGGTCGGCGAGGGTCTGAGCGTGCCCCTGGGCAACTTCACCGACCTCTCCGAGGGCCGCCCCGTGCGCGAGGTGGTCCGCCGCGACCAGCGCCGTCAGATCACCCTCAGCGGGGACGTGAACGGCCGCGGCCTGAGCCGGGTGTGGCGGGACGTCGAGCGTGAGATCGCCGGCCTGGACGTCCCGGCCGGCGTCGGCTTCGTCCAGGGCGGCGAGCAAGAGGAGATCACCCGCTCGTTCCGCGACCTGGGCTGGGCCCTGCTGCTGTCGGCCCTGCTGGTCTACATGATCCTAGCCGCGCAGTTCGAGTCCTTCGTCGATCCCCTGATCATCACCACGGTGCTGCCGGTCGGCGTGCTGGGCGCCGGCCTGGCCTGCGCGATCTCCGGACAGACCGTCAACATCATCTCGCTGATCGGACTGGTGGCCCTGCTCGGCATCGACGTCAACGACGCCATCATCAAGGTTTCGGCCATCCGCCAGCTGCGCCAAGAGGGGATGTCGGGGCGCGCCGCCGTGCTCGAGGCCGGCCGCCTGCGCTTCCGTCCCATCATGATGACGAACCTCACCACGGTGCTGGGCCTGATCCCGATGGCCATCGGCCTGGGCACCGGCGCCCAGGTGCAGCGCCCGCTGGCCATCACCATCCTGGGCGGCCTGACGATCTCCACGGTGGTGATGCTGTTCCTGACGCCGTCCTTGTACGAGATCGTGCACCGGCGCCTGGACCGCGACTACGAGGGAAAGGCCGGGGCGTGACGTGATCCGGCGCTTCGTCGACCATCCCGTCGCCACCTGGATGCTGTTCGCGGCGCTGGTGTTCATGGGCCTGTACGCCCTGCCGCGCCTCGAGATCGAGGCGATGCCCGACGCCGAGCTGCCCACCCTCTCGGTGACCACCACCTGGATCGGCGCCTCGCCGTCGGCGGTCCTGCGCTCGCTCACCCTGCCGATCGAGGAGGCCGCGCGCAAGGTCTACGGCGTCGAGAGCGTCACCTCCAGCTCCCGCCCCGGCTGGAGCCAGGTCACCGTCGAACTGCGCCGCGACGTCGACCTGGAGTTCGCGCAGCTCGAACTCGCCGAGCAGCTGGGCGCCGTGCGCGCCGGCTTGCCCGCCACCGCCGCCCAACCGCGGGTCGTACCCGAGGTCCCCGAGGAGTTCCGCACCGAGGACTTCATGACCGTCAGCCTGATCTCGAGCCTGAGCGCGAACGAACTGCGCGACAAGGCCGAGACCTGGCTGCTGCCCCGACTGCTGGCGGTGCCGGGCGTCGCCGACGTCGAACTGCAGGGCGGGGCGCTGCCGCTGGTCAAGGTGCTGCTGGACTTCGACCTCATGGAACGCTACGCCGTCCACGCCGACGAGGTGTACGCCGCGATCGACGTGCTGGACGACATCCTGCCCGCGGGCGGCGTGCGGCGCCGCGGCCGCGAGATCGCCGTCAGCGTGCAGGACTCGGTGACCGCGCGCATGATCCTGGACACCGTGGTGGCCACCCGCGGCGGGCAGCCGATCGCCTTGTGGCGGCTCGCCGAGCTGGCGCCGTCGTTCGACGACCCCACCCACTTCGTGCGCATCAACGGGCGCAACGTGATCCAGGCCTCGGTCGCCAAGCGCAGCGGCACCAACGCCATCGCCGTCAGCCGCGACGTGCGCGCGGCCCTGCCACGCATCCGCGCCGACATGCCCTTCCCGGTCGACTTCGAGATCGACACCGACAACGGCGAGGAACTGCGCGGCAAGGTGCAGGAGCTGGTCAACCGCTCGCTGGCCATCCTGGCGCTGCTGTTCCTGCTGCTGGCGGCCGCCCTGCGCCGCGTGCGCTTCACGGCCGTCGTCACCGGTTCGATCCTGATGGCGATCGTGATCTGCCTGTCGCTGTTCTACTTCTTCGGGATCTCGGTGAACTTCATCACCATCAGCGGTCTGACCGTCTGCTTCGGCATGCTGATGGACAACAGCATCCTGGTGCTCGACGCCATCCATCGCCGCATTCTCGGGAGCCACGCGCTCGGGCGGCGCGGCGACGTCCGCGGGGTCCTGGTCGACGGCACCCGCGAGGTGGCCTTCCCGATCATGGCGACGACCCTGACCACGGTCGTCGCTTTCCTGTCCTTCATGTACCTCTCCGACCGGCTGGCCGTCTATTACAAGCCCCTGGCGGTGAGCGTGGGCATCGCGATGACGGCCTCGATCTTCGTGGCCTTCGCCTGGATCCCCGTCGCCCTGCGCCCGCTGGTCGAGCGCGAAATGCTGCAGTCGCGCGCGCCCGCGCCCGAGCGCGAGGGCTGGGCGCTGCTGTGGCGCTGGACGCTGACCGCGGCCGGGCTCTCCCTGGTCGCGCTGGTCGCCTTCGCCGTCGTCCGCGACCGCGCGGCCGTCGTGCGGATGCTGCCCTGGTTCGGCGGCGCCCTGGGCCTGATGTCGTTGGTGGGCGCCTTCGCCGCCTACGTGCAGCGGATCACGGCCTTCCACCTGCGACGGTGGTGGATCCCCCTGCTGCTGCTGGCGGGCGCCGTCTACGGCGGCATCCACCTTTACCGCCACGAGGTCGCCCACGGCGGCTTCTGGCAGCAGCAGGACGCGGAGACCCTGGTGCTCTACCTCGAGCGCCCCGTCGGCACCGACGTCATCCTCGCCAGCGAGACGATGAAGCAGTTCGAGATCGAACTGGACCCGGTGCCCGCCGGCGTGACCGTCAAGACGACCTCCTGGGACAACCGCGCCTACATGCGCGTCGAGTTCGAGGAATCGATGCTGCGCACGGAGTACCCGGAGCTGTACCGCAACCGCCTGATCCTGCTCGCCGAGGAACTCGGCGGCATGTTCATCTGGATCAACGGGTTCGGCGACCCCTACCTGAAGGGCGGCGGCGGGGGCGGCATGAGCAACTCGCTGCTGCGGCTCACCGGTTACAACAGCCGCGAACTCGAGGGCCTGTCGGCCGGGGTCATGGCGCGCCTGGAACGCAGCCGCCGCGTGCGCAACGTGCGGCTGACCGGCGGCGACCGCTTCGACCGCGCCGACACCGACGAGACGCTGATCGTCATCGATCGCGCCGCCCTCGCCGAACACCACCTCACCGTGCAGGAGGTCGTGGGCTACCTGCGCCGGTTGTTGGGCATCGAGTTCCCCTGGCACATGATCCTCGAGGGCCGCGACCAGCGCCTGCAGCTGGCCTTCGCCGACGCCGAGGACCTCCAGTACGACCAGATCGTCGGCCACACCATGACCACGCTCACCGGCCAGCGGGTGCGCCTCGACGAACTCGTGGCCCTGCAGCAGCGGCCGGTGGTGACCGCCATCAACCGCCAGGATCAGCAGTACGCCGTCCAGATCAACTGGGAGTACGTGGGCACCGACCGGATGCGCCAGCACTACCTGCAGGAGATCATCGCCGGCGTCGACCTCCCCTACGGCTACACCGCCGAGGACGTCTCGGGCGAACAGCTCACCGAGGAAGAGGAACAGGAGATGAACACGATGCTGTGGCTGACGGCGGCGTTCGTCTTCATCACCATGGCCGCGCTGTTCGAGAGCATCGCGCTGCCCCTGCTGATCATGCTGTCGCTGCCGATGGCGCTGTGCGGCGTGATGGCCGTCTTCTGGCTCACCGACTCGCAGTTCGACTCCTCGGCCCGCATCGGCCTGGTGCTGCTGTTCGGCATCGTGGTCAACAACGCCATCCTGCTGATCAACCGCTTCCGGCTGCAGCTGCGCGAGCGCCTCGCCGCCGATCGCCTCGATCGCGGCCACCCCTGGTCCGGCCTGGTGCCCGACGTGCCGCGGCTGGGCGGCGGCGACCTGTGGCGGCTGCCGGCGGGGGCGCGCCTGGAGCTGCTGCGCGGGGCGATCGTCGCGGGCACCGGCATCCAGCTGCGCTCGATCCTGCTGACCACCGGCTCGACGATCGCCGGCCTGCTGCCGCTGCTGGTCCGGATGGACGACACCCAGGGCAAGGACATCTGGGAGAACCTGGCGCTGTCGAGCATCGGCGGCCTGGCCTCCAGCACGGTGCTGATCGTCGCGGTGATGCCCCCGCTCTACTGGGTGCTGTGCCGCTGCGGCTGGCGGCTGTCCGCGCTGCGCGAACGCCTGCTGCGGCGCGCGCCTTGCGCCCCGTCTCCGGCGCCGGAGTCCGGATCCGGGGCTTGACCGCGCCCGCGGCCCTCGCCATGTTCCCGGTCGGCACACCTTCACCGGACCGCCCGACAGGAGCACGACCATGGCCAAGCACATCGACGTCCTGCTGCTCTGCGCCCTGCCCGCCTCCGGCAAGTCCGAGGCGCGGCGCTACCTGGCCAGCCTGAACGCCGCCGAGTGCGAGCGGCAGTTCGGCCTCGGCCAGACCGTCCAGCTCGACGACTACCCCTACGTCCACATGATGCGCCGCGTCAGCCAGGAACTGCGCGCCCTGGGCTGCGACCCGGCGTTCTTCGACGCCGACAACCTGCCCATGAAGAACCCCCTGGACTGGGGCACGCTCATCGAACTGCTCAACGAGGACTACGCCGACCTGGTCGCGCACCGCCGGCCCGCCCCCGCCTGCCCGACGACCTGGCTCCTGGAGCGCTTCGACACCTGCCGCGCCAAGGTCGGCGCCGCGACCATCTGGAAGGACCTGCCCGCGGCGGAACGCGCGCAGCTGGTCGCCGCCCTGCAGCCCGAGGCGAAGAAGCTGCTCGACGACAAGGTGCGCGAGGTGCCCGACACGCTGGACGACAAGACCGTCGTGGTGGAGTTCGCCCGCGGCGGCGGGCAAGGCTCGGCCCTGCCCCTGCAGGATCCCTGGGGCTACCAGTACTCGCTGCGCATGCTCTCGCCGGCGATGCTCGAGCGCGCCAGCATCCTCTACATCTGGGTCACGCCCGAGGAGTCCCGCCGCAAGAACGACGCCCGCACCGACCCCAACGACCCCGGCTCGATCCTGCACCACGGCGTGCCCATCGAGGTCATGCTCGGCGATTACGGATGCGACGACATGGCGTGGCTGCTGGACCACACCGAGAAATCCGACACCGTGACGGTGCGGGCGCACGGCCGCACCTACCACCTGCCCCTGGGCCGCTTCGACAACCGCGTCGACCGCACGACCTTCATCCGCGACCCGCAGGAGTCGTGGTCGGCGGAGAACGTGGCGAAGCTGCAGGCGGGGATGCGGGAGGCGTTCGACCGGATCTTCGCCAACCTCTAGGCACGGGATCGGCAAGAGGAAGCGGGCGGGGGCCCATCCCCGCCCGCTTCCTCTTGCCGATCCCTTGCATAGTCGGTTACGGATCCAGCGTCACCGTGACGTCGGCGCCGGTGTCGGGATCGACGGTCACCACGGGACTCGACCCGCTGGCGCCGGCAGAAGCGCTGAACGCCCAGACACGGACGCTGCGGTTGATGGTGAACACCACCACGGGATTGCCGAGACCATCGACCACCTCGTACTCGAATCCGAAGGGCAGGCACGCCTGTGGCAGTGTGAACCGGCCCTGCGCGTCGGCGATCGCCAGCGGTGCCAGCGCGGTGTCCGCCGCGAAGTCGCCGTACCCCATGCGCAGGATCGCCAGGGACTGGATGTCTTCCCCGGCATCCGTCACCAAGTGGAACCGGTAGACGCCGTCCGGCAGGACCCGGTTGTCGTCGTCCAGTCCGTCCCACAGGATCGAGTGGTTTCCTCTGGGGAAATCCCCGTCGGCGAGCAGACGCAGGATGTCGCCGTCGCAGTAGTCCGCGATCCAGGCCGTGACGTGACCCGGATCCAGCAGCCCGAATTCGATCTGCATCTGGGGCTTGTCCTGCTTCCCGGACATGGGTGGCGTCGTGTCGTACTGCAGGATCACGGCCGCGCCGGCCACCGGCTGGCCGAGGGCGTCGACGACCTGCCCGCGCAGGTCGCTGTTGGTTTCCGCGGGAGGGGTGGCGTCGTTGCAGGCGCCGATCAGCGCCAGGGTCGCGATCACGATCAGGTTTCTGGTCAGGCCCATGATTGTCGGTCCTTTCCAGGGGTGGTGATAGCATCAGGGGATATTGAAACCAAGATATCACAACTGCCATCGGGGAACAAGTTCGGCCGACCCCGGCCCGGGCAGCTGCCCCGCAACCGGACGGCGAATGGGGCCGTAACCGCATCCCTGGCTTATCCTGGGAATCGGCACGACCGCCGACCCCGTCCCGGGAGACCACCATGCGCACGTTCCGATTCCTGCTCCTGACCTGCCTCGCCACCGCGTTCGGCTGCGAGTCCTCGAAGCCGCCGCCGGCCGTCGCCGCGCTCGGCGTCGAAGTGCTGCTCTCGGGCTTGGACCGCCCCGTACGGCTGGTCTCGCCTCGGGGCGACGCCCGCCTCTTCGTCGTGGAGCAGGTCGGCCGGATCCGCGTCTACGACCGTGACGGCGGCGACCGGGGCGTCTACCTGGACCTGAGCGGCGAGACCGCGGCCGGCGGTGAGCGCGGACTGCTGGGCCTGGCATTCCCGCCCGACTATGCGAACGACGGCCGCTTCTACGTCAACTACACGGACCTCGACGGCGACACCCGCATCGCGCGTTACCGCGTCTCGGCCGGCGACCCGGACCGCGCCGATCCCGGCAGCGCCGAGGTGCTGTTGACGGTCGACCAGCCGTACAGCAACCACAACGGAGGGATGCTCGCCTTCGGCCCCGACGGCATGCTCTACGTGGGGATGGGCGACGGCGGCGCCGCCGGCGATCCCGAAAACCGCGCGCAGGACGGTCGCACCCTGCTGGGCAAGCTGCTGCGCCTGGATGTCTCCCCACCGTCGGGTTACGCCGTCCCCGCCGACAACCCCTACGTGGGGAAGCCGCCCCGCGACGAGATCTGGGCGCTCGGCCTGCGCAATCCCTGGGTGTTCGCCTTCGACGGCGCGACCGGGGACCTGTGGATCGCCGACGTGGGGCAGGATGAGCGGGAGGAGATCGACTTCGCGCCCGCCGGCGAGGCGGGCGGCCGCAACTACGGATGGCGTCTGATGGAGGGCACAACCTGCTTCGATCCGCCGACCGGCTGCGAACCGGACACGCTCGTGCTGCCGGTCCACGAGTACACGCACGGCGGCGAACCGTTCCGCTGCTCGATCTCCGGCGGCTGCGTTTACCGCGGCTCGGCGGTGCCGTCCCTCGTCGGGCGCTACCTGTTCGCCGACTACTGCAGCAACCAGATCTGGGCGCTGACGCCCGGGGCCGGCGGCGGCGCGCCCGCGGTCGAGGAACTGACGGGGGAATTGCAGCCGCCCGGCGGCTACCAGGGCATCGCCGGCATCTGCCGAGACGACGCGGGCGAGCTGTACGTGCTGGACGTCGCCGGCGGGCGCGTCGTGCGCATCGTCGCCGAATGAGGAACCGGGTCGCGGCTCCGGCTCATCCCACTCCGATCTCCCGCAAGGCCTTTCCCAGCATCTCCATCGTGAGCGGCTTGGTCAGGTAGGCGTTCATGCCGGCTTTCAGGCAGCGCTCCCGGTCGCCCTGCATGGCGTGGGCGGTCACCGCGATCACGGGCAAGCCGGTCAGCCCGCGCTCGCGCAGCCGGCGCGTGGTCTCCAGGCCGTCGATGCCCGGCAGCTGCACGTCCATCAGGACGCAGGCGTAGGAGCTGCCGGACAGCGCCGACAAGGCCGACTCCCCGTCGGCCACCGCGTCGACGGCGCAGCCCAGCTTCAGCAGCATGGTCTGCAGAAGGCGGCGGTTGTCCGGGTCGTCCTCGACCAGCAGGATGCGCGGTCCGTTCATCGCTTCGGCTCGACGACGAGCTGGATCGGCACGAAGGCCGGCGCGAGGCAGGATTTCCGGTCGCAGGCCTGCAGCTCCAGTTCCAGCAGCATCGGCCCCGCCGGCTCGGCGGCGAGGAAGCCGCTGACGGTCAGCGTCTGGCGTCCCTCGAGCAGCTGCACCGTCTCGTCCAGGAACTTGCCCTTCTTCCCGGCCGGGTACGCCACCTCGGCGCCGACCAGCGGCAGGCTGTCGAGGCCGGTGACGGCGATGCCGTAGTACTTGGGGTCGCCGTGCGCGTAGAGGTGCCAGTCCTGGTCGATGTCCAGGGTCACGGTCCAGGAGACCTGATCTCCCACCGCGGCGATCACGGACTTGGGCTGCACCGTCATCTTGACCACCGACCCGGAGTCGCGCAGACCCTGGGCCGACGCGAAGGCGGCGATCAGCAACAGGGCGAACATCGGCAACAGGCGTCGCAGCATCTCGTTCTCCTCAGGTTCAGGGTCGCAGCCGGTCGGCCGCGCGGCGCAGCACGGACAGCAGGCGCAGCACGTCCTCGCGGCGCATCTGGCGGTTCTCGAAGTTGACGCGCAAGGCCACGCGCCCGTTCAGGATGGTGTGGCTGAACCAGGCGTCGCCCTCACGCTCGACCAGTTCCTGCAGGTCGCGGTTGAGCTGGTCGACCTGCTCGGGCGTGCGCGGGGCGCCGTTGGGCTCCCAGCGGAAGGTGCAGATCCCCAGGGTGTTGGGCCCGATCAGGCGGAACTCGGGCGCGTGCTGCAGCAGGCCGGCCAGGACCCGGGCCAGCTCGATGTCCTTCTCCACCCAGGCCGCGAAGCGGCGCCGACCCACGCTCTTCATCGCCAGCCACAATTTCAGCGCGTTGAAGCGGCGGCTGCCGTGCAGGCCGTACTGGAAGAAGTTCACCCGCTCCCCCATGTGGAAGCTGCGGGGGTCGGGCTGCGCCGCGGCGCCTTCGCCGCGCTTCTCCATGTAGTACTCGGGGCGCACCAGGAAGGTCTCGCGCAGCAGGTCGCCGTCGCGCACCAGGATGCCGCCGGCTTCGAAGGGCACGTAGAACCACTTGTGCGGGTCGACGGTGATCGAGTCGGCGCGCTCGATCCCCTTGAGCATGGGCCGGTACTTATCGCTGAGCATGACCGCGCCGCCGTAGGCGGCGTCGACGTGGTACCAGCAGCCGTGCGCCGCGGCCAGATCGGCCAGCTTGTCGAGCTTGTCGATGCTGCCGGTGTTGGTCGTGCCGGCGATGCCGATGATGCAGCAGGGGACCAGGCCCGCCGCGCGGTCGGCGCGCAGCTTGACCTCGAGCGCCGCGAGGTCGATGCGGAACAGCTCGTCCACGGGGATCTTGCAGAGCTGGCCGTGGCCGAGCCCCAGCAGGTCGATCGCCTTGCGGAACGAGTAGTGGGCCTGCTTGGAGACGTAGAACCGCAGCTTCGCCGTGGCAGCCAGGTGCGGCGCCTCCTCGGGGTCCCAGGTCTCGAGGTTGCGTCCCAGCGAACGGTTCATCGCCAGCTTCAGGCCGGTGATGTTGGCGAAGGAGCCGCCCGGCACCAGGGTGCCGAAGGCCGCGTCTCCCAGACCGAACAGCGAGCAAAGCCAGCGCACGACCCGCTTCTCCACGGCCGTCGCCGCCGGCGCGTTGCGCCAGGAGGCGGCGTTCTGGTTCATGGCCGAGGCCAGCGCGTCGGCGAACACGGCCACCGGCAGGGGCGCGGGGTTCATCATGCCGAAGTAGCGGCGGCTGCCGATGGCCATCGAGTTGGGGAAGATCTTGGCGCGGCACTCGGTCAGCAGGTCGGCGCTGGACGCGCCCTCCTCGGGCAGGTCCTCGGCGAACAGGTCGTCGAGGCCCGCGGGCGAGACCGGCCCGTAGACGCGGCGGCCCTCCAGTCCCTGCAGGTACTCGGCCATGAGGTCGACGAAGGCGTAGCCGACGCGGCGGAACTCCTCGTCGTTCCAGTCGCCGTCCTGCCAGTCGCCGCCGGCCCCGTCCTGCAGCCAGTCGTCCCCGCGTCCCGCCATCACCGCCCCTTCGCGTCCGGGTACCTGCCGGCGGCGATCTCTTCGCAGATCACCGCGGCGCCGTGGTCGGCGACGTGCGGCGCCGTGCGGTCGGCGGCCGCGCGCACCTCGGGCGGCGCGTTGCCCATGGCGACGCTGTGGCCCGCCGCCAAGAACATGTCCAGGTCGTTGTAGTTGTCGCCGACGGCCAGCGTGCGCTCGCGCGGCACGCCCAGGGCCTCGGCCAGGAGCGTCAGGCCCGCCCCCTTGCCGCTATCCGCTTGATACACCTCGACCCACAGGTAGGATCCCCGCTCCAGCAGGGACTCGGTCAGGACCACCCGCACGCTGTCGCCCATCTCGGCGCGGATCGCCGCGGCCAGGGGCGTCGCCACCTCAAGGCGGTCGATGGTGCCGATCTCCAGCGCGGACTCGGGCAGGTGCGCGCTCAGGTCGTCGACCATGCGGATCGCGCCGACGCGGTCCCGCCGCCGCGCCAGGTAGGTGCCCAGGACGCCGTTGGGTTCGATGTTTTCGGTCAGCAGGTCGCCGCCGTCCTCCTCGGTGCCGAAGATCATCGGCAACGCGCCCGCAGCGCGGAACAGTTCGACCACGCGGCGCAGTTGCCCGCGCTCGAGGCCGGCGTGGCGCAGCAGGCGCGGCGGATCGCCGCACAGCACCAGCGCACCGTTGAGCAGCACCTGCGGCACGCCGTCCAACGCCCCGCCGGCGCTGCGAACCACATCGGCCGCCGAGCGCCGGTTGCGGCCGGTGCAAAGCGCCAGCACGTGGCCGGCCGCCCGCAGGCTGCGGATGGCCGCCTGCTCGCGGGCGTGGACCACGTCCTCGAACTCGGTGTTCAGCAGCGTGCCGTCGACGTCGAGGGCCACCAGCCAGCGATCCTGTCGTTCCTGAGCGCACATGCGGGGGAAGATAGCACCGCGACCGGGGCCTGTCACCCGCGTCGCCCGTTCATGGCTGCCAGGTCCAGGCTCGCGGATCGGGCCGCTCGTAGGGCGCCACGAAGGGCCGGCTGAGTCCGCTGAGCGCGCGGGCGGCGGGTCGGCCGTTGGGCAGCACCTCGTCGCGACGGAAATCGAAGGCGCCGCTCAGCGGCCGCCCGCCGCGGGAACGGCCCAGGGCGACGCCGTTCAGGCCGTTCTCCCGCAGGTCGTCCGACCCCTCGACCCGCGCCAGGACGAAGGCCTCAGTCCAGGTGTCATCCAGCTTCTTGCCCAGGAGCCGGTCGACCAGGCCGTCGGCGTCCAGGATCACGTGCCCGGCCTCGAGGCGCAGGGCGTGGATCGCGCCCACGCGCAGTTCGGGACCGTCGGGGCCGTCGACCCGCACCGACGAGCCCGGCAGGGTCCACTCGAGCGCCTCCAGCACCCGCGACACGTGCAGGGTGCCGGGATGATAGCCGAGGATGCTGTAGGGCAGGGGCCGCGCGAGGTCGGCGTCCAGTTCGAGGCGCCACCGCCGGGTCGCGCGCCGGTCCCGATGCGTAGGCTGCAGCGGCAAGGGCACCTCGCGGCGCTCGAGGCGCACGATCGTCTCGACGGGCAGCTGGCTGCGCCGGCCCGTCGCGGCGATCCGGGCGGCCAGATCCGAACCCGACCACGCGCCCAATGAATCCCCCTCGGCCAGCTCCACGCAGAAGGCGAAGAAGGGGTCGCGCACCTCGGGACCCGCCACCGCCGCGGCGGGGGCGCCCCACAGGTGGCCGTTGTCGCCGCGCACGGTCCCGGCGACGAGCAGCAGCGCCGCCGGGACGGCGGCAGCGATCCACGAATTTCTCATGCGTGACGGTCCCTTTCGATCTATCCTGGCGGCGGCGCGGGCCGATGCGGCCGCGGACGGCACGGAGCACGGGAGGCAAGATAGCATGGCAGACCACGTCAGGGAATCTTCGCGGGTGCAGGCGCCGCAGGGTCTGTTCCTGGCCGTCGCACTGATCGTCGCGGCCTGGATCGGCGCGGACGCCCTGCGCGACGTCCGCCCCTCGGGGCAGGCGATCGTCGTCAAGGGCTACGCAGAGCGCATGGTGACCTCCGACCTGGCCACCTGGTCGGGCAGCTTCACGGTGCGCGCCTCGTCGCTGGCCGAGGCCTACCGGGGCATCGAACGCGACCGCGCGCGGGTGCAGGCCTTCCTCGCCGCCCGCGGCCTGCCGCAGGGCGCCGTGGTCCTGCAGCCGGTGATGACCGAGACGCTCCAACGCGTCTCCGAGGGCGGCCACATGACGAACGTCGTGGAGGGCTACGTGCTGCGCCAGCAGGTGCGCGTCGAGTCGTCCGACGTGAAGCTGGTGGAAACGGTGGCGCGCGCCGCGACCGAGCTGATCAAGGACGGGGTCGCCTTCGAATCCTGGCAGCCCGAGTACTTCGTCGCGCATCTGGACGCCTTCAAGCTCGAGCTGCTGGGCGAGGCCACCCGCAACGCCCGCGAGCGCGCCGAGATGCTGGCCGGCAACAGCGGCAGCAAGGCCGGCAAGCTGCAGTCGGCGAGCCAGGGCGTCTTCCAGATCACGCCGGCGAACTCGACCATGGTCGACGATTACGGCACCTACGACACCTCGACCATCGAGAAGGTCGTCAAGGCCGTGGTCACCGTCACCTACGGCATCGACTGATCCAGCCGACGACGCCGCCCCCTGCCGGGCCGCCCACGCGGGCGGCCCTTCCTTTCCACTACTGAGAACATCCGTATCTTGACCATGCCGCCCCGGCGCGGCGCTTGCTGCGTCCGTCCGGAGCCCCCGAACCCGAGGTGCAAGCCATGCGTACCGCAACGATCCGTGGCGTTTCGCCGCCGCACGGCGTCTTGTCCGCCGCCGTCCTGGTCGCCATCAGCCTCGTCGCCGCCGGCCCCGCCGCCGCCGCGACGGGCAGCGCCGTCTCCGCGCCCGACACCCTGGACAGCCGCCCGCCGCTCGTGTCGGTGTTGTACCCGGCCGGCGGCGAGTCGCTGCAGGCCGCCGCCCAGGAGACGCTGCGCTGGAGCGTCGACGAATCGAGCTGGGGCGCCGCACCGGCGGCGATCACCGTGACGGTGTTCGACGGCGCCGAAGTGCTCGCGCAGGCCCTCGTACCGCCCGATCCCGACGGCCAGTACACCTGGGTCTGGACCGTCCCCGACCACGCGACGGCCGCGGCCGTGCTGGCGGTGGGGGCCGTCGACCGCTTCGGCGGGATCGGCGCCGACCAGGGCGGGGAGTTCGCGATCGAGGGCAGCGGCACCGGCACGCCGCCGACCGTGACGGTCGACCGCCTCGGCCCGGTGCATCCCAACCCCTTCAACCCCGGGACCACCGTGGCCTTCAACCTGCGCGCCGCGGCCGTGATCGAACTGACGGTCTTCGACGTGCGCGGGCGCGTGATGGCCACCCTCGCCCAGGGCGACTGGCCGGCCGGCCGCCACGCCGCGGCCTGGGACGGGCGCGGATCCGACGGCCGCTCCGCCCCGAGCGGGACGTACTTCGCGCGCCTGGACGTGCGCGGCGCCGACCGTCGCGACGCCTTGACGGCGCGGCTCACCCTCTTGAAGTAGCAGGAAGCAGCAGGAGGCTCGCGATGTCGACACGCAAATTCCGCCGTGGCCTACTGATCCTGGCCCTGCTGGCCGCCGCCCTATCGGCCGCCGCGCTCCTGACCGGCGCCGCGCGCCAGGGTGGGCTTCCCCGCCGCGCCTCCCCCGCGGACGGCACCCGCGTCAAGGAACTGCAGGCGCAGGCCCGCGACCTGGCGGCCCGCGCCGCGGCGCGGCGCACGCCGCGCTACCGCGAGTTGCTCGCGGCGACCGACGGCCCGCAGGCCGCGTTGAACCGGGACACCTCGTTGATGCTGGTCGGCACCGAGCGGGGCCGGCCGCTGTTCCTGCAGACATTGAACCTCGTCGCCGCGCAGACCGTCGGCACCGACCGGCTGTGGCCGGGCGGCGCCACGGGTTTGGACCTCGACGGCGCCAACGCGGCCGGTGAATTGGCCGTCTGGGACGCCGGCGCCGTGCTGACCTCCCACCAGGAATTCGGCGGCCGGGCCGTCGTGCAGGACGGCTCCCCGTCGGTCCACTACCACGCCACGCACGTGGCCGGCACGATGGCCGCCACCGGCGTCGATCCCCTGGCGCACGGCATGTCGCCGGCCGCGTGGCTGGACAGCTACGACTGGACCGACGACGAGATCGAGATGGCGGCGGCCGCCGCGCAGGGCCTGCTGATCTCCAACCACAGCTACTCGTTCGTCGCGGGCTGGTACTACAACAGCTCGCAGTCGGCCTGGTACTGGTACGGCGACGTCGACGTCAGCCTGACGCAGGACCCCGGCTTCGGCATCTACAGCAGCTACTCGCAGGAGTGGGACCAGACCGCCCACGACGCCCCGAATTACCTGATCGTCTGCGCCGCGGGCAACGACCGCGCCAACTACGGGCCCGGCCCCGGCGGCCTGCACTACTACTGGGATCCCGGCCTCGACGACTGGGCGCAGAGCACGGCGACCCGCGAACAGGACGGCGGCGCCGACGGTTTCGACTGCATCCCCTACCGCGGCACCTGCAAGAACATCCTGACCATCGGCGCCATCCTCGACGTGCCGGGCGGCTGGACCCAGCCCGCCGACGTGACGATGTCGTCCTTCAGCAGCTGGGGTCCCACCGACGACGGACGCATCAAGCCCGACCTGGTGGCCAACGGCGTCCTGCTCTACAGCTGCGGCACCGCGACCAACGCCAGCTACGCCAGCTACAGCGGCACCTCGATGGCGACCCCCAACGCTTCCGGTTCGCTGCACCTGCTGGCCCAGCTCTGGCGCGACGTCCACGGCGGCCAGACGGCCCGCTCGGCCACGCTCAAGGCCGTCACGATTCACACCGCGAGCGAGACCGGCGCCTCGCCGGGTCCCGACTACTCCTACGGCTGGGGCCTGCTGGACGCCGAAGCCGCCGGCCTGCTGATCGCCGGCGACCTCGCGTTCCCCTCGCGCATCACCGAAGCGACGCTGGCCCAGGGCGAGGCCGACACGCTCGTGATCTGGAGCAACGGCGCCGGGCCGGTCACCGCCACCCTGGCCTGGAACGACCCGCCCGGCCCCGTGCAACCCTGGACGCTGAACCCGACCCAGCTCGTGCTGGTCAACGACCTCGACCTGCGCCTCGAGCGCGTGAGCGGCGGCCAGGTCACCCAACCCTGGACCCTGAACCCGGCGTCGCCGGGCGCCTGGGCGGTCCGCGGCGACAACGTGCGCGACAACGTGGAGAAGGCCGAGACCGCCGCGGTCCAAGCCGGCGCCTACCGCGTCATCGTGCGGCACAAGGGGACGCTCAGCGGCGGCAGCCAGGCCTACTCGCTGGTGGCGGGCAGCCCGGAGCCGCCCCTCGCGAGCAACGTCGTGTTCGCGCAGCGCTCCGACGGATCGGGCCTGGTCGACGTGAGCTACGACCTGGCCGATCCCGACAGCCCGGCCGTGAACGTGACCCTGGCGGCTTCGGATGATGGGGGAGCTACCTGGAATCTGGTCGTGAACACGACGACGGGGCACGTGGGGTCCGGGGTCGCGGTCGGCGACTCGCGGTCGGTCGTCTGGAACTTCGGCGCGGATCATCCCGGAGTCGTGCTGCCGTCGGTCGTGATCAAGGTCACGGCCAGCGACGGTCCCTGACCGCGGCGTCCGGCAACCAGATATCCACGCCGCGCACGGCTTCGAGGCCGTCGAGGTAGTCGAGGACGTCGGCGAGCCGGATCGCCGCCAGGTCGGCGCGTTTGCCGGCCAGACCCAGGATCTCCCAGACCTGTGCGGAGTCCGCGACCGCCGTCTGACGCTTCAGCTCCCGCAACCGCTCCACGACGCCGCGGTCGAAGCGCTCGGCGCGCACGCCCGGGTGGATCTCGCCGCGCAGGTCCCGCAGCCCCGTGTTGAGGCCCGGGCGCAGGGCCGCCCCGTTGTCCAGCGCCAGCAGCCGCACCTCACCCAGATCCCACAGGGGCATCTCCTGCCCGCCGCCCGTTCGCCTGCGCTCGCCGCCGTCGCGCCAGACGTGCAGGTTGCCGCCGGCGAAGCGGTCGTCCTGCCCCATCAGCGCGTCCAGCAGCATGATGTCCGCGAGGTCGGCGGCGAGCCGGCGCGCCGGGATGCGCCCGAGGTGGATGCCGTGCGGCTCCTGCAGGTCGCTCGCCTGCGACAGGGCAACGATCCCGTCGTCGGGATGCGGCCCGCCGGCACGCAGCCAGGCGGCCGCGTCCGTATCGGCGAGCGATTCGCGCGAGCCCAGCCGCCGGTTCTGGACGAAGCAGTCGAGCCAGGGCTTGATCGCGCCGGGCAGGCCGCGACCGGCGGCGAGCACGCGGTCGAGTTCGGCCAGGACCTCGCGCCGCGCGTCCTCCTTGCGCGACGCGCCGTAAGACACGCCCGCCAGCAGGTCGCGCAGCTTGGCCAGGGAGCGGCCCGAGAGGGTGACGGGCGAGACGGGCGCGACCACCTCGGGAAAGCCCAGCACGACCGCCAGCCGCCAGGCGTAGATCTCCGCGCTCACGTTTGTGCTCAGGGAGTTGGTCTTGACCACGGCCACGTCGCGGCCGGTGGCGCGGTCGCGCACCGCGAAGAGGATCGAGGTGCCCTCGTGGTGGCGCAGCAGGTGGAATTCGGTGCCGTGCCCGTCGAGGTCCAAGGCGAGCTGGACCCGCTCACCGGGCTGCGGGACCCAATAGCCGGCCGACAGCAGACCGTCGAGGCCCTGGGCCGCCGCCGCCGCACAACCGAACAGCGCGAACACGCACAACGCGCTCGCGCGGATCGCTCTCTGGCAGCCGCGACGGGTCGGCATGGTGGTCCTTCGTCGGGAGCGGTGGGCGGCGCCTCAGGGGCGCTTCGGCTTGGCGCCGGGACGTCCGCCCAGCACCCTGGCCGGCAGCATGATGATCGCCTTGAACAGTTCCAGCACGCCGGTGACCGCGATGCCCAGGATCTTGAACGGCAGCAGCAGCAACCAGATCAGCGGGAAGAAGATCAGCGCCAGGATGGCCAGCGGCCAGCACAGCACGAACAGCAGCAGCCAGAGCAGGAGTTTCAGGAACATGGGGTACCTCCGGGGGGATCCTAGCGGAGGGGGGCGGGGGGCGCCAGCGCGATTCTCCTGCTGCCGGGCCGGAACGAAGAGGCTTGGCGCGTGTTCGAGGATTCCGTTACCGTGACCAGGTTCGCTGGCAGTCACGCCCCGGATCCGGAGCGAGACGGGAGGCTCCCATGCCGAAGACATCGAAAGGGCCGCGGTCCGCGGCGGTGGCCGCCGTGGGCCTCGTCCTGACGCTGGCCGCGGGGCTGGCCATCGCCTGGATGGACACCCGCCCGAACTGGGACGATACGGGCATCACGGCGGGTGCGCTGTTGCTGACAGCGGGGCTGGCCGCACTCGCCGGCGTGCTCCCGTGGGTGGCGGCCATCCTGATTGCTGGACCGCTGATCGTTGCTGAATGGCGTCAGTTGAACGTCGGCATGCTCCTGGTACTCGCGATGTCGTTCGCTGGCGCCATTGCGGGAGCGGTGATCCGACGCAGGGCCGCGCAGATCGCCGGGTGAACGTGGGTGCATCCAGCTGGAACGACAAGCCGTTTATCGCGCCAGAGTCACCTTGATCGTCCGAATACCATCCTCCGCCTCCAGCCGCGCGAAGTAGATCCCCGAAGGCATCGGGACACCGCCGTCATCGAGGCCGCCCCATTCCATGCTTTGCTCACCGGCGGACACGCCGGCATCGACCAATGTTGCGACACGTGCGCCCCGCACGTCGTAGATCACCAGTACGGCGCGGCCAGGTTTTGGGAGCTCGAAGTTGAACGATGTGCTTGGATTGAAAGGGTTGGGACGATTCTGGGCCAAATGCAAGGAAGTCGGAATCGGGGCTGCCTCCAGGAGCGCGGGGCCGTACCAGTTCTCCGAACCGTCGGTCGTCACTTCCTGCAGCCAATATTCCGCCTTTCCCCTCGGCGGTGACCGGTCGATGAAGTCGTAGGTGTTCTCACCGATCAACAGCATCTGGCTCAGACGAACACGGTCGCTGCCGGGCTCCTGCCGCCAGAGATGGAAGCCGGCGTGGTCGAGCGGCCGGGACATCGCCCAGCGGACCGTCGCCCGGCCGCCGCGGCGCTCGACGTCAAACCGGGTCAGCTGGACGGATTGCGGCACGAGGCTGCGGATCCCCAGGCTGACGTCGCCACGCGCCGCGATCGCCGTGAAACCCGCGTTAGGCGCGGGCACGTCGCACCGACCGGATCCGTGGCTCCCCCACGCGAAGATCGACCCGTCGGATTTCAGGCCCAGGCTGTGGATGTCGCCCGCCGCCACCGCGATGAAGTCCGCGTTCGGCGCGGGGACCTCGCACTGGCCGAACTGGTTGTCTCCCCAAGCGACGATGGAGCCGTCGACCTTCAACCCCAGGCTGTGGTCGCCGCCCGCCGCGATCGCCGTGAAGCCCGAGTTCGATCCGGGGACGTTGCACTGTTCGTGCAGGTTGTCCCCCCAGGCGACGACGGAGCCGTCGAGCATCAGGCCTAGGCTGTGACGGTCGCTCGCCGCGACCGCCGCGAACCCGGCGTTCGGCGCCGGCACGTCGCACTGGCCGAGCCGGTTGTCACCCCATGCGACGACGGAGCCGTCGTCCTTCACGCCCAAACTGAAATAGCCGCCCCCGGCGATCGCCACGAACCCCGCGTTCGGCGCCGGCACGTTGCACTGGCCGGTGTATTCGAGATCGTCGTTGAAGTTGCCACCCCAGGCGACGATCGAACCATCGGTCTTCAGAGCCAGGCTGTGGTATCGTCCCGCCCCTAGCGCCGTGAAACCCGTGTTCACCGTGGGCGCCGTGGCCTGGCCGCTGGAATTCGCACCCCAGCCGACGATGGATCCGTTCGATTTGAGGCCCAGCCAGTGCATCGTCCCCGCAGCCAGTTCCGTGCAGCCGAGGCTCGCCGGGCGCAGGTTGCACTGGGCGAACACGTTCGAGCCCCAGGCGACGGCGGTCCCGTCGGACTTCAGGGCCAGCTTGTGCATGGATCCCGTCGCGATCATCGTGAAGTCCGCATTCGGGTACGGCACGGCGGGGCCCATCCCCCAGTCGTCGCCCCAGGCGACGATCGTGCCGTTGGGCCGCAGACCCGTGCTGCCGTACCTGCTCGCCGCCAGGGCCATGAACCCGGAGTTCGGCGCCGGCACGTTCCACTGGCCCATACTGTTGTCGCCCCACACGACGATGGAACCGTTGGCCTTCAGACCCATGCTGTGGTCCATGCCCGCCGCGATCGCCGTGAAGCCCGTGTTCGGCGCAGGCACGTCGCACTGGCCGCTCCGGTTGTTACCCCAACAGACGACGGACCCGTCGGACTTCAGGCCCACGCTGTGGAATCCGCCGGCGGCGACCGCCGTGAAATCCTGATTCGGAGACGGCACGTCGCACTGGCCGCCGGGATCGCCGCCCGGCGCAAGGTTGTAGCCCCACGCCACGACGGTCTGATCGGCCTTCAGGCCCAGCGCATGGTAGATCCCGGCCGACACGGCCGTGAATCCCAGGTTCGGCGCGGGCACGTCATGAAGACCGTCCTGGCTGGATCCCCACACCACGACGGAGCCGTCGGCTTTCAGGCCCAGGCTGTACTCGCCGCCGGCCGCCACCGCCGCGAACCCCGCGTTGGGCGCCGGCACGGTGCATTGGCCGAAGTTGTTGCGTCCCCAGGCGACGATCGACCCGTCGGTCTTCAGACCCAGGCTATGCCCCTCGCCCGCCGACACCGCCGACAGGTTAGTCAAGGCATCCTGGGCGACGACGACCGTCCCGCCCCAACTGAGGATCTCGCCGGTGGCTCCGGCGCTGGTCGTGAAGCCGGCGAGCGCGGCGACCAGCGCAGTCGCGAGCACGAGCAGCAGCCGGATCTCCGGAACTTTCCCTGGTGCCGATCGGGTCTTCATCGTGATCATCCTTGGCATTGAAGGTGGATGTGTCCGTGTCGCCGACGAACTGCCGGAGCGGATCCGTCAGGACGTCGACGCTCCCTTCGTGATGCCGCACCCTGGCGGGCGATACCCTGGAACTGCATATCGGATCGATACTCGACTGTCATAATCATAGAAATGATACGGAAACGTCACCACCGGCGAAAGACTTCGCCCGGAATCGGAGGCCTGGCGAGCCAGACGAGCTGGGAACAGGACCGGACCGCTTCAGCGCACCAGCACCACCTTGACCGCCCCCGTCCCCGCCTCCGTCGCGATCCGCACCACGTACCCGCCGGCCGACATCTCGCGCCCGCGCTCGTCCCGGCCATCCCACACCGCGTAGTGAACCCCCGCGGCCTGCGGCCCGTCCGCCAGCACCCGCACCAGCGCGCCGGTCAGCGCGTGGACTGTCACCCGCGCCGTCCCGGGCCGCGCCATCTCGTACGACACCTGCGTGCTCGGGTTGAAGGGGTTCGGGTACACGTGGAGCTGCGGCACGAGCGCGCCGGGCGTCGACGAGGACCCGAACACGACCGTCACGTCGCCCAGCGCCGCCCAGGCGCCGGGAGACGCGGCGTGCAGCAGCGTGTAGCGGACCGAAGGCGCCCCCGCCAGCAAGGGGGAATCGTCACGGGCGACATAGCTCATGTCGGGTGCGCCGAGGGGGCCCGGCAGGAAGGAGACGTCCCAGCTATCGCCGGCCGACTCGGCGCTCAGCCGCAAGGATATCGCATCGATCGGCTCCGCTAGCGACCACGCCAGATCGACGGCCCGGGGCCGTCGTGGCGGTGCGCCCTGGACCTCGGAGTCCCCCGCATCGGGTTCGCTCACGGCGGCGGTGAATGTGGACAGCACGACCGGCACTCCCTCTCCAGAGCATTGTTGCGGCAGAACAGTCAATCCGGCGGTGCCGCACGCGACATAGACGTTCCTATTGTTCGCGATCACATCCAGCGCTTCGGCGATTTCATCGACGAGGCGAACGGATTGCAGACCTTGCTGGTAATACTGGCACACCTGGATCCCGGCCGGACCCTCGGCGATGTAGCCGTAGGGTCCGGAGATGCACAGGTTCCGGGCACCGCCCGGCGAGGCCAGTCCACCGATGGCCTGAGGTGTCACCTGGCCGTCGGCCATGACGCGGAATACCTGGATGCCGCCGACGCCTTCAGCCACGTAGAGATAGCCGAGGATGCCGTGAGTCGACGTGAAGGTGATGCCGACGGCGTCGTCCAGCGTCTCGATGACATCCACGATCACGGGGTTTCCGGGATCCACGATATCGACGACCTGCACGCCCGACACACCATCGGCGACGTAAGTCTTGTTTCGGGAATTCAACACGTATACACCTTGGGCGCTGCCCGGCGTGTCCACGCCGCCGACGATGGCGGGATGAACAGGGTCCGCAACGTCGACCAGAAGCAGACCGCCGACGCCGTCCGCGACATGGGCGATGGTGCCGGCGATCGCGACCGCACACGCCGAACCCGGCGTGTCCACACCGCCGACGTGCTGTGGACTCGCGGGGTCGGAGACATCGACCACCTGGAGGCCGGACTCGCTGGCGGCGACGTAGGCGTACGGCCCCACGACTGCCACATCGACGGCATTCCCCGGCACGATCCCGGTGCCTACCAACCGGGGATCCAGATAGTTCGAGACATCGACCACGCACAATCCGGCATCGCCGCACGCGAGGTATGTGTAATCGCCCTGGACGGATACGCCAGCGGCGGTTCCCGGCAGGTCCAAGCTGGCCGAGGGGACCGGATCCGTCGTCTCGATGATCTCGATCCCACGCACATCGACGGCGGCGAAGACGAGATCGCCCACCACGGCCACGCTCGTGACGTCATCAGTGAGCCCGTAGCTGTCGACGAGTTCGGGAGACCCGGGTGCCGTGACGTCGACCAGATGCAGGCCCGTCGAGTCCCCGACGTAGAGGAATGCTGGCGACAACACCATATCCCGGGCATTCCCCGGCATGGGCACCACAGCGACGATCACCGGCGATTGGGGGATCGTGATGTCCGCCACCACCAATCCGGTACCGGAATCCGCGATGTAGGCATAAGCGCCGACGATCTCCGTGTTGAGAGCTTCTCCCGGCGTGTTCAGCCCGCCCACGATCTGCGCCGTGGCCGGATCCGTGATGTCGATCACCTGCAGGCCGGAAGTGCCGTCAGCAACGTAGATGTACGATCCCGAGATGGTCACGCCCATCGCGGAGACGGGGGTGTTGACGGTCGCGACCAGCCGCGGGTCGCTCACGTCCGTGATGTCGATGATCTGGACTCCGGCGTAACCGGCGGCCATGTAGGCGTAGTGACCGGCGATGACCACGCCGTACGCAGATCCCTCCACGTCCACGCTGCTGACGACCTCAGGTTCCGCGGGGTCCGTAACGTCGACGACATGCAGACGTGCGGCGGCGTCCACGACGAAGGCGTGGTCGCCCTCGACGGCGACGCCCATCGCGCCGTTGGTGATCGGAATGCTGCTGACGATCTGGGGCGGCTCCGGTCCGGTGATATCGACGATCTGCAGTCCCGAAAACAAATCGGCGACGTAGGCGTGACCGCCGGCGATTTCGATGTCGCTGGCGTTGCCAGGCGTGTCGAGCCTACCCACCCATTTCAAGTAACCGTAGTAGTTGAAACAGTACCACCAATCGACCCCGTACAGGCTGGAGGCCAGCGAGAGGATCACGACCACCAGACCGAGGCCACACACCGGCCTCCCGCGCAGCGGCGCGATCGGGCGCCTGGCCCGCGCCAGGACGTGCCAATGAAACGGACTCGACGGGCATCCTGTCATGGCCGGGCCTCCTCGATTCGTGACAACGATCTGCACCACGCGTCGTCATACCTGCAATGCGACGTCGTTCAACGCACCAGCACTGCCTTCACCGCCCCCGTCCCCGCCTCCGTCGCGATCCGCACCACGTACCCGCCGGCCGGCATCTCGCGCCCCCGCCCGTCCCGGCCGTCCCACGTCGCGAAGTGCGCTCCCGCGGCCTGCGGCCCGTCCGCCAGCACCCGCACCAACGCGCCGGTCAGCGCGTGGACCGTCACCCGCGCCACGCCGGGCCGCGTCAGCTCGTACGACACCTGCGTGCTCGGGTTGAAGGGATTCGGGTACACGTGGAGTTGCGGCACGGCCGCGCCGGGCGTCTCGGAAGTCCCGAACACGACCGTCACGTCGCCCAGCGCCGTCCAGGCGCCGGGGGTCACGGCGTGCAGCAGCGTGTAGCGTGCCCGCGGCACGCCTGCGAGCAGGGGGGAGTCATCGCGGGCCACGTAGCTCATCCCGGCGGCGCCCTGGGGGTCCGGCAGGAAGGGGATGTCCCAACCCGCGCCGGCGCATTCGGCGGCGAGGCGCAGGGACCCGGGCGCCGGGGGGGCGGTGAGCGACCAGGTCAGATCGACGGCCCGCGGCCGCTGCAGCGGCGCGCCCGGCAGCCCGGGCGCCGCAGGCGATGGCGGCGACGCCGCGGCCACCGCCGCGTTGAACGAAGCGAGCAGGTTAGGGACGCTCAGGTCGCACTGGACCGGCATCACGGCCAACCCGGCGGGCCCGGCAGCGATCAGGACGAAGGATCCCGAGACCGCGACGCCGCGGACCAGTCCCGGCACGTTGACCTGCTCGACCGCGAACGGGCCGCCCGAGGATCGTTCCATGACGTAGAGACCATGGTCTTCGAGAGCGACGTAGGCGTGGTTGTACGTGATCGCGATCCGGCGGGCGGGGCCGGGAGTCGTGCCGCTGTCGACGAGCCAGGGATAGAGCGGGGACGACACGTCGTAGACCTGGAGACCGGAATCCCCTTCGGCGATGAAGAGGCGGCCGTACCAGTAGCGCGCGTCCAGCGCGAGGCCCTCGGCGTCGCCGAGCGTGTCGAGGTTGCCGTGCAGGACGGGTTGCGACGGGTTCGCGACATCGACGATCTGCACGCCCGTATTCCTGTCCGCGACGTAGGCGCAGCCCCGCCCGACGCAGACGTCCAGGGCGAAACCGGGCGTGTTCACGCTGCCCAGGACCGCCGGGTGCTCGCGGTCGGCGAGATCGACCACCAGCAACCCGATCGTCCCGGCCGCGACGTAGCCGATCGTCCCCTCGACCGCCACGCCGCCGACGAATCCGGGCGTCTCCAGCGTGCCGACGATCACGGGGTTACCCGGATCCGCGATGTCGACCACCTGCAGCCCCGCATCCCCGTCCGCGACGAGCAGGCAGGTGCCCGAGATCGCCACGTCGCCCGCGTATCCCGGGGTGTCCAGACCGGTCACGACCAAGGGATGGTAGGGATCCGCGACATCGAACACCTGCAGTCCGGCATCCCTGGCCGCCACGTAGGCGTGGACGCCCGATACCGCGACGGCTGCGGCCTCTCCCGGCGCCTCGACGCTCCCGATGATCCCGGGGACCGAAACGTCCAACGCCAACACCCCGGAACTGCCGTTCGCCACGAAGGCGTAGGGCCAGGAAACAGCGATGCTGGTGGCGCCGCTGGCGATCCCCTGGCCGTCCTCGACGACGGGTGCCAGGGGGTCGGACAGGTCGATCGTGCACACGTAGGAATCGAACACGACGTGAGCCGTGGTTCCCGTCAAGACGACGCCGTGGCAGTAGCCGAAGCGGTCGACGCCGCTGACGATCTGCGGGTCGGCGGGGTCCGAGAGGTCGCACACCTGCAGGCCCGCGTCGCCGTCCGCGACGTAGGCCTTGGCGCCCGCGATGACCACTTCTCGGGCTTGGCCGGGCGTGTCCAGGCAGGCGACGATCTGCGGACTCGCGGGGTCCGTGACGTCGACCACCTGCACACCGAAATTCTCGTCCGCGACGTAGGCGTAAGGCCCCGCGACGGCCACCCCCCAGGCGTGCCCCGGCGTGTCCACGCTGCCCAGGAGCTGCGGGTGCGCCGGGTCCGTGATGTCGATCACGTGGAGGCCGAACAGATCGTCCGCGACATAGGCGCGGTCGCCCGACACGGCCGTCTGCCAGGCGTGCCCCGGCGTGTCCACGCTGCCCTTGAGCCAGGGGTGTCGCGGATCCGAGACGTCGATCACCTGCAGGCCGAGCTCGTAATTCGCGACGTAGGCGAGATCCCCCACGATGACGACGTCCATGGCGTGACCCGGCGTGTCGATGCCGCCCACGATCTGGGCGTAGTACGGGAACGAGACATCGATCACCTGCAAGCCGGCCAACCAGTCCGCGACGTAGACGTAGAGGCCGGAGACCGCCACGTCGTAGGCCAGTCCCGGCGTGTCGACTCTGCTGACGCCGCGGATGTGGTCCCGGTAATCGGTGCAGGCGGTCGCCGCCGATCCGGACGCGCACACGCACGCCAAGGCGAGGGACGCGGCGGCCAGCCCGGCGCGTCGCCGCAGCGTCGTCTCCCGCAGCGGTGTTTTGGTGGCGGAGGTCCTCGGGCTGGCATGCTCCGAGTCGGAACGGTGGCGAGTCTTCGGCATGGTCCGGCCCCCTCGTGCAAAGGGTCACGGTCATCGGCACATCACATTTGACTTGGGATAGGATCCCCGGTCGATAGCCAGATGATGAGGCTCACCCTCCGTCGGGTTTGTGCACGAGAGATGGCGACATTCTAGCAGAGCGGGAGTCGGTGCGAAAGAGAATGATCTGGAATCAGCGCGATGGAGGTACCGTTACCTCACCAGCACCGCCTTGACCGCCCCGGTCCCCGCCTCCGTCGCGATCCGCACCACGTACCCGCCTGCCGGCATCTCGCGCCCCCGCCCATCCCGGCCGTCCCACGTCGCGAAGTGCGCTCCCGCGGTCTGCGGCCCGTCCGCCAGCACCCGCACCAGCGCGCCGGTCAGTGCGTGGACCGTCACCCGCGCAGTCCCGGGGCGCGCCATCTCGTACGACACCTGCGTGCTCGGGTTGAAGGGGTTCGGACAGACAGACAATGCAGGCACCCTGGCGCCGGGCATGGCCAGATCAAGCAATTCGACCGACGTCTCTCCCAATTCCTCCCAACCGCCGGCATTCCGGAAGTATTGGAGACGATAGACAATTGATCTTCCACTCATTGTCATGGGCACACAGTCATCAACAAAGAACTCGCACAGTAAACTGTTATCAGATGGCGCACCCAGTGCAATGCTCCACGTTGCGTCATCTGCTTCAGCCTCGAGCCTGAGGCGGCTACTTGCCAGAGGCTCCTCGAACCGCCAAGTCACACGGATCTGTCTTGTCTGTGCAGCATCGCCCGCATACCCGTCGTCTAGGCCGCATCCGCCGTCGATCTCTTCAGCCATGAATGCCGCCATCATCACCGGCACGCTGCCGCTGCATTGCCTCGGTATAATATTGATATATCCGCCAGAATCGATGTAATACACGACGTCATTGGCAACCACAATCCCCACTGCATCGCCCTGCGTCCATGCTCTTCCCGTGAACTTGGGCTCCAATGGGTCCGTTACGTCGACTACGTACACTCCATGTTCGCCACACGCCAAGTATGCATATTCATCAGAAACAGCAATATCGGCGACATTTGTAAATTCGACAAACACTCCAGTTTGATACGGATCGAGCGGGTCGGCGATATTGATGATCTGCAACCCATCTCTGCCGTTTGCAACATACGCGCAAGAATCCGCTACTGCGACTTTGTTCGCAATACCAAGGGCCGCCACCTGGCCGATGATTTCTGGATGTTGAGGTACGGACGCATCAATGATTTGCAAGCCCGCCGCACCGTCCGCCACATATGCATAACTACCGACTGCTACAAGAGTGGCCGCCACACCGGGCGTCACCACAGTACCAGTCACCGCCATCGCCCCCGGATCTGCAACATCCACGACGGTGACGTCGCCGCCACATGCGACATAAACGGCACCGCACTCGGCTGACAATCCAGTCGGCACGCCAGGGAGGTCGATGCTGCCCAATACTACTGGCTCCTGGAAACTGCCTGCATCGATCGCATACAACCGACTGTCTGCGCACGCGGCATAAATCAGCGCCCCATCCACGGCCAGTGCAGACAACTCCGGCATGCCGATATAGCTGACGTAGAAAGGAGCGAGGGCATCAGTCACATCGACTAATCCGATTCCAAATCCGAGATTTACATATGCAGAAGATCCATTCACCGCCAAGTCTGCACGTATCGTCCACGAGATGTAGTCGGTTCCCGGGCGCGGCGAGACAACATCATCGTCGATGTCGACGATGGCGATTTGCGACCTCCATCTATCCGCCGCCATGTGCGACGAATATTCCTGTACAACCGCTCGCGAGCTATCAGCCTGCACGACAAGAGCCGGCATGGCCATGGGGATCTTCCAATCGACCATGAATGGCGCGGCATTGGAAAAATTGATCGACCAGATACTGCCATACGTGCCAAAACTCGCGCCATAAGATACTATTGCCCTATCGTAACTGTATGCCAATACATTGTTTGCTCGCACAGACAAATCGACATTGCCACTGTAGCTCGGGTGGTACGGATCGGAAATATTGTAACGCTTGAGGATTCTATCCTCCATTATGAATAAATGATCACCTAGAACATCAAAGCTGAGGCATGTTTGATACAAGTCAACAGATGAAGTGGTGACTGGATTATAGGGATCATGAATATCGATGACATTAATGTACCAGAAACCGTCCATGACACAGACATACGGGTAATCAGCAGCAATGCCCATACAGCCGTACGACAGGTCCACACGGCTTGCTATCTTGGGGTTTGTGGGATCTGTTGCGTCGATGATCAATAGACCTCCATCCCCTGCGTAAAAAAACATATACCCCTGCGATACCGTGAATCCGCCACCTGGACCGACCATGCTACCGACTATACTGGGGTTGACCGGATCCACGATGTTGGCAATGTAAATATCGGATGTCGAACCACCGATGTATAGATAGCCACCGTCCACCGAGATGGTCTCAGGAGACATCACCATATTCCAGGTATTGACGAGTTGAGGCGCATGGCCGTCGCTGATATCGTAGATCCTGATCCCGATCTGTGAGTCAGCCACATATGTATAGTTGCCGCCTACGGCGATGTCGCGCTGATTCATGTCAACATCAAAGACACCGATCCTTCGAGGTGTGGCGCCATACTCGAAACAACCCGACAGTGCCGATCCCGGCAAGGTCGATACCCCCAGGATCGTCGCAACGGATACCACGCACACACGCCATCGTGCCGGCAATGCTCGTCGCGGCATCTCGCGGCAGGTGGACCGGTTTCCCCAAACGATTGCGAACAGGAGCCTAAATGGTCCCAACATGGATGCACCCCTTGTTGCTAAGGGTCCCGTATCCGAAATATCAAGTCAGGTCAGTAATGCGAGCCGTGGCCGTTCATCAAATGACGTAAATCGTCCTCCACCAAGGGGTCACACGAGTGATGGCATGATTGTAGCAGATAAGTGAAAGCGATCGATACGGAATTATCAATCCCGGCTGGCCAGAGATGAGAAATTACTGAATCCAGGCTTCGCTCTCCCCCGCCTCCGGATGAAACGCCAACCCCGTCACCTTCCCGCTCCGCACCCCCACCGTCTCCCCCCGCCAGGTCGCCACGACCTCGACCCCCGCCCCCACCTCGAGAATCCTCGGCGCCCGAATGAACACGCCCTGCGCCGGGTCGGCTCGCCCAGCGACGACGACCTCGTCCACGAACGAGTCCACCTGCCGCCCGTAGCCGTTGCGCCGCACCAGCACGTCCAGCAACCCCAATGGCTTCACGCCGTGCCTGCGCTCGTCCTCGTCGACGCGCGCCGCCAACATGATGAGCCCGGCGCAGGTGCCCAGGATCGGCTTGCCGGCTGCGGCGAAGTCCAGGATCGGCTGCCGCAGCCCCACGATGTCCAGCAGGCGGGTCATCGTCGTGCTCTCGCCGCCGGGAATGACGAGGCCACGGCACGCGGCCAGTTCCGTCGGCCGACGTACGAAGAGATAGGGCGTTCCCTGCCGGACCAAAGCCGCGGCGTGGAGTTCGAAGTCGCCCTGCAGGGCCAGGATGCCGACGGGCTGCTCGGTCATGGATGCTCCGGTTTGATCGATCATCCCGCCGGTCCCTGACATCAGGGACGTGCGGCACGATCCTTCAAATAAAGCCCGGCCCGGCGATCGCCAGGCCGGGCGCGCGTGTCTTCACCGATCGCTGCTACCAGCCGCGCCCCGCCATCTTCTGGTCCTCGGGCATGGTCGCGATGTCCAGGCCGCTCATCGGCTCGCCCAGGGTCATGCTGATCGCCAGCAGCTTCGCGGGGTCCTGGTAGAAGGTGACGGCCTGCACGATGGCCTCGGCGCGGGGCTTCGGGTCCTTGCTCTTGAAGATGCCCGAGCCGACGAAGACCGTCTCGGCGCCCAGCTGCATCATCAGGCTGGCGTCGGCCGGGGTGGCGACGCCGCCGGCGGCGAAGTTGGGCACCGGCAGCTTGCCCGTCTTGGCGACCTGGAGCACGATGTGGTAAGGGGCGCCCAGCTCCTTGGCCTCGTGCATCAGCTCGTCTTCGCGCAGCACCGTCAGGCGGCGGATGCCTTCCTGCACCTGGCGCATGTGGCGGACGGCCTCGACGATGTTGCCGCTGCCGGCCTCGCCCTTGGTGCGGATCATCGCGGCGCCTTCGCCGATGCGGCGCAGGGCTTCGCCCAGGTCGCGGCAGCCGCAGACGAAGGGCACCTTGAAGGCCCACTTGTCGACGTGGTTCTTCTCGTCGGCGGGGGTCAGGACCTCCGACTCGTCGATGAAGTCGACGCCGAGGGCCTCGAGGATCTGGGCCTCGGCGAAGTGGCCGATGCGGCACTTGGCCATGACCGGGATCGACACCGTGTCCTGGATCTGCTTGATCATCGCGGGCTGGCTCATGCGCGCGATGCCGCCGTCGCGGCGGATGTCGGCGGGGATGCGCTCGAGCGCCATGACGGCCACCGCGCCGGCCTCCTCGGCGATCTTGGCCTGCTCGGCGTTGGTGACGTCCATGATGACGCCGCCCTTGAGCATCTCGGCGAGGCCGACCTTCAGCCGCATGCGCTCCTGGATCATCTGATCCGTCCACGGGGTCTGCATGGCACCGTCTCCTGTTGGGGTGCGCGGCGAAGCCGCTCCGGGACACAAGATAATCAATGCCGGCGGCGTCTGAAAGCGCCCGCCCGGCCCGCCTAGTACGACTGTGCGAACAGCACCCGCCGTCCGCTGGGCTTTCCGCAGCGGATGCAGGCTCCCGCCTCGTCCGGCGTGCCGAGCGGGATGTTGCGGATCGTCACCTTGGTCTCGTCCTGGATCGCCGCCTCGCAGTCGTCCTGCCCGCAGTGGTGGCAATACGCGAAGCCGCCGGGCCCCTGGTAGAGGGCCAGGAACTCCTCCCAGGTCTCCAGCCGGTGCGTGTTGGCCGTACGCCGCGCCACCGCGGCGGCGTACAGCTCGCTCTGCATGCGCTCCAGATGGCCGGCGACCGCCTCGGCCAAACCGCTCAGCGGCGTCGGGAACTTCTGCCCGTCGTGACGGGTGACCAGGACGCACTTGTCCTCGGCGACGTCGCGCGGGCCCAGTTCCAGGCGGATCGGCATGCCCCGGCGCTCCCACTCGCCGTACTTCCAGCCGGGCCGCATGTTGTCGCGGTCGTCGATGTGCACGAAACCGGCGACCGGCCGCAGGCTCTCGCGCAGCTCGGCGGCCTTGGCCATGACCAGGGCACGCTCGTCGTCGTTGCGCCAGATCGGCACGATCACGACCTTGCGGTGCGCGATGCGCGGCGGCAGCACCAGCCCGTTGTCGTCGCTGTGGCACATGATCAGCGCGCCGATCAGGCGGGTCGAGGCGCCCCAGCTCGTGGCCCACACGTAGTCCTGGCCGCCGGCGGCGTCCTGGAACTTCACGTCGAAGGCCTTGGCGAAGTTCTGGCCGAGGTCGTGGCTGGTGCCGGCCTGCAGCGCCTTGTTGTCCTGCATCATGGCCTCGATGGAAAAGGTCTCCACCGCGCCGGCGAAGCGCTCGCGCGGGGTCTTGGCGCCGCAGACCACCGGCATCGCCAGGATGTCCTCGGCGAACCAGCGGTAGCACTCGAGCATCTGCAGGGTCTCGGCGCGCGCCTCCTCGGCGGTGGCGTGGGCGGTGTGCCCCTCCTGCCACAGGAACTCGGTGGTGCGCAGGAACAGGCGCGTGCGCATCTCCCACCGCATGACGTTGGCCCACTGGTTGATCAGCAGCGGCAGGTCGCGGTAGCTCATGATCCACTTGCGGTACTGGTTCCAGATGACCGTCTCGCTGGTGGGGCGGATGATCAGCTCCTCCTCCAGCTTCGAGGCGGGATCCGGCTCGACGGTGATCTTGCCGTCGCGCACGACGGTCATCAGCCGCGAGTGCGTGACGATGGCGCACTCCTTGGCGAACCCCTCGACGTGCTGCGCCTCCTTCGCCAGGAAGCTCTTGGGGATCAGCAGCGGGAAGTAGGCGTTGACGTGGCCCAGCTCCTTGAAGCGGTCGTCGAGCTGCCGCTGCATGCTCTCCCAGATGGCGTAGCCGTTGGGGCGGATGACCATGCAGCCGCGCACGGGGCTGTTCTCGGCCAGCTCGGCGGCGGCGATGACGTCCTGGTACCAGCGCGAGTAGTCCTCGCTGCGCATGGTGATGTCGGCCATGGGGGTCCTTTCGGGGGCCTCACGCGTAGGCACGGCGCAGGCCGGCTGCCCGCGACCGCCGCAAGATAACATCCGAAGTCCGTCCTGGAAAGCCGGGCCGCGACCGCCCTAGAAGCGGTAGCCCAGCCGCAGACTGCCGAACCCGAGGCTCTGGTCGTCCTCGTCGGCGGCGTGGCTCTCGGGCAGGTACTGGGCCATGCCGTCCAGCCGCAGGCGGTCGGAGAGGGCCCACGACAGGTTCAACCCCACCTCGACGTAGGTGAAATCCGTGTACAAGGCACCCAGGAGGTCGTCCACGTCGGCCTCGTCGTAGTCCCGGCGACCCGCCTCCAGGGACAGCAGGAGCGTCAGGGCCTCGCCGAAGCTCTCCACGGCGCCGCAGGCTCCCCACTGCCGGTAGCTCTCCCCCGCGGCGTGGGAGGCCAGGCTCTCGCGGACGGCTCCCAGCTCCCAGAGCGGCCCCAGCACGCCGCCCGCGCGCACCGCCGCCCGGGTCTCCAGGCGCGTCTGGTCGGCGTAGGCCCCCCACTCGTCGTCGTAGCGCCAGCTTTCCAGCAAGGCCGCGACGACGGCCCGCCAAGCGCCGACGGGCGCCGACGCCTCGCCATCCAGGGCGTGGCTCCAGGCGGACGGCCGCACGGCGCTGACCCGCACCCGGCGCCGCTCGCTGCGCCCGTCCAGACGCCAGGCGAGCCCCTCGAGGGGATCGTGGGACCAGGCGACGTCAAGGCCCAGGGTGGCGCGGTCGATCTCGGTGGTGTCGGGGTACGCGCGCTGCCCGTACTTCAAGCCGGCCCGCCAGTGGTCGGCGGACTCGGCGCCCGCGACGGCCGCGAACGCGGCGGTCCAGTCGCTGCGTTGCGGCTCCAGTTCCGAAGGCTCGGCGTAGCGCAGCACCGCCCCCGACGCGCGCGCCTCCCAGGCCGCGGCCCCGCCGCGCGCGAACTGCCAGCGGGCGGACAGGGTTCCCTCCGCGTGATCGCTGCTGAGGTTGTAGGTGGTGGCGTCGTTGTAGCGCACGGCCTGGGCCGAACCCGCGACGCGCAGGACGGGGGCGAGGTCATCGGGCCGCAGCGCGTATTCCCAGTCGAGCCGGCCGCGCGTGCGCTCCGATCCCGCCGACAACCGCGGCCGCACCGTCCAGCCGTGACGGCTGCCGGCGGGCGTGCGGCCCTCGGCGCTGAGCGTCAGGTCGAACTCGCTCACCGACTCGACGGTGTCCTCGAGCGCGAGCGCGTAACGCTGCACGAAGGTGTCGTAGCCGGGCGACGCCGCCGCGGTCCACTGCAGGCTCGCCGCGTGAACGGGGGCGGCGGCGAGGATCACCAGTGCTGCGGCGAGGCGCCTGCGCGCCGGGGTCATCGGCAAAGCGCTTCGGCCCGGCGCAGGTGGTCCAGAGCGGTGCGCACCAGCCGCAGGGCCTGGTCGCGGTCGCCGGCCTCGAGGGCGACAGCGGCGCGGTGCCGCGCTTCGGTGGCCTGTTCGAGCGCCTGCCGCGCCTCGGTCGAACCCGCTGCGGTCACGGCGTCGGCGACCGCGGGCAGCTGCGCGTCGAAGCGGTCGCTCTGGGCCTCGACGACCTCGGCTCCGGGGCCGCCGCCGATCTGCCGCAGCGCCCGACGCACCAATTCGCGGGCGTGGCGGGCCGCGCGCATCGCGCGCATGGGGTCTCCCTGGTCGAGAGCGGCGTGGGCCCGTTCCAGCTCCTCGGCGGCCCGGTCGAGCTGCAGGCGCAACGCCTGGTCGCCGTCGTCGCCGAGGCGTTCGCGGGCCTGGGCGATCAGGTCGGCCGTGCGTTCCATCTCCAGGCGCAGGCGTTCGCCGTCGCCTTCCTCGTACAGCAACCGGGCGGCGCGGCCGAGCATCTTCTCGGCGGTCTCCAGCAGGCGGAAGGCCTGCTCGTAGTGCGTTTGGCGCGCCTGCTCCCGCGCGCGCACGACGAGGTCCTCGGCGTCGCGGACGAAGCGCATCGCCTGGACGTGGCCCGCTTCGCGGGCGCGGTCGCGCACGGAGTCCAGGAGGTCGCCCACGCGCTCGAGCCGCGGCTGGACGCGCTCCTGATAGCCCTGCGAAGCGCCGGTCACCCGCGCCGCCTGCCGCGCCATCTCCCGCGCGCGCAGCGACAGGCGGGCGGCCAGCACGTAGCGCCCGTCCCGATACAGGTCGCCGGCCTGCTGCTGCTTCTGCAGGGCCTCAGCGAAGATGCGGCGGGCCTGCTCGCTCTGCGATTCCTGGACCAGGGGGGCCACTTCCTGGAGCACGTCGGCCGTGACCTGCAGGATCTCGGCCGCCTGCTCCTGATCGACGGTCTGCGCGCGGGCGGACCCGACCGGGAGCATCGTCACGGCGAGGGCCGCCCCGAGCAGGAGCAGCAGGCGGGCCACGAGGGAGTGGGAAACGGCGGTACGGGCGGCGGTCGGCATGGCGGCACTCCTGGTCGGTGACGGGTGGCGAGTGTCCGGGTGCAACCATTGGGCCAGGCCGGCACCAGACCATCGCGCGCCCATCGCATTGTCATACAATGAGTTGAACCTGGATCGCCTTCGCGTAGGGCTTGTGCATCGTCCCGACAGGTACAACCCGTCCGCCTCCGGTCACGGCCGCGGCGCCTCGCCGTCGCCGTCCAGACCCAGGAGGTTCAGGCGCGAGTAGAGCGTGCGCCGAGTGATGCCCAGCATCTTCGCGGCCTCGGTCTTGTTGCCGCCGGCTCGCTGCAGGGCGGCGCGGATCAGGCGCCGTTCGTTGTCTTCGAGCGCCAGCCCGCCGACCGCGTCGGCGATCTCGTCCCGCCGGCGCGGCGCCGTCGCCACGTCCAGCATGATGTGCTCCTCGCCGATGGTTTGCGCGCCGGCCAGGATGTGGGCGCGTTCGATGACGTTGCGCAGCTCGCGCACGTTGCCGGGCCACGCGTAGGCGCGCAGCCGGCGCTTCAAGTCCGCGGTCAGGCCTTCGCGCCGGCCGAAGCCCGCCAGGAAGTGGTCCGCCAGGATCTCCACGTCGCCGGGACGCTCGCGCAGCGGTGGCACGTCCACCGGGATCACCAGCAGCCGATAGTAGAGGTCCTCGCGGAAACGGCCGGCGCGGATGGCGTCCTCCAGCGGCCGGTTCGTCGCCGCCAGGACGCGCACGTCCACCTCGCGTTCACGCGGGTCGCCGACGCGGTTGATCCGCCGCTCGGCGAGCACACGCAGGAGCTTGGCCTGGACCCCGGGGCCCGCCTCGCCGATCTCGTCCAGCAGCAGCGTGCCGCCGCGCGCCGCTTCGAACAGTCCCTCGCGGTCCTCGTCGGCGCCGGTGAACGCGCCGCGGCGGTAGCCGAACAGCTCGCTCTCGAGCAGGTTCTCGGGGATCGCGGCGCAGTTGACGGCCACGAAGGGGCCCGCGGCGCGGGCGCTGGCCTCGTGGATGGCGCGGGCGGCGACTTCCTTGCCGGAGCCGCTCTCGCCGCGGATCAGGACCGTCGCCTCCGACGGCGCGATCCTGTCCACGAGATCACGCAGGCGCGTCATCGCGGGGCTGCGCCCGAGCAAACCGGCGGCGCCGGCCGCGCGCTGCGCCTCGCGGCGCCAGGCACGGCCTTCACGCGCGACCGCCGCCCCGTCGAGCGCCCGCGCCACGGCCAGCTTCACCTCTTCCATCTTCCAGGGCTTGCGCAGGTAGTTCACCGCGCCGCGGCGCATGGCCTCGACCGCGGTGTCCAGGTCGGCGTAGGCGGTCAGCATGATCACCGGCGTGCCGGGCGACTCGCGCCGCGCCCCCTCGATGACGGCCAGCCCGTCCACCGGTGACATGCGCAGGTCGGTCAGGACCAGATCGAAGCTCTCGCGGGCCAGCGCGGCCAGCGCCTCGGCGCCGCCGGGCGCATCGACCACCTGGTATCCCTCGCCCTCCAGCAGCAACCGCATGGTGACGTTCTGGCTCTTCTCGTCGTCGACGATCAGGATGCGCGCCATGGTTCCTCCGGTTGCTCGCTTCCCCCGGCGTCCGCCGTGGTGTCGCCGCGCGGCAGCACGATGACCGCTTCGGCGCCGGGGCCGTCGTCGCGGTCGCGCAGGGCGATCGTGCCGCCGTGCTCCTGGACGAGCTGGCGCACCACCGCCAGGCCGAGGCCGCTCCCCTGTTGCCTCGTGGTGAAGAAGGGCGTGAACAGCTCGTCCTGGCTGCGGCCGCCCAGGCCGCTCCCCTCGTCCCGCACGCGCAGGACGACGCCGTCGCTGCGGGGCTCGAGCACGACGGTGACGACGCCGCCGCCGGGCATCGCGTCGCGCGCGTTCAGCAGCAGGTTCAGCAGGACCTGCTGCAGGCCGGGACTGTCTCCCGCCACCGGACCGCCGACGCCGCGGTTCTCGATGTCGATGCGCACGCCCGCGCGCTCCAGTTCGCCCGTCGCCAACCGGGCCACGCGCCGCACCAGGGCTTCGAGGTCCAGCGGCTCGGGCCGCGGCGCGCCGCCGCGACCGAAGGTCAGGTAGCGGGTCAGGATGCGGTCCAGGCGGTCGACCTCCTCGGGGATGAAATCGGCCGTCGGCAGTTCGACGCCCAGCTCGCGCAGCTTGGCCGCCTGGATCTCGCCGGCCCCGCGGATGATGCCCAGGGGGTTGCGGATCTCGTGCGCGATCCCCGCGGTCATCCGCCCCATCGCCGCCAGGGTCTCTTGGCGCTGGGCGGCGGCGCGGGCGCGGGCCAGGGAGCGCTCGAGCCTCGCCACGACCAGGGCCATCGCCGTCAGGAAGGCGAGCACGGCGACCACGGTGAGCCAGGCCACGCGCCGCAGGTCGCCCAGGGCGCGGAAGTACTTGGCCTCCGCGTCGACCGACAGCACGCCGGCGACCCGGCCGTCGGCGGTCCACACCGGCGCGAAGGCGCTCTTCTGATACTCGTCCCCGACCTTCACCAGCGACCCCGGCTCGGGCGCGCCCCCGAGCGCGGAGGCCACGGCGGCGGGGTCGAGTTCCCAGTAATAGTCGACGTCGCCGCGGGCGACCCGGTCGGCCGCCGAGACCAGCACGAAGCCCTCGCGGTCGCAGAGCGTCAGCTCGCTCAGGCGATTCTCGCGGCGGACTTCCTGCAGGCGCGTGCGCATCCAGACGAACTCGAGCGTCTCCTGGGGGTCGAGGGCCCAGACCTGCAGGGAGTCGCCGTCGACGAGGTGGGCGGCTGTCGTCGCGACGCCCAGCAGCCGCTCGCCCAGCGCCCGCTCGAGGCTCGCCGACGCCGAGGCGTGCAGCCGCAGCAGCGAGAGGCCGACGGCCGCCAGCACCGCCAGGTAGATCGCGGCACCCGTCGCGAGCCGGCGCCGCGCCCCCGCGGGCCGAGCGACGGGCGACGCGCCGGGTTCGGGGTGGTCAGGCGTCATGGTCCTGCCCGTGCCCTTTGACCTGCTCACGGCCCGCAGCCTGCTCACGCGCGTGGTAGCTGGACCGCACCAGCGGCCCCGCCTCGACCCAGCCCAGCCCCAGTTCGCGACCCGCGCGGGCGAGGTCGGCGAACTCCTCGGGAGGATAGAAGCGTAGCACGGGGTGGTGGCGCGGCGTCGGCTGCAGGTACTGGCCGACGGTCAGGATGTCCACGCCGTGGTCCACACAGTCGCGCATCAGCGCGAGGACCTCGTCGCGTTCCTCGCCGAGCCCGAGCATGATGCCCGTCTTGACCCGCAGCGTCGCGCCGGCGGCGTCGGCCTGTTGGCGGACGTGCTTCAGCAGGGTCAGCGAGCGCTGGTAGACGGCTTGGGGCCGCACCTCGGCGTAGAGCCGCGGCACCGTCTCGAGGTTGTGGGCCAGGACCTCGGGGCGCGCGTCGAGCACCTTGCCGATCTGGCGCGGGTCACCGAGGAAGTCGGGCACCAGCACCTCGACGCCGCAGCCGGGATTCAGCCGGCGGATCCAGCGGATCGTCGCGGCGAACTGGGCCGAACCGCCGTCGGGGTGCTCGTCGCGGTTGACGGAGGTGACGACGGCGAATTTCAGCTCGAGGTGGCGGACCGTCTCGGCCACGCGGCGCGGCTCGTCGCGGTCCAGGGGATCGGCGGGGCCGGTCAGCACGTTGCAGAAGGTGCATTTCCGCGAGCAGACGTGCCCCATGATCATGAAGGTCGCGGTCCGGTTGCTGAAACACTCGCCGCGGTTGGGGCAGTTGCCGCTCTCGCAGATGGTGTTCAGCTGGGCGGTGCGCAGCAGCTGCTTCATCTCGTTGTAGGCGTCGCCGCCCTTGCGCGGCGCCTTGACCCACGCCGGCTTCTCGAGATGGTGGCGGCGCACGCTCTTGACGGTTCCCACGCGGCTCCTAGCGCTCAGCCAGGGTGAAGGGGCCGACGGTCTCGAAGTTCCCGTCGCGGAAGGCCACCTGCGCGCACTCCACGTCGGCGTCGTGCTCGAAGACCAGCACGTGCCCCTCCTCGGCGGCGCGGCTCAGGTAGGACTTCTTCTCCTCGAGGGTCAGCAGCGGGTTGAGGTCGTAGCCCATGATCCAGGGCACGCGCACCTGGCTGGCCAGCGGGACCAGGTCGCCGCAGAAGACGACCACGGCGTCCTCGGTGCGGAACTCCACCATCTGCTGACCCGGCGTATGCCCGTGGACGGGCAGCACGCGCACGCCCGGCAGGATCTCGCCGGCCCCGTCGACCAGTTCCAGCAGACCCGCCTGCCGCAGCGGCTCGAAGTCGTCGGGGCGGAAGCTGGCGCGGTCGCGCTCGCTCGGCTGGTGCGCCCAGCGCCACTGCTTCTCCTGGACCCAGTGGCGCGCCGACGGGAACATCGGCTCCAGACCGTCGCGCCCCTGCCGCACCGTGCCGCCGGTGTGGTCGAAGTGCAGGTGGGTCAGCACGACGTCGGTGATCGCGTCGGCCGAGACGCCCGCGGCGGCGAGCTGGCCCACCAGGTGGCCGGCGCTGCGCTCGATGACGTAGATGTCCTTGTGCTTCTGCTCCCAGCGGTCGCCCAGCCCGGTGTCCACCAGCACACGCCGGTCGCCGCACTCGGCGAGCAGGCAGCGCACCGTCATGCGGATGCGGTTCTTGTCGTCGGGCTCGTGATGGCGCGCCCACATGGTGCGCGGCACGACGCCGAACATGGCGCCCCCGTCCAGCCGGAAGGTGCCGTCGGTGAAGGCTCGGAAGGTCCAGTCGCCTCGTCGCATCGTGACTCCCGGTTCGGTCGTGGCTCCCGGAACGCCGCCGGGCGGCGCCGTGCCACAGGTTAGCGTCCGCGGACCCGGCGGGCAACCGGGCAGTCGTCGGAGCCGCCGTCAGCCCCGTGCCGGCAACCGCTGGTAGCGCAGGATCAACCGCAGCGTCCACCACGTGCTGTAGGCCATGTAGGCCACGAAACCGGACCAGAAGACCGCCGCCGGCAGGCGCGGCGGATCGGTGAGGTTGGCCAGGATCGTGAGCTGGAAGGTCCACAGCAGGAACAGCGTGGTGGCGCAACCGAACCAGGCCAGGGACCGGGACACGGCGGCGAGGGTGGCGGCACGACGCGACTCGTCCAGCCAGTACTCGGGATGCGGCAGGTTGATCCATCGCACGGGGGTCCGGGGCAACAACCAGCCGATCAGCAGGAACAGCCCGGCCGTCAGGGCCAGCAAGGCGATCTGCATCGTCAGGAACGATTCCTTGTCGCTCCAGCCGTCCGCCACGCCGTCGCCGCCGAAGTGCGACGCCGGCCGCACGGGCAGTCCGGGCCCGTACCAGGCCGCCTGGGCGGCGCCCAGCAGGCACAGCGACAGCAGGATCAGGACGGGGATGCGCATGCAGGTCCTCTTTCGCGCGTCGCGGCCGGCCCCGACGGCCGGTCTGCCGTGCAGCATAGCCGAGGAGAACCAGGCGGTCGAGGTTCAGTCCACGTCCAGCGTGCGCCCCACCGCCTCGGCCAAGGGCCGCAGCCCCGCCATCAGTTCGCGGAACCCCTCGGGCGTGAGGCTCTGCTCCCCGTCCGAGAGCGCCCGGTCGGGATCGGGGTGGACCTCCACCATGATCCCGTCGGCGCCGGCCGCCAGAGCCGCGCGCGCCAGCGCCGGCACGTAGGCCCGCACGCCGGCGGCGTGGCTCGGGTCGACGATCACCGGCAGGTGGCTGAGCGACTTGATCACCGGCACCGCCGAGATGTCGCAGGTGTTGCGCGTGGCCTTCTCGAAGGTGCGGATGCCGCGCTCGCAGAGCACGACCTGGGCGTTGCCGTTGGCGACGACGTACTCGGCGGCCAGCAGCAGCTCCTCGATCGTGGACATCAGGCCGCGCTTGAGCAGCACCGGGCGTCGCACCCGGCCCACCGCCTCCAGCAGCGAGTAGTTCTGCATGTTGCGCGCGCCGATCTGCAGCATGTCGGCGTAGCGCGCCACCAGGGGGACCTGCTCGGGGGACATGACCTCGGTCACCACGGCCAGGCCGGTCTCGTCTCCGGCGCGGCGCAGCAGGCGCAGCCCCTCCTCCCCCATCCCCTGGAAGCTGTAGGGCGAGGTGCGCGGCTTGAAGGCGCCGCCGCGCAGGATGCGCGCGCCGGCCGCGCGGACCACGCGGGCGGTCGCGAGCACCTGCTCGGCGCTCTCGACCGAGCAGGGCCCGGCCATGACCGCGATCTCGCGGCCGCCCACCAGCACCTCGCCCACGCGCACGACCGTCGGTTCCGCGCGGAAATCGCGGTGGACCAGCTTGTAGGACTTCGTCAGGGGGGCGACCTGTTCGACGCCGGCGCGGTCGGCGAGCGCGCGCAGCGGCCCCTCGTCGGCGGCCCCGACGACCCCGATGACGGTCTGCCGCGCGCCGCGGGACGGTCGCGGGGCGTGCCCGAGGGTTTCGATCTCGCGGATGACCGCGCCGATCTGGGCGACGGTGGCGTCTTCACGCATGACGATGATCACGACGTTACCTCCTGCGCGGGCGGCTCGAGGGCCGCCCGCAGCGCGTGCAAGAAATCGGCGACGTGGCGGATGCCGGACGACGGATCCGGCGCCGCCTGCAGCAAGCGCACCAGGGCGCTGCCGACGATCACGCCATCGGCCGAGCGGGCGACCCGGCGCGCGCCGGCGGGATCGGCCACGCCGAAGCCGACGTAGCAGGGCAGGTCGGTGACGGCGCGGGCGTGCGCGACCAGGGCCGCGGCGTGGGCCGCCGGGTCGGCGGCGGCGCCGGTCACCCCGGTCAGGGCCACCAGGTAGAGGAAGCCGCGGGCGTCCGCGGCGATGCCCGCGACGCGCGCGGCGCCGGTGGTCGGCGCGATCAGCTCGATCAGGGGCAGCCCGGCCGCCGCCAGCGGCCCGCGCCACGGGCCGCCCTCCTCGTGCGGCACGTCCGGCAGGATGACGCCCACGACGCCCGCGTCCCGGGCGCGCGCCGCGAACTCCACCGCGCCGAGCCGCAGCACGGGGTTCACGTAGCTCATCACGACGGCGCCCACGCCCGTCGCCGCCGTGGCCCGTGCGGTCAGCGCCAAGGCGCGGCGCAGGGTCATGCCGCCGCGCAGCGCCGCCAGGCTCGAAGCCTGGATCAGCGGGCCGTCGGCCACCGGATCGCTGAACGGGATACCCACCTCGACGGTGCGGCAGCCCGCGTCCGCGGCCGCGCGCACCAGGTCGAGGAACGCGGCCTCGCTCGGGTAGCCCGCCGTGAAGAAGGGCACCAGGGCCTTGCGGCCGGCGTCGCGCTCGGCGCGGGTCGTCTGCTCGAGCCTCATGACGGGCCGCCTCCCGCGGACCCGGTCACGAATTCGGCGAGGTCCTTGTCCCCGCGGCCCGAGAGGTTCACCAGGATCGGCCCCGCCAGCGCGGGCGCCTGCGTCTGCCGGCGCGCGACCCAGGCCAGCGCGTGGCTGGACTCCAGCGCGGGGATGATCCCTTCCAGTCGGCACAGCGCGTGGAAAGCCGCGAGCGCCTCGCGGTCGTCGACTTCCTCGTAGACGGCGCGGCCGGTGTCCTTGAGGTGCCCGTGCTCGGGGCCCACGCCGGGATAGTCCAGGCCCGCGGCGATGGAATGGGCGGCGGTGACCTGGCCGTCGTCGTCCTGGAGCAGGTAGGAATAGGCGCCGTGCAGGACGCCGGGCGTGCCGCGTCCCAGAGCGGCCGAGTGGCCGGCCGCCGAGCCGCCGGCCTCCACGCCCACTAGGGCGACGCCGTCGTCCGCGAGGAAAGCGCTGAAGATGCCCAGGGCGTTGCTGCCGCCGCCCACGCAGGCCACGACCGTCGCGGGCAACCGGCCCGTCGCGGCCAGGAACTGTGCGCGGGCCTCACCGCCGATCACCGCCTGCAGTTCGCGCACGATCGTCGGGTAGGGATGCGGACCCACGGTCGAGCCCAGGATGTAGTGCGTGGTGGCGACGTTGGCGACCCAGTCGCGGATCGCCTCGCTGGTGGCGTCCTTGAGCGTGCGGCTGCCGCCGCCGACCGGGACCACGCGGGCTCCCAGCAGGCGCATGCGGGCGACGTTGGGCGCCTGGCGCGCCATGTCCGCCTCGCCCATGTGCACCACGCACTCCAGTCCCAACAGGGCGCAGGCCGCGGCGGTGGCCACGCCGTGCTGGCCGGCGCCGGTCTCGGCCACCACACGCCGCTTGCCCATGCGCCGCGCGAGCAGCGCCTGGCCCAGGCTGTTGTTGATCTTGTGGGCGCCGGTGTGGTTGAGGTCCTCGCGCTTCAGCCAGACTTCGGCCCCGCCGCCGTGGGCCGCGCCGAAGCGGCGGGCGCGGAACAGGGGCGTCGGGCGGCCGCCGTAGTCGCGGCGCAGCGCGTCGAGTTTGGACCGGAACGCCGGGTCGACCCAGGCCGCGTGGAAGGCGGCCTCCAGCTCGATCAGTCCGGGCATCAGGGTCTCGGGGACGTAGCGGCCGCCATAAAGGCCGAAGCGACCTGTTGCGGAGAATTCAGGCGCGGACACGGGCGACCTCCTCCATGAAGGCGCGGACGGCGGCGGGATCCTTGCGACCCGGCGCCGATTCGACGCCCGAGGCCACGTCCAGCGCGTACGGCCGGACCCGGTGCGCCGCCTCGGCGGCGTCCGCCGGCGTCAGGCCGCCGCCCAGCAGGACCCGGCGGCCCGCCCGCACGGCGGCGGCGGCCTCCTCCCACAGGCGCTCGCGTAGTCCCGCGTCGGGTGGGAACCCCTTCGGCAGATCGAACAGCACGAAGTCCGCGGCTTCGGCGGCGGCGGCGGCGACGGCGGGGTCCGCCAGTTCGCCGGGCCGCACGGCCTTGATGACCGGCACGCCGCAGCGCTCGCGCACCGCCAGCACCGTCGCGGCGTCCTCGCGCCCGTGCAGCTGCACGAAGTCGAAGCCCGCGTGGTCCGCGGCGAGGCCGATGGTCGGCAGCGGCGCGTCCACGAAGACGCCCACCAGCAGCGCCTCGGGCGCGGCGTCGCGCAGCAGCTTCACGTCGTCGGGCGCGACGCGGCGCGGGCTCGGCGCGAGGATCACGCCGAGGTAGCGGGCGCCCGCGGCGTGGCAGAACCGCACGTCGTCGGGGGTGGTCAGGCCGCAGATCTTGACGTGGACGCGGCTCACGGCGCCTCTCCCGTCAAGCGGCGCAGTACCGTCGCCGGATCGGGCGCCTGCAGCAGGGCCCCGCCGACCAGGAAGGCGCGCGCGCCGTAAGCGGCCAGGTCCAGGATTTCGGCGCGCGTGCGGATCCCGCTCTCGGCCACCGCCAACGCGAACGCCGCCGCCTGTGGCAGCAGGCGCCGCGGCGCGTCGCCGTCCACGGCCAGGGTCTCGAGGTCGCGGCTGTTGACGCCCACCAGGGCGGCGCCGGCCGCGTGCGCCGCCGCCACGTCCCGCTCGTCGTGGCACTCGACCAGGGCCTCGGCGCCCAGTTCGCGCACGCAGCCCAGCAGATCGGACAACTGCTGCGCGCTCAGGATGCGCGCGATCAGCAGCACGGCGTCGGCGCCGGCGGCGCGCGCCGCGAGCACCTGCAGCGGATCGACGACGAAGTCCTTGACCAGCAGCGGCAGGCCCGCGGCGCGGCGCGCGGCCGTGGCGTCGGCCAGATCCGAACCGAAGTGCCGCGGGCAGGCGACCACCGACAACGCGGCCGCGCCGGCGCCGGCGTAGATCCGCGCCATCGCCGCGGGATCGCCGCCGTGCAGGAAGGCGTCCACGCTGGGAGAGCGGCGCTTGAACTCGGCGATCACGGCGTTGCCGCCGCGCAGGGCGCCGGCGAAGTCGCGCGTCGGAGCGCGGGCCGCCGCCTCCCGCAAGCGGCCCGGATCCGCCGTTCCCCGCCACGCGTCGGTTTCGGCGCGCCGTTCGGCGACGACCCGGCTCAGGAAGCCGTTCACGACGCCTCCCTCGCCAGCTTCTGCGAAGCGTCGACCAGACGCTCGAGCACGGCCGACGCCTCGCCCGACTCGACGGCGCGGCGGGCCAGGGCCACGCCCTGCGCCGGGTTCGCGGCGAGGTCGGCCAGCACCGCGCAGAAGCCCGCGTTCAGCAGCACGGCGTCGCGCCGCGGCCCGGGCTCGCCCGCCAGGACCCCACGCACCAGCGCCGCGTTGAGCTGCGCGTCGCCGCCGGACAGGTCCGCCGCCGCACAACGCGGCAATCCCGCCTTCTCCGGCACGAACACGGTGGTGCGGATCACGCCGCCGCGCAGCTCGGCGACCATCGTCGGGCCGGTCAGCGAGACCTCGTCGGAGCCGTCGTCGCCGTGCACCACAAAGGCGCGCTCGGTCCCGAGCCGGCGCAGCGCACGGACCATCTTCGGCACCAGAGCGGGGGCGTAGACGCCCAACAATTGGCGGCGCACCCCGGCCGGGTTCGCCAGGGGACCCAGCAGGTTGAAGACGGTGCGCACGCCGAGTTCGCGGCGCACGGTCGCGGCCTGCCGCAGGGCGGGATGGTGCAGGGGCGCGAACAGGAAACCGATGCCGACGCTCTCCACCAGGACCGCGGCCCGTTCCGGCGGTAGGTCCACCGCCACCCCCAGCGCCTCCAGGACGTCGGCGCTGCCGCAGCGCGACGAGACGGCCCGGTTGCCGTGCTTGGCCACCGGGATGCCCATCGCCGCGGCCACCAGCGCGGTCGCGGTGGAGATGTTGAAGTTTCCGGAGCCGTCGCCCCCGGTGCCGCAGGTGTCGATCGCGCCGCTCGGCGCCGGTTCGACGCGCACCGCGTGCCGGCGCAGCGACCGGGCGAAACCGGTGATCTCGTCCTCGGTCTCGCCCTTGGCGCGCAGGGCCGCCAGCAGGGCCGCGAGGCGCGCCTCGCCGAGGATTCCGTCCATGACCGCGTCCAGGAGCGCTTCGGCCTGATCGGCGTCCAGATCGCGGCCGTCGAGCAGGCGATCGAGCAGTCGGGGATCCATGGCTCCTCCTTTCAGCGCACGGCGGCGGCGGCCAGGCGCAGGAAGTTCGCGAACAGGGCCGGCCCCTCCCGCGTCAGGATCGATTCGGGATGGAACTGCACGCCCTCGATCGGGTGCTCGCGATGGCGCACGCCCATGATCTCGCCCTCGGACGTGAAGGCGCTGATTTCCAGAACTCCGGGCAGGGTCTCCTCGCGCGCGATCAGCGAGTGGTAGCGCGTCGCCTCGAAGGGGTTCGACATCCCTTCGTACAGGGTGCGGCCGTCGTTGTAGATGCGCGAGGTCTTGCCGTGCATGACCCGCTCCGCCCGCACCACCTCGCCGCCGAAAGCCTCGACGATGCACTGGTGACCCAGGCAGACACCCAGGATCGGGATCCGCCCGGCGAATTCCCGGATCGCGGCGAGCGAGACGCCCGCGTCGACGGGACGGCCCGGCCCGGGCGAGATGATCAGCGACGCGGGGCGCCGCGCCGCGATCTGCGCGACGCTGAGCGCGTCGTTGCGCACGACCTCCACCTCGGCGCCCAGCGTCGCGAGCGCCTGGACCACGTTGAAGGTGAACGAGTCGTAGTTGTCGATCATCAGGTGCATCGGAATCCCTCCTGGGCGATCTCCACCGCGCGGATCAGCGCGCCGATCTTGTCGAGAGTCTCCTGGTATTCACGCCCGGGGTCCGAATCGGCCACGATGCCGGCTCCCGCCTGCGCGTAGAACCGGCCGTCCCGGACGTGCAGGGTGCGGATGGCGATGCTCATGTCCATGTCGCCGCGCGGGCCGAAGTAGCCCACGGCGCCGGCGTAGGCCCCCCGCCGCAGTCCCTCCAGCTCGGAGATCACCGCCATGGCCCGGATCTTCGGCGCGCCCGACACCGTGCCGGCCGGAAAGGCCGCCCGCAGCAGGTCGAACTGGTCGTGTTCGGGCCGCAGCGTCCCGGTGATCCGCGACACGATGTGCATGACGTGCGAGTAGCGCTCGATCGTCATGAAGGCTTCGGTGCGCACGCTGTCGGTCACACAGACCCGGCCGAGATCGTTGCGGCCCAGGTCCACGAGCATCACGTGCTCGGCGCGTTCCTTCGGATCGGCCAGCAGATCCCGCTCCAGGGCGAGGTCCGCGGCCACGTCCTCGTCGCGCGGGCGGGTGCCGGCGATCGGGCACAGCGTGACGCGCCCGCGCTCGAGCTTCACCAGCACCTCGGGCGAAGACCCGATCACCTGCGTGTCGCCGTGGTCGAGGTAGAAGAGGTAGGGCGAGGGGTTCAGGATGCGCAGCGCCCGGTAGATATGGAAGGGGTGGGCGGCGGTCGTCCCGCGCAGGGCCTGCGACAGCACGACCTGGAAGCAGTCGCCGGCCAGGATGTGTTCCTTGGCGCGGCGGACGGAAGCCTCGAACTCCTCGCGGGTGACCGAGAACTCGGGTGCGGCGTGCGGCGCCGGCGGCGCCGCCGCCGGTAGCGCCGGCAGGGGCGCGGCCAGCGCGGCCAAGAGCCGGTCGAGCTGCTCGTCGGCGGACCGTGTTCCCTCGTCCGACGCCAGGGTCCACAGTTCGATCTCGCTCTTGACGTGGTCGAAGACCGCCAGGGTCGTCGGGATGACGAAATGGTAGTCGGGCGCGTCCAGCCAGCCGGTCTCGGGCAGCGGTACGTGCTCGAAGTGGCGCACGCAATCGTAGGCGATGGCGCCCACCGCGCCGCCGAACGGGGCCGGCAGGTCCAGGTCCGGCGGCAGGTCCAGGGACGCGAGTTCGCGGCGGACCGGGGCGAAGATGTCGCCCGGATCGACCGGCTCGCGGCGCTCGGCGCCGCCGCGCGCCACGGTCGCCGTGCCGTCGCGCAACGTGATCGTGGTGCAGGGGCCGATGCCGACGAAGGAGTGCCGGCCCAGCTGGATTCCCTTCTCCACGCTCTCGAGCAGGAAGCACGCGCCCAGCGGCGCCAGCTTCAGGTACGCCGACACCGGCGTGTCGAGGTCGGCGGGGATACGGCGCCGACGGGGCGTGCGGAGCCGCGTCGAGCCGGGATGCGTCGTGGTGCCCATCGTCCCTCCGTTGTCACGGACATGAAAAAACCCACCATCTGCGGATGGTGGGACTGAGGGGATCGGGGTAGGTCCGGTGTTACCGGTCCGTTCCTCCGCACAGCCGACCTTCCGCGCCCGTCAGACCACGCCACGACCGCCATCGGCGGTTGGCTGCGTGGACGGTCCGTGCGGTGAGACTGGACATCTGTGCTGGACTCCCGATCCTGAGCTGAGGACTCTGAAGAAACAAGCGGCCGGCTGGACCGCGATCAGTGGATGATCTTACTCTTATTTATGGTCGCCGTCAAGACCCCACACAACCAGGGCCGGCGCGCCTCAGCAATTCCAGCCCCCGAGCAACTGCCGCGCGAACTCGTCGGGGTCCGACGTCGGGGCGCCGCAGGCGCCGGGAAGGCAGACGTGGGCGACAGCGCGGCCGTGGCGCGCCGTCAGGCCGGCAGCCACCGGAATCAGGGGACGCAAGGATTCGTCGGCGCCCGCCGCGGGCACGGTCGCCAGCACCGCCCAGGGCGGCGCCAGGCTCCAGAAGGCGGCCCGCAAGGCGCGGGTGTCCCGGGCGTCGGGATCACCGGCGATGACCGCCGCGTAGCCCGGGGCCACGGCCAGCAGCGCCGCGTCGGCCCACCAGGCCATCTCCAGACCGGCGCGTTCCAGCAGCGCGCCGCGGCGGCGCAGGTGGTCGACCACGCGCGCTTGCCCCGCCTGGTCGCCCGCCAGCAGCGCCGCGCGCCAGAGGCCGTGCAGCAGGGAGGCCGCGCCCGAGGGCTCGACGCTGTCGAAGAAATCGGCGCGCCGGCCCAGAGGCAGGTCGACGTCGCGGGCCGTCAGGGCGAACCCCAGTTCGTCGTCGGCGAAGAGCGTCACGGCGGTGTCCAGCAACTCGTGGGCGCGCCGCAGCTGTTCGGCGTCGCCGGTCGCCTGGTAAAGGTCCAGCAGGCCCTCGGCGAAGCAGGCGTAGTCGTCGAGCACGCCCTCGCCCGCGGGCCGGCCGTCGGTCACCGCACGCACGAGGCGCCCACGGGCGTCGCGATGCGCCGACCAGAGGTGTTCGGCGATTTGCCGGGCGGCCAGGCCGTAGGCGGGCTCGTCGAGTTGTGCGGAGGCCCGCGCCAGCGCCGACAACGCCAGGCCGTTCCAGGCGGTCACGATCTTGCGGTCCCGCGCCGGTGCGGTGCGTGCTGCGCGGATCTCGCGCAGTCGAGGGCGCAAACGGTCGAACAAGGCCGCCGCCTCGGCCGGCTCGCGGCCGTGCCGCATGGCCGCGTGGGGCGCGTCCACGCGCCGCGTCAGGATGCTGCGGCCCTCGAAGTTGCCTCCGGGCGCCACCCCGAGCAGGGTCGCCAGCAGCGGCCCGTCGCGCGCGCCCGCGGCCGCGAGGATCTCCTGCGGGGTCCAGACGTAGTAGCTGCCCTCCTGCCCGCCGCTGTCGGCGTCAAAGCTGGCGCAGAAGCCGCCCTCGCCATCGCGCATCTCGCCCAGCAGGAAATCCAGGACGTCGCGGGCCACCCCGAGGTACCACGGCTGACCCAGGGCGGCGCCCGCCTCCAGGTAGAGACTCGCGAGCTGGGCGTTGTCGTAGAGCATGATCTCGAAGTGGGGCACCAGCCAGGTCTCCTCGACCGTGTAGCGGTGGAAACCGCCGCCCAGGTGGTCGCGGATCCCACCCGTGGCCATCGCCTCCAGCGTGCGTCGCAGCGCCGTGGCGGCCAGCGGGTCGCCGGTGCGGCGGTGGTGGTGCAGCAGGAACTGCCACCGCAACGGCGTGGGGAACTTCTGGTGCTGCAGAAAACCGCCCCATTCGGGGTCGTGGTGGGCGAGGCCCTGCCGCGCCACGGCCGCCACCGCGTCCGTCGTGATGGGCGGCCCGTCGTCGTCGAACGGGACGGCGGCGATCGCGCCGGCCAGCTGCCCCGCCTGGATCTGCAGCTCGCCGCGGTGCGAGCGGTAGGCTTCGTCGATCCGGTGGCAGAGTTCCAGGAAGCGCGCCCGAGGCACGTAGGTGGCGCCGTGGAAGGGCTGCAGGTCCGAGGTCAGGAACACCGACAGCGGCCAGCCGCCGCGACCGGACTGCGCCGTCACGGCGGCCATGTAGGCCTCGTCCAGGTCGGGGCGTTCCTCGCGGTCGACCTTGATGCAGACGAACCGCTCGTTCAGCAGCGCGGCCACTTCCGCGTCCTCGAAGACCTCGTGCGCCATGACGTGGCACCAGTGGCAGGACGCGTAGCCGATCGACAGGAAGATCGGCAGATCCCGGTCGCGGGCGTGCGCCAGGGCGTCGCGGTCCCAGGGCTGCCAGTGGATGGGGTTGCCGGCGTGCTGCCGCAGGTAGGCGGACGCCTCGTCGCCGAGTCGGTTGGACCGGCTGTCGCTGGGGCGGGCGCGGCCCGCGTCGGCTGGTTCGTTCATGGCTACCAGGATAGACCTTCGGCCGGAGGCGCGCCCACTTATTTTCACCGTCCGCGCCGGTCAGCGCCGCGTTCCGATCACCACCAGGCTGCGGCCGCCCACCGGCACTTCCGTGAAGGCGCCGAACCCGGCCTCGGCCATGATGGCCTTCGTTTCGGTCAGGGTGTACGACTTCCCGCCCTCGGTCCCGACCAGCATGTTGACGCCGAACCGGGCCGCGTGGGCCGGCGCGGTGCGCGTGTCGTCGAGGTAGAAGTCCTTGAACATCAGCCGCCCGCCCGGGACCAGCGCGGCGCGGGCCTTGCGTGCGATCATCGCCGTGGCCTCGGGCGGCAGCATGTGGATGATGTTCGAAACGTAGACCACGTCGAAGCCCTCGCCGAAGTCGTCGGCGTGGAAGTCGCCGTCGACGGCCGTGACGCGGTCGGCGAACCCCGAGGCGGCGATCATCTCGCGCGCGATGGCCGTGGTCTCGGGCAGGTCGAAGACGACGCAGCGCAGGGCGGGATTCGCCGCGGCGAAGACGAGCGACGCGGTGCCGGGGCCGCCGCCCACGTCCAGCAGGCGTCGCGCCGCGGAGAAGTCGATGGCGGCGGCCGCGTCGCGGCTGCTGCCGCGCGAGATGTTCTCCATGCCGCAGATGTAGTCGCGGTGCTCGCGCGGCGCGCGGCCGGCGCCGTCGCGCGGGACCGGCTTGCCGGTGCGCAGCGTCTCCTCCAGCCGGATCCAGCGATGGCTCAGGCGGTCGTGGTGGCGGTAGATGCTGGCCATGGTGGCGGGCGAGTCCGCGACCAGCAGCGGGGCGCAGTCCGCTTCGATCCGGAAGCGATCGCCCTCCTTGACCAGAATCCCGACCGCGGCCAGGGCGTGGAGCACGAGGTCCAGGGCCCGCGTGTCGAGTTCGAGCCGGGCGGCGAGTTCCGCCGGGGTGCGCGGCCCGTCGGCCAGGGCGTCGAAGACGCCGACGCGCAGGCCGGTCAGCAGGATGAAGGCGTCCTGGTAGCCGGCGGCGATGCGGTCGAGCTTGTCACGGGCTTCCATCGGTGCTCCGGAGGTTCGGGTCAGTGTCGTCGCCCGCCATTGTGGGGGACCGCGCGGCTCGGATCAAGTGCCTGCTGACCGGTCGCGGCCCCTGTGCTAGGGTGCCCGCGGAGGAGATGCCCCCATGATCGACCAGCCGCCCGTCAGCGTCGTGCTGCCCGCCTACCAGGCGGCGGCCACCCTGCCGGCAACCCTCGACTCGGTGCTCGCGCAAGTGCCGCCGCCGCGCACGGTCGTGGTCGTGGACGACGGCTCGACCGACGCCACGGCCGCGGTGCTCGCCGCCCGCGCGGACCGCGTGACCGCGGTGCGGATCGACAACAGCGGCGGCCCCTCACGGCCCCGCAATATCGGCCTGGCGAACTGCGGCGACGAGCTGGTTTCGCTGTTCGACGCCGATGACCTCATGCGGCCCGGCAAGCTCGCGGCCCAGGCCGCGGTCTTCGCCGCGTGCCCCGAGGTCGACCTCTGCTTCACCGACTTCCAGGTGATCGACGCGGACGGCGCCGTCCTGCAGGAACGCTTCCTGGACGGGTACCGGGAATTCCGCCGGCTGCTGCGCCCCGCTCCCCTGCCGGACGTCGGTCTGCTCTCGGGGCCCGACCTGCACTATGCCCTGATCCGCGCCAACTTCGTCGGCACCTCGAGCGTCGTGGCGCGCGCACCGCGGCTGCGGGCCGCCGGCGGCTTCGACGAGACGCTGCGCAACGGCGACGACCTGGACCTTTGGCTGCGCCTGGCCCGCGAGGGCGCGGTCTTCGCCTTCCTGGACCGCGTCGGCCACGCCTACCGCAAGGTCGACGGCGGCGTCACGGCGCGCGGCTGGCGCCGCCTGCCGGCCGTCATCGCGGTGCGCGAGCGCCAGCGGCCGTACGTCGCCGATCCCGCGCGGCGGCGGGTCCTGGAGGACATCATCCTGAAAGCGAAGCTGGGATACGCCTGGGGCCTGGGCCGCGACGGCCGCCACGACGAGGCGCGCCGCGTCTACGCGGAGTGCAACGCCGTGCGCCCGACCTGGGCGGGAATCAAGGGGAGCCTGCTGACGGCGTTGCGCTCTCGCCGGCGCTAGGCGGGCACGGCCCGCAGGCCGTCGGCGTAGATCGGGATGTTGTTGTCGATCACCGTCGCGGCCGACAGGTCCAGACGTTCGAAGTCGCGCCACTGGTCCGCGTTCAGCGCGCAGGCCATGATCATCCCCACGAAGCAGCGCGCCGTGATGTAGGGGTCGACGTTCTTGACCTCGCCGGCGTCCCGCCGCTCGGCCAGCTCCCGCGCCAGGAAGCGGATGTAGGGCAGGCGCAGCTCGCAGAACAGCACGTCGTTGCCGCGGTGGGTGCCCAGCGAACTCATCACCATCAGCGGCAGCAGCAGCGGATCATCGCGCGACAGCTGGTGGATGTGGTGGGCCACCGTCGTCAGGACCTGCAGCACGTCGCCGAGCTTGCGCTGCCCGACGAGGTACCCCTCGATGTCGTGCGCGCGGGCCTTGGCCCGCACCACCGACTCGAACAGGTGTTCCTTGCTTTCGAAGTAGCGGTAGATGGCCGCCTCGGTGATCCCGCACTCTCGGGCGATGAGGCGGATCGAGGCACCTTCAAAGCCGTGCTGGGCGAAGAGCCTGGACGCGTTCTCGAGGATTTCGTCGCGTCGTTCCAGGTTGCGTGTTCTGGACATGGCCACCCTCCCGATGCGGTCAGCGACCCCCTGCCTCCCAAAGTTAACGATTGATATTAATTTGTCAACTTTAATCCCGCTATGGGATTGCCCCGCTCGGTCCTGCTGGTTAACGGTCCTTACAGATAGCGGGGAGCCTCTCGGCCCCCCGCCACTTCCCGCCGATTTCGAGTCGGATCAGAACAGGGCCGGGACCGCCGTCGAGAGCGGGAAATCGTGCGTCTCGGCCGCCGTCCACTTGTTCGCCAGCAGCGAAGTATGGAACAGCCGGTTGGAGCCGTAGCTCAGCGACTTGGCGTTGTAGCCCAGCATGTTCAGGGCCGCCACGACCTGGCTGCTGGTCTGACCGGTCCAGCAGTACACCAGGATGGGCGTGCCGTCGCTGGGCAGGTAAGGCAGCATCTCGCCGATCTTCAGGCTCGTGTAGGGCGTGAACTGGAAGGCGCCGGGGATGTGGCCGGGAACGCCGTTGGTGCCGGTGCCCTCGTAGTCCGCCACGCCGAAGTAGTTCACGATGAAGTAGGGAGTCAGATCCGGCGGCGTCGGCGCCGTCCAGGTGACGCTCTGGAACCCGGCCGCCAGCATGGCGGCGACGCGGTCCTCGACCACGGTCGCGGGATCCTCGTCCGCCAGCGTCGGGTAGGCGCGGGCGGTCAGCGATCCGTTGTTGTTCGTCGTCTCGGCCATGGGCAGGTAGTCGCCGACGTTGTCGTTCAAACGGCCGGCGAGCGTCGAGTTCCAGGAGCACATGCCCCACTTCAGCGACTTGACTTCCTCGTAGCCCATCAGCTCCATCGCGACCTTGGCGTGGCCGGCGCTCTGGCCGGTGTAGCAGGTGACCACGTAGGGCTTGTCGGCGGGGATCGTCCCGACCAGGTCGTTCAGCAGCGTGGCCAGGCTCGAATTGTAGGCACCCGTGATGTGTCCGGCCGCGTAGTCGGTCGCCGAGCGGATGTCGATGACCGTGTAGTCGTCGAAGTTGTCGTAGAGCGCCTGGGCGGTGATCACGCCCGGGCTGTCGGTGTTGTCGTTCAGGTAGGCGTCGACGGCCGCGTACATGGCCGCGAACTCGGGCGTCTGCGCGCCGCCGACTTCGAGTTCGAAGTCGTGGGTCGAGGCCGCGGACCAGTTGTTGGTCGTCAGCGCGCTGTGGAACAGGTGGTTGGCGCCGAACTTCAGCGACTTGGCGTTGTAGCCCAACATGTTCAGGGCCGCGGTGACTTGGCTACTGTGCTGGCCGGACCAGCAGTAGACGACGATCGTGGTGCCGTCGCTGGGCAGCTTGTCGAGCATCTGCTCGAGGCCGAGGCTGGCGTAGGGCGTGAACTGGTAAGCGCCGGGGATGTGGCCGGGGACGCCGGCAGTGCCGGTGCCGAGGTAGTCCGCCTCGCCGAAATAGTTCACAATGTAGTAGTCGTCCAGGTTGTCGCGGATCTCCGAGTAGTTGATCGACTTGAAGCCGCCCGCGATCATGGCGGCCACGCGCTCGGCGACGACCGTCGCGTTGGTGCCGGTCAGCGTCGGGAACTCATGCACGGTCAGTCCACCGTTGTTGTTCGTCGTCTCGGGAGCCAGCAGGTTGTCGCCGATGTTGGTGTTCATTACCCCGGCCAGGGTGCTGCTCCAGGACGCCATGCCGAAGCCCAAGGTCTTGACGTCCTCGACGCCCGAGAGCTCCAGGGCGATCTTCGCGTGCCCGGCGGTCTGGCCGCTGTAGCAGGCGACGACGATGGTCTTGTCGGTGGGGATCGTCGTGCCCACGTCCGTCAGGATAGTGGCGAGCGACGAGTTGTAGGCGCCGGGGATGTGGCCGGCCAAGTAGTCGGCCGCCGAGCGAATGTCCACAACCGTGTAGTCGTCGAGGTTGTCATGCAGGGCCTGCGCCGAGACCACGCCCGGGCAGTCCGTGTTGTCGTTGAGGTAGGCCTCGACCGCCGCGGCCATCGTCTCGAACGGGGTCGTGACCGGCGGATCCACGGGATCGTCGTCGCTCGAGCAGCCCCACATGGCCGCCATGGCGATCAGCAGCAACGCCATCAGGGTCCAGCGTTTCATCATGTCGTCTCTCCTTGTTCGGGCCTCGCGGCCCCTCGGTTGGCGGCGCCGGGCGCCGCGGGTCGGCCGCCCGGCGGCACACGCCGCCGGGCGGTCTTTCACGTCACTTCGAGTCGGGGAACGTCGGCGGGATCACCACGCCCAGGTTCGCTTCGTAGTCGGGCAGGCGGGTCACCCCGTCTTCGGCGTACAGGTCGGACTCGCGCAGCAGGAAGCCGTCGAGCCCGTCGGGCGACTCGTGGCAGGCCGTGCTGCAGGTCTGCCCCTCCCCGACCGTCGTCTGCGCCGTGCGCCGCACGATGTTGTGCGGGGAGGCGTAGAGCCAGGTCGGCGCGTCCAGGTAACCGGGCAGATCCAGGCCCCACTCGGCGAAGGTGCCGGGATCGGTCGGCGCGTGACGCACGACGACGTAGTCGTACTCATCGCGGTTGGGATTCAGGTTGCGGCCGATCTTGAGCTGCAGGCGGCTGGGATCGATGTCGAACTTGTCCGACTTGTCCCCGCCCGTGAGCAGGTTGTGGCAGTTCGTGCAGTTCTTGTAGGGCTGCGAGTGGCAGACCTGGCACTGCAGGTTCAGGCCGTCGTTGCCCACGTGCATGGCGTGGTAGGCGTTGTCCCAGCCGTCGTCCTGGCCTTCGCCGTGGCAGTCCTCGCAACGGGGCATCGTCTTGACCTCGTAGCGGTGCTCGTAATGGTCGCCCTCGTACTGATCGTCGCCGTGGATCTCCTCCTTGGTGTGGCAGTCCTTGCACTGCCAGCCGTAGGGCTGGCGGTGGACGTCGGGCACGTTGCCCTCGCTCTGCCCCAGGAAGTCGTTGCCCACGCGCGAACCGTGGCAGGCCGTGCACTGCTCGGTCATGTCCGGCGACGCCCGGAAGCGGTGCGAGTAGTAGGTGCCGATCAGCGGGAAGCCGCCGCCCACGCTGTTGGGCCGGCTGACGTGGCACTGCCCGCAGGTCGTGTGGCAGCTGCCGCACTTCTGGTCGAAGTAGGTTTCGAAGCCGGAGCCTTCGAAAGTGCAGCGCCCGCGCTGCTCGATGATCGCGATGTAGCCCCACTGGTTCGAGTGCAGGCTGTTCGCGGTGGCCGCCGCCTCCTCGGCGTGGCAGCCGTCGCAGGCGCCGTGCGCGCTGGGATCGGCGACCATGCCGGTGTGCGCCTCCGCCATCGTCTCGAAGGTGCGGTCGGCCGGGCCGCCGTGGCAGCTCTGGCAGGAGCGCTGACCGTGCACGCTGTCGAGGAACCGCTGCCCGTTGGTGCCGGTGATGATGACCTTTTCCCACGCCTCCAGCGCGGGTACGGAGCCGCCTCAGCCGTCGGCCTTGTCGGTGGGCTCGGCCTTGGATGTCGCCTCCTCGCCCAGGTTGGCGATGAGCATGTCCCGGCTGCTGTGGCAGCCGAGGCAGGTCTTGTCGGTCAGCACGACGTTCGGATCCCCGGTGCCGTTGGAGGTGTCGTTCTCGCACCCCCACAGGCTGCCGAGGACCAGGAACGCGAGGACCGCGACCGCTGCGTGCTTGTGCATGGTCACTCTCCGTCGTTGGACGGCGACCCGGCGCCGCCGTTGGTGAGGCCGCGGGCGAAGATCGGCACGTTGTTGCAGACCACGGTCTGCGCGTCGACCTCCGTGCCCGCGAACCGGCTCCACATGCCGGCGTTGAGGGCACAGTCCATGACCATGCCCACGAAGCAACGGCTGGTGATGACGGGGTCGATCCGGCGGACCTCCCCCGTCGCCATGCGCCGCGAGATCTCCTCGATCAGGAAGTCGATGTAGGGGCTGCGCACTTCGCGGAAGAGCGTCGCGCGGCCCTGGACGTTCTCGAGGCTGCTGTTGGACATCAGCCGCACGATTTCGGGATCGCGCGCCGCCAGGGACAGGACGTGGTTGGCCACCACGCGCAGGACGTCCTCGACGCTGCCGCGGCCCCGACTGGTCGCGAGGTCGCCCGCGATGTCGTGCTCGCGCGCCTTGGCGCGGATGACCTCGTCGTAGAGCTGGGCCTTGCCGTCGAAGTGACGGTAGATGGCGGCCTCGGTCACGCCGCTGGCGCGGGCGATCAGCCGGATGGCGGTGCCGTCGTAGCCGTGAGCCGAGAAGAGCCGCGACGCGTGGTCGAGGATCTCGCCCCGGCGGTTGGCGTGTCGGGTTTCGGAGGCCATGGCGTTCCCTCGAACGAGGTGAGCGAACGTTGACTCTGCTCCAACCTACCCATCCAATTCGGCCCGTCAATCCAGAATGTTATGAAAATAACCCATGAAACTGATTGCCATGCAATAAGATAACTCATATGTCCTTACTAGGTGTTATAACATTAGCGATAGCTTGCAGATACGAGAACGATCGTTCACCCGCTCGGGCGGGGTCCCCGCGGTGGCGGCCAAAAAAAAGGAACCCCGCCTTTGCGGGGTTCCCGGAACAGCCGTCTCCGAGGGTTGGCGTCTAGAAAACGCCGCCCACCGACAGCGAGTACAGGTCGAAGATGTAATCGTCCCAGCGGTTCTCGTCGAACTCGCAGCGACGGTAACTCGCGGTCATGGTCAGCTTCTCCGCGAAGCGCCAGCTGGTGCGGGCCGACCAGCGGTCCAGGTCGTTCTCGACCGAGTCGGTGGTACGGACGGCCTCGTAGTGGCCCTCGCAACTCCAACCGCGGCCGAGGTCCAGCACCGCGCCGGGCGCGTAGCGCACGGTCGTGGCGTCGTAGACCAGAGGGCTGACGTCGGACGCGACGGCCGGGGCGCCGTCGATCCCGTACTGCTCCTGCCCCATCGAGAACGATCCCAGCAGCGTCAGGCGCGGCGCGACGGCCCAGGTGGCCACGGCGAAGCCGCGCACGGCGTCCCAGGTGGTCTCGACACCGGGAATATCTTCGCGCTCGAAGGTCTGCGCGATCGTCTGGTGGCCGAGGTCGAGGCTGACGCCCGGGACCGGCCGTGTGTTCAGGCAGACCTCCCAGACCAGCTTGTCCCGCTTGCGGTCGCCCATCCAGTAGAACCAGGCGTCGCCGCCGGCGGTGTCCCAGGTATCGGCCGAATCGATCTCCTCCTGCCGCCACTGCGCCTTGGCCTTCAGCGTCACGTTGTGCCCGAGACGCGTGCGCGCGCGCAACGAGGCCTCCTGGCTCGTGCGCTGCTGGTCGGTGGACTGGAGGTCGCCCTCGGTGCCGCTGCCGGGCACGCCGTCCTGCGCGGTCGTCTCCTCGAGGTCGCTGGTGCGGTAGCGGTAGCTCATCTGCAATCGGGTCGAGGGCAGCCGGGTCGTCGACAACGCCGCGTGGTAGTCCTGGCTGGTGCGGTCGCGATCGACGGCGTGGACGACGGCGTTGTCGGGACCGACCTGGCCGTCGACGTTCTGGTTGCGGACGGCCGCGGACAGGTCCAGCCGCGTGCCGCGGGCCGGCGTCCACAACGCGCCGACGCGTCCCGTGCCCGACACGGCGTCGGAGGTGATGTCGCGGTCGGCCAGCCCCTGGGTCTCGTGCGGGTTGCTCTCGAGGTAGCTGCCGATCGCCTGGCCCACCAGGCGCAACGCCGGCGACACCTCGAGGGCGCCGCCGACCCGCCCGCTCCACAGGGTGCGGTCGTCGGTGGTGAGGTGCCGCGTGCCGAGCGCGCGGTCGCCTTCGCTCTTCTGGTAGGACACTTCCCAATCCGTGGCCAGCTTGCCGTAGGCGTAGTCGCCGCCGGCCCAGACGCGCCGGTCCAGCGTGCCGAAGTGCTTCTGGGCGGGCACGGCGCTGCCGGCGCCGCTGCGCAGCAGGCTGCCCTTGATCCCGTCGCGCCGCGTGAAGGCGACGCCCCCCTCGAGACCGAACCCGTTCCAGACGCGGTGGGAGCTGGCCGCCTCGAAGCGGTTCCAATTCATGACCGGGGTGGGCGTGAGGGCCGGCGGCGACGGCGGCGCGGCGAACACCGCCGAGCGCATCTCGCTGGTCCCATCGTAATAATGGTCGAAGCTGCGGTAGGTCACCGAGGTCCGGAACTTTCCGGGCGAACCGCCCCACAGGCCCAGCGAGCCGGCGCCGCCGGGACGGCCGCCATCCTCGCCGGCGCCGCGCAGGGTCAGCCATCGGCCGGAGTCCCAGTTGCGGTTCCAGGCGAAGACCGACGAGAAACGGAACTTTTCGGTCAGCTGCCAGTCCTCGGCCGCTTTCGCCGAATACCCGTAACTGTCCAGAGCGTCGAGCGTCAGCGTGGCGTGGCTGAACAGACCCACATGATCCCCGGGAACCGACCAGATCCGGTCGGCCTGGGCCGGCAGTTCGCCCGCGACGGCGGCACCGGCGGCCAGGAGCGCCACGGCGGCGGCGGTCAGCATCGACAAGTGCAGGTTCTTCATCACGCGCTCCTTTCTAGTCCAGGAAGGTGGAGTTCAGGTTCGAACCGTGGATCTCGTGATGGCAGTCGTAGCAGCGCGCTTCGCTGCTCAGGAAACCGCCGTGGTCCACGTCGCCGATGGTCGGATATCCCGGCTCGTAGTGGCACTGCAGGCAGAGCGAATTGCCGTCCTGGGTCAGCAGCTTGTCGTTGATCGAACCGTGTGGCCGATGGCAGGCCGTGCAGTCCTCGGCCGACACGGCCTCGTGCTCGAAGAGGAAGGGGCCGGCCATTTCCGTGTGGCAGTTCAGACAGGCCGCGTTCAGGTCGCCCAGGGGGTCGGCGGCGGGCGCCGCGCCGTGGACGGCGTGGCAGTCCTGGCAGGAGACCTCGCCCTCGAGCACCCGATGGCGGAACGGCAGGCGGAAGTCGGCAGCCTGGGCCGCGTGGCACTGCAGGCAGAACTCGCCGGCGATCCGGAAGGCGGACGGCGCCAGGGCCTCGCCACCGCCGTGGACCACGTCGGTGTGGCACGCGGCGCAGTCGGTCGGGCTGCCGGCGTGCGGCGAACCCGACCAGGTGGCGCGCTTGTCCTGGTGGCACTGCAGGCACATCTCGGCGCGGTCCTCGGCGTCCAGAGCGGACAGGACGGCCTTGCCGAAGATGGGACCTTCGCCGCCGGCCTCCACGTGGAGACTGCCCGGCCCGTGGCAGGCCTCGCAGGCGCTGGCGCCGGAGACGGGCGCAGACAGGGCCAGGTCCACGGAATGGGGGGTGTGCTGGTAGAAGGTGCCGGCGTCGTCGTGGCAGTCCAGGCAGGCCTGGGAACCGACGTAGGCCGCGCCGGTCGGCATGCCCACGCGCTCGGCGAAACCGCCGCCTGCGGCCGCGACGACGGCGAGCAGGGTGAGCAGTCCGGCGATGAGGAGGAGCAGACGCATCATGGGGATCCCTCCGCGCAGGATGAAGTCAACGAACGTTGATCATAGAACCGAGGATATAAGGCGCGACGCGGCCAGACAAGATATAGTTGTCACCGGATTGTCAGGCGCTTGACACGACCTCCGTCGCCCGCGACTTTGCCGCCCGCGACCTTGCCGCCCTTCCTGAGGAGCCCCCATGGACCTGACCGGATTCGCCCTGCTCTCGCTGTCGTCCCTGTTCGCGGTCATCGACCCGCTGGGCTGCATCCCCTTCTTCAGCGGCCAGACCGCGGGCCTGTCCCGCGGCCGTAAGCGGCGTATCCTGGTCAAGGCCCTGCTGGTGTCCCTGCTGGTCCTGCTGCTTTTCACTTTTGCCGGCAGCGCCGTGCTGAGCACCTTCGGGATCACGGTGGACGCCTTCCGGATCGCCGGCGGCGTGATCTTCTTCGGCGTCGGACTGGACATGCTCCAGAGCCGGCCGCGGCGCTGGCACACCGGCCTGGACCAGGCCACCGGCGCCGGCCCGCGGCCCGATCCGAGCGACAACGCCGACCACGACCCCTCGGTGACCCCGCTGGCGATCCCGATGATCGCCGGCCCGGCCTCGATCACCACGGTCATGGTGCTGCGGGCCGAGACCCCCGGCATGACCGGCGCGCTGATCGTCAGCGCCGCGGCCGCCCTGATCCTGCTGCTGACCGGGGTGATCCTGCTGACCGCCGACACCGTCCTGCGGCGCCTCGGTCCCACGGGCATGCGCATCGTGGAGAAGCTGATGGGCCTGCTGGTGACCGTCATCGCGGTGCAGCTGGTGATGAACGGGGCCGCGCCCTTCCTGAGGGACCTGATCGCCGCCGCCGGGCGCTGATCCCCACACGCCCCCTGCCGCGAAAAGACACGCCCCCGGCGGCCGGTGCCGCCGGGGGCGCGTGGTCTTGCCCTCGGGAGAGGACTAGAAGCTCATCGTGGCCTGCGTGTAGAGCCAGTTCTGGCTGTCGGCGTTCGGGCCGGCCCGGTCCTCGCTGGGCGAGAACATGCTGAGGCCGGTCTGCCAGGCAAAGCCGCCGTCGACGTACTTGCCGGACAGGTCGATCTCGGAGCCCAGCGCGGTCTTGTCCGCCGCGTACTCCTCGACCGTCGCGAAGCTGTGGAATTCGCCCATGGCCGACCAGCTGTCGTTGACCGGGTAGAGGAGCTTCAGACCGATGTCCATGAGGCCCTCGTCCAAGTCGCCGGCGTTGACGATGTCCATCATGCCGTTGAACTTGTGGGAGTTGTAGAACAGGTTGTGGAAACCTTCCCACTTGTCGGTGGTCGTCGGATCGTCGCCGGTGGTGTAGTCCACGAGGCCGGCCAGGCGCATCCCGTTGGCCATCGTGTATCCCACCTCGGCGTTCAGCAGCATGCCGCTGACGTCGACCTCGGTGGCGCCGAAGTCGGCCTTGCCGGTCTGCATCGCGACCATGGCGTTGTAGTCGAAGCTCTCGGCGAAGGTCCGCTCGCTGTAGGCGCCGACAGTGATGTAGTTCTCGTCGTAGCCGGGGAAGTTGGCGAAGGACCTGTTCATCATGGCGAACACGTCCACGCCCTTGTTCAGGAACGAGAAGTTGATGCCATAGAACATGTCGTCGCCGGCGGTATCCGTGCCGTCGGTGTCGTCGACCACGGTGTACTGGTTGAAGCTCTCGTACAGCTTGACGCCCCAGAAGGTGGCTTTCATGTTCTCACCGAACTGGCGGCCCATCATCACGCCGTCGAACGCCTGGCCGTACATGCTCCAGTCGGAGGTGCCCACGAGGCGCTCGTTGTGCAGGCTCATCTCGAAGCGGCCCATCTTGAGCCAGCTCTTCTCGCAGGGCTTGTACCACATGTAGCCCTGGTGCATTTCCAGGACGGGATCGATGCCGAAGTCGTTGACGGCGCCGATGAAGCGGCTGTCCTGGAACTGGGTGAACACGCCCATGTTGTCCGAGACCATGGCCTTGACGCCGACGCGGGTGCGCAGCTGGCTGAACCAGGTGGGGTTGGTGTCCCCGTCGAAGTCGAAGAAGTAGGGGTCCGCTCCGTCCATCTGGATCCGGTAACGGGACTCGCCCGTCACCTTGATGTCGCTGGTGCAGGTCTCGGCGCAAGTCTCGGTGCAAGATTCGGCATATGCGGCGACACTCATGAGCATCGCGAGGATCACGAACAGGGAGGTCAACTTCCAGGTCTTCAAGGGGGTCTCCTTCCGGCAAAACCATGGTGCCGACCGGTGGATCCGTTCAGTCCGGCGGCTCAAACCTGCGGAATGTTGCCACCGGGATTCCGGAGAGGCAAGGTAAATAATGAATAATTGAATAATGATTATCATTAGCGAGTGCTGCCAACCACCTGCGTTGACACCGTCCTGCCGCCTCCCTAGTCTCCATGTCGCACCCGCCGACACCTGCAGGGGAAACCGTCCGTCGAGACGCGCCTCCCCCTCACCCTCGAACGGGAGAAGTCATGTGCTTCGGTCGCACCCTGCATTCCCGTCGACGTGCGGCGTCCGTCGTCCTGGCGGCGTTCCTCGCCCCGATGCTGCTGCCCGGCATCGCGGCGGCGCTCGACGGCCACGGTCCAGACACCGCCGCGTTGGGCACGCAACTACCCCTGTGGAGCGTCCTGCCGTTCGTCGGGATCCTGCTCTCGATCGCGGTCTTTCCCCTGCTGGCGCCCCACTTCTGGCACCGCCACTTCCCCAAGGTCGCGGCCTTCTGGTCGCTGGTGTTCGCGGTGCCGTTCCTGGTCGCCTTCCGGGGCGAGGCGCTGCAGTCGATCATCCACATCTACGTGATCGACTACCTCCCCTTCATCATCCTGCTGTGGGCCCTGTTCACCGTGGCCGGCGGGATCTACGTCGGCGGTAGCCTGCGCGGCTCGCCGAAGGTCAACACGCTGCTGCTGCTGATCGGCACGCTGCTGGCCTCGTGGATCGGGACGACCGGCGCAGCGATGGTCCTGATCCGCCCCCTGCTGCGGGCCAACGCCTGGCGCCGCTACCGCGTCCACACCGTGGTGTTCTTCATCTTCCTGGTGGCCAACATCGGCGGCTCACTGACCCCCCTGGGCGACCCGCCGCTGTTTCTGGGCTTCCTGCACGGGGTGCCGTTCTTCTGGGTCACCAAGGCGCTGCTGCCGCACGCGCTGACGGCCGTGGCGATCCTGCTGGTGATCTTCTTCGCCCTGGACACCTACTGGTTCCGCAAGGAACCCGCCGCGGCGCCCGAGGACGGGCACGACGGCCAGAGCAAGGGCATCCGCATCGAGGGCCTGCAGAACCTGCTGTGCCTGCTGGGGATCATGGGCGGCGTGCTGCTCTCGGGCTCGCTCAAGCTGCCGGCGGTCCCCATCTATGGGCACGTGCAGGTCGAGCTGCAGAACTGGCTGCGCGACGCGATCCTGATCCTGATGGGCGCGCTCTCGCTGCGCTTCACCACCAAGGCGATCCGCAAGCAGAACGAGTTCTCCTGGGGCCCGATCCAGGAGGTGGCGTACCTCTTCGCCGGGATCTTCATGACCATCATCCCCGCCCTGGCGATCCTACAGGTCGGGTCCGCAGGCGCCCTGGCCGGCGTGGCCGCCTGCGTGAAGTCGCCCGCGCACTACTTCTGGGTCACCGGCGTCCTGTCCAGCTTCCTGGACAACGCGCCCACCTACCTGACCTTCTTCAACACGGCGTTGGGCAGCATCGGCATGCCCGAGAGCGCGGTGCCCGGCCTGCTGGGTTACCTGGACGCGAGCCTGCGGAACCCGGACTTCATCCGGGACCTGACGGCGATCTCCGCCGGCTCGGTCTTCATGGGCGCCAACACCTACATCGGCAACGCGCCCAACTTCATGGTCAAGTCCATCGCCGAGGAGGCCGGCGTCCCGATGCCCAGCTTCTTCGGCTACATGCTGAAGTACTCGCTGCCGATCCTGGTGACGACCTTCGTGGTGATCACGTTCATCTTCTTCACCTAGGAGGGGAACCATGGCCACAAAGCCGGCTGCCGCCGCGCCGACCTTTCACGAACTAGCCATCGAGGGTCCGCACGACCTGGTCCACGGCTTCCTCGCCGGGCTCTCCATCGGCGCCGGCAGCGGCGCCGCACCGGTGTTCGCCCACGAGGCGTCCGTCGCCGGACCGGGCCTCGGCTCCCGGCTGAAGGAACTGGTCGGCGCGCACCGCCAGGCCTGCCGCGTGATCCTCGACGGCGAGCTGCGCGGGCTGCTGAAGCGTGCGGCCAAGCGCATGACGGCCGAGACCGGTCTTGCGATCCTGTCGGACACCCGGATCCGCCGCGCGTCCTTCGTATACCGGTTCCAAGCCTACGCCGTGCGGTACGGCATCGAGATTCAGGATCTGCTGTCGGCGCTGCCGGCCGGGCTGAAGATCGCGGACCGTCGCGCCGCCGAAAAGCACGACCCGCGCGCCAGGGGGGTGGAGGTCTACTCGCCCGCCCACGAGTACGAGATCGAGGGCGGCGGCACCGTCGTGGGCCGCTACGACCTCGTGGCCGAGGCTCGACGGCGGCTGAGCGCACACCCGCTGATCGATGCGGGTCCGATCGAGTTGGATCTGGGATAGCCGCGGCTCCCGCTGGACGGACGGCCTGGAAACGAAGGGGGCTGGCCATGAAACTGGTTCTGGGTGCCGCAGTATTGGACCGGCCCCCACCGCACTTTTCGATCGGCGTTCACATGTGTGAAATCTGCATGACGGCATGAATCGAGTCGGCGCCTGGTCTTGGTGATTTGATACATCATCTCGTAGATCCCTGATATCAGGGATGTCCCCGACGATCCATCAACGGCAGACGCGCAGACAGGCCGATGGCCGGGCTTCCTGAAACGGAAACGGCGGGCCCGAAGGCCCGCCGCTCCGTCCTGCAGGATTTACTTCAACAAGGTCATCTTGCGGGTCAGTTCCTGACCCTCGCTGCGCAGGCGGTAGTAGTACGTGCCGCTAGCCGCTTGGCGGCCCGTGTCGTCACGACCGTCCCAGACCACCGTGTGCGTCGTGGCCGCCAGCTCGCCGCCGACCAGCGTCCGCACCTGCCGGCCCGCCAGGTCGTAGACCTGCAGGTCCACCCGGCCCGCGCGCGGCACCGCGAACGTGATCGTCGTCGACGGGTTGAACGGGTTCGGGAAGTTCTGCGCCAACGACAGCACCGCCGGCGCGTCTCCCGCGCCCGTCGAGCCGCCGCCGTACACGATCTTCAGGCACCACTCGCTCAACGTGCCGACATCGCCGCCGGCCAGATCGGCGACCGTCAGCGTCCAGTTGCCGTCCAAAACCTGGCCCGCGAACAGGCCCAGGTCGCCCGCCGGGGTCAGCGTGTCCGGATACCATCCGTAGATGTTGTCCGTGCCGCTACCCGTGCGGTTGTGCAGGCGCACCGTCGTGCCCGCCGGCGACGTCAGGTCCACCGTCAGGTCGCCCTGGTACGTGTGCACGATGTCCACGAACACCTCGACGCTGGTCACGGTCACGCCCGCTCCCATCGCCAGGGCCATCGGGCTGGTCACGGTCCCGTAGTCGATGATCGACAGACCCGGCTGCAGGCACTGCGTGAGTTCGCTGACCGGCGTCAGCGTCAGGTTCACGCCCGTCAGCTGCTGGCCCTCGGCCAGCGTCACCGACGTCGAGGCGATGCTCCACGCCAACTTGCTGGCGCGGATCATGGTGGTGCCCGCGAACAGGCCCGGCAGGGTGTAGTTGCCCGCCGCGTCGGTGTACGTCGAGCCGCCGCTGGGGAGGCCCTCGACCAGCACGCCCGAGTCGTCGGCCGAGCCCTGCAGGTCGACGCGGCCGCTCACGCTGCCGGTGCCGAACTCCGACGCCAGCAGCCACTGCACGGTGTTCTCCAGCAGCGGCGCACGGCCCGCGGCGTTCAGGGCCGCGTATTTGAAGGTGAAGAACGCGATCTGGCCACCCGTCGGCGACGGGTTCGGGTCGTAGCAGATCACGCCGGCGTCGGTCGGGTAGGACGCCCAGGCGCCCACCTTCACGGCGTCGGCCAGGGGCGTCGCGGCGTCCTGGTCGCCGTACCCGGTGTAGGTGATCGCGATCGGACCGGAAATCACGTTGGGCACCGACATCACGTGGTGCGTGGGCGCGGCGACGGTCAACGCGCCGCTGGTGTCGTGGTTCCAGTCGTTGGTGTGCATCACGGTCGAGGCGAAGGCGCCGGAGGCGTTGTGCACATAGACGAGTTCGCCGCCCTCGAGCAGCAGGTGGCCGCCGGCCTGCACGTAAGAGATCAGCGCACTGCGCAGGGCGGCGCTGCCCAGCGGGTTGGTGTTGGCGCCGCAGGCCGCCACGACCAGGTCGTAGAGCGGCCAGTCGGCCGGCACGGTGGCCGCCGCCGCCTGCACGGTCACCCCGTAGCCGAGCGCCTCCAACTCCGCCGCCAGCGCGGCGGTGGAGCGCTCCTCGCCGATCTCGTAGCCGACGGAGACCAGTTCGCCCTTCTCGTCGAACTTGTCGGGGGCCCAGCGGGCGACGGCGTCGTCGTCGACGATCAGGATGTCGCCGTTGGTCGGCTCGAGCGCGAAGTCCTTCACGACCGTCGCCGCGTCGATCTCGACCGCCACGCTCACCGGCACGTGGTGCGAGGCGCGCACCGCGACCGTGTACGTGAAGTACGGCAGCGCCGCGGTCGTGAACGCGCCCGCGGCGTCGCTCGTCGTCTCGGTGTACAGCAGGTTGTTGTCGCTGCGGTACACGCGCACGACCCCCTGCAGGGGCAGGAGCGTCGCCGAGTCGGTGATCAGGCCCGACAGCACGCCCGACGGGGCCGCGACCATCGCGACGTCGAACGTGTTGGGACCGTAGTTCAGGAACATCGCCTGCTCGAAGTGCAGGTAGCCGAAGACGTCCACCGCGATGGTGTAGTCGTCGACCAGGACGTCCTCACCCACGTCGTAGTTGCCCGACGCGTTGGTCGTCGCCGAGAACACTTCGACGCCGAGGTCGTCCAGGCCGTGCACGACCGCGCCGACCGCCGGCGTGCCGGCCAGGTCCACGTGACCGGTCAGCTGGCCGTAGGCCTCGATCACGTCGAACGTCTCGCTGTACAGGTCGTAGCCGCTGAGCGCAATGATGCCCGTGACCACGCCCGTCTGGGCCGCGGTCAGCGTCAGGCTCGAGGCGCCGGTCGACTGCTCGCCGCCTTCCGGCAGCACCGCGTGCAGCGTGGCGCCGGCCTCGCCGGACGTCGCGTGCAGGGTGCCCGGCAGGTTCAGCGGGAACAGGTCGGTCATGCCGATGTCCGTGGTCACCGTCAGGTCCGGCGACGTCAGGGCCAGGGCGTCGACCGCCAGGGACACGCGGAACAGCTCGTAGGTCTCGGCGGGATCCTGCCCGACGACGGCCAGCGAGGGGCCGTACGGGTAGGTGACGCCGATCACGGCCACGCCCGACGAATTCGTCGCGACGGTGGCCGAGGTGTAGCCCAGGCCTTCGGCCCGGACGTCGATGCCGGGCAGCGGCGTCGTGCCGTCGGGACCGAACACCGTCACGGTGACGTCCGTCGCCACGTTGGCGTCGATCGTGTCGGGATCCAGGACGACCACCGAGGGGTTGATCGCGAGCAGGGTCGCCTGGTAGGTGGTGAGGTTGTAGCCGGTCACCGTGAGGGTCATGTCGCCGGGGGTGGTCACCGGCACGTCCAGCACGATGTTCGCCAGGCCGCCCGCGTCGGCGACGGCCGTGCCGTGGATGACGCCGTCGCGGTAGAGGCAGGCCACGGCGCCCGGAGCGCCGGTGTTCACCTGGAAGCTCGGCGTGCCGAGGTGGACGACGGGCAGGTGCGTCGGCGCGATCGCCGTCGGCGCGTCGGTGCGCACCATCAGCGAGCAGTCGCCGAAGATGTTGTACTGCTCGATGAGCTTCGGGCCCTCGCCCGTGGGATAGAGGTCGAGCACCTTCATGCCGCCGTAGTAGTACAGGGCGCCCAGGATGTTGGCCTGCTCGGCGACGAGCAGGTCCACGGCGTGGGTCTGCATCTCGCAGGGCGGCACCCAGGAGGCCAGGGTCGAGGCCGAGTAGGTGGCGACGGCGCCGTTGGGCTGGGCGACCGAGCCGGCGCGCAGCCAGGCCTCGGCGAAGCAGACGGAAGTGGAGAAGTCGCCGTTGGAGCAGCTCACGTCCAGGATCCAGGGCTGCTTCCAGCCGTTGGTCAGGGCCAGGACGTTGCTGTTGGCGAACGGCGGGTTGCCCCAGCTGGTGCCGCTGCCGTGGCCGATGTAGTTGACCAGGCTGCGGCCCTCGTTCAGGGCGGCCGAGATCATCGCCGTGGTCCCGGTCGGCTGGTAGATCTGGTCGACGTAGGTGAAGGTGTAGCCGAGCAGGTCGGCGCGCAGCAGGTTGCAGCGCTCGTAGTCGGTCGGCGAGCCCTCGTTCGAGGCCAGGCCGGTCGCCTTGTGGTACCACTCGGCGGCGGCGCCCGTGTCGGGATCGCGCTCGTAGCGTACGAACTTGGCGACCTGGAGCTGGACCTCGTTGACGTTGGCAGCGGAGATGCGCGAGACGAACAGGTCGGGGTAGCGGTCGGAGCCCGCGACCATGGCGTAGGTCGGGTCCGACTTCGCGCTCTCGTAGGTGCCGATGCGCGTGGGCACGTCGGCGATGTCGCCCACGAGCACCACGTAGGTGAGGCCGTCGGCCGAGCCGTAGCGGCTGGTGATGGCGCTCTGGACGCCGGTGGCGGTCCCGCCCACCGAGGACATCGTGATCATCTCGACCGGGATGCCCTTCTGCTGCTTCCAGGCGATGAACGGGGCCAGCGCGCCCTGGTAGGCGTCGGCCGTGACGACGAGCATCCGGCCGGTCGTGCCGATGGCGACGTACTTGTCGGCGCCGTAGTTGGCGAACATCCCGCGGTAGATGCGGGCGAACTCGGGGTCGACGGCGGCGGTGGCGCCGCTCGGCAGCTCGTTCAGGCCGCCGGTCCCCTTGGTGAGGACCTCGATCGTCATGCGGCGCAGCACGCGCAGCACGCCGCGGCCGGCGTCGTACTGGAAGGGCACCACGCGCAGGGAGACGCCGCGCTCGTCGCGCACGATGAACGGGTCGCCGAGGCTCGCCGCTTCGCGGGGGTAGACCCCACCGTCGCGGTAGAGGGCGTCGAAGGTGAAGGCGATGCCCGCCGGATCGAGGTCGCGGGTCAGGTGCCCCTTGGAGGGCAGGACGGGATCGACGGCGGTCTCGGTCCACTCGCTGGCGACGACCCGCAGGAACGGCTCGCCGGTGCCGGCGATGGCGACGCTGCGGCTGATCATCGGCAACTCGGGCAGGCCCTTCTCCATCAGCCAGGCCTCGCCGGGCAGCCCCAGCTTGGCGTAGGTGCGGCCGTCGACCAGCGCGCCGTCGAGATGGTAACCGGGCACCTCGATCTGGAGCGTGACCGCGTCACCGGACCCGGTCGCGATGACCAGCGGCGGCGAGACGGCACCGCCGCCCGCCGGAACCCACGCCGCGCCGGCGACCGAGCCCAGGACCAGCAGTGACAGCAGCAGGACGGCAGCCTTGCACCAAGAGCGCATCATCGTGACTCCTCAAGCTCAGGACCTACGAGATTCGGCAGTCTTATGCGGGTATTTGATTATAACTCATGAACATGATGACTGACAACGAGGAAGACCTGATAAAAAGCGGCGGCCCCCCAGGGGACCGCCGCCGTCTTCTTGACAAGACGCGGGCTAACCGCTTGTCATCGCAAGGATTCCACGGTTTCCGGGTCGCAGAGGGTGGTCCAGCGGCCCGTGAAGAAGCCACCCGGACGCTCGGCGGCCTGGCCATAATCGCCCCCGAGGACGCCCTCGATCGTTCCGGCCGCGTTGTGCCACTCGCCGTGGAACCGCCCGCGACCGCTCTCGTCCGCGACCTCCCAGGTGCCGGCCAGCATCCCGCGGCAGCGCCCCCGCTGGTCGATGTACTTGCCGAAAAAGACCCGCTCGCCGCTGCTGTCGAGGCCGTAGCGGCCGCGCATGAAACCGTGCAACTGACCCCAGAGACCGACCCAGCGCCCCTTGAAGACACCGCCCTCGACGGTCGTGGAGTCGCGGTCGGCCTTCCAGACGCCGCCCAGGAAGCCTTTTGGGCACAGGTCCTCGTCGGTGACGCGGTGGCCCTCCAGGCGCAGGGCGTTGCCGAGCGCGTCGACGGGTCGGGTGGCGTCCAGTCCGGCGAGTTCCGCCACCGGGATGTCCAACGTGATCTGCGGCGTGACCAGGTGCAGCATGTTGGGCGGGACCGTCCCGACGTTCGCGGAGTCGGCCGGGGCGGCGGGTTCGATGATCTCCACGATCAGCCCGTCGAAATGCGGTCCGGTGTGGGAAACCCAAGCCACGGTCCGCCGGTCGGGGCGGGGCCGCACGAGATGGTCGCGCGGGCGCTCGAACAGGATCACGCGCCGCACCACGACCAGACCGCGGTCCACGTGCAGCCGCCCGCTCCAGTCGAGGCCCTGCAACTCTTCGCGGATGTCCTCGGGAGCGCCGTCGAGCCGGCCCCAGGTCAGGCGCAGCGCGATGATCCGCGGGGGCGGCGGCGCGCCGGTTCCGGCGGGCTGCAGGGCGGCGTCCTCGAGTTCCCGGACCTCGGCGTCGTACTGCAGCGGATCGTCGCTCGCCGACGCCTGATCCTCGAGGGACACCGCGGCGTAGTACTCGTCGCCGAAAGCCGGCGCCTCGTCGGTGAAGGTCAGGCCGCCGTAGGCCTGGTCCAGGTCCATGGCCTCGTCGTCGACGACGGCCGCGTCGGCGGGCACGGTCGCGCCCTGCTCGCCGCCGCAGCCGGTCAGCCCCAGCGTCAGCAGCCCGGCCAGAGCCAACAGCCCCAGCAGGAAGAGTTTTCGGCTCAGCGTCGCGGTGTTCATGTTCGCCTCCCTCGTTCCGACCCCGGTCCCGCCTGGATGCTCACAGGGGCGGCGGGACATGACTAGCGTGTGGATGGCTCCGACTGCACGGGGGATGCCAGGAAGGGGGATTGCCCTTAATTGATGAATTAGCAATATATTACAACCATGAACGACCGGGAGTCCCGCCGCGGCTGCGTACCGGGGAGTACATCGGCCGTCCGCCGCGGTACCTCGGCTGAACGAAAGCGCAGCTCGTCCGTACACGGTCGCCGCGCACTGTGGGCAAATCCAAACTCCAACTTTGAATCTGCCCACAAGCGAACCGCCCGATTCCCACATACCAGGAATCGCTCGGTCCGGTGCATGAGGAAGCGCAGGGGATCGTCAACTGCCGTCGCGCACCTTGAGCTTCAGCGCGATGAGTTCGGCGTGGTCGAGGCCGAGCATGCGGGCGATGCGGTGCAGCAGGGCGTCCTCGTGGGCGTCGAGCACGCCGTCGGCATACACGACGCGCCACAGCACTTCCAGCACGTCGCGCAGCTCGTGGCGCGACAGGGCGGCGCGCAGCAGGACCGTGGTGTTGTAGAGGTCCGTCGCGTCGTGGCGGTGCGCCTCGGCGGCGTCCATGAGCGCGGACGACTCCTGCGCGTCGAGTTCGAACCGGTCGCGGAGGATGCCCGCGATCGAGGCCTTCTCGGCGCCGTCGGCGGTGTCGTCGGCCCAGGCGACTTCCAGCAACAGCGCGGCGGTGGCCAGCCGGCGGCGGTGGTCGCCGTTGGCGGCGTCGCCCGCCACGGCCGTCACGTCCTGCGTCATCAGCTTGCGCAACGTCTCGAACACGGTCACCTCCCGCCGACGACCCGCTCCCAACTGGAGCCGGGCAGGGTCAGCACTTCGTAGGGAATCGTGTCGAGCCAATCGGCGAACAGCTCGGCATCGATGCGGTCGTCGCCCTGGGATCCGAGCAGCACCGCGTCGTCCCCCGCCGCCGCGCCCGCGACGTGCGTCACGTCGATCATGGTCAGGTTCATGCAGATCCGACCGCGCACCGGCGCGCGTTGGCCGCGCACCAGCACGTGGGCCCGGTTGGAGAGGCGCCGCGGATAGCCGTCCGCGTAACCCAGCGGCAGCACGGCGATGCGCGAGGCGACCGGCGCCCGCCAGGTCCGCCCGTAGCCCACGGTCTCGCCGGCGGGCACGTCGCGGACCTGGGCGATGCCGCAGATCCAGGTCGCCGCCGGGCGCAGGTCCAGGCCGGAGGTGCCGGCGGCGCGGGCCGAGACCAGCGTCTCGCGCGAGGGCCAGACGCCGTACGCGGCGATGCCGACGCGCACGATGTCGCGCCGGTCCTGGGGCCAGAGGATCGTCGCGGCGCTGCACGACATGTGCCTCTGCAGTTCGCCGCGGCCGTGAGCGGCCAATCGGGCCAACCATGCTTCGTACCGCGCGGTCTGGACGCGGGCCCAGGTATGGTCGGTGGTGTCCTCGATGTCCGCGTAGTGGCTGGAGACGCCGACGAGTTCCAACCCGGGGGTGCCGTCCAGCACGGCGAGCGCCGCGTCCAACTCGCCTTCGACGATGCCCTGGCGGTTGACGCCGGTCTCGACCTTGAGATGGATCCGCAGGGGGTGCGCGGGATCGGCCGCGGATCGGGCGGCGTCGAGGCCCGCCAGCGAACCCACGGTCGCTTCGACGCCGAGACGGGCCGCGAGCGCGGCGCCTGCCGCGTTCACCGGTCCGAGGATCAGCACCGGCGCCGCGACGCCGCCGCGGCGCAGGGCCGCGGCCTCCTCGACCGTGTGCACACCGAGCAGGTCGGCGCCGCCGTCCAGGAACGCGCCGGCCGCCGGCAGCAGCCCGTGGCCATAACCGTCGGACTTCACGACCGTCAGCAGGCGGCAGGCCGGCGGGATCAGTTCACGGAAACGCCGCGCGTTGTCGCGCAGGGCGGCGTGATCGACCAGGACGCGGAGCCAGCCCGTCGGTTCCATCTGGACATCCCCGGACTCGGGCGTGGTGCGTCGCGCGCCGGACACCCTGGTTGAACGGTGGAGCTAGTTGCCATCCTGGACGCGTTTGCGGTTGTTGCAGGACTCGGAGTCCGCACAGGTGCCGTAAAGCTCCAGCCGGTGGCGATGGATCGTGAACGCGTGCTCGGCCGCGAGCTTCTCCTGCAGGGCCTCGAGCTGCGGGTTGTAGAACTCGGAGATCAGGCCGCAGTTCTGGCAGATCATGTGGTCGTGGTGCTCGACCTCCGAGTGGCCCTCGTAACGGGCGAGGCCGTCGCCGAACCGGCGCTCCTCCACCAACCTGCTCTCGACCAGCAGGTGCAGGGTGCGGTAGACGGTCGCGTAGCCGATCCGCGGGTTGACGGCCTTGACCTCGCGCAGCAGTTCTTCGACCGAGACGTGCCCCTTCAGGCCGAAGAAGACGCTGACGATGGTGTTGCGCTGCTTGGTGGTCTTCAGCCCGCGCGTCTGGATGAACTTCTGGAAGCCCCGTTCCTTCTCTTTGACCGCTTCGGGCGCCACTTCTTTACGGATCGACACGTGTTCGGACCTCCCGCTGGGGGTAACGTGATTCTGATATCCATGTTCACGCTATTTGATACAGCGAGTTCGCGCGGCTGTCAAGGCGCCCCGTCGACATTCCCGTCGGGAGTCGCGAGCGCGGGCAGGGCGAGTCCCAGCGAGAAGCCGTCGCGGTACAAGCGGTCGGAGGCGCCGGCGAACTCGCGGGTCCAGCCGGCCTGCAGGCGGATTTCACCATGGAGCGGCAACTCGAGCGCCAGGCGCCAACGGCGGCTGTCGCGCCCGCCGCCGCCGCGCACCGCGGTCAGCCCGACCACCGTCGAGGGCGCCGGCCGCCAGGCGAGCCCCGCCGACCACTCGCCCCGCTCGGGGAACGCGGCCGGAGCGAGCACATCACCCGCCGCACCCAGGTTCCACGTGCGGCCGCCGCCGACGTCCAGAGCGACCCGCTCGGTGAGCCGCCACGCGCGCCGCGCCTGCAGGCGCAGCGCGATGCTGCGCGCGGCGAAGGGATACAGGGAATTGGCGGCGAAGGGCAGGGCGAGTTCGGCCCCGCACGCCAGCGGCCCCAGCAGGGGAGCCTTCGTCCGGCCGAGGTAACCCGCCGCCGGCCGCCCCCAGCCGGAAACCTGCGTCTCCCCCGGCCAACCCGCGGGCGCGCCCTCGCCGGCGACGTCCGGCCAGCGGACCAGGACCGGTTGTTCGCCGCTCGCGAAGTTCAGGTGGGGCCATCGCAGGTAGGCGACGCCGCCGGCGTCGCGCCGCAGGACGGTCGCGATCTCCAGCACGCCGAGGCTCCAGCCCGAGGCCGGATCGTCGAAGCGGGAAGCGGCGACGCGGAAGGCGCGGCCGTCGTCGAGGAAGGGCCAGGGCAGGTCGTCGTCCCAGGGCGCCGCGGCCCCGGCGGCCGACACGAGCAGCGAGCAGAAGGCGGCAGTCAGCGCGCAGCGCCCGACCATTCCGCTCACGGCCCCACGCCGTCCTGTTCGATCAAGCGCACCATGCCGGCCGATGCGAAGCGGACCATCACGACCCGCCGGTTGCCCGGCAGCGTTTCCTTCCCGACCACCAGACCGTAATCGTCCCAGGCCAGGTGATGGATCACATCCCCCTCGGCGTAGGTCTGCCACGGGCGGTAGGGCACCGCCGTCTCGAGGTCCAGGTCGGCGAGCGGGTCCGCCTCGTCGGTCAGGGCGCCGACAGCCGCCGGCGCCGACGCCGCGCGCGGCGACTCGCCGGCGAGGTCGTCATCAGGATCGTCGTCGGCGTGGTGGTCGTCGAAACTGTCGATGGCGCCCTCAGCGCTCGCGGGCGCCGCCGCCGCGGAACCGCCGCCGCGCAGCGCCAGGCTCGAACTCACCTTCGGCAGGAATCCCTTGCATTTCGGGCACTGCAGCCAGACGACGCCGTCGTCGTCCCCGTCGGCGGTGGGGACGACAGCCATGTCGTATTCCGTCTTGCAGACGGAACAGTATTGCAGGATGGTCATGATGCGCACCGGATCCCGTCGGCCCGACCGGGGAGCCAGGCTGAGGTCACGGAAGGATCTTGCAGCAGATCTCGGCCTCGTCCTTCTGGGAATACCGCATGCCGCACACCAGGCACTTGTAGTCGCCGTCGATGCGGCCCTCGGCCTCGGCCTTGGCCAGCAGGCGTTCGAACTTCACGAATGATTTGTCCCGGACCAGCACGCCAGCTTCTTCCCTGTGTCGCTGCACGGTATCCTCCTTGATCCCGGCGATCCGCAGACTGCAGACCACCGGCCCACAGCGTCTCATCGCAACTCGTCGGGCATCCTATGACATCGCGGCGTCCGCGTCAACCACCGAGGGCGAGAAGAGTTCCGCGGGGGGGCCGGCCGTTCAGCCGGCGGCGTCGGCGGCGAACAGCTCGTCGCGTCCGTCGTCGACCGCGACGAGCGCGGGCAGGCGGAAGAGGTCGGCGAGGGTGACCGCACCGATGGCGGCGGCGTCGGCGACGGCATGCGCGAGCACGCCGGCGGTCGCCAGGGCGTCCTCCCCGGCTCGGTGGGGATGACGATGGGTGACGGAGAAGGAACCGGCCAGGTCCTGCAGGCGCCAGCCGTCGTGGCTGGGCCACAGCAGCTGCGCGAGCTGCAGCGTGCAGAGGCCCGGCATCTCGGGCAGGTCGTGGCCCAGGCGCTCGAGTTCCCAGCGCAGGAAATTCAGGTCGAAGCGGACGTCGTGGGCGACGAAGGCGTGGGCGCCGCGCAGCAGATCCGCCACCACCGGCGCCACCTCCTCGAAGGGGGGCGCCTCGTGCAGCTGGTTGGGTTCGATGCCCGTGAGCTTGCGGATGCGCGGCGAGACCCGGCGCGTGTTGTGGACCAGGCTGCTGAACTGCTGGACCACCTGACCGGACTCCCAGACCGCGAGCCCGACCTCGATGATGCAGTCCACCCCGATCAGGCTGCCGGTCGTTTCCAGATCGACCGCCACCAGCCGGGCGGCGCCGAGGGGCACGTCGAGGAAGGGGGCATCCAGGGCGATCCAGCGGCCGTCGTGAGAGCGCGTGACGTCCGGCAGGCTCTCCAGCAGCTTGCGCACCACCAGCACCGCCTCCGGAGTCTCGTGACGCTCGGGGCCGAAGAGATGGCGTGCGAGTTCCTGCGCCTGACAGGGGGCGTTGCGCCGCAACAGGTGGAGGCGGGCCTGTTCCTGGAGTTCGGTCAGTTCACGCGACAACATGATTCATCATAACACATCGCACCGCTCGGTTCAACTCCCGGCCAGCACGGGCGCCGCATCGCGACCGTAGCCGACGAGTTCCATGGTCTCGACCTTCTGGGTCGGCGGCGGCGGACTGCGCCGGCCGGCCGGGATCACCTGGGCGCTCGTCTCGGAGCGCTCCGCCGCGAAGGCGAGGCCCAGGAACGGCACGCCGGGGTGCACCGCGGCGCTGATCTCCCGCCGATGGATCTGGATCATCTCGCCCCGGGGCAGCGTGATTCGTGCGGTGTCGGCGGCCACCAGCGTGAACTGGCTGCAGAGCAGGTCGACACCGCCGACGACCCGGGTGGTCGCTCCCTGCGCCGTCACGTCGTCGGGCTGAAAATCCACATCCAGCAGCGAGGCCGTCAGCGGGTCCTCACGCCACTCCCCCGGGTCCAGGGCGCGGCTGCGTCCCTCGTTCCACTGCACGACGCGCCGCACGAGCCCGGCGAGATCACCCTCGCGGCGGGAGACGTCGTGCGACAGGACCAGGCGCAGGCCCTCCCCCGGACGCGGCGCGAGTCCGCGCGACGTCGCTTCGAGGGGCAGGATCTCCAGCAGCCAGCCGTCGGGCCCGTCCGCCACGCACTGGACGCGGATCAGTTCCGTCGTGCGGCGGCCGGCTTCGAGCGTGGTGCGGTTGTAGTCGACCCGGTCCCCGACGGCCAGCGACAGCGGGGCTTCGGCGCGACGCCATAGCGTGAACACGTCGAGGGCCGTCGCCCCGGCCGGCGCGAAGAGCGCCAGCAGGGCGACGGCACCGGCGATCGCCGCGGCGCACCGCGGGTCAGTGCTTGATCTTGGCCCAGTACGTTTCATAGTCGAAATTCGGGCTGTTCTGCTGGTCGTGACAGGTGACGCAGGAACTGCGCGCCCGGGCCGCCCACTTCCCGTCGCGGCTGTGCTCGGTGCCGTAGCCGTGGCAGGCCTCGCACTGGACGTTGCCCAGCGTGTTGCCGGGCGGCCGGTCGTCGTAGCCGCCGATGTGCACGTAGCCGGTGGTGTGGCAGACCAGGCACTCGGGGCTGTCGGACTGGCCCTTGCGGGCCAGCGTGCCCAAGGCCGCGGAATGGGGCGTGGTGCGCAACTGCTCCCACACCGCCTGGTGGCACTTGCGGCACTCCCGCTCGGTCAGGAACTTCTCGTCGGCCGAGCCCTGGACGGGCTGGTAGGGGCCGCGCGCGGCGAGCCGCGCCAGTTCGAGCTTCTGCTTCACGGCTTCGACCCGCTCGACCATCACCGGGTCGTCGGCCACTTCCTTGCCGAGATCCCCGATCGTCACGTCGATGGCCTCGAGCCGGCCGGCAGTGCCGAAGAAGCACTCGGCCCGACCGACGTAACGGCCCTCGAAGGAGGACGCCAGGAACGCGGTCTGGTCCACGACGCGCTCGGTCCGGTAGGGCTGCTGGGTGTGGCCCACGACGCAGACGTCGATGCCGGGGACCTGTTTGAGGAGTTCCTCCGACACCGTATCCCCGAGGTGCGCCAGCAGGACGATGGTCTTGGCGCCCGCCGCGCGCATCCGCGGCAGCAGGTCGCGTAGGACCGTCGCCGGGTCGTCGATGAGGAAGCTCTCCTCCTGCGCGGACATGGTCATGATGGATTGCGCGGGGTCCATCACCGAGCAGATGCCGAACATCGCGCCACCGCGCTCGACCAGCAGGTACTCGGGCAGGATCAGCTTGCCGCCGGCCGCGTCGCGGACGTTGGCGCTGGTGAAGGGCAGCTCGTAGGTCTGGATCATCTCGCGCAGGAACGCCAGACCGTAGTTGAGGTCGTACTCGCCCAGCCCGATGGCGTCGTAACCGAACTCCCGGGTCAGTTCGCAGAGGAACCGCGTCTGCTCGCGCTCCATGCGGGAACGCACGCCGAACAGGTCGCCGGCGTCGAGCATCAGCACGGGCTGGCCCAGGTTCCAGGTCTCGTCGATGAAGGTGGCCCGCCGGGCCACGCCGCCGCGCGGGTTGCCGTGTCAGCCACAGGGTTCGAATTTCCCGTGGACGTCGCCGAGGTAGACGATGTTCACGGGCTGCCAGCTGGGATCCGTCTGCTGGCTCAGCGCGACGGGCACGGACGACAACAGCAGCAGGGTGACGAGCGCTGTCGTCACGGCGCGCAGGTCGGCTCGGGAGTTAGTGGTCATCTCGGCTCGTTTCGTGCCGTGGTACAGAAAACCGCGGCAGCTCGCCGCCGCCGCTCCGCCGAATTCGGGGAGAACACCCGGCCGGCCGGCCGGTTCCCTCACTCCTGCAACATGATACCAGGACCGCCGCGAGCAGGCAAGCGCCCGCTCCGGTGGCGTGCCGGGGCGCCGCCGCCGGTTCCGGTCAGGATCGCACACGCTTGCGACGGAACAACTTAGAAGATACCCCCGGTCATCTGGCCGTAACCCCCGACCAGGTCCGACTTGCCCCGGGTCACCTTGACGTCGGGGATGGCCTTCAGGGAGATGATGAAGCCGAACTGGGAGTCCACGGCGTTCACCGTGCGGGAGAAGCGCATCTGCCAGCAATGGAGGTCGCGGACCAGGTTCCAGGACTGGCTGGTGAGGGTGCCCTCCTCGAAGTCGTAGGTGCCGCGCCAGGCCAGGTCCCAGTTGCGGGTGACGGTCAGGTTCGCGCTGAGCCCCAGCCGGGCGGTCGTGTCGTCGGTCAGGTGGTTGCGGCTGTAGGACAGGCTGCTGTTGACCCGCCAGGGCAGGAAACGCCCGCCTTCGGTCAGGTCGCGTCCCGCGTCGCCCCTCTCCCCGCCGCCGAGTTGCCCGAATCCGGGGAAGTCGCCCTCGTCGGCCGGCACCCCCGCCCCCGGCTCCCCCTCGTCGCCGACTAGTTCGACCACGGCGCTGTCCGCGGCGGCGCCGAGACGGTCGATCGCCCGGCTCTTCTCGGCGGTGATGGCGGAAACCCGGCCGCCGGTATCGACGCGGCCGGAGAAGCCGAAGCCGTAGGAGAACCGCGTGCCCGTGACGCGGCGCGCCGCAGGGTCGAAGGTCTGGTTCACCGTGATCTTGAGCGCGGCCGCCTCGCCGGGCTTCACCGTCAGGGAACTGTTGACGACGCCCCAGCGCCGACCGGGAGCGGCGCCCGGCGTGTACCCGCTGCTCAGGCCCCAGTCCAGGACGCCGTCGAGCTTGCGGTCGGGGGCGATCGAATCGCCGGCGGCGGCGCCGCGGAGCTTCACGTCGAAGCGGTTGCCCAGGCTGAGGCTGAAGGACTCGCTGCGGCCCTGGCGGCCGGAGATCGCCGGCGTGAGCTGGTGGCCGATCCCGAGGCGCAGCGTGTGGCGAACGGCGCTCAGGCTGCCGAGGTTGGGCCGCACGACGCCGTAGAGGGTCGTGTTCAGGCTGCTGTTGATCGACAGGTTGGTCGAGGTCTCCTCGCTGCGCTCGCGCACCTCCCGCGCCACGTAGTTCGAGTCCACGGGGTCGAGGGTGTAGAGCGTGCCGTCGGTCGTGGCGCGGTTCCACCGGTGCGTGGCGCTCACGCCCGTGCTGGCGGTGAAGAAGAGCAGCCGCTGCTGCTTGAAGTCGAGGGACGCGCTGCCGCTGGCCGCGTGGACCGCGTTGTCCGTGGTCTCGTTGGTCCGCGTCTGCGTGTTGAAGCTCCAGGAGTTGCGGAAATACGTGCTGCGCAGGACGTCTCCCAGGAAGTTGCCCCGGAGCCCCGGGCGCAACTGGGGCAGCAGCGACATGCTCTTGAAGTTCAGCGAGAGATTCGGGAACGCCTGGGAGGCGACCAGGTTGTTGGTGCCGAGATCGCCGTCCTCCTTGTTGACGTACTCGTCGCGCTTGAAGTTCAACGAGGCGCTGACGAGCGACCAGTTGCGGCTGACACGGGCGGTGGAGGTCTGCTGCCCGCTGATCTGATCCATGGCGCCCACGTCGTTCAGCAGATCCTCGCGGCTGATCGTGCGGCTGGACATGTTCAGGCTCGTCTGGAACTGGTAGGCGTCGAAGAGCGCGTCCTGCCGGTGGTTCCACTGGAACTGCCACTCGCGGGTGCGGGGCTCGTCGCCCAGGCTCAACCGCCGCGAGAAGCTGGCGTCGCCCGTGAAGGAGTACCGCTTCACGTAGCGGTTGCTCAGCTGCCAGGTGAACTCGCGGCGTTCGTTGTAGTCGCCGCGGAACGTGAGGTCGGTGTAGTCGCTCGCCGCCCAGTAGTAGCCCCAGTCGCGGACGTAGCGTCCGGTGCGCTGCGACCAGCCGAAGTTGAAGCTCGGGAACAGGATCCCCGAGCGGCGGCCGGACTGGAGCGACTTGAAGTAGAAGGGCAGCGCGAAGATCGGCACATGGCCGATCTTCATCACGATGGGCTTGGCGACGACCTTGTCGCCGGGGCGGACCTTCATCTTGTCGGCCCAGAAGTGGTAGTGCGGTTCGGCCAGGTCGCAGGAGGTCATCCGGCCGGAGCGGATCTTGAGCGTGCCGTCGTCGAAGCGCTTGATCTCGTCGCCGACGTAGTAGAACTCGTCCATCGCCGTGGCGCCGGACAGCACGGCGCCGGTGCGGTGCTCGAAGTCGTAGCCCATGTCGTCGCCGGCCATCTTCTGGCCGCTGTCGACCAACAACGGGTTCTCCGCGGCGTAGAGTTCGCGGTCGGCCAGGTCGAGGCGGATGCGGCCCGCCTTCAGGTCCATCGAGCCGTAGACCATGCGGCTGTCACCGGCGATCGCGATGCGCTTGCGCTCGAGGTCGAAGAGGGCCGTGCGGCCGGTGTATTCGACCTTCTCGCTGGCCGCCGCGAAGTCCAGCGCGCGGCGCCCGTCGGCCAGCGTGTCGGCCGCCGCGGCGGCCAGGGCGCGCGCGACCAGCGCCGCCCCCCCCGTGCTGTCGCCGAGCGCGGCCGCGAGCGCGGTCATCCCGCCCCGGCCGGCGGCCAGCGAGAGGGCTTCGGCGAGCAACGAATCCGCCGTCGCGCCGGTGCGCAGGCTGTCCGGCAGCGACGCCAGCAGGGAATCCAGCCCGCCCGGGGCCAGGCTGTCCAGGACGGCGGCCGTCCGGCCGGCCAGGTCGTCCAGTTCGGTCAAGCGCACGAAGGCGTAGCGGCCGCTCATGGCGCCGCGCACGTCGACCCGCTCCACCCTGCGGTCGCGAAAGGCGATCAGGATGGTGTCGCCGGCGACGTCGTTGCAGGCGATCTCCTCGCGGTCCGCCTCCGGCACGTAGACGCTGCGCGCCTGGCCGACGACGACCGAGGTGTGGGGCTCGCCGTCCGTGAAGTGGATGGTGATGGCGTCGCCGGTCAACTCGTTGCGCGCCGGCAGGCCGCGGTACTGCTCGGCCAGGGCGGCGGGCCGGCTGTCTTCCACGCGCGCGGTCCCGGTGAGCAGGACCCGCGCCAGCTCGCCGTCCTCGTAGAAGAACTCGATCCCGTCGGCCGTCATGGTGCTGCCGTCGCCGTCCTCGACGCGCGGCGAGCCGCGCAGCAGGACGTGCTCGCGGCCGCGGACGTGCGCCGTGTCGGCGTAGGCGCGGGTCCGTCCCTGCCGGATCTTCACGCTGTCCACCATCACGACCCGGTTCTCGGACCGGTGGAAGGTCATCACGCGCGCGTCGGCGTCCAGGGGATCGCCGCCCTGCTCGCGCATGGTCAGGTGCGGGGCGCGGTCGACCACGACCACGCTGTCGGCGCGATCGAAGACGGCGCGGCCGCCCGTCACGAGGCTCTGCTTGCCGGGATCGACGAGCCGCACCGCGCCGGTGGCCTCGCCGCGGCCGCCGTCGTCGCGGCGCACGATGGTGTCGCCGAAGACGACATAGCCGGGGTCGACCAGCCGGGCGTCGCCGATCAGGCGCAGCAGGGCGCCGTCGTCGCGCAGTTCGCCGCGCGTCGAGGTGGCCGTGACGGCGCCGTCGACCAGCCGCACGTTGCCCCGGAAGTCGGCGGAGCGGAGTCCGCCGTCGTAGGCCGCCTCGTCGCAGGTCAGCACCGCGCCGCCGCGCGTCAGGCGCACGCGGCCGAAGAAGTCGTACCGTTGTTCCTCGTCGTAGAAGAGGGCCGAGTCGCTGGCCACGGCCAGGGAGTCGCGCTCGATCAGCACGTCGCCGGTCAGGTGCGTGACGGTCCGCCCGCCCTCGAACAGGCGGACCAGACGCACGGCGCGGGTGCGGGTCGCCGCCGTCGGCGGCGATTCGGCCAGCGTGGCCGCGGCCGCCGTCAGAACGAGCAGGGCGGCCGCCATCAGGGATCGCCCCCGCGCCGCGCAGGTCACGGCGTCTCCCGCGCCTGGTCGGCGGGGCGGGCGGCGACCGTGTTGACTGCGGCGAGGTGGGCCGCGCCCAGCGCGGCCGCGGCGGACCCCAGCTCCGCCGGCACGATCGGGGTGGTCCGGGCCGCCGCGCACAGGACAACCGCGGCGGCCTTCTCCCGGCAAGGGCCCAGCAGCAACTCGCCGGCCGCGGCCAAGCCGCCGCCGATGATCACCAGGTCGGGGTCCAGCACGTTCAACAGGTTGCCCACGGCCTGGCCGAGGCGTTCGCCCGCCTCGCGGAACAAGGCCGCGGCGTCGCAGTCGTCGGGAGCCAGATCGGCGAGGTCGCGCGTGGTCAACGCCTCGCCACGGTCCTCGGCCAGCGCGCGCAGTCCCGGCGAGCAGTCCGGCGCCGCGGTGCGGCGGCGCGCGGCGGCGAGCAGGCCGCGGGTGCCGGCATAGGCCTCGAGGCAACCCCGGTTCCCGCAGCCGCAGAGGGGACCGGTCGGATCGAGGATCATGTGGCCGAACTCGCCGGCGCCGAAGCGGTGCCCGACGAGCAGGCGCCCCTCGATCATCACCGCCCCGCCGACGCCGGTGCCCAGGGCGAACATGATCAAGTCGCGGCCGCTCCGCGCCCCGCCGTCCCTGCCCGCGCCGAACCGGGCTTCGCCGGCCAGCGCGGCGTTGACGTCGTTGGCCAGCGCGATCGCGGCGCCGGGGAACGCCGCGCGCAGCAACCCCGCGAGATCGGCGCCTTCCCAGCCCGGCAGGTTGGGCGCCCGGCCCAGTCGGCCGGCCTGCACGTCGACGATGCCCGCGCAGGCCAGCCCCGCGGCGCCCACCCGGCCGCCGGGCGGCAGCAGCTCGGTGATCCGCGCGGCGAGCCGCCCGAGCGTGACCGCGGGCGACGCGGGATCGGTGGGCACCTCGCCCGTCCAGCGTCCCGGTTCGTCGTCGTCGCCCAGGGCGTACTTGACGTACGTCCCGCCGACGTCGGCGCCGAGGGTCAGCGAACGGTTCATGAGCGTCCTTCCGTGCGGGCGGCCAGCGCCGCGGCCGCGTCGCGGGGCGACCGGGTCTCGTCCAGGGAGCGGTATCCCAATTCGTGCAGGACTTCGGCCACGAGGAAGCAGGAACCGCAGACCAGGACGGCGTCTTCGGGCCCCGCAGTCGCCAGGTCGTCGATCGCCGCCGCCACGCCGTCCAGCACGACGGCGCCATGATGCGCAGCGAGGCCCCACCGGTCCATCAACGATTTCAACTGTTCGGGGTTCCGGGATCGGGGCAGCGACACCGGGGCCAGGACGATCCGGTCCGTCCGCGCGAGCAGCCGGCCGGTCTCGTCGCCGGGGTCCTTGTCGATCATCCCGCTGAACAGGACCAGGCGGCGTCCCGCGCAGGGACGCTCGAGGAAGGCCCCGAGCGACACGGCGAGCGCCTCGGCGTTGTGGGCGGTGTCCAGGATCCAGTCCGGCCCGCTCAGGACGCGCTGGAAGCGGCCGGGCAGGAAGGCGCGGGACAGCGCCCCGACGGGATCGGGCGTCGGGCGCACCACGCCGGCGGCGGCCAGCTCCTCCAGGGCGAGCAGCGCCAGGGCGGCGTTGCGCCGCATCGCCGGCGCCGCATAGGACGGCAGGCCGCGGTACACGGCGCGCCGCGTCGTGAGGTCCCAGCCCGCGTCGCCGACCTCGCAGCGCGTCAGTTCGTCCAGGAAGTGGGCCGGGCTGCCCGCGGCCACGGCGGCGGCGAAGGCCTGGGCCTTGAGTTCGTCGGCGACGGCGCAGAACAGCGGCACGCCGGGCTTGAGCAGGCCGAGCTTCTCGGCGGCGATGGCCGCGATCGTCTCGCCCAGGATCGCCTGGTGGTCCAGCGACACGCCGGTCAACAGGATCGCCGCGGCCGGCAGCGCGTTGCTGGCGTCGAGCCGCCCGCCGAGGCCCGCCTCGCAGCAGAAGACCTCCACGCCGCGGTCGCGCGCCGCGGCCAGCGAGGCGGCCGTCAGGGTCTCGAACCAGCTCGCCTCGTGGCGTTCGACCGCGGGGCGCAACCCTTCGATGAGGCTGCGGAAATACTCGCGGTCGACGGGCACGCCGTCGATTTCCAGCCGCTCGTACATGGTGAGCAGGTGGGGGCTGGTGTAGCAGGCCGTGCGGTAGCCCGCCTCCTGCAGCAGGCGCGCGAGCAGGCGCGTCGTGCTGCCCTTGCCGTTGGTGCCGGCCACGACGAGCGAGATCATGCCCTGCTCGGGGCGGCCGAGCTCGTCGAGCAGGCCGCGGATCCGGCGCAACCCGGGACGGATGCCCAGCCGGTTCAGGTCGAACAGCCAGCGGGTCGTCTCGGAGTCGGGGGCGAACGGCGGCGCGAAGTCCGGCCCGATGCCGGGTTCGCCTGGATGGGAGGCGCCGTCGCGCGTCGGGTCGGGCCGCAGCGGCATGCCGTCAACCGAGACCGGCGCGCGGGACCGAGACGTCGCGGTCGTCGACGAACCAGTGCAGGATCGCGGCCAGGCGGGTCCGGAGTTCCTTGCGCGGAACGATCATGTCGATCATGCCGTGCTCGAGCAGGAACTCGGACGACTGGAAGCCTTCGGGCAGCTCGCTGTTGATGGTCTGCTGGATCACGCGGGGGCCGGCGAAGCCGATCAGCGCCTTCGGCTCCGCGATGTTCACGTCCCCGAGCGAGGCGTAGCTGGCGGTGACGCCGCCGGTGGTCGGGTTGGTCAGGATCGAAATGAAGGGGATGCCCTCCTCGCGCAGGCGGGAGAGCACGGCGCTGGTCTTGGCCATCTGCATCAACGACAGCAGGGATTCCTGCATGCGCGCGCCGCCGGAGCGCGACACGATGATCGCGGCCTGCCGCTCGCGCAGGGCGTCCAGGAGCATGCGGGCGATCTTCTCGCCGACCACCGAGCCCATGCTGCCGCCCATGAAGTCGAAGTCCATGATGCCGAGTTGGACCGGCAGACCGTCGATCTCGGCGCCGCCCACCACGATGGCGTCCTCGCGGCCCGTCTTCTTCAGCGTGGCCTTGATCCGCTCCTCGTAGCTCTTGGAGTCCTTGAACCCCAGGGGATCCTTGGAGGTGATGCCGGTGTGGGTCTCCTGCCAGGTGCCGGGGTCGCAGAGCAGGTCCCGGTACTGTTCGGTGGTCAGGCGCAGGTGGTGGTTGCAGTTGCCGCAGACCCAGAGGTTGCGCGCCAGCTCGCGGTGGTAGAGCACGTCGGCGCAGGCCGGGCACTTGCTCCACAGGTTGTCAGGGATCTCCTTCTTCTCGGCCGTGATGGCCCGGATGCCCTTCTTCGCCTGGTCGATCCAAGACACGGCGGCCTCCTCGGTGTGCGGATTCCCCCAGCGGGCAGTCCAGATTAACGTCTCGTCCCGGCAGCGACAAGGCGGAAAACCCGACTCGCCGTAAAGCCAGCTCACGGCGTCAACTACAGCTGGCGCGTCATGATCACGGCGTCCTCGCCGTCCTGGTAGTAGCGCCGTCGCAGGCCGATTTCTAGGAACCCGTGCCGCTGGTAGAAGGCCCGGGCCGGCAGGTTGCCGGCGCGCACCTCAAGCGTCGCCAGCACGCTGCCTTCCCCGCGGCCGGCTTCGATCGCCGCTTCCAGCAGCCGCGTGCCGACGTGCCGGCGCCGCCAGGCCTCGTCCACGGCGAGGTTGATGATGTGCAGCTCGTCGGCGACCGACCAGGCCATCAGGAAACCCACCACGGTGCCGTCGTTTTCGGCGACCAGCGGCCGCCGCAGGCGGTCGACGCGCAGTTCGGAGAGCAGGGCTTCCTGGGGCCAGGGATCGGAGAAGCAGGAGCGCTCCAGCCGCGCGATCGCGTGCAGGTCGGTCGGGACGCCCTCCCGCAGCAGGATCTCATCGCCGCCGTTCATGACGGCGGCACGCCGTCGCCGCCTGGCGGCCGGCGCGGCGGCGCCGCGGGCGTGAGGTCGAGCCCGCGCAGCAGCTCGGCGTCCGAGGCGCGCAGGTACGACGGGGTCAGCGTGTACGGGTTGACGGTCTCGAGGCGGGGCGAGGGCGACGCCATGACCAGTGCGAGGGCCTTGGCCGTGGGCGGGTGCGCGGCGCTCCAGCTGCGCAGGCGGGGTTCGCCGCGGTCCGCGAGTTCGGGACGCAGCCCGGGCCCCTCGCCCAGCAGCGGAGCGGTGCCGCTGCCGGCGTAGACCGGAGCCTCCGGGTCGCCCACGACCGCCAGCGCCCGCTCCCACCAGCCGGCGGCCGTCAGCGCGCAGGGCTCGGCGGCGGCGCGGACCCACTCGCCGTCGCGGCGGTAGACGCCGGCGTACACCTCGCCGCGGCGCGCGTCCAGCGCCGGCACGGCCCAGTCGCGGTCCGGCCGCTCGGCCAGCATCGCGGCGGCCATCGCCTCCAGCGTGGAGACTGCGTACAGCGGGAGGCGCAGGGCGAAGGCCAGGGCCTTGGCGGTCGCCACGCCGATGCGCACGCCGGTGAAGCTGCCGGGCCCGCGGCACACCCCCACAGCACCAAGTTCGGCACGGTCGCGGCCGGACTCCGCCAACAACGTGTCGATGGCCGCGAGCAGCGCGTTGGCGTAGCTCCCGGTCACGTTGCGCGGGTGGTAGCCGACCAGCCGGCCGTGCTCCGCCAGCGCGAAGCGGCCCGAGGGCGTCGAGGTGTCCAGGGCCAGGCACAGCATCAGCCGTCGCCTCCCGTCGCCAACGCGGCCCAGGGACCGGGCAATTCCGGCACGCCGCGCAGCCGCCAGACGCGCGACTCCGGCTCTTCGCCCGGCGTCGCCAGCAGTTCGATCCGGTCGCGGAGCCAGGGCACCAGCGGGTCGGGCCACTCGGCGAGCAGGACGGCGCTTCCGGACTCGACCTCGTCGAGGATCGCGTCCAGGCCGATGTCGTGCAGGTCGTCGCCGGGTCCGAGGCGGTAACAGTCAAGGTGGTGGACGACGAGGCGGCCCTCGAGCCGGTTGGCCAGGGCGAAGGTGGGCGACGTCACTTCCCCGTCGATGCCGAGGCCGCGGCAGAGACCCTGCGCGAAAGTCGTCTTGCCGGCGCCGAGCGGGCCCCAGAGCAGCAGCGTCTCGCCGCCGCGCAGCAGGCCCGCCGCCCGTGCGCCCAGCGCGTCGGACGCCGCCGGCGATCCGGTCCGCACCGCGACCGGGAATCCCCGGGGGTCCGGCAGGACGTGCTCCATGCCGTGCCTCCTAGCGCGGGCGCAGGACCGCGAACGGGATGATCAGCTCCTCGAGGCTGATGCCTCCGTGCTGGAAGCTGCCGCGGTACAGGCGCTCGTACTCGTGGAAGTTGGTGGGGTAGACCAGGTAGTCGTTCTCGGTCGTGACCGCGTAGTTCTCGATGGTCGACTGGCGCGGGAGCATGCAGCTCTCCGGGTCCTTGATCAGGAAGACCGCCCTCTCGTCCACGCCGAGGTTGTCGCCGTACTTGTAGCGCACGTTGGAACTCGTGTCGCGGTTGCCCTTGACCGTCGTGGCCCGCGTGCAGCACGTCGAGCCGTGGTCGGTGGTGATGAAGACCGTGACGTTGCGGCGCGCCAGCATCTTCAGCACCTCGTAGAGCGTGGAGTGCTCGAACCAGCTGCGCATCAGCGAACGGAAGGCCGCCACGTCCGGCGCCAGTTCCTTGAGGATCGCGGACTGGGACCGGCCGTGGGCCATGATGTCCAGGAAGTTGTAGACGGCGGCCACCAGGCGCACGCCGTCGAGCGAGCCGACGTGCTTGCGGAGGTCGTCGCTGTCGCGGGCGTCGAACACCTTGTAGTACTTGTAGCTGTTGGCCGCGGCGGAGCCCAGCCGGCGCAGCTGCTCGCCGAGCAGCTCGTCCTCGTGGGCGTTCTTGGAATGCTGCTGCTGGCTCGACCCGCGCCACCAGTCCGGGTAGCGCGCGGCGATCTCGCGGGGGTAGAGCCCGGCGAACAGGGCGTTGCGCGCGAACGGCGTCGCCGAGGGCAGGATCGACCAGTACTGCCGGCGCTCGAGGTGGTAGTAGGGCTCCAGCAGGTCCTCGACGTGGCGCCACTGGTCCAGCCGCATGCAGTCGATGACGATCCAGAACACCTGGCGGCCGGTCTCGATCTCCGGCGCCACCCAGGTGCGGAAGAGGTCGGGGCACATCAGCGGCGCGTCCGCGGCGCCGCCGACCCACCGCGCGTAGTTGTCGCGGACGAAGCGCGCGAAGGCCCGGTTGCACTCCGCGAGCTGCTCGTCGTGGACCTGCAGCAGGCCGTGGTCGCTGTAGGCGTAGAGGTCCAGCGCCCAGCCCACCATGTCCGCGTAGAGCGACTCCCAGTCGCCCGGCGCGGTCGCGCGGGCCAGGCGCCCGCCGACGGTGCCGTAGTGGGCGAGATAGTCGCGGTTGACCTGCTCGCCCAGGATGCGGCGGCCCTCGAGCAGCCGCTTCAGCGCCGACACGATCTGCAGCGGGGAGACCGGCTTGACCAGGTAGTCGTCGATGCGGCTGCCGATGGCGCGCCGCATCAGGTCCTCCTCCTCGCTCTTGGTGATCATGATCACCGGCACGCTCTCGCGCACCTTCTTGATCTCGACCAGCGTCTCGAGGCCGCCCATGCCCGGCATCATCTCGTCCAGCAGCACCGCGTCGTAACGCGCGCCGGCCAGCATGGCGACGGCGTCGCGCCCGTTGTTGACGCCGTCCACCTGGTAGCCCTTCTCGGTCAGGTACACGACGTGGGAGCGCAGCTCCTCGATCTGGTCGTCGACCCACAGGATCCTATACGGCGTCAAACGGCTCCTCTCCCGGCAGCGTGATCAGGAAGGTGGTCCCCCCCGCGCCCGTCTCCTCGATCTGGATGCGCCCGCGGTGGTACTGCACGACGATGCGCCTGACCAGGGCCAGCCCCATCCCCCAACCGCGGCTCTTGGTCGTATACCCGGCCTCGAAGATGCGGTTCCGGTGCTGGGGCGCGATGCCGCAGCCGGTGTCCCGGACCCGCAGCAGGACCGCGCCGTCGGGCCCGTCGTCCAGGGACAGCACGATCTCGCCCACGCCGTCCTTCATCGCGTCGATGCCGTTCTTGATCAGGTTCTCGAGCACCCACTCCAGCAGGTCCCGGTTGAACCGGCAGCCGCGGACGTGGCGATCCTCGACCGTGATCGCGACGCGGCCGCCGAGGTGGGGCAGCCGGCGCCGGAAGTAGGCGACGGTCGTCTCGACGGTCGCCGCGAGATCGGCGTCCGCGAGCTGGGGGCGCGACCCGATCTGGCTGAAGCGCTCGGACACCTTGCCCAGGCGGGCCACGTCGCGGCCGAGTTCCTCGACGATGTCGTCGGGCCGGCGGTCGCGCAGGATCTCCAGCCAACCCATGATCGAGGTGATGGGCGTGCCCAGCTGGTGGGCCGTCTCCTTGGCCATGCCGGCGAAGAGCTTCTGTTCGTGACCCTCGCGCTGCAGGCTCAGGGCCCAGACGATCAGCAGGAAGAAGACCGCCAGCAGCGCCAGCTCGGCGTAGGGCAGCCAGCGGATCTGGCGGCCGAGGGCCGAGGCGCCGTAGTGCAGCGTCAGCACGCGCTGGCCGCTGCGCGGGTCCGTGATGGCGAACGGCTCGTTGCGGGCGTCGTACTGCCGCACCAGCGCCAGGATCCGGTCGATGTCCTCGCCGTTGCCGCCGGCCGGGTTCACGCGCGCCAACGTCTCCAGCGAATCCGGCATCGGGATGCCCACGACCGGCGAGTTCCAGAGCAGAGGGCGGCCCTGGTTGTCGGTCACGATGAACGGCACGTCCAGCTCGCGCGAGCGGATCAGGACCTCCTGCAGCCCGCCCCCCTGTCCCTGCCCGAGATGGACGCTGGCGAAGTGCGACAGCAGCCAGGTCGAGAGCTGCGCCTGCTGTTCGACCCGGCCGGCGAGGCGGTAAGCCCCCCAGCCGACGATCATCAGGATCGCCAGGCTGCCGGCCAGCACGTAGGCGGTGAAGACCCGGCGCCTGCGCAGGAACCGCAATGTCCCGGGCCACCAGGCCATGCCGTCTCCTTACCCGAGGTGTTCGAGGCCGCCCAGGTAGGGGCGCAGGACCTCGGGCACGCGGACGCGCCCGTCGGGCGTCTGGTAGTTTTCGAGGATCGCCACCATCACGCGGGGCAGGGCGAGGCCGGAGCCGTTGAGGGTGTGGACGAAGACGGCGCCGTCGGGTCCCTTGGCGCGGATCCCGGCGCGGCGGGCCTGGAAGTCCTCGAAGTTGCTGCAGCTGGAGACCTCCAGCCACTTGCCGACGCCCGCGGCCCACGCCTCCAGGTCGTAGCACTTGGCCGCGGCGAAGCTCAGGTCGCCCGAGGCCAGCGCCACGACGCGGTACGGCAGCCCCAGCCGGCGCAGGATTTCCTCGGCGTCGTCGGTCAGGGATTCGAGGACCTCGTAGGAGGTCCCGGGCCGCACGAACTGCACCATCTCCACCTTGTGGAACTGGTGCACGCGCAGCAGCCCGCGGGTGTCCTTGCCGGCCGCTCCCGCCTCGCGTCGGAAGCAGGGCGAGAAGGCCACGTACTTCAGGGGCAGGCGCTCCCAGTCCAGCGTCGACTGGCGGTGCATGTTGGTGACCGGGACCTCGGCCGTCGGGATCAGGAACAGACCGTCCTGCGGGCAGGCGTACATGTCCTCTTCGAGCTTGGGCAGCTGCCCGGTGCCGGTCATCGCGTCGCGGTTGACGAGGTACGGCGCGTTGACCTCGACGTAGCCCTGCTCGAGGTGCACGTCGATCATGAAGTTGATCAGGGCCCGCTCGAGGCGGGCGCCCTGCCCGGTGAGCAGGGTGAAGCCGGATCCGGACATCCGCGCCGCGGCTTCGAGATCCAGGATGCCGAGTTCGGCGCCGAGATCCCAGTGGGGCTTGACGGCGAAGCCGGGCGCCGGCACCTCGCCCCAGGTGCGCACGATCGTGTTGTCCTGCTCGCCGCCGACGCGCACGCTGGCGTGCGGCAGGTTGGGCAGCCGCATGTAGAGCCCCTCGACGGCGGCTTCCGCGGCGTCGGCCTCCTGCTTGAGATCCTTGAGGCGGACGGAGATCTCCTTCATCCGCGCGATGTCCGCGCCGGTGTCGCCGCCCGACTTGCGGCCGGCGGCGATGGCCTTGTTGGCCCGGTTGGCCTCGGCCTGAAGCTCCTCGTACTCCTGCAGGCAGGCCCGGCGCGCCGCGTCGGCGTCGTAGTACGCGCCGACGTCCACCGACTCGCGCTTCGCGGCGACGGCGGCGGTCACCCGATCCCTGTTCTCGCGCAGGAATTTCCGGTCCAGCACGGGTGCCCTCCCCCGCGCTTCGGCGGGCTGTTTTCACGTTGCAATCGGTCTTGGCGGCTGGTAGAAGGGTATAGACTAACGGTCTGGAGCGGGCAAGGCAAATCGCCCCCCGCCGCCGTCCCGCGACCGAGGACATCCGACCATGAACCGCGAACAACTGCTGGCGTCACTGCGCGACGCCCCCGTCGTCGAGCGCGTCATCACCGCGCTGGACGTCCCCGATCACGGCGGGGCCCTGCGGCTCGCCGCCGCGCTCGGCCCGCGCGGACGCCTGGTCAAGGTCGGCCTGGAACTGTTCACCGCGGCGGGGCCGGCCGTCGTCGCCGACCTGCGCGCCGCGGGACGCGACGTGTTCCTCGACCTCAAGCTCAAGGACATCCCCAACACCGTCGCCGGCGCGGTGCGCGCCGCCTGCGCGCTGGACGTGAGCCTGCTCACCCTGCACGCCGACGGCGGCCGGCGCATGCTGGAAGCCGCGGTCGAAGCCGCGCGCGCTGGCGCCGGCGACGGCCGCCGCCCCGCGCTGCTGGCCGTCACCGTGCTCACGAGCCTGGGCGCCGAGGATCTCGAGGAGACGGCTCCCGGCGGCGGCACGCCCGCCGAGCGCGTCGTGCGCCTGGCGCGCCTCGCTTGGGCGGCCGGCTGCGACGGGATCGTCTGCGCGCCGCCGGACCTGCACGACCTGCGCCGGGCGCTGGGTCCGGAAATCCTGGTCGTGACGCCCGGCGTCCGGCCTGCCGGCGGCGACGCCGACGACCAGCGCCGCGTCGCCACGCCCGCCGGCGCTCTCGCCGACGGTGCCGACTACCTGGTCGTGGGACGGCCCGTCACCGGGGCCGCCGACCCCGGCGCCGCCCTGCACGCCATCACCGAGGAGATGTGCCGGCGATGAACGACACCGACCTGATGAGCCTGATGACGGAGCTGGGCGCGCTGCGGCGGGGCCACTTCCTGCTGAGCAGCGGCCGCCACAGCGACACCTACTTCCAGTGCGCGCTGGTCCTGCAATACCCGGACCTGGCCCTGGACCTCGGCCGGCGCCTGGCCGCGCGCTGCGACGCGAAGCGCATCGACGTGGTGGTCTCGCCCGCCCTCGGCGCGCTCCTGCTGGGGCACGAGGTCGCCCGCGCCCTGGGACGCCGCTTCGTCTTCACCGAGCGCAAGGACGGCGCGATGAGCCTGCGCCGCGACTTCGCGCTCGAGAAGGGCGAGAAGGCGCTCATCGTCGAGGACGTCATCACCCGCGGCACCTCGACGCAGGAAGTCGCGGACATCGTCGTCGCCGCGGGCGGCGTCGTGGCCGGCGCCGCCGCCCTCGTCGACCGCACCTCGGCGGACGTGGCGCTGCCGGCGCCGATCGCGTCCCTGCTGAAGGTGGACGTCGTGACCTGGCCGGCGGACGACTGCCCGCTGTGCCGCCAGGGACAGCCCGTGATCAAGCCCGGCAGCCGCGGGACGGCCTGACGTGTCCGGTGGCCGCCGCGCGGCGGCGATCGCGGCGGCCGCCGTCGTCTTCACCGTCGCCTGGATCGCGCTGCATCCCGCGACACCCTCGCCTCCGGACAGCGATCTCTACACCCACCTGGCGACGGCCCGCCACCTGGTGCGCGGCGAGGGGTTCCTGAACGACGTCGTCTACCCCTTGTCGCTGTCGTTCCCCTTCGCCGACCGCGCGCCGCAACCGCTGATCCACCGCCCACCCGGCTACCCCCTGCTGCTGACGCTGCCGGTCGCGCTGTCGGGCGACGACCCGCAGCGGGCCGAGGACCTGACGCGCCTGCTCCACGCGGCGCTGCTCGGGCTGACGGTCGCGCTGGGCCTGGCGGCGATGCATCGTCGGGGCAGGCTCGACGCCGCCCTGCCCTGGTGCGCCACGCTGCTCTTCAGCCCGCTGCTGGCGATGACCGCTGGCTGGTCCCAGGTCGAAACGCCGGTCGCGTTGCTGCTGCTGCTGCTCTGGGTGCGCAGGCGCGAAGGCGCCGCGTCGTCGCGCACGTCATCCGCGATCGACGGCCTGCTCGCCGCGGCGGTCGCGCTGCTGCGGACCGACCTCGTCTGGTTGCCCTGGCTCTGGCTGCTGCTGACCGGCTGCCGCGGCCGCGCGCTGCTGCGGACCGCCGCGGTCTGGGCGCTCCTGATGGCGCCGTGGTGGATCCGCAACCTCGTGGTGACCGGCCAGCCGTTCTTCGCGCTGCAGGCCTACGCCGAGCACCTGAAAGGGACGGCGGAGCTGCCCGGCTACGCCGCTTATCTCCGGGAACGGCCGGAGTGGTTCGGCGCGACGCTGCTGCGCCGGCCCGACGTGCTGTTCGGCAAGGCCGTCCGGGGGCTGCTCTACTTCCTGGCGCGCCTGGACAACTGGCTGCCCTGGGGCATGCTGGCCGCCGGCGTCGCCGCGGCGTTCGTCAGACGGCCAAGCGGTTGGCGGGCGCAGCGGCCGACCGCGCTGCTGGCCGGGACCCTCGCGCTGCTGGTGATCGCCTACGCCCCTTTCTCCCACGACCTGCGCCACCTCGCCGTCCTGCTGCCGGCCGCCGCCTGGGAGCTCTGGCTGCTGCTGGCTGACCGGCTGCGGGAGATCCGGCTCGCGGCGCGGTCGTCGGCGCGCGCCGCCGTGCTGGTCGCGGCGGGCGCCGCGGCCCTGGCGTTGACCCCGACGCGCCTGCCGGGATGGGACCAGGCACGGGAGCGGGCGAACGCCGCCGCGCCCGGCTTGCCGGCGGCCGTGGCGCGCTGCCGGGACCTGCCCCCGGGCCCGATCCTGACCGACAGCGCCGCCCTGCTGTGGCACGCCCGGCGCGCCGGCGTCTGGTGGCCGCGAGAAGCGAGGGATGACGCGGAACTGCGCCGGCGGCACCCATGGCTGGCCGAGGCCCCGCGCGTCATGCAGGACCCCGACTGATCATTAACTGTATATTTCATAAAATATTATGGATCCAAGCCTCCACGATAGCACCATATATTCAAATATTATTACAACTACACCGTTGATTTTGATATAATTGAAGGCGAAGAAGCTGCAACCAACGGCGACGATCCGGAACAGCAAGGCTTCACGCTACCTGGGGAAACCCGGATGACCATGGTCGCGGCTTCTTCCAACCTCTCCTACTCGATCCCCGGAGTTCCGCACGAACCGCCTCTAATTCGATGCGCGACGATCCGGCTTCATCGGATCACTGCGAAGCGCACCGTGTCGCGGCCTGTTGCCGTCGTCACCCGGACGAGATAGACGCCTGTCGGGACCTCGCGGCCGAAGTCGTCGCATCCGTTCCATAGCAGCTGGTGATCGCCAGCGACGAAGGTGCCGTCGGACAGTCTGCGGATCCGGCGACCGGCCAGATCGTAGACGACAGCCTGGACCGGGCCACCCTTTTCGGTGCCGAATCGGATGAGCATCTCGTGCGAGACAGGATTAGGGTGGACCTGCAGGTGCCGTGTCGAATCGAAAGTTACGGAATCATCGACACCCGACGCCGTTTCGCATTGAGTCGGCAGGATCATGAGTCCGTATTCGCGATCGGCGATGTAGACATATCCGCCCGAGACATCGAGGGCTTCTGTTCGACCCGGTGTATCAACGCTGCCGACATAATAGGGGGCGATGGGATCAGATATATCGACCACCTGTAACCCGGTTTCATCAGACGCGATGTAGGCGTGGGAACCCGAAACGGACACGCTGTAAGCCAAATCAGGTGTATCGACGTTTGCTACGACAATCGGAGCGCGGGGATCCGAGACATCGATCACTTGCAGGCCGGCAACCCAGTCCGCGACGTAGGCATAGTTACCGCAGACGAACACGTCCAAGGCCCCCCCGGGGGTGTCCACGTTGCCCACCACCGCCATGCTATCGTGGTTCGATATATCGACAATCTGAAGACCGGAATACGAATCAGCTATGTAGGCAAAAGACCCGTCGATCACAGTGTTGCGAGCGAAGCTGGGCGTGTCCACACTGCCTGCGATCAAGGGAGACCCAGGGTCTGTGATGTCGACCACCTGCAGTCCCGCCGGACCCGCAGATAAATATGCATAGACACCAGACACAGTGACGCCCCTCACGTCACCAGGCACACCGATGCTATTCACGGCTTCTGGATGCGTTGGATCTGCGATATCGATGACATGAAGACCTTTCGACTCACTCACAGCATAGGCATATGAACCCGAGATCGCTGTGCAAACCACCCATTCGGGCAATTCGACACTTCCGATGAGCAGGGGTTTCTCGGGATCTGTGACTTCCACCACTTGCAGGTTGTTACTGTCGGCAACGAACGCGTTGTCGCCGGAGACAGTCACTCCCAGGGCATATCCACTTGTATCCACAAAGCCCACGATCTCCGGACTCCGGAGGTTGCCGGCTTCGATCACCTGAAGGCCTTCATCATGATCCGTGAGGTAGATGAGGGACTCGGACACAGCTATGCCCCAGCTCCAGTTAGGAGTGCCCAATTTGCCGATGAGTGTCGGGGATTGCTGGTTTGTGATGTCAAGTGCCAGGAGTCCGTGTTGGTTGTCCGCGATATACAGGGTAGCCCCCGAAACGCACATATGATAAGCAGCGCCTGGTATTGTTACACTTCGGATATAGACAGGGTCGAGAGGATCGTCGACGTCAATGACATGAAGGCTTCTCCCACCGTCACCTACATACGCTATCGTACCCGATAAAGCTATGCTGGTCGCATAATACGGCGTGTCTTGGCTACTCGCGATCACGGGGTTACGCGGATTCGATATGTCAACGACCAACAGGCCGTAGTACACGCTCGCGATGAATGCGTAAGTACCCGAAACAACCACACCATGGGCCGCCCCTGGCATTTCCACGCTCCCCACAATCTTGGGACAGCGGGGGTCCGAGATGTCGACGATTTGCAGGTCGGCCTGAGAATCGGCGATGAAGGCGTGATTTCCACACAGGGTTATTTCATAAGCACACCCTGGCGTATCCAGACTGCTCACAATCACAGGGCATCGAGGATCGGATACATCTATGACCTGCATCCCGGTCCAGTAGCTCACCACATATGCATAATTGCCCGAGACAGCTACGTCATAGACCGTCCAGGGCGTATCCACACTACCGACGATTACCGGCATCAAAGGATCGGTGATATCGACAACGTGAAAACCAGGTGAATCGTCCCCGACATAAGCGTATTTACCCGAGATCGCCAAGCCGAGTGAGTTGCCCGGCATGTCCACGGACCCTACACAACGCAGGTACTCGCTATATTCGACACACCGGGCGATTGCCAGACCAGGAAATCCAGAGGCGAAAAGGCAGCAGAACAACGAGATCCAGAAACAATGTCGACACGGATGCGAAATACGCGAGAGGCCCAGAGTAGTGACCGTGTCTTGCCGGTACCCGTAGACACCCATGGAGCACCTTTTCGATCAGAGGACTCTTCGATATCAGCAAGCCATAGGACGAGAATACCAGATATACGACCGGAGTTCAACGGCTGCGCAAACAGGAGCGGGCAGCCCTCATGGGCCGCCCGCTCCTTCGAATCAGCCGTGATCTGGCCTACGGCTTGGCGAAGAACCCCGCCGCGACCGTCGGGTTCAGCGTGAACGACGTGGTCTGCCCCGTGGCGAAGACCTCGTCGTCGAACAGGATCGTGAACGTCGCCGGGCGCTGCACGCCGCCGAAATCCTTGTACGAATCGTACTTGACCTTCTGGGTGACCGGCTCGCCGGTCATCGGCGCCTCGCCCTTGCTCTGCTCCATCACGGGCAGGCCGGTCGCGGTGTCGAGGAACATCAGCGTGTAGTCGCCCTGCTCGTCGGTGATGTAGACCCGCTCGCAGGTCTTGCCGTCCAGCTCCTCGGCCGGCAGCGCCTGGCAGGTGCGGCCGGCGTGGTCGCGCAGCAGCATCAACATGTCGCCGTTGATCTGGTCGCGCATCTTGGCGGCGTCGGGGCCCTCGATGTCCTGGACGCCCATGGGGCTCTGGACCCAGCCCTTGTCGCCGTCGAGGACCTGCGTGGACTCGCCGAAGGGCAGCTTCTGGATCAGCTTCAGGCGGTCCGGCAGCACGATCGTGGTCTCCATGGTGATGTTCAAGGACATGCCCTGGATCTCGGCCGCGAGCGTCTGCTTGGTGGCGAAGCCCTTCATGTCGGCCAGCTTCCTGCCGCCGACGGCCGCCGCGGCGCGGTCCAGGAGCTTCTGGCCGGCGGCCAGGGACTCCGGCGTGGCGGCGGGGATCTCCAAAGACAGCTTGGGCTCGGGGATCGTGATGTCGACCGTGTTCACGGCCCCGAAGCGGCTCAGGTCGCCGTCGAAATCGGCCGGGTTGCCGACCGCGAGGACCGAGAGGATCTCGGGCTGCCAGACCGCCTGGCAGGCCTCCAGCACCTTCGCGGCGGTCATGCCCTGCACCTCGGCCCGGTAGCGCGTCAGGAAATCCGCAGGGTAGCCGTTCATCTCGAACAGCACCATGCGGTCCAGGACCTCGCGCTTGGAGTCGTAGTTGAACACGTCGCTGTTGAGGATGCCGTCGACCGCGACGCGCAGCTCTTCGGCGGTGACGGGCTCGCGCGTCATCTTCTCGATCTGCTCGATCATCACGACCGCGGCCTGCTCGGTGGATTCGCTCTTGGTGCCGGCGAAGGCCACGAAGACGCCGGGCTGCCGCCAGCCGGTGCCCGAGGCGCTGCCGGTGGAGTAGGCCAGGCCACGGGCGCTGCGCACCTCGTTGAACAGGCGCGAGGCGAAGCCGCCGCCCAGGATGCGGTTCGCGACCTCGATGCCGGCGTAGTGCGGGTCGTCGTTGCGGATGCCCTTGTGGCCCAGGATCACCGTCGACTGCGTGAGGTCGGCCTTGGGCGCGACGTTCACCGTGCGCGGCAGGTCCGGCACCGCGGGATCCGCCGGCAGGGGCCGCCGTGCGGCCGGCCAACCGGCGAAGGCGGCCTTGATCTTGCCGGTCATCACGGCGGCGTCGAAGTCGCCGATCACGACCAGGTAGGTGCGGTCGGGTCCGAACCAGTCGGCGTGGAAGTCGACCAGATCCTGCCGGGAAATCGCGCCGAGGGTGTCATACTCCTCGTTGCGGGCCAGCGGGTGATCCGGTCCGAGGATCACACGGGAGAACTCGCGGCGCGCGATGCTCATCGGCTCGTCGTTGCGGCGTGCGATGCCGGCCTTGTGCTGGGTCTTGGAGAGGTCGAGCTTGTCCTCGGCGAAGCGGGGGCTGCGCAGGATCTCGGCCAGGATGGCCAGGGCCGTGTCGGCATCCTCGGTGAGGGCCGACAGGTAGGCGCCGGCCGTGTAGCCCTCGACGTAGGTCTCGACCATGGCGCCGAGCGACTCCATCTTCTCGTCGATCTCGTCGCCGGACCAGCTGGCGGTGCCGCCGGTGCGGAGCACCTCGCCCGTCAGCGCGGCGAGACCCGTCTTGCCTTCCGGCTCGTAGATCTGGCCGGCGCGGATGGTCGCCGACAGTTCGATCATCGGCAGTTCGTGGTCCTCGGCCAGGTAGAGCACCATGCCGTTGTCCAGCTGCACGCGCTGGTAATCCGGCAGGCGGATCTCGCCCAGCGAGGGCGTCTTGATCTTCTCCCACGGCTTGTTGCGGGCCGCGAGCGCGGGCGACGCCAGGCTCGCCGCCGCCAGCAGCAGCAGGACCGGGGCCGCCTTCTTCATGATTCGCTTCATGACCTGTCTCCTTTCCTCGGCGCGACGCGGGATACGCGTCAGTTGGCGGCCTCGACCGTCTTGATGAAGGCGACCGTACGGTTGTTGGGCACGAAGATCTCGCGGGCGACGCGCTGCACATCCTCGACGGTCACCGCGTCGATGGCCTCGAGCTGCGTGAACATCCGGCGCCAGTCGCCCTGCTTGCCCTGGTAGTCGGACAGCTGGGCGGCCAGGCCCATGTTGCCCTCCAGCGAGCGGACGAAGTTGGCGCGGGCGCGGCGCTTCACGCCCGCCAGTTCCTCGGCCGTCACGCCCTCGTCCATGAGCTTCTGGATCTCTTCGAACACCGCGATCTCGATCTGCTCCGCGGCGACGTCCTTGGCTGGCATGCCCAGGACGGCCAGCAGGGTCGGGTACTTGTCGCCGGGGTAGCCGGCGAAGCTGAAGGCCTGGACCGCCGACTTGTCCTGCTTGACCAGGCGCTCGTAGAGGCGGCTGGTGCGACCCTGGCCGAGGATGTCCGCGATGGCGTCGTAGACGGCGGCGTCGGCGTGGGCCCAGTTGCCGATGTGGTAGCCGCAGATGTAGAAGGGCTGCGCCTCGTCCTCGATCACCATGCGGCGCTCGCCCTTCTGGGGCGCGTCGAAGGTCTCGATCACGGGCGGCACGGCGGCCGACACGCCGGCGAAATACTTGCCCGCCAGGCGCTTGACCTCGTCGAAGCGGATGTCGCCGACGACGGCCACGGTCATGTTGCGGCCCACGTAGTGGGTCTTGTAGAAGTCGGCGCAGTCCTGGCGCGTGATCGTGTTCAGGTCCGTCATCCAGCCGATGGTCGAATGGTGGTACGGGTGCGCCATGAAGGCCAGGTTCTGGAACTGCTCAATGAGCATGCCGATCGGGCTGTTCTCGGTGCGCATGCGGCGCTCCTCGGTCACCGGGCCGTCCTTCTCGGTGTAGAACTCGCGCAGCACGGGCCGCGACATGCGCGTCCCCTCCAGATAGGCCCACAGCTCCAACCGGTTGCTCGGGAGGCTGTACATGTAGTTCGTGTCGTCGGTCCCGGTGCCGGCGTTCATGCCGCGGCCGCCGTTGTTCTCGACGATTTGCCCGAACTCGTTGCTGACGACGAAGGCGCGGGCCGCGTCCTTGGCGTCGGTGAACGCCTGTTCGAGAGCGGCCAGCTTCGCGGGGTCGGCGTGGTCGCCCTTGAGGCGTTCGACCTTCAGCGCGGCGAAGGCCTCGTCCTCGGCCTTCATCGCCAGCGCCTCCTTCTTGGCGTCGGTGGTGCCGATCTCGGCGGTCCCCTTGAACGCCATGTGCTCCAGGATGTGGGCGATGCCCGTGATGCCCGTGACCTCCTGGGCGCTGCCGGTGTTGACGAAGGTGTTGAACGAGAACACCGGCACGTCGTGCCGCTCGAGCACGATGAAGTGGATGCCGTTGGGCAGGGTGAACTCCTGGACCTGGTCCTGGATGTCCTGGTAGCCCTCGGCCGACGCCGCCACGACGCCCAGCGCGGTGGCCAGGACGGCGGCGAGGACCAAAGTCTTGCGGATCACGGACATGACGCCTCCAACTGTTGACCCCGGCGGCGGGACGCTGGCGCGCCGTCGGGGCAGCCTCGAACTCGCCCGGCCGGGCCGGGCCTCTACACTGTCGCTTCGGGTGGATCTCGGCGGGAAAACCCCCCGCACGCTAGCACCGGTCGCGACCGCTGTCAAACGGACCGCTCAGCGGAAGATCTCCTTGCGGCGCAGCAGCCAGCAGCCCAGCGCGAAGGCGACCACCGCCACCGCCAGCAGCACCAGGAAGGAGTGCCCCGTGGACGGCGGCACCTCGTGCAGGAGCATGACCTTCAGCTCCTGCAGCAGGTTGGGCATGTCCCCGGTCGAAGCCGCGGTGTTGTGCAGCAGGTTGCGCAGGTGGAAGACCACCGTCAGTTCCTGCAGTCGCAGCGGCGCGTTGCCGCCGATGGATTCCCAGCCGAACGCGAACAGGATGGCCGGCAGCATGGGTTTCTTCAGCCAGGTGCCGATCGCGGCGAAGATGGCCGTGTAGACGATCGCGCCGTAGAGGATGACCAGGCAGGCGCTGACGTAGAGCTTCAGGAATTCCAGGGTGATGATCCCGAAGTTGCCCACGGTCATCACCAGGAAGGAGGCGACCAGCGAGCCCGCCACCAGCAACCCGGCCACCGCCTGCGCCGCGACCAGGCGCCCCAGGTAGATGGCCTCGCGGCGCAGGGGCCGCGTCCAGTAGTAGATGATCGTGCCCTCGTCGGCGCTCTCGCCGATGGCCGACAGGCCGAAGGCCAACGAGACGACCGCGACCATGAAGTGGATGTAGACCATGCCGCTGAGGTTGGCCAGCAGCAGCTCCGGCGGGATCACGCCGTCGCGGTCCAGGGCCCGCCAGGCCACCGCCAGCACGACCGGCAGCAGCATCAGCAGCCCCACCGATAGGATGCGCCGGCGGCGCACCATCTCGCGGAAGGAGAAGAAGGCGATCCAGAAGGCCGAGACCGCCAGGCCCAGCGGGCGGTCGTTCCCGGCTTGGACGTTCCCGGCCTGGCCGCTCCCGGCGGCGACGGTGCCCGCGGCGGCGGACGGTGCGGTGACGTTCATCTCACCCTCCCACCAGATAGTCGAAGACCGCCTGCAGGTTGTCGTCGAGGGTTTCGATCTCGTCGACGGGCAGGGACTCCGCCAGCAGCCAGCCCGGCAGCTCGCGGTAGAAGTTCACGGCATGGTCGGTCCGCGCCACGACGCGGCCGAACTCGTCGATCTCGACCCCGCGCACCAGGTCGCGCCCGGCCAGCGACGAGGCCAGCCGCCGCGGCTCGGTCGACGTGAGCGCCACGATGGTGGGGCGGTCGTGGATCGCGTCGCGGATCTCGGTGATGTCGCCCTCGGCCATCAGCTTGCCGCGGTGGATCAACACGATGGAGCGGGTCATGGTCTCGATCTCGGGCAGGATGTGGCTCGACACCACCACGCAGCGCCCCTCGTCGCCCAGCCGCTGCACCAGCGCGACGATTTCCCGTCGCGACACGGGGTCCATCCCGTTGAGCGGCTCGTCCAGGAAGACGATCTCGGGATCGTGGGCCAGGGCCTGGGCCATCTTGATCTTCTGGCGCATGCCCTTGGAGTAGGCGCCGATCCGCCGGTCGGCGGCGTCGCCGAGGTGCACGAGTTCCAGGGCGCGCTCGGAGCGTGCGGCCACTTCCGTCCCGTCGTACCCCATCAGCCGGACCATGAGCATCAGGAACTCGCGCCCGGTCAGCCAGTCGAACAGCGCGTCGCTCTCCGGGCAGAAGCCCACGTGGCGGAACAGGCCCACGTCGCGGCGCAGGCGGTGCCCGCGGATCAGCACCTCGCCCTGGCTGGGTGTGATCAGGCCCGACAGCATCTTGAACAGGGTCGTCTTGCCGGCGCCGTTGAGGCCCAGCAGTCCGGTCACGCCGGGGCCCAGCGCGAGGGTGCAGTCGTTGACGGCGATGACCTCGCCGAACCACTTGCTGACCCTCTCCGCCCGCAGGACGGCGGCGGGGGCGACGGTCGTGGGTGCGACGTTCACGCCACCACCTCCACGGGCTTGATCCGGCGCCGCAGCACCCAGGCGCCCAGGAGCGCGTAAGCCACCACGACCAGCAGGCTCGCCGCCGGCGGCACTTCGCAGAGCGGTTCGCCGCCGAAGAAGACGATGCCCGCGTTCAGGAACTGGCCGGGGAAGTTCAGGATCTCCAGGGCGGGGCTGAACAGCGACATGATCTTGGCGAGACCGTCGGTGCCGGCGTACAGCAGCACCCACCACAGGGCGACGAAGACCGTGCGCTGTCCGACCGAGGACAGGGCCAGCAGCACCAGCGTGAAACCGGCGCCGGTCACGAGGCAATAGGCCAGGGCCTGCAGGGGGATCAGCAGGAGCATCTGCAGCCCGGTCGCGCCGCTGGTGACCAGGTAGCCGAACAGGCACAGCGCCCAGACGGGCAGCAGCGTCACGGCGAAGTAGTAGAACATGACCACCGCGCCCTTGCCCAGGACGTAGTCGCGCACGCCCAACGGTCGCGACAGGTACAGGGCGAGGCCGTTCTCGCGGCGGTCGCGGCTGATCAGGCCCGAGCCGACGATCGCCAGCAGGATCAGCACGAACGGCGACTGCCACCCCAGGTAGGTCAGGAAGCCGCGCGGCCCGATGTCGGTCCACTTGCCGCCGATCAGGCGCGACAGCTCTCCCATCTGGAAGGTGAAGTAGAGGATGCCGCCCTTGACGATGGCCGGCACCCAGGCGACCGCCAGCAGGAACAGCAGGCGGCGGCTCTTCAGCGGCTCGGCGATGCCGCGCCGGGCGATCGCCCACCAGGGCGCGCGCGCCCGGTGGCCGCTGTGCTCCCAGTGACGGTATCCGCGTTCGTAGACGGGCATGTCAGTCCTTGCTGCGCGCGTCGCCGGCGTCGTCGACGAGCTGGTAGAACAGGTCCTCGAGTGTCTCGCGGCGCGGCTGCAGCCGGCGCAGGGCGAAGCCGCTGGCCGACGCGGCCGCGAGCACCAGCCGGGCGCCGGCGTCGGCCGGGGCGGTGATTTCCAGGAGCCGCTCGCGGCGCGTGGCCGTGAGCCCGGCGGCCTCCAGCGCAGCGAGGAAGACGGGTTCGTCGCCGAAGCCTTCGACCAGGAACTGCGCCGTCGCTCCCGGCGGCGCCACCTCGACGCGGCCGTGGCTCAGCAGCCGGCCCTGGCGCAGAACCAGGATCTCCTGGCAGACCTCGCGCACGTCGGCCAGCAGGTGGGTCGAGAGGATGATCCCGAAACCCTTGTTCGCGGCCAGGTCGCGCATGAGTTCGAGCATGCTGACGCGGCCGCGCGGGTCCAGGCCGCTGGTCGGCTCGTCCAGCAGCAGCCAGTCGGGGTCGTGGACCAACGCCTGGGCCAGCTTCAACCGCTGCCGCATGCCCTGGCTGTAGGTGTCGGCCTCCCGGTAGCGCTCGTCGGCGAGACCGACGTAGTTCAGGACCTCGTGGGCGCGCTGCAGGGCGTCGGTCGGCGGCATGCCGCCGAGTTCGCCCAGGTACGCCACCATGGCGACGCCGCTCATGCCGGGCAGGATGCCGCCGCGCTCAGGCATCCAGCCGAGGCGGCGGCGCGCGCCGCGGGCGTCGTGCGCCATGTCGCAGCCCATCACCGAGACGGCGCCCCGCTTCAGCGGCAGGTGGCCGAGCAGGGCCCGCAGCAGCGTGGTCTTGCCGGAGCCGTTGGGGCCGAGCAGGCCCACGGCCCGCTTCTCCAGGCTGAAGCTGACCCCCTGCAGGACGGGCGTCGCCGCGTAGGCGAACGTCAAGTCCTGCACGGCGATGGCCGCAGCGACGGGTTTGACAGCGATCGTGGTGGCTTGCATCTTGAATCCTGGTATTCTGCGGGACGTTGCCGACGTCGACGGCGGGATCGTACGCCGCCGCCGGCCCATTGTTCCAGGGCGGCGGGAGATTGCAAGCGCAATCCCACCCGTCCGCCCCGAAGGCGGGGGGACCATGTCCGAAAAGAAGAGCTACGGCTTCCAGACGCGCTGCATCCACGGCCACGGCCACGTCTCGGACGGGCGCTGGCGCACGGCCCGACCGGTCTCGGTCCCGATCGTCCAGACCTCGACCTTCGCCTTCGACAGCGCCGAGCACGGCGCCGCCATCTTCGCCGGGGAAAACGACGGTTTCCTGTACACGCGGCTGGGCAACCCCACGCAGGAGGCGCTGGAGTGCCGCCTGGCGGCGCTGGAGGGCGGCGAGGCCGCCCTGGCCCTGGCCAGCGGCATGGCCGCCTGCACCACCGCCGTGCTGACCCTGTGCGGCAGCGGGGACCACATCGTCTCGGGCGACACCCTCTACGGCGGCACCCACCAGCTGTTCACCCACACGCTGCCTCGCCTCGGCATCACGGTCGCGGAAGTCGACGCCACCGACCCCGCCAACTACGAGCGTGCGATCACCCCGGCCACGAAGCTGATCTACGTCGAGACGCCCGCCAACCCCACCCTGGTCCTGACCGACCTGCCCGCGGTGGTCGCGATCGCCCGCCGGCACGGCATCCCGCTGCTGGTGGACAACACGTTCTGCACCCCGGTGCTGCAGCGGCCGCTGGAAATGGGCGCCGACATCGTGCTGCACAGCGCGACCAAGTACATCGGGGGTCACGGCGACGCGATCGCCGGCATCCTGGTGGGATCGGCCGAGTTCATCACCCGCGCGCGCTTCGAGACCCTGCGCGACATCGGCGGCTGCATCAGCCCGTTCAACGCCTGGCTGTTGATCCGCGGCCTGAAGACCCTCGCCGTGCGCGTCCGCCAACACGGCGAGAACGCGATGACGGTGGCGAAGTGGCTGGAGAAGCACCCCAAGGTGACGCGCGTGATCTACCCGGGCCTGCCCTCGCACCCCCAGCACGAGCTGGCGAAGCGGCAGCAGTCCGGCTTCGGCGGCCTGGTCAGCTTCCTGGTCGCGGGCGGCCGCGACGCCGGCCGCACGGTCATGAACAGCGTGGAGCTGTGCACCCTCGCGGTGAGCCTCGGGGACGTGGACACCCTGATCGAGCATCCCGCCACGATGACCCACAGCACCTACTCGGAGGCGGAGCTGCTGAAGGTGGGCATCGACCCGGCGATGGTCCGCCTGTCGGTGGGGCTCGAGGATCCCGAGGACATCATCGCGGACCTCGAGCAGGCGTTCGCGCGGATCTGATCCCCGTCAGCGGACGACGGGGGCGGCGGCGTCCTTCTCGCCCGACTCCGCGACCTGGGAAGACTCCCACTCGCGGGCGATGCGCAGCAGGTCGTCGAGGTTGCGGGCCCGCTCGAAGAGCTTCAGGACTTCCTTCAGCTGGATGTCGTCTTCGATGGCCACCTGGTAGGCGGCCAGCTGGCCGAACTTGTGGCGCATCAGCTCGCGCCGGATCCCCTGCTCGATGTAGGCGCGGTTGGCGGCCAGCAGCTCTTCGTCGAGCTTCAGGTCGTAGACGCCCAGATACTCCTCGATCTTCTCGCGCTTGCGCAGGTGCTCCTTGAAGGCCGCGAACATGGGGGCGTCGACCTTCAGGTCGCGCGGCACGTCGTGGTAGGCGGCCCACCAGGTGGCGAAGCTGAACAGGGCGCCGTCGCGCTCCAGCGCGACCTCGAAGTCGGCCAGGAAGGGCTGCTCGACCTCGATGTCCGGCGTGATGCCGCCGCCGCCGTAGACGACGCGCCCGCTGTCGGTGGCGAACTTCTCCTTCTCGGCGCGCGGCAGGTCGAGTTCGACGTCGGGCGGGCCGGCGCGGGCGGGCTCCAGCGTCAGGTCGAGGTCGCTGTCGTCCTCGTGGCGGTCCTTGTGGATGGAGCGGCCGCTGGGCGTGTAGTACTTGGCCGTGGTGAGCTTCAGGGCGCTGTCCTCGCTCAGGGGGAAGACGGTCTGGACCGAACCCTTGCCGAAGCTGGTCTTGCCGACGACCAGCGCGGCGTCATGGTCCTGCACCGCGGCGGCCACGATCTCGCTGGCCGAAGCCGAGGCGCCGTTGATCATGACGATCGTCGGCAGCCCCGCGGCGGCGTGGCGGTCCTCCTCGGCGTAGTAGCTGCGGTTCTGGTTGCGCAGGCGCCCCTTGGTGTAGACGATCAGCTCGTTGTGGTCCAGGAACAGCTCGCTGACGCCGTTGGCGGACTCCAGCAGGCCGCCCGGGTTCCAGCGCAGGTCCAGCACGAGACCGCGCGCGCCCTGGCTGCGCAGCTCGGTGATCTTGCTGCGGATCTCGTCGGCGGTGGTGCGGGCGAAGCTCTGGACGCGGATGTAGCCGATGTCCCCCATCATGAAGGCGTAGGGCACGCTCTCGACCACGATCACGGCGCGCGTGATGGTCAGCGGGAACGGGGCGGCCGTGCCCTCGCGCTGGATGGTGATGGTCACCTGGGTGCCCGGCTCGCCGCGCAGCAGCTTCACGGCGTCGTCGCTGTCGAAGTCGAAGGTGGACTCGCCCTCGATCTCGACGATGCGGTCGCCGCCCTGGATGCCCATCAGGAAGGCGGGCGTGCCCTCGATCGGCGAGACGACGGTCGGGTAGTGGTCGCGGATGTTGATGGTGATGCCCAGCCCGCCGAACTCCCCCTCGGTGGACATCATGAGATCCTCGTAGTTCTTCGGGGGCAGGTACTGCGAGTGCTCGTCGAGGTAGCCCATCATGCCGTTGATGCCGGCTTCGAGCAGCGCGTCGGCGTCGACGTCGTCGACGTAGTTGTAGAACACGCGCTCGTAGACGTTGCCCAGGGTCTGCAGGGCCTCGATGTAGCGCTGGCGGTCGGTGCCGCGGGGGCGCTCCTGGGTGCGCGTGGAGTCCTGGGCGGCGGCGGGCGCCACGGGCGCGGCCACGGCGGCCAAGGAGACGAAAGCGACCAGGACCAGCAGGGGGCGCCGCAGGGCGGCGAAGTTGCGCGCAAGGGCCATCATGCTCGACCGGCTTTCTCACAGGTGGCGGGCGACGGGACACCCCGGATTTCGGGCACATCCATAAGCGATTATAACCCCGTCAGCAAATCGTGTTCCAGACTGCGCAGATGGGCGACGGCCTGCTCGACCTGGCCGGCGGGCGGGGCGGTCGCGTCGAGCGTGCGGAAACGGGGGTCGCCGGACGCGGCCATGGCGAGGTAAGCGGCGTAAACCCGCTCGTGGAAGGCGCCCGATTCCCGCTCGAGCCGGTCGGGATCGCGGTCCCCGAGGCGCCGGCGGCCGGCGGCCGGTGGCAGCAGGCAGAGCAGGGTCAGGTCGGGCGCCGCACCCGCCAGCGCGAAGTCGTTCAGGGCGTCGACCCGCGTCCGGCCCAGTTCCCGGCCGGCGCCTTGGTAGGCGACCGACGCGTCGGCGTAGCGATCGCAGAGCACGATCCGGCCGGCGGCGAGGGCGGGCGACACGACCTCGCGGACCAGCTGGGCCCGGCTGGCCACCATCAGCAGCAGTTCGGTCTCGGGGCACAGCTCCGGCAGCGACGGGTCCAGCAGCACGGCCCGGATGCGTTCGCCGACGGGCGTGCCACCCGGTTCGCGCGTCATCACCACCGGACCGCCGAGCGCCTCCAGGCGCGCGGCGAGGCTGCGGATGAGCGTCGACTTGCCGCTGCCCTCGGGCCCCTCGAAAGTGACCAGCAGGCCCCGGCGGGCCGGATCAGCCACGGCGGTGCAGGTCCGCGTAGGGGTCGTCATCGTCGTCGGGGTCTTCGAGGCGGACCTCGCCGTCCGGATCGGGACCGGACACGGCAGGCGGGGGCGCCGTGCCCACCTGCCCTGCCTCGAGGTCGGGCCGGACGGCCGCCGTCTCTTCGCGACCGGCGGACGCGGCGGCGATCGGCGCCGATCGGGACGGGTTCTCGCGCGACGGCCGTCGCGGGCCCGCGCGCTGCTCGTCGCCCAGATCACGGCTGACCGTGGCGATCCGCTGCAGCGTGGTGAACAGGGTCGCGGCGGCCAGCAGCGCCAGCACCAGCTTCAGCACGTGCCGGCCGAGGAGCATGCCGAGGATCAGCAGGACCATGCGCTCGGGGCGCTGCAGCCAGCCGCCCGTGCAGGCGACGCCGAGGCCTTCGGCGCGGGCGCGCGCGTAGCTGGTGGTCAGCGAACCGGTCAAGGCGAGGATCACCAGCAGGACGGCGCCGGAGTCGGGCCAGGACAGGGCTTCCATGTAGAACCAGGCCAGCCCCGCGTAGACCGCCGCCTCGGACAGGCGGTCGAAGTTGGAGTCGAGGAAGGCGCCGCGTCGGCTGGCCCGCCCCTGCAGGCGCGCCAGGTCGCCGTCCAGCATGTCGAACACCGAACCCACGATCAGGACCAAAGCTCCGAGGAACAGCTGCCCGGCGGCCGTGATCCAGGCGGCGAAGACGCTGATCCCCAGCCCGGCGAGCGACACCCCGTCGGGCGACACCCCGGCCCGGTCCAGGGCCAGCACCAGGGGCCGGACCTTGTCGCGGGCCGCCTCTTTCAGTCCGATCCTGTCCATCTCAAACTCCTCTTCCGCCGGCGGGCCGGCCGCGGGCCAGCAGCACCAGCTCCCCCTTCAAGCGGGGGCCCTCCATGACTTCCAGCAGTTCGGCGGCCGTGCCGCGCAGGGTTTCCTCGTGGACCTTCGTGATCTCGCGGGCGATCGCCAGCTCGCGGTCGGGCGCCACCTCGACCAGCGCGGCGAGCGTCTTGCGGATGCGGTGGCAGGATTCGAGCATGACCACCGTGCCGCGCTCCGCCAGCGCTTCCTCCAGGTAGGTCCGCAGCTTCCCTGGCTTGCGCGGCGTGTAGCCCGTGAACAGGAACCGGTCGGTCGGGAACCCCGACAGCACCAGCGCCGCCAGCACGCTCGACGGACCGGGCGCCACCGACCAGGGCAACCCGGCCTCGAGCAGACCCTGGACGATCAGGTAGCCGGGATCGGCCACCGCGGGCATGCCGGCGTCGCTGACCACGACCACGCGCTCGCCGCGGCGCACCCGTTCGATCACGCGCGGCGCCTGCCGCTCCTTGTTGTGATCGTGATAGGGTTCCATGCGGGCGTGCAGTCCGTAACGCGACAGCAGGATCCGCGTGCGCCGCGTGTCCTCGGCGTAGACAAGGTCGGCGTCGCGCAGCGCACCGAGCGCGCGCAGCGTCACGTCGCCCAGATTGCCGATCGGGGTCGCCACGAACAGGCAGGAACCCGCGGGCTCCGCGAGTTCCGGGATCGGCACCGTTTCGGGGCGCTCCGGAGTTTCCACGTCAGAAGCCGCCCGCGATGTCGGGCAGCGGGCGCCCCGCGAAGACCGCCGTCGGCACCGGCAGCCACTTGAAGGCCTGCGCGCGGACACGGGCGCGGACCGTGGCGACCAGCTCCGGCGCGAAGCCCAGGCCCGCGAGCCGCCCGTCGTCCAGCCCCTGGTCCACCATGTGGTGCAGCAGACGGTCGGCCTGTTCGTAGGTGAAACCCAGTTCGTCTTCGTCGGTCTGGCCGGCCCACAGATCGGCGCTCGGCGCCTTCTCGATGACCGGCGCCGGCAGGCCCAGGTGGCGCGCCAGCGCGCGCACTTCAGCCTTGTAGAGATCGCCCAGGGGATTCAGCCCGAAGGCCGCGTCCCCGTGCAGGGTGGCGTAGCCCAGCAGTGTTTCGGTGCGGTTCCCGGTGCCGAGCACCAGGGTGCGGTCGCGCGCCGAGAGATCGTAGAGGACGATCATACGGCAGCGCGCCATCACGTTCCCGCGGCGCAGGCCGGCTCCGGGTGGAACGTCGCGCAGGTAGGCGTCGGCGAGGTCGGTGATGTCGCGCCGTTCGGAGCGGATGCCCAGCCCGGCGGCCACCGCGGTCGCGTCGGTCAACGAGTCCGGGTTGCTGGTGCGGTACGGCAGGTAGACCCCGAGCACGGCCCCGGGACCCAGGGCCCGCACCGCCAGCGCGGCGCTCACGGCCGAATCGATCCCCCCCGAGAGGCCGATCACGACACCCGTCGCGCCGGAGGCCGCGACGGTGGCGCGCAGGAACGCGACGGTCTCGCGCTCGACGTGCGCCGCGGGGATCAACCAGTCCCAGTTCGAGGCAGCCGCCATGTCGGTTCCCCTCAAGAGTCGGTTCCCCTCAAGACTGGTCCGAGCCCGCGGGCGCGGGAGCGCGGTAGGCGTCCAGCGCGTCCTGCACCGCCAGGATTCCTTCGCGGGTGATCATGAGGTTCGGCACCAGGCGCACGCGCCCGGGTCCGAACGGCACGGCCAGGATGCCGCTCCCGCGCAGGTGTTCGAGCAAGTGCCGCTCGTCGGCGACCCGCAGGATGACGATGTTCGTCTCGACCGGATGATCGAGCCTGAGGGCCGGGTTGTCCAGACCTTCGACCAGCAGACGGGCGTGTTCGTGGTCCTGGACGAGTCGGGGCAGGTTGTGGTCCAGGGCGTGGAGACAGGCCGCAGCCAGGATCCCCACCTGCCGCATGCCGCCGCCGTAGAGCTTGCGGGCGCGCCGGGCCTCGCGGATCACCGCGGCGCCGCCGGCCAAGACCGAGCCCACCGGTGCGCCGAGCCCCTTGGAGAAGCAGACGCTGACGGTGTCGGCGGGCGCGGCCAGTTCCGCCAGAGCGGTTCCCGTCGCGGCGTGGACGTTCCACAGCCGGGCTCCGTCCAGGTGCAGCCGCAGGCCGCGGGCGTGCGCCTCGTGACCGACCTCGACCACCTGATCCTGGGGCAGGATGCGCCCGCCGGCCCGGTTGTGCGTGTTCTCGAGGCAGATCAGCGCCGGCCGGGCGGCGTGATCGTCGTCGGGATTCAGGACCGGCAGGATGGCGGACCACGGCAGCGCGCCGCGATCGCCGGCCACGCAGGCCAGCAGCAGTCCCGACAGGGCCGCCGGTCCTCCTTGCTCGTAGCGGTAGATGTGGCAGTCGGCCTCGCAGACCACCTGGTCGCCGGGACGGGTCTGGACGCGCAGCGCGATCTGGTTGGCCATGGTGCCGCTGGGCACGAAGATGGCGGCTTCCTTGCCCAGCAGCGCGGCGGTGCGCTCCTGCAGGCGGTTGACGGTCGGGTCGTCGCCGAAGACGTCGTCCCCGACCTCGGCCTCGGCGATCGCGCGGCGCATCCCCGCGTCGGGCCGGGTCACGGTATCGCTGCGCAGATCCAGCATGGGGCACCTCCGGGGCGGGACAGGCGACCGGCCTCCCCGCGTCGGGCGGGAAGGCCGGATCAAACATTCGGCTGCCACATCGGGCGCACGAGGTCTCAGGAGTGGTGGGCCACCTTGTCCTTGAGCATCTTCGAGACCTTGAACACCGGCACGCGGCGCGACGGCACAGGCACGGCGTCCCCCGTCCGGGGGTTGCGGGCCATGCGCTCCTTGCGCTCCTTCACCTTGAAGGTGCCGAAGCCCCGGATCTCGAGATGGCGACCCTGGGAAAGCAGGTCGCTCACCTGCTCGAGGAAAAGGTCCACCGTCTCCCCGACTTCCTTCTTGGTCAGACCCGTCTTTTGAGCGATATCCTCGACAATATCCGCCTTGGTCATCAGGTCCCCCTTTCCCGCTGAACATCCAGCGCGGCATCGTCTCCCCGCGACGGCCGACTTCGCAGCGCCGGACCCATCGTCCCGCTTAACTTCCTTGCTGTCAAGGACATTTCAAGGATGCGCGGGATGCAAACTGCCCGGCGGGCCGGGCCGATCCGTGCAAGACGGGGCCCGGCGGTCCGTTCCCGGGCATCACGAGGAAGCCCGGGGTAGCCTCGGCATCGATCGTCCCGTCCGCAACCTCATTGGCCCCAAGGAATTACCATCGTGGCGGGCTCATCTCGACCGGGCGCGACCGCTGGCACCTCCCTTGCAGCTTCCTGCTCGCAAGTGCGATCGAGACCGGAGCAGTCCAAGACGCGCCCCCACGCGGCGCCTCCGGTGCAACGTGAGGCTGGTCAAGGAGGAACCAAGGTGGCAGGTAAGACGAAGTTGCTGATCACAGGGCTGGGGTGCTTGGCGTTGCTGGCCGGTTGCGGCAGCGACGACGTGACCCGCCCGCCGACCATCGTCGACACGGCGCCCCCGGCGGTTCCCGTGGACATCCTCGGCGAGATCATCGAGGCCCAGGTGATCGTGCACTGGGCTCCGAACAACACCGACGCGGATCTGGCCGGCTACATGGTCTACCGCGCCAACGGCACGCGGGTCGCGACGATGTGCCCGGCTCCGATTTCCGAAACCTGGTACGTCGACGAGAGCCCCATGGTCGGCGAGAACGTCTACCGTGTCTCGGCCGTGGACGTGAACGACAACGAGAGCGCGGTCGCGACGGTGACGGTCATGGTGGACGACAACCCCTATCAGGGCTACGACATCGCCATCTACGACCACTGAACCGCCACGGCGCCAACGCGCGTCGGGCCGATGGAGACGCCGGAACCCCCCGTGGGTTCCGGCGTTCTCGTGCGCCGTCCGCCCGCGCCGGTCGTGGCCGCCGCCTACGTCAGCAGGCCGCCCACGGCCAGCGCCACCTCGAGGTACCAGCCCCCGACCACGGCGACGCCCCGCCCCAGCACGCCGCCCAGGCCCGCGTACATCAGCACCAGCACCATCAGGAAGCCGTAGGGCCGCAACCGCTCGTACGAGGCGCGCGCGTCGCCGCGCAGGGCCAGGCGCATGATCCAGCTGCCGTCCAGGGGCGGCAGGGGGATCAGGTTGAACAAGGCCAGCAGCACGTTGAGGCTGACCCCCCACTGGCAGAGCAGCCGCAGGAAGGCACCGACGTCACCTCCGGCCAAGGTCGCGAAGGGTCCGCGGTGGCCGCCGGCCAGCGTGAGGCCGAGGCCGATCGCGAAGACGGCGGCCAGGATGAGGTTGCTGATCGGTCCGGCGGCCGCGATCAGGGCCTGGTCGCGCAGGGGGCTGGCGAGGCGGCGCTCGTCCACGGGCACGGGCTTGGCCCAGCCGAAGATCATGCCGCCCGGCAACAGGGCCATCACCACCGGCACGATGATCGTGCCGACGGGATCGATGTGGGCCAGCGGGTTCAACGAGACCCGGCCCAGGCGCTGCGCCGTGTCGTCCCCCAGGCGCAGGGCCGCCCGCGCGTGGGCGAACTCGTGGAAGGTGAGGGAGAACAAAAGCACCAGGATCGCGATCGGTGTGTGCATGCCTATCCCCTGGTCGGGTTGGACCGCGGCGGCAGACGCCGCCAACGATCCCAGACGGTGTCGGTGTCGAGCGCCTCCAGGCGCCCCTGCGCGCCGCGCAGGCAAGCTACTTCAGGGGCCTGGGGGCCCCAGAGGGCCGGATCGGTGGGCCCGAACAGGGCCAGGGTCGGCGCCCGCACCGCACCCGCCACGTGCATCAGTCCGGTGTCGTTGCACAGGAAGCGTTCGGCCCGCGTCAGCAAGGCCGCGCAGACCCCGACCGTGACCGGCGGGTTGATCGGCGGCGGAGCCAGCCCCAGCGGTGCCAGAAGCCCGTCCAGGGCCGCCGAGAAATCCGCCATCGCCGGTCCGTCGGCCGGCCCCTGCAGGACCAGCACGCGCCGGCCGTCACGCACCGCCCGGGCGGCCACTTCGGCGAAGCGGGGGGCGGGCCACTGGTTCTGCGCCTTCCCGGCGCCCGGATGCAGGATCCACAGCCCGCCCGCGCCGGGCACAAGATCGTCGATCTCGCGCGCGGCCGCCTCTTCCGCGACCGCCGGCACCACCACGGTGCTGCGGTCCGCGGTGACGATCCCGATGGACTCCAGCGGCGCGAGGTTGTGGTCCACGGCGTGGCGGTCGAGTTCGGGCCGCGACGGCATCACCAGGGAGTAGGCGTGCCGGCTGATGTCGAAGCCGTACGGCAGGCTGTCGCCCCCGATCAACAGCGGCGCGCCGCTGACGGCGGCGAGCGCGGCGCTGGTCACCGAATAGGAGACCGAGTTCAGGACGAAGGCCGCGTCGGGCCGGAACCGGCGCAACTCACCGATGAAACGCAGCAGAGGGAGCGGGTGGGTGCAGGCCCGCTTGTCGAACACCAGCACCCGATCGAGGTGCGGGTTGTGCAGGACGACATCCCGGTTGACCGGCGCACAGACCAGCGCGATCTCGGCCCGAGGGAACGACTGGCGCAAGGCGCGCAGGGCCGGCGTCGCGCAGACCATGTCGCCCATCTGGTTGTGCTGGCGCACCACCAGGATCCGGCGCGGAGGGTCGGCGAACAGCTGGTCCGGGGTCACCGGCCGGCGGCGGCAAAGCCGGGCCAGAGCGCCGGAAACGCCCCTTTTTATGCCTTTTCGGATGGAATGCTCCCTCAAAGGCCCTCCTGGCACCCCGGTTGCTTCTCGACCGCCTCGGAGGTCCCCGACGTGCGTGCCCTGCAATTATTCGGTCTGACGGCCGTCGTCACCCTGGCGACCGGGTTGCTCCATTACGAGGTCACGGCCCGCTCCGACCTGCTCCTCGGCTTCGCCCTGCCGGGCTGGTGGGAGGCGCAGCGCGCCGACCACGCCGTCGCCTACCACGACCACACCGGCTTCCGACCGCTCGACCGCCTGCTCCACGAGGGCGCCGAGGCGATCATCTTCTACGACGACCTCCTGCGCTGAGGCCCCCGCACATTCTCCCGCTCTTGAAGGTCTTTCAGGATGCCCAGGTATGCGGCGTGGCGCCAGGCGGGCAGTTCGCCGCCGGCCACCGCCCGCTTGACCCCGCAGTCGGGCTCGTCGCGGTGCAGGCAGGTGTCATAGCGACAGGTCTGGGCGGGCCCCGTGAAATCGGGGAACCACTCCCGCAGTTCGATCGGCGCCACGTCCCAGGGGTCGAAGCCGCGGATGCCCGGCGTGTCGGCGATGAAGCCGCCGTTGCCCAGGGGATAGAGTTCGGTCTGGGTCGTGGTGTGCCGGCCCAGGCCGGTCTTGGCCGTCACCTCGCCGATCCGCAACCGCAGGCCGGTGGCCCTGGCCAGCAGCGAACTCTTGCCGGTGCCCGACGCGCCGAGCAGCAGGGAGATCCGCCCCTGCAGTCGGTCGCGGAACGCGTCGATGCCCTCGCCGGTCACCACGGAGGTCCGCAGCACCTGGTAGCCGACGGCGCGGTAGTGATCCCAGACCGGCGCGGCGGCGGCGGCGGCCGGGTCGAGGTCCACCTTGTTCAGGCAGAGCACCCCCTCGACCTCGTAGCGCTCGGCGGCGACCAGCAGGCGGTCGACGAGGCCGCCGGAGGGTTCGGGCTGGCGGACCGACTGCACGACGACCACCTGGTCGAGGTTGGCCATCATGACCTGTTCCCGGCGCCCGCGCTCGCGCTTGGACGAGGTCCGGGAGATCCGGTTGCGCCGGGGCAGGACCTCCTCCACCACGGCGATGGCCGGGTCCCCGGGCACCGGGGCGATGCGCACGCGGTCGCCGGCCACGACGAGCGTCCGCTCGGTCTGCAGCCCCTGCTTGAGCCGGCCGCGCAGGCGGCACGGGATCTCCCGCCCGCCGCAAACCACCGTGCAGTGGCCGCTGCCGGCGTTGATGACCACGCCTTCCCCGCACGCACCGACACCCTCGTCGCTGAGTTCCACGCCGCGCCTCCCCCCGGGTCCGGCCGCCGCGGGGCGGATCGCGGACCGATTTGCACCTTGAGGAACAACAGTCTATTGGTTAGCTTTGCCAGGATCAATCATGCAGGGAAACATTGCGCAGAACAAGGCGGTCGCCATGGACATCAAGGACGTCCTGCAACTCACCTCCGAAACCCGCTTCATCGGGGAGTTGCAGGCCAACGACAAGGAAGGCGTGCTCGCCGAGATGGCCGACGCCCTGCTCGCGGGGTCCCCGATCACCAACAAGGAAACGATCCTGGAGATGCTCAAGAGCCGCGAGGCCCTGGGCAGCACCGCCGTCGGTCCGGGCGTGGCCTTCCCGCACGGCCGCACGCTCGCGGCGCAGAACCTGATCATCATCGTGGCGCGATCGCGCCAGGGCGTGGACTTCGACTCGATGGACGGCGGCCCGACCCACCTGTTCTTCATGCTGATCGCGCCGCCCCAGGATACGGGCAACCAGTACATCCGCTCGCTCGCCGTCCTGACCGAGAAGATGCAGGACCCCGCGCTGCGCGAAGCCGCGCTGCAGGCCGCCGATTACGCCGCATTCTGCCTGGTTTTGACGGAGGGACAGGGATGAACCGACAGCTAGCTCTCTTGGTCTCGATCCAGAACCTGGAACTGCAGCTGCGGGACGCCCAGGACGAAGTCAAGGCGAAGGCGCTCGAGACGATGGGCTTCCCCATGAGCGTCGAGAAGATCCAGCGCGACATCGCCGGCCTGCTCGAGCAGATCGAACCGCGCCACCGCAGCTACTACCTGCGGCTCAAGACGCGCTTCGAGAATCCCGTGGTCCCGGTCTGGGACGGCCACTGCACGGGCTGCTTCGCCAACGTGCCCACGGCCTTCACCTCGGTGACCAACGTGAACCGGGTGATGTCCTGCGAGAGCTGCGGCCGGATCCTGTTCCAGCCCTAGCCCGGATCAGTCGGGCACGGCGCCGGTCAGGGCTTCGGCCGGCACCGGCCCCGTCGCCTGCCCGGCCTCCTCGACCATCTTCTTCTTCTCGCCGCCGTCGTCGCGCACGCCGAGATCGGTGCGCGCCCACTTGCCGGCGGCGGTGACCCTCTCGGCCAGCTCGTCGCGCTCCCAATCGATGCCCGGCTCCTTCAGGAACACGAAGCCGTCGCCGTCGTGGTCGATCATGACGAGGTCGCCGCGGCGGATCTGGTCGCTGCAGATGTAGTGCGACACCGGCGTCACGATCCGCTTCTCCACCACGCGCTTCAGGGGGCGGGCGCCGTACTCGGGGTCGGTGCCCTCCTCGACCAGGCGCTCCTTCGCGCGGCGGGTGACCTCCAGCAGGAAGGGCTCGGCGCTGCCCAGCGCGCGATGGTGCACCTGGGAGATCTGGTTGTCCAGGATCTCGAAGAGGTGCTCGCGCTTCAGCGTGTGGTAGGTGATCTGCTCGTCGAAGCGGTTCAGGAACTCCATCGGGAAGATCTTCTTCGCCTCGCGGGAGACGGCGGCCTCGAGGTCGCGGTCCAGGCCCGCGTCGCCGTCGGCGGCGCGGAAACCGATGCCGCTGCGGCTGAGCCGCTCGTTCATCGCCTGGCTGCCCACGTTGGAGGTCAGCACGATGATCGAACCGGTGAAGTCCACTTCCTCGTTGTTCGCCAGGACGAGGTGCCCGTCCTCGAGGATCCCCAGCAGAGTGTTCCACATCTTGGGGTGGGCCTTCTCGATCTCGTCGAACAGCACGAGCGACAGGCGGCGCGGCGAGTCGGACGGGTACATGTCGGCCAGCTTGCCGCCGTCCTCGCAGATCATGCCCGAGCGCTTCTCCAGCGCCTTGAGGTGGTGCTTGTCGAGATTCTCCTGGGCCAGCAGCGGCCGGATCTCGCCGCCCACGTAGCCCGGCGGCGAGCCCAGCAGCTTGGAGATGTTGTAGTGGGCCGAGAACTCCTGGCAGTTGATGCGCGTGAAGGCCCGGCGGTCGCCGAACAGCGACTCGGCCAGGCAGCGCACCGTCTCGGTCTTGCCGACGCCGGTCGGCCCCAGGAACATCATCGTGAGCAGCGGCCGCTCGGGATCGTGGATCCCGGCGATCAGGCGGCTGAAGCAGTCCGCGATCCGGTCCGTGGCGGCGGGCTGGCCCACGACCATGCGGTTCATGCGCAGACGAAAGCGACGCAGCTGCTCGTTGACCACACCCGTCTTCAGCTCGATCACGCAGCGTCTCCTCGGTTGGTCCGGCCGGGCCGGATCCCCGTCGTTCTTCGTGGCGGCGGGCGGGAAAGCGGAAGCCCGTCCTCCGCACCTTCATCGGTAAGCGGCGGACGGGCTTGAGGCGGAAACACCGGCAGGATTTCAGTCGGCCGACGGGGTCCTCGCCAGGTAGGGGGCCTGGACGCCCGAGACGTCCTCGACCCAGCGATCGTCCACGCGGGGCCGCACGGGGTTGTGCTTTTCCAGGTAGCCCTCCAGGGCCGCGTCGATCGTGATCTGGGTCAGTTCGATGTCCTGCGCGGGTACGGTGGTCAGGAAGTCCAGACCGCTGTTGCCTTCCATGAGGAAGGTGGTGGTGACCACGTTGTACATGCGGTCGGGCTCCAGCGGCCCACCGGCGATCTCCAGCTCGCAGACCCGGTCGCCGTCGGGGCGCTGCTTGTTGTAGGTCATGCGGATGCCGGAGACGCAGATGCCGCCCGAGTCGCCGGCGACCTTGCGCTCGACCAGGGTCCGGATCAGGGAACCCGGCATCCGCACCACGACCAGCTCGTTGCCGAAGGGCAGCACGCTGAAGACGTCGCGCGCCGTGATGTTGCCGGCGGGGACGTCGGCGCGCAGGCCGCCGAGATTCTGGAACGAGAAGTCGGCCTCGAAGTACTCCCGCATCGCGTCGGTGACGAGGTTGCCCATCAGGGAGGCGCCGGGATCGCCGCGCGTGAGGTTGACCGCCGAGCTGCCGACGACCTTCCCCATCTCCGCGTCGGCCTTCGCGATGTAGGGCTGCAGGACCCGCCGCATCGCCGGGTCGGGCCACAGCTCGTCCTCGAAGAGGGTGATCAGGACGCCGCGGTCGTGCGGGGAATCGTAGCCCAGCAGCGTGCGCGTGGCGGGGTCGATCTCCAGGATGGCGTGGCCCACGCTCGATCCGTTGCCGAAGCTCTCGAAGCAGAGCGTGTGGGTCATGGGGTCGATCCAGGGCTGCTCGTAGCCGCGGTGCGTGTGCCCGCCCACCGCGACGTCGATGCCCTCCACCGCGTTGACGATCTCCATGAGGTTCATAGCGCCGCCGGTCACGGTGCCGTAGGTCCCGCCCTGGGACTCCGACTGGCCGGTCTCGGCCTCGCCACCGGCGCCCACGATGCGCCGCCAACCCTCCAGCGGGTCGAAGGGCAGGCCCTCGTGGATCAGCAGGAAGATGAGGTCGGCGCCGTCGGCCCGCAACCGGTCGCGCCAGGTTTCGATGACGGGCACCATGGGGTCGAAGATCAGGCCCTCGATGTTGGCCGGGAAGGACATGTGCTCGGTGCCGGTGGTCAGGATGCCGATGACGCCGATCTTCAGGCCGGCCCGATCGAGCATGAGCGTCGGCACGCACCAGTCGACGGTCTCGCCGTCCTCGGCGTCGCGCAGGTTGGCACAGACGAAGGGGATGCGGGTGCCGTTGGCCAGGCGCGCGGTGTTGTCGCGCCCCATGTCGAAGTCGTGGTTGCCCGGCACGATCACGTCGTAGCGGAGCGCCTCGAAGTAGGCCATGACGGCGTCGCCCTTGGTCTTGGAGCCCACGGGCGTGCCCTGGAAGAAGTCGCCCACATCGACCACCAGGACGTCCTCGCCCGCGGCGGCGGCCTCCTCGCGCACCCCGGCGAGGTAGTTCGCCAGGGAAGCGCCGCCTCCCAGCGGCGGCGGGAACGACGGGTTCATGAAGCGCGCCGGCTCCGGCGCGATGTGACCGTGGACGTCGTTCGTCCAGATCAGGTGCAGCCGGGCCGGCTCCTGCGGCGCGTCGGCGGTCCCGGCCCCGCCGGAGGCACCGGCGAGGGCGAGCAGGATGAAGGCCAGGGCCGCGGCCGCGGGGCGCAGGCGACGGGCGCAGATGCTCATGGTCACTCCTCGCGGGGGATCGCCCCCCCGGCTAGAAGGCGTAGGTCAGGCCCGCGCCCACGCGGAACCGGTTGTCCTCCACGCGCGACGTCGGCGCCACGGCGTACCCGTCCGGATAGTCGAACCAGTGCTCCTGGCGGCTGCTCTGCTTGCCCAGCTCCGCCGAGACGGAGAACATCCCGGCCGCGTAGGGGAACCCCACGCCCGCGCTGAAGCTCGCCGTGCCGGCCTCGCCGTCGGCGTAGCTGTCCAGGTGGCGGAAGCCGAAGCGCAGGGGCATGCCGTTGTAGAACGTGTGCTGCACGCCGAGCTGCACGTCCATCGTGTTCTCCAGGGCGGCGCCGGCGGCCGCGTCGCGGCTGTCCTGCAGCTCCTTCCACTCGGTGTAGACGACGTCGGCGGCGAAGACGGTCCTGGGCTCGGAGCGGGGGTAGTAGGCGAAGCCGGCCCGCAGGCGGCCGGGGTAGCGCACCGAGACGCCCTCGACCGCGGCCACAGGGGCGGCGGCGCCCAGCGTGGTGGTCGTGGTCCAGTCGCCCTCGACCTTCAGGGGCGTGTCCCAGGCCGCGCCCACGACGAGGCGCTCGCCTGCGCACGCGCGCACGCCCAGGGTGGCGTTGAGGCCGTCGGCGTCGTGCGACTCGGCGACCAGGTAGCTGTCGGCGGGGACCTGCACGTCGCGCCGGTCGGTGTCCAGGGTGCGGGTCCCGAAGACGTAGTGGACCGTGGCGCCCAGCGAGACGCCCGGGCCGGGCTCCCAGGCCGCTGCCGCGCTCAGGTCGCGCAGGCTGCCGCCGCCGACGACCGAGCGCTCCTCGAGGATCTGGTCGTAGGGGTTGGCGGTGGTGCTCGGGTCGCGGACCTCCTCGCGGAACTCGTAGCCGAAATCGTAGCGGGTCGTCAGGGCGGCCCCGACGCCGAGCCGCGGCAGGGCGCGGCCGGACAGGGCGAAGCCCGTGTCGAAGTCGTGGCTGCGGTTGCTGGCGATCGCCGTGTCGGTGATGTAGCTGCCGAAGCTGTCCCATAGGGGCTGGAAGCGGTCCTCGTGGTCCTGGGCCAGCGAGCCGGCCGCGTCGAGGCGCCAGCCGGCGGCCTCGCCGAGCATGGCGGGGTTCAGCACGGCGGAGAAGCCGCCGCGGTACAGCGCCGCGCCGGTGCCCGACATGGCCTCGAGTTCCGGGTGCCGGAAGTTCGCGACGTCGCCGTAGGCGGCGTTCAGCGCCTGGCCGGCGCCGGCGGGCCGCGGCGCGGCGAGCGACAGGAGCGCGAGCAGCCCGGCCGCCGCCGCGGTTCCGCTGTGATTCCTGGTCGTGAGCATCATCGTCTCGATCTCCCGGTCAGAAGGTGTAGTCGAGCTGCATGCGGAACGTCGTCCAGTCCCGCGGCGCGTAGCTGCTCTCGATGTCGACGCCGTACGCGTCCTGGAAGGCGCGCACGTCGAGGTAGGTCCGCGGGAGGTTGTGGTCCCGCGTCGCCTTGATCTGGAAGAACAGCCGGTCCGACACGCGGCTCTCGATGCTGGCCCAGTTGCGGAAGCCGCGGCCGTCGACGACCACGAACTCGTTGCCTTCGAAGTTCCAGACGAAGCCGTTGTAGATCTCGGTGCTCAGGCTCAGCGAGACGCCGGGCGACAGGCGGTGCTCGTACATCGCCTGGAACGCGTGGGCGGGCATGCCGGCCGTGCCGACGCCCGGGATGCCGTCGTCCTCGTAGGGCGTCGTGCCCCCGTCGGGGGTGCCGCTGAGGCGGGCCCGCGGCGGGAACATCACGTTGCTGGTCATGTACATGAAGCGCAGCCGGTTCATGTCGCTCAGCAGCGTGATCAATTCGAAGCGGGACTCCCAGGAGCGGAACCAGCGCACGTCGTCGGGGTTGGTCTCGCTGCGGCTGCTGAAGCGGTGGCGCAGGCGCAGCCGCAGGTTGAACGTGGGCTGGTATTCCAGGCGCACCGTGTAGCGCTGCAGGTCGGCGTTGTCGGACTTGCGCTGCCACTGGTCGTATTCCAGGCCGTTGAGGATCAGGGTGCGGCTGATGCGGTAGCGCGTGGACAGGAAGACGCCCTGCTCCGGTTTCGGCTGCGGCGTGTTGACCGCCAGCCAGGAGTAGAGGTCGTCGTTCAGGCGGAACGGCGAGTCCAGCAGGGTCTGCTCGTAGCGGTTGTCGTTCGAGAAGGCCCGGTTGTAGGGGTTGTCGAAGCCCAGGTCGTAGTCGCGGTACAGCGCCAGCAGGTTCAGGTCGTCCCACTGGGCGAAGGCGTTCAGGACCAGGGCGTCGGGGCTCTGCCCGTGGAACCAGCCGGCCTTCGGGTCCTGCAGGACGCCGTACTCGCCCTGCAGCGACACGTTGTCGATGACCGTCTGGAACTCGGCGCCGTAGACGCGGCGGAACTTGTGCTCGGTGCGCGTGCCCGCCGCCGCGTCCTGCTCGACGCTCGTGTAGCCCGACCACAGCTCGCTGTCGCGGGCCTCCAGCAGGTCGCGGTCCACCAGGCTGTAGTAGCTGACCAGGGTGGCCGGATCGGCGTCGAAGGCCCGGTCGTACTTGGCCTCGTAGGCCGTCACGCCGATGAAGGAGGCGTCGTCGAGCATGAACTTCAGGTTGCCGCCGACGATGTCCTCGCGGAAGGCGTCGCGCTTCAGGAGCGTCGGGGTGTCCTTGAGCGCGCCGACGGAGTAGGAGCGCCCGGCCTCGAAGCCCAGGTGGTCGCCCAGCCAGTCGTCGGTCGGCCGCGGTTTCATCACGATGTACTGGTTGACCGTCCCGTCCGGGTTCAGGATGCCGTCCTTGCGGTCCCAGGACAGGAACATCGTGCCGTGCAGGCGGCCGTAGCTCGCCTCGGCGGCCAGACCGGTCAGGGCGAACTCGTGGCTGCGGCTCAGGTCGCCGCGCACGCCGATGGGCCGCTTGTTCCAGCCGAAGCCGGTCTTGCGGCTCATCATGAAGTCCGTGTTGTCCATGATCAAACCCTGGCCGAAGGCGACCCGGTAGTTGCCGAAGTACAGGCGCTTGAGCCGCAGGTCGCCGAAGCGCCGGTCGTCGACGCCGTAGTAGCCCTTCATCGTCTCGCGCCAGGAACCCTCGCCCAGTCCGCGGTGCGTCAGCACCCCGGCCCGGAAGCCGTCGCCCAGGTCGAGGGTCAGCTTCTGGGTCAGGTGGGCGTCGCCTTCGGTCAGCAGCGTGCCGGCCGTGATCGCGTCGGCGGAGGTCAGGCCGCCCGCGCCGGCGATGTCGCTGTCGTCGAGAACGTAGGGCGTGTCGTACCAGCGCAGCTGGTAGCTGCCGTGGACCTTGCGGTCCTTGGCCGCCCGGTCCCCCTCGCCGTAGACGACGAAGTCGCGGATGTTGCGGAAGGCGAAGTAGCTCAGGCCGTCGCTGCGCCGCAGCTGGCGGTCGTCGACGAAGGCGCCCATGCGCTGCCGGGCGCGCAGGATGGCCTTCGCGTCCACCGGCGACACGTTCTGGAAGGACATCAGGTCGAACAGGTCCAGGCCGTTGATGTCGACCGGGTCGCGGATCAGGTCGAGGTACTCGTCGACCAGACCCTCGCTGGCGCCCTCCTGGCTCAGGAAACCGCTGACCTGCTCGTAGGAGGCGGCGAGGCGGGCCATGCCGGCGTCCGCGGGCGCGGGCGGCAGGGTCATCACCAGGGGCTTGAGCGCCGCCAGATCGGCCGGCGTCATGCCCTCGACCTCCATGAGGTCGTAGACGTTCCCGAAGTACCGGACGTAGGTGCGGTAGTCGACGATCGCCAGCGCCAGCTCCTCGCTCACCGGCAGGCCGCGGATCTGCTCCAGCGTGGCCTGGTTGAGGTCGAGCTTGCCGGCGGACGCCGACGAGGCCTGCGCGGCGGGGACGGCGGCCAGCATCAGCGCCGCCATCCACACCGCTGCGATCGTGTTCCTCACGGCGCCTCACCGCCCCAGGCGAAGGTCATCCCGAACTGGTGGCTGGGGGACAGCACCCCGCCGCCCGTCGAGAAGCCGTAGTCGACCGTGATCCCGCCGTAGCCGTAGCCGAAGCCGCCGGTGACCAGCGAGGGGTTGGTGGCCACGCCGCCGCGCAGGCGCAGGTCGCCGAGCACGGCGAACTCGACGCCGCCGCGGTAGCGCGTCTGGCCGTCGAGCGCGTTGCCGACCTCGAAGGCGGTCACGACTCCGTCGTACGGCATGTAGGAGATGCCGCCGGCCAACTGCTGGACGAGTTCCTCGTAGTCCAGGCCGATCTGGGGGTTGTTCAGGTTGCGGACCATCACACCCAGGCGGGTGCGCTCGTGCAGGACGACCTGCAGGCCCACGTCCACGCCCACGACGCTGGCGTGCCCGGGGTCGATGCCGCCGACGGACTCGGCGTACTCCAGGTCGTAGAGGTTCAGCGCCGTGCCGAAGCTGATCGTCGAGTGGAGGTCCTCGTACAGGGTCAGGCCGTGGGCCAGCGTGAAGGTGCTCTCGGTCGTGAGGTCGACGTCCTGGTACGTCACGGCGAAGCGGCGGTAGCCGAAGCCGAGCGCGCCCAGGCGCGCCGACAGCGGCGCCACGCCGCCGAAGTACATCTGCTCGTTGAAGCTCAGGCCGTAGGGCTTCACGTAGGAGTTGCCCAGGGAGGCCCGTTCCTGCCCCGCCATCCCGGCCGGGTTGAAGAAGGGCGCGAAGGCGTCGTCGGCGACCGCCACGGCGGCGCCGCCCATGGCCCGCGCCCGCGGGCTGATGTCGACGTTCTCGAAGGCCGCCTGCGCCGTGGACGCGGCCAGCCCGAGCACGAGGGCGACGGTGATCGATGCGCTGCGGATCATGCCTCTCAGCCTCCCCTAGTTGCTCAGGCGCGTGGACACCACGGCCGGTGCGGTCTTTTCGATCCTCTTGCCTGTCCTGGGGTCGGTCACCTGGAGGTGGACGACGTACATCCCGGCCCGGGCCAGCTCGTAGGTCTCGTTGCGCCCGTCCCACACCCTGATCGACGGCGTGTCGGGCACGATCGAGGCGTCGCCGTCGAAGCGCGAGTCGTAGAGGTGGCGCACCAGGCGACCGCTCAGGTCGAGGATGCGCAGGACCGTCTCCGCCCCGGGCGACGCCGTGAAGGTGATGCGGAAGGTCTCGCCGCGGGACGCCAGGAAGGTCTGCGCCGGCACGCCGAGGGTCACTTCGCCCGAGCCCTCGGGCATCGGGGGCGCCGCCGGGATCACGGCCTGGACGGCCCAGGTCGCGGTCAGGTTCTCGCTGGTCTCGTCGGCGCCATCGAAGCCGTTGCCGCCGGACTGCGCCTGGGTGCCTTCGGTCGCGTCGACGCGGACGTAGGCTTCGCCGTTGGCGTGCTCGGTCATGAACTTGTCGGGATAGCCGGCTTCGGCGGCGTAGGTGCTGGCGCCGATGGTGATGCCGGACTTGACGACCGTGTAGGAGTTGCCCTCGCCCCAGAGGAAGACGTCGATGTCGGTCACCAGGTCGCTGATGCCGTCCCAGAAGAACAGGGCCACGATCTCGCCGTTGATGTAGGTGCCGGTGTCCGAGAGGTTGGACAGCGTGGGCACGGTGACGCCGTTGATGCTGCCGTCGAACACCTCGCGCAGGTCGTCGACGGCGTCCTCGTAGTCGTCGTCCTCGAACAGCTCGTAGTAGGGCATCACGCCCCAGGCGGAGAGGAAGCTCTGGCTGCCCCCGATCGACACGGTGATCGTGTCGCCGGCCGCCAGCACCGCTTCGTCGGGGAACTTCGCCAGGAAGTCGGTGAAGTCGCCGCCGCCGAGCGTGGCGCGCGAGGGCGTGCCGTTCGGCAGGTTCCAGTAGGCCTGGCTCTCGTAATACACCGCGTCGGTCAGGTAGAAGTTGCGCAGCGGCACGTCGAAGGCGTTCGGGTTGCAGATCTCCACAAACTCCGCGGCGGTGCCGAGCGTGCAGACCTTCGTCATCAGCAGCTTGGCCAGGCCGTACCCGGGGACGATGGTCTCGACCGTGTAGGTCGGCGCCGCGGCGGCGCCCCCCTCCGGCCAGACCGCCGAAGCGCCGCCCGCGCCCGCGGCCGTCACGTACCAGGCCACCTCGACGCCGTCGGCCTGGGCGGGGATCGTCCCGCTCCAGGTGCCGTTGCCGTTGTCGGTGCAGGCGACGTCCGTGAACGCGCCCCCGTCCAGGGCGTAGCGCAGGGTCACGCCGGTCACCGCGGCGGTGCCGGTCACCGCGGCGGTCACCACGGCCGCTTCGCCCGGCTGCGGGTGCTGCGGCAAGAGCGTCGCCGCGGTGACGGCCAGTTCGACCACTTCGTAGACGCCGGGCGTGCCGTCGGCGGCGGACCAGGTGCCGCTGACGTTCTCGCTGGTCTCGTTGTGGCCCAGGGGGCCGTTGCCGCCGGTCTCGGTCTCGGTGCCCTCGCCGGGATCCAGGCGCTGGAAACTGCCCAGGATCTCGTGGGCCAGCATGAACTGGTCCTGCGAGGCCACGGGCGTGTCGGCGGCGTAGGTCGAGCCGTTGACCGACACGCCGGTCTTGTCCACGCGGGCGCTGGTGCTCGAGCCCCACATGAACATGTCGATGTCGGTAACCAGGTTGGTGGCGCCGTCCCAGTAGTAGAGCACGACGATCTCGGCCGTGTTGGTCAGCGTCGCCCAAGCGCCTGCCTCGTCACCCTGCAGGCTGCCGGGGAACACCTCGCGCATGTTCGGGATCGCGTCCGCCGAAGCGCCGTCCTCGCGGATCTCGAAGTCGGGCGCCGCGCCCCAGACCGTCTCGAACTTGTCGCTGCCGGCCAGCGACATCGTCAGCGCTTCGCCCGGCTCGATCGTGGCGCCGGCCGGGAAGCGCGCCTGGAAGTCCGTGAAGGTGCCGCCGCCGATGGTCCCCGAGGACGGGTTGCCGGCCGGCAGCAGCCAGTAGCCCTGCGCGGTGTAGACCGCGTCGGTGAGGTAGAAGTTGTCCAGCTCGACGGCCTCGTCGGTCGGGTTGTAGATCTCGACGAACTCGTGGTCGCTGCCCTGCACGCAGACCTCGGTCAACAGCAGGTGCGGCGGGCTGTCGCCCGGGTCGGGCGCCTGCTGCACGGTGTAGGTACGCGCGTAGAGCGGTGCGCCGTGGGGCAGCGCGCTCGAGCCGCCGGCGGTCCCGGCGGCGGTCACGTACCACTGCACGACCGTGCCGGTCGTCAGGGTCGGGATCTGGGCGCTCCAGGAGCTGCCGCCGCCCGTGGCGGCCGTCTCGGTCCAGCCGGCGGTCGTGCGCCAGTGCAGGACCACCGAGTTCACGGCGTTGCCGGACGGGGACAGGACCGTGGCCGACACGGTCACCGGCAAGGTGTTGTAGGGCGTCGCGGGCGAGGTCTCGGCCGCGGTCACCAGGGGCGTCGCGAGCGGCGCGGTCCCGGTGGAGGTCGGGTCCTGGTCGACGGTCACGCTCCAGGTCGCCGGCAGGTTTTCGCTGGTCTCGTCGTGGCCCGTGGCGCCGTTGCCGCCGGTGGCCGTCTCGGTCCCCTCGTCGGTGCCGAGCCGCTGGAAGCACTTGCCGTAGGTGTGGATCGTCATGAGCGCCTGTTGCGAACCCACCGCGGTGTCGGCCAGGTAGGCGCTGGCGACGCCGTCGGCGTCCGGGCCGTCGACCGACACGCCTGTCTTGTTGATGCGCAGCGACGTGCTCGTCCCCCAGGTCAAGTAGTCCAGATCTTCCACCAGGTCGGCCGCGCCGTCCCACTGGTACATCACCAGGGTCTCGGAGACGTCGTCCAGCCAACCGCTGGTCGGCACCGTGTTGGTCGCGCCGTTGCCCAGTCCGAAGCCGATGCTGCCGGGGAACGCCTCGACCAGTTCCGGCACGGCGTCGGGAGCGAGCCCGTCCTCGTACAATTCGTAGTCGGGCAGCCGGCCGTGCGAGGTCTGGAAGGCCGTGCTGCCGCGCAGCGCCACCACCACCGACGCGCCCGGGGCCAGCGTCGCGCCCGCGGGGAAGCGCGCGTGGAAATCACCCGACGAGCCGCCGCCGCCGGCGCCCCCGCCGGTCACGAGGTTGTAGTAGTAGGACGACGCGCTGAGGCTGTTGCTCGCGTCGGACAGGTAGACCTGCGCGAGGTCGGCCGCCGCGGCGCCGGCGTTGGTGATCTCGACGTACTCGCTGCCGTAGGACGTCACGCCCGGCCGCTCCTTGACGAGGACCTCGCTGATCAGCAGATGATCGGCGGCGGCGTGAACGGTCGTCGCGATCGCGACGGTCGCGGCCACGAGGGCGATCCATGCGCCGCGGCGGGGGATCCTGGATTGGCTGGTCATCGGACCTCGCTCCCTTGCGGAGGGAAAACATTGTCGGGAATGATCTCGGTTGTGGGCCGTTGCCGGGCCGTTTAACATAGCCCAGAGCCGGGGGGAGAGCCAAGCGGAAATCGTGCGGTTTCAGGTCGCCGGTTCGTCGACGGGAAAGGCCCGTTTCAACTCGTCGGGCGTCGTCGCCCGCCGCAGGTCTTCGAGGAAGCCGGGGGCCTTGACCTGCCGCACCAGTCGGGCCAGGAGCTTGAGCATCGCGCGCGGATCCTGCTGCGGCCCCACGATCAGCAGCAGCACATCCACGGGCGGCTCCTGCCCCGCTCGGGGCGGAACTCCGGACAGCGTGGCGACCGCGAGCAGGGGTCTCTGGACCAACCGGGTGCGGATGTGGGGGATGGCGACACCCAGGCCGACGTTGGTGTCCCCGACGGCTTCGCGCGCGAGGATCTCCTGCCGCAACGCGCGGTCGTCCGCCAGGCCGACGGCGCGGGCCACGGCCGTGGCGAGCGCGGCGACGGCCTCTTCCTTGCCTGCACAGGCCAGTCGCGGCAGCAGGCATCCTTCGGGAATGTGCGCACAAAGGTCCATGGACCTAGACTAGTCGCCGGAACCGCGGCTGTCCAGGAAGCGAACACGGAGCGATGAACCAGAACGATCCTTTCCTGCCCTTGACTCGCCGGCGGCGCCTCGCGACGCATCGCGACCGTCTGCTCACCGTCCTGCGCCGGACCCTGTCGCCGCCCGCCGCCGCACCCCGCCGCGAGGGACCGCCCAATCTGCTGCTGCTGGCGGTGGACACCCTGCGCGCCGACCACGTCGGCATCGACGGCAACGGCCGGTCGCTGACCCCCGCCCTCGACGTCCTGGCCCGCGACGGCCTGCGCTTCGCCGACGCGAACGCGCCCGCACCCTGGACCCTCCCCTCGTTCGCCAGCGCGTTGACCGGCGTGATGCCCAGCCTGCACGGCGCCGGGATGAGCGGCGGCCCGCGCAACCTGGCGCAGCAGGCTCCCGCACGCCTGCGCGACGGCGCGCCCACGCTGGCCGGCCACCTGGCCGACTGCGGCTACCGCACCGGTGCGATCTTCTCGAACCCCTTCGTGGGGTTCGGTCTGGCGGAAAGTTTCCAGGAACGACTCTACCGCAACCACGCCGCGCCCGACCTCGCCGCGCTCGCCCTGGACTGGATCCGGCGCCGCGCGGACCGGCCGTTCTGCGCCTTCGTCCTGTTCAACGACGTGCACGAGCCGACCATGCCGCCACGCCGGCTGTGCGCCCCCCTGCTCGAAGCCGCGGGGGCGGGCAGCTACGGCGATGCGCAGTTGCGGGCCCTGGCGCGCTGGGGCGACGAGTCGGTCGGGGTGCCCCACCTCGGCCGGGCCGCCCTGCCGCTGGACGCACGGGCCGCCCTGGCCCTGGCCGCCAAGAAGGCCCTCTACGCGGCGTCGGTCCGCCACGTCGACGAGTCGCTGGGGACGATCCTGGATCGTCTCGAGGACTGGGGCCTCGCGACGAACACCCTGGTGATGGTCTGGTCGGACCACGGTGAGGAGTTCCTGGAGCACGCCGCCTTCGCGCGCCGCTGGGATCACGACCCTCGCGACCTGCGCGCCATCGGCCACGGCCACACCCAGTTCCAGGAACTGCTGCACGTGCCCTGGCTCGCGCGCGGCCCCGGCGTGCCGTCGGGCGTGATCGCGCGCCGCCCGGTCTCCCTCTGCGACCTGGCGCCGACGGCCGCCGCCTGGCTGGGCCAGCCGCCGCTGCCGACGCCCGCACGCGCGCCCGCGTCCCTGATCGGCCGCGCCCAGCCCCACGACGACGCCACGCCGGCGGCGCCGGACCGGGTCCTGCTCGCGGAAGATCTCGCCTATGGACCGGATCTGGTCGGCGTGAAGCGCGGGCCGTGGAAGCTCGTCGCCCGGCGCCGTCCCCGGGAAGCGCTGGCGCTCTTCCATCTCGGCGATGATCCGCTGGAATTGCGCGACCTGAGCGCGGAACAGCCGCAGCGCCTGCAGGAACTGCTGGACGCGGTTTCGGTGTGGGATCGCGCCGGCGATCATGACGATGGCGGCGATCGGGGAGAGCCGGAGACCGCCGGCGACTGGGAACACCTCGACGACCGGGTGCGGCGACAGCTGCGCGAACTCGGCTACGCCTGAGCGGCGCCCATCAGCTCGTCGTCAGGGGGTCGCTCTCCCTCGCCGGCGCCAGCGCGACGCCGGCCGCCAGCAGGTAGACCAGCCCCAGCTCGGGATCCCCAAACGTCCAGTCGAAGAACCCCGCGACCATCACGCCCGCCCAGACGCCCAGTGCGCCCAGCGCCCAGACCCGGCGCGCCGGCGGCGCCCGTGCGCCGGCGGCCCGCAGTTCCCGCCAACGGTTGCCCAGTCGCCAGCCCAGTCCCAGCAGGAACCAGGATCCGAACACGAGTCCCGGCACGCCCCAGATCGCGGCGAGCATCAGGAAATTCTGGTGGAGGTGGCGCACGTGGGTGGTCAAGGTGGCGCCCGGCACCACCACCAGCGCGGGCGTGAGCGGCCCGAGGTTGCGGTCGCCGACGCCGGTGACCGGGTGCTCGCGCACGAGGTCCAGCCCGGCGCGCCACAGGACCAGGCGCTGCGCGTTGGTGGCCTGCGACGGGTCGGTCACCGACCACAGCCGGTCGCGCAGGTGCGCCGGCGACAGCGCGACGCCCGCCACCGCCAGCAGGAGCAGGGGCAGGATCAGGCGCGGCCGCGCGCACAGGGTCATCAGCCCGAGGCCGGCGGCGGCGCCCAGCCAGGCGCTGCGCGACTGGGTCAGCGCGAGGGCGACGAGCAACGGCGCCATCACCAGGACGGCCGCCAGGCGCAGCCGCCTTCCAGGCCCCAGCAGCACGACGGCCCCCGCCAGCAGGACGGCCGACATCACGAGCCAGCTCGCGGTGATGATGCTGTGCTGGATCATGCCGATGCGCAACGCGTAGTCGCCGGGGATCACCGATTCGACGACGACACTGTAGACGGCGTTGATCGTCGCGCCGAGCGCGATCGCCGCCAGCACCGCCCAGCGGCGCCGCTCGCCGGCGACGTAGCCCGCCCCCAGCCACAACGGCACGAAGAGGTAGAAGCGGCGCGCGTTGCGCAGGCCTTCGTGCGGCACGTCGGACAACGGGATCATCGCCAGCGCCCAGACCAGCAGCAACAGGAACGGCAGTTCGAGCCCGGTGCGCGCCGGCCGGTCGCGCCGCAGCGCCAGCCGGACCAGCGCCGCCAGCAGCGCCAGGCCCAGAGCCGACTGCCCGATCGCCACCGACAACTGCGACGCCAGGGCCGTCATCAGCAGCGTCGCGAACACGACCCCGTCCCCCGTCCACCAACGCACCCGTCCCGTCACGCCGACCTCCAGCCATGAACGTCCCGGCTCCGCCGCACGACAGTCCGGATTATTCACGAATGCCCGCCGCAGGGAAGCAGGAATCGTCCGCGCCGCCAGGCCGGCCGTGAGCAGAATCCGCTTCAGGGCGTGAGCCGCTCCGCGACCTTCTGCGCCAGCTCCAGGAACGCCCGCCGCGTCGGACTGTCCCCCGCCTCGACGACGGGCGCGCCGGTGTCGCCGCCCTCCCGGGTCGCCGGATCCAGCGGCAGTTCCGCGAGCAGGGGCACCCCGAACTCGTCGGCCACGGCGCGACCGCCGCCCTTGCCGAAGATGTGGTAGGCCTTGCCGTTGTCCGGGCAGTGGAAGTAGCTCATGTTCTCCACCACGCCCAGGACCGGCACGCCCACCTGACCGAACATCTGGATGCCGCGGCGCACGTCCGCGAGCGCGAGTTCCTGCGGCGTGGTCACCATCACCACGCCGTCGACCGGCACCTGCTGGACCAGGGTGAGCTGCGCGTCGCCGGTGCCCGGCGGCATGTCGACGACCAGGTAGTCGAGGTCCTCCCAGACCACGTCCTTGAGGAACTGGCGCACGGCCGCCATGACCATCGGCCCGCGCCAGATCACCGCCTGGCCGGCCGGCACGAGCATGCCCATCGAGATGCACTGCAGCCCGTGCGAGACGACGGGGCGGATGGCCTTCTCCCCCAGCGCCACGGGACCTTCCTGAGTGCCGAGCATCGTGGGCAGCGACGGCCCGTAGATGTCCGCGTCCATCAGCCCGACGCGGTGCCCTTGCGCCTGCAGGGCCAGCGCCAGGTTCACCGCCACCGTCGACTTGCCCACCCCGCCCTTGCCGCTGGCCACCGCGACGATCCGCTTCACGCCGTCGAGGCGGACCCGGTCGGCCCACGGGTCGGGGTTGGGCGCCGCGCGTTTGGGCGGCGGCGCGTGGCTGTCAACCACGACGCGGGCTTCGCGCACGCCGGGCAGCGCGCGCACGCGCGCCTCGACCAGCTGCCGCACCGCGTCGATGGTCTCCTGTTTTTCCGTGGTGTGCTTGATCCGCACCTCGACCAGGCCGTCGGCGACCTGCACGTCGCCGATCAGGTCGATCTTGACCACGTCGACCCTGGTGCCCGGCACCAGGACCTCGCGCAGGGCGTCGCGGACGGACGGTGCCGTCGGCTGGGGATGCGTCACGTCGGACCTCCGGTCGGTGAGGGAGCGAGCAGGAACCGGCCGGCCGACCCGGGCTTCGCGGCGGGTCCGGCGCGTGCTATCGTGCGCCGAACGACCGAACCGCCGCAACCCGGGAGCCGCGGCCATGCGCAAGCTAACGGCGACGATGATCGTGCGCAACGAGGAACGCCGGCTGCCGGCGTGCCTCGATTCCCTGGCGGGTGTCGTCGACGCGCTGGCGATCCTGGACACCGGCAGCCGCGACGGCACCGTGGCCCTGCTCGTCGCCGAAGAGGCCGCCGGACGCTTCGCCGTGCGCTGGGCCGGGTCGGAGATGGACGACTTCGGGCCGGCGCGGCGGCGCGCCCTGGCGCTGGTGGGCACGCCCTGGGCCCTGTGGGTCGACGCCGACGAGCGTCTTTCCGGATCGCTGCGCGAAGAGTTGCAGCGGCGAATCACGGACGGCTCGATCGAGACCTGCGACGCCTGGCGCATCCCCCTGGACACGCACGTCCTGGGCCGCCGCATGACCTGCCGGGAGTTGGCGGGCCGTCCTCACCTGCGCCTCTTCCGCACCCGGGGCGCGACGTTCGACGACGCGGCGGTCCACGAAGGGGTGAGCCTGCCGCCCGGGGCGCGGATCGGCGATTTCGCCGGCCCCCTCGACCACCACACCATGACGTCCTGGCGGGAATACCTGCGTAAGGTCGACCAGTACACGCGTCTGGAGGCCCGCCGTGGCTCGCGGGCCCGCGCCGCCTGGCACCTGTGGGTCGCGGCACCGGCCACGTTCTGGCGACAGTACGTCCGCCGCGGTTGCGTGCGGGACGGCTGGGCGGGTCTGGTGTGGGCGGGGACGTCGGCGCTGGGCGCCGTGCTGCGGGATGCGCGGACCCTCGTCCGGCGTCGCTAGTGTCCTGACACTAAGACCTGGGCGCCAGCAACTCCGACTGCAGGCTCTCGAGTCGCTCGAGGAAGCTGGCGCGCGCGTCGGCCAGGGCCCGCGCCGCCAGATCGTGGTAGTGGGCGATCCCGGCCAGCAGGTTTTCCCGTACGCGTGCCGCCGCTTCCGTGCCCTGGTCCTGCCGGTCGGCGGCGGCGAGGCGCAACCGGTCCAGGTGCAGGCTCAGTTCCTTGAGCAGCATGTGGGGGCGCGGCTCGGCCAGGGGCAACCGGCTGCGGCCGTAGATGTGGTCGATCATCTCGCGCAGGCTGGCCGGACGCGTGAAGTAGGCCGTGTTCGGGCCGCAACAGACCGCGGTGTGGGCGTCGGGGTCGATCCCCGAGGGCAGGGTCGCGCCGCCGGCCAGATCGTGGCAGATGCACGCCTTGATCACCACGTCGCTGGTCCGGCGCGCGCGCTCGGCCGCGTCCAAGCCGGAGTCGGCGATCGCCTCCAACTTGCGCTTCTGGTAGGCGCGGCTGGCCGTGCAGATCGGCACCGGGGTGAACTCGGTGTCGGCGACCAGGAACCCCTTGGGGCAGGCGCTGCCGGGGTGGCCTGCCTCGATCAGCCGCAGCCGTTCCAGTTCGCTCGCCGAGTTGCGCAGGCTCCAGAACGGGACGCCCAGCGGCGAACTGTCGCTGAGGTGGATGTCGTCCTCGCCGGCTTTGCACAGCCGGTCGAGGTGGACCGGATCGATGTTGACGGCCTCCGGCACCATCAGGAACGGGCTGCCCCAACCGGTGCCGTCGACGCCGTAATGCTGCAGCAGCAGTTCGTTTTCCTCGGCCGTGCCGATGCCGCCCTGAACCGTGACCCGCTGCGCCGGGGTGGCGTCGGGCACGGCACGCCCGAGGGACGCCAGCGCCGAGGCCCAGCTTTCGCGCAACTGCGCCGCCAAGCGTGCCCGTTCCCGGCTGAAATCCTGGAGCACCGGACCGAGCAGCGTGCCCGTCCCGCCGAAGGCGTGCCCGCCGCAGTTGAGACCCGACTCGACGCGGAACTCGGAAACCCACAGGCCCTTCTGGGCCAGCAAGCGGGCCTGGATCTGCGCCGAGCGGAAGTCGCTCACCTTCAGCACGATCCGCTTGCGCATATCCCCGGCGCCGTCCGGGAAAAAGTCGTCGAACTCGGCCAGGTAGCCGAACAGGCGGCGATTCAAGCCCGCCGAGAGGACCACCGAGGAGCGCAACCGGCTGCGGGCGTAGCCGCGCAGCGCGCTCATGGCGTCGGTGAACGTGGGGCCCAGCGGCTGGCCGCGGTGGAGCCGCACACGGTCCAGCTTCGTCATGATGTTGACGTCGATGCCACCGGCGACCACCGAGCCGCGCAGCTCGTCCTGGAGCCGGGCGCGGGCGGGACCCGCCGCCGCCTGCATGCGCTCGTAGACGGCCCGCAACGGCGAGCCCGGGAGCATCTCGAAGTAGCGGGTGATCTCGCTGCCCTTCTCGAAGACGGCTTCGCGCACCTGACCGATCTGACGGTCCACCACTTCCCCGAGGAGGTCGAGGTAACGGGTGATCCGGTCGGCGCGCGCGTCCTCGGCGTCGTGCGGGACGGCCTCGAAGCCGCGTCCCTCGCGCCGGCAGACATGACCGCGCATCTGTTCGAGCAGGATATCGTCGACCAGGGAGACCACCGAGGAGATCCCGTAGCGCGCCACCTTCAGCGGCGTGTCCACAGTAAAGCCCGTCCCCATCACGGGGATGTGGAAGCTGTGGACGGGGTTGGTCAGCGGGTGGTTCAACTGGCGTGACCCAGGGATGCGAGCGCGGCGGCCTCGGTGTCGTAGGTTTCGAACACGAGCTTGAGCTGGGTGACGTTCAGGATGTTGTCGATCCGATCGGTCACGTCGCAGATCCGCATCTGGCCGCCGTTCTTCTTCAGCGTGTGGAAGCCGGAGACGAGCACGCCCAAGCCGGTGGAATTGATCCAGTTGACCTTGCCCAGATTGAGGATCACGTCCACGTAACCCGCCGTGATCAGGGTCTTGATCTGGTTGTGGAACAGATCATTGTCCTCGCCGCCCATGATCTTGCCCGACAGCAGCAGGATCATGACTTCGCCCTGGGGTTTCTCGGTAATCTTCACGCTGGTCCTCCCATGGGGGGATTGGGGCGCATACCCGTCGCCGCACGACACCTCAACAGAATGATGCCGAACGCGCCCGGATGCAAGTCCCGGCTTCCTGCCCAGTGATGGCCCCTGCTCGGCGGGAGCCGTTGTCGCGGGGATGACGCGTGGCGGGAATGGTGGCGATCTGGTAGGATCCAGCGGGTTTCCGACCGAATCGGAGGTGATCGATGCCCACCGCCACCGTGCGTCCGAGCGCCCTGGCCGGCTCCTGGTACCCCGAGTCGCCGCACGAGTTGCGGGAGCTCGCCACGGGCTTGCTCGCCGACGCCGAACCGGACCGGCTGCCACCCGGCCGGCCCGTCGTGTTGATGGTGCCCCACGCCGGGTACGCCTATTCGGGACACGTGGCGGGGAGGGGCTGGGGGTTGCTGCGCGGCCTGGTGGCGGGGTACCGGCGCATCGTGATCCTCGCTCCCAACCACCGCGCTGCGCTGGCCCGCATCTCGACGCCGCGTTGGGACGCCTACGCCACGCCGCTGGGCGAGATCGCCCTGGACCGGGCCGCCTGCGAGCGGATCGCCCACAACGCTTCCTTCACCAGGGACACCCATGCCCACGCCCGGGAACACGCCGAGGAGATCCAGCTGCCCTTGCTGCAGGCGCTGACCCCCGACCCGCCGCCGATCGTGCCGCTGCTGGTCCCCCCGCTCTCGCGGGCCCTGCGGTACGTGGCCGCCGAAGCGCTGGCTCCCTGGTGCGACGGTTCCACTCTGTTCGTGATCTCGACCGACCTGACGCATTACGGCTCCATCTACGGCTACGTGCCGTTCCGCGACCGTTTGCCGGAACGGCTGCGCGAGCTGGACCAGGGTGTCCTGGACGCCTTCCTGGCGTGGGATGCGGAAGCGCTGCTCGATCACGCGAGGCGCACCGGCATCACCATGTGCGGCCTGGAGGCCGCGGCCCTGGTGCTGTCCCTGCCCTGGCGCGAACGCCCGCGCGCCGCCGTGATCGACTACGCCCGCAGCGCGGACCGCGACGGCGACTACACACTCTCGGTGAGCTACGCCGCCGCCGTCGCCTGCCTGCCGCTCCCGGCGGGATCTTGAGCGCGCCCGCGGCGCTGACCGCGCAGGAGCGGTCCTTCCTGCTGCGGCTCGCGCGCGCCACCCTGGACGCCGCGGTGCGGGGCGAGCCCCCGCCTCGGCCCCGGACCTTCGCCGAAGCCGCCGGCACGGCGTTGAGCGCGCCCCTGCTCGAGCGGCGCGGCGCCTTCGTGACGCTCCACCGCCACGGCCGCTTGCGGGGTTGCATCGGCGACATCCAGGGCACGGCCCCCCTCGGCGAAACCGTGGTCGCCAACACCCTGGCGGCCGCTTTCCGCGACCCGCGCTTCCTGCCCCTGACCGCGGACGAACTGCCCGGCCTGACCTTGGAGATCTCGGCACTGACGCCGCTGCGGCCCGTCGCGGATTGGCGACGAATCGAAGTGCCCCGCCACGGCGTCGTCATGACTTGCGGGAACGCGCGGGCGGTGTTCCTGCCCCAGGTCGCCGCCGAACAGGGCTGGGACCGCGGCACGTTGCTCGACCAGCTCGCCATCAAGGCCGGCCTGGCGGCCGATGCTTGGCGCCGGGGCGCCCGGTTCCACGTCTTCGAGGCCGAGGTCTTCGGGGAGGACCCGTCGCGGGGTTGACCCTCACGCCAGATTGGGGAGCGCGGGGACCTCTTCCTGAACGGAAAACCAGTCCAGGGCAGGCGCAGGGCGGAGCCGTCTCGCCTTAAATTTATTGGTATGCGGCTGCGAACCCGTATATGTTCGGGGCCGACTGCGCCCGCAATCGAGAACGGCATTCAATTCTCGTGTCCGACGGTTCAACAAGGAACACGGCAACATGGGTCTTCTGGACAAGGTCGCCCAATTCACCACAGCCAAGGATCTTCAGGCCGCCGGGCTGTACCATTTCTTCCGGGTCATCGAATCGGCCCAGGAGAACACGGTCCGGATCGACGGCCGTGAAGTCATCATGCTCGGGAGCAACAACTACCTGGGCCTGACGAACCACCCCCGGGTGAAGGAAGCCGCCAAGTCGGCCCTGGACAAGTACGGCACCGGTTGCGCCGGCTCGCGGTTGCTGAACGGCACCCTGGACATCCACCTCGAGCTGGAAGAGAAGCTGGCCCGCCTGGTGGGCAAGGAGGCCGCTCTGGTCTTCTCGACCGGCATGATGGTCAACCTGGGCGCGATCTCCGCGCTGGTCGGCCGCAACGACACCGTCATCGTCGACCGCACCGACCACGCCTCGATCATCGACGGCACCCGCCTGAGCTTCGGGCAGGTCAAGAAGTACAAGCACAACGACATGGCGTCGTTGGCGCAGACCCTGGACACCTGCACCACCGACGGCAAGCTCATCGTCGTGGACGGCGTGTTCTCCATGCACGGCGACGTCGCCAAGATCCCGGAGATCCTGGATCTGGCCGAGCGTCACGGCGCCGTGCTGATGATCGACGACGCGCACGGCGTGGGCGTGCTGGGTGCGCAGGGGCGCGGCACCGCCGACCATTTCGGGGTCACCGACCGCGTGCCCCTGATCATGAGCACCTTCAGCAAGTCCCTGGCCTCGGTCGGCGGCTTCATCGCCGCGGACAAGGAGACCATCCACTTCATCCAGCACGTCGCCCGCTCGCTGATCTTCTCGGCGAGCATGCCGCCCGCCTCGGTCGCCTCGGTTTCGGCCGCGGTCGACATGATGATCGAGGAGGAGTGGCGCCTGAAGCATCTGTGGCGCAACACCGCGATCATGATGGCGCGCCTGCAGGACGCCGGCTTCGACACCGGTCCCTCCAGCACACCCATCATCCCGGCGGTCATCGGCGAGGACCTGCTGGCCTTCCAGATGTGCGGGCGGCTGTTCGAGGAGGGGGTCTTCGTCAACCCCGTGGTCTCCCCCGCCGTGGAGAAGGGCGGCGCCCTGATCCGCCTGAGCCTGATGGCCACCCACACCGAGGACGAGGTGCACCGGGCCATGGACATCATGACCCGCGTGGGCCGCGAACTGGGCGTCGTCTGACCCGATCCCCCGAGGAGACCGCATGGGCGTCGCGATCACCCCCGTCGCCGGCAAGCGCGACCTCGAAGCCTTCCTGCAGCTGCCGTACGCCGTCTACGCCGACGACCCCCACTACGTCTTCCCGCTGCTGAAGCAGTTGCGCGAGTTCCTCGACCCCGGCCACAACCCGTTCTTCCGCCACGCCGAGACCCGGCTCTGGCTGGCGCGGCGCGACGGCGTGGTCGTCGGCCGCGTGGGCGCGTGCGTCGACCGCTACCACAACGAGCACTGGCACGAGACCACGGGATTCTTCGGCTTCTTCGAGTGCGAACAGGACCGCGCGACCGCCCACGCCCTGCTGGACGCGGCCCGGGACTGGCTGCGCGAGCGGGGCCAGACGGTCATGCGCGGGCCGCTGAACTTCACGACCAACCACGACAACCCCGGCCTGCTGATCGCGGGCGAACCGTCGTCCCCGGTCACCGGCATGGCCTACAACCCGGTCTGGTACCAGGACCTGCTGGAGTCTTACCCGGGTCTGGCCAAGAGCCGCGACCTGTGGGCCTGGCGCATCACCGCCGACGGCTTCACGCTGCCCGAGCGCGTGATGGAGAACGCGAAGAAGGTCTTCCGGGGCGAGAGCGACCTGACCGTGCGGCCGATCAACAAGAAGGACTTCCGCAACGAGGTCGAGTTGATCCGCGGACTGTACAACCGCTGCTGGCACGAGAACTGGGGCTTCATCCCCATGGACCCCGACGAGTTCTACTTCGCGGGCCGCGAGATGAAGACGATGGTCAACGAGAACCTGTTGCTGATCGCCGAGTGGAAGGGCGAGCCGGTGGGCTTCAGCATGACCGTCCCGGACTTCAACCTGGCGATGAAGCGCGTCCGCGGCCGCCTGTTCCCCTTCGGGATTTTCCGCTTCCTCGCCGACCGCAAGAAGGTCATCTACGCGCGAACCCTGCTGATGGGCGTGCTGCCCGAACACCGCCACAAGGGCGTGGACGTGCTGATGGTCCTGCGCAGCTACAAGGCCGCAGTCAAGGGCGGCATCACCGCCGGCGAATGCAGCTGGATCCTCGAGAACAACACCGCCATGAACCGCATCCTCGACAAGCTGGGCGCCAAGGTGTACAAGACCTACCGGATCTACGACCTGCCCCTCTCATGAACGCCGACGCCGGCACGCGCGGTCTGGTGGCGCTGACCGGCGCCACGGGTTTCCTCGGCGGCCACATCGCCGACCTGCTGCTCGCCCGCGGCCACGCGGTGCGCGCCTCGGTGCGCCCGAACAGCGACCGCCGCCGGCTCGACCCGCGCGTCGAGACCGTGGCGGCGGTGCTCGCGCCGCCGCGCGGACTCCCCGACGACGCCGACACCGCCGGCCTGGACGAGTTGGTCCGCGGCGTCGACGCCGTGCTCCACTGCGCCGGCGTGGTGCGCTCGCCCGACGAGGACGGCTACCGCCGCGGCAACGTCCTGAGCACGCGGCGCCTGCTCGAGGCGGCCGCCCGGTCGGGCACCGTACGCAGCTTCGTGCTGGTCTCCAGCCTGGCCGCGTCGGGCCCCGCCGGACCGGAGCGGCCGCGCCGCGAGAGCGACCCCTGCGCCCCGATCACGGGCTACGGCCGCTCGAAGCTGGCCGCGGAACAGATGCTGGCGGGAGACTGGCCGCTGCGGACCTGCGCGCTGCGGCCGCCGGCCCTGTACGGACCGCGCGACCGGGCGTTCCTGGAACTGTTCCGCGCGGCGAAGTACGGCTGGACCGCGCAGCTGGGCAACATCCGCGCCCTATCGCTGCTCGACGGGCGCGACGCGGCCGCGGCCGCGGTCCTGCTGCTGGAGGACGAGCGGGCCCGCGGACCCTGGTTCGTCGACGACGGCGCCGCCCACGACACGCCCGCGCTGGCCGCCGCCCTGGGCGCCGCCTGGGGCCGCCGCGTCCGCAGCGTCCACGTGCCGATCGGCGTACTGCGGCTGATCGCGCGACTGGTCGGCGGGGAACGCGCCGAGCGGCTGCCGCTGCTGGCCGCCGACCGCCTGCGCGACGCCGCGGCGACCGGCTGGGTCTGCGACGGCTCGCGCCTGCGCGACGAGCTGGGCTTCGCCGGCGCGCGCGACCTGGCGCGGGGTTTCACCGAGACGCTGGAATTCTACCGTCGGGAAGGATGGCTCCGTGCGCCGTAGACTGCAGGCGCTGGCCCTCTTCCGCATCGAGCTGGACCGCTGGGCCGTGGTCTATCTGGTGGTCAGCGGTTTCTACCCGCTGCTGCGTCCGGACGTCGTGGCGCGGCCCTACGAGCGCCTGGTCTGGCATCTCTGTGCGGCCCTGTTCGTGTGGTTCCTGCCGCCCCTGGCCCGCATGTCGCGCTCGGCCCTGGTGCGCTTCCTGGGCGAGATCTACCTGCCGTTCGCGTTCCCGCTGTTCTACGCGGAGATGGAGTACCTCGGCATCGTCTTCCACGGGTTCCACGACAGCTTCGACCCGGTGCTGATCGGTTGGGAAGAGAGGATCTTCGGCCTGCAGCCGAGCCTGGCCTGGAGCCGGGCCTGGCCCTGGGCGTGGTTCCACGAGCTGATGGAGGCGGCCTACTTCAGCTACTACGCCCTGGCGCCGCTGGTGCTGGCGATGATCGTGCGCGACGGCGGACTGCCCGCGGGCCGGCGCTGGACCGCGATCCGCGCCTTCGCGCGCGACCTGGGCGGCGTGATGCTGCTCTGCTACACCCTGTACACGTTTTTCCCGGCGTGGGGGCCGAAGTACTTCCGCACCGGCCCGATCCCGGTCCCGGGCTGGATCTTCACCGACCTCATGCACTACATCCACGCCAACGGCGCGATCCTGGGCGCCGCCTTCCCGAGCAGCCACGTCGCCGCCTCGATGGTGGCGTGGTGGCACGTCTGGCGGCTCTTCCCCCGCCGCCGCTGGTGGATGACGGCGGTGTTCGTCCTGCTCTGCGCCGCGACCGTCTACTGCCGCTACCACTACGTCGTGGACGTCATCGGCGGGCTGATGCTGGGCGCGCTGGTGATCTGGGCCGGTGAACGATTCGGCGAGACCGGACGCCGCCTGCCCTGGCGTTCGTGGCGGCCGCCGCCGCCGCCGCGACTGCGCTGGACGCGCCGCTAGCGCGCCCCGTCCGCGGACCCGCCCTTCACGATGTTGGTCGCCAGCGCGATCATCCCGCCCACGTCGCTCAGGTTCGCCGGCAGGACCAGCGTGTTGCCGGCCTTGGCCAGCTTGCCGAACTCGCCCACGTACTGCTCCGCGACGCGCAGGCGCATGGCCTGGTCGCCGCCCGGGGTACTGAGCGCCGAGGCGACCTGGCGCAGGCCCTCGGCCGTGGCCGTGGCGACGGCCAGGATGGCCGCGGCCTCGCCCTGCGCCTCGTTGATCTGCTGCTGCTGGCTGGCCTCGGACTCCTTGATGACCCGCTGCTTCTCACCCTCGGCCCGGTTGATCTGCGCGTCGCGGTCGCCTTCGCTGGTGAGGATCGTGGCGCGCTTCTCGCGCTCGGCGCGCATCTGCTTCTCCATGGCGCTGAGCACGTCGCGCGGCGGGTTGATGTTCTTGATCTCGTAGCGCAGCACCTTGACGCCCCACGGCTCGGACGCCTTGTCCAGCTCCTGCACCACCTGCAGGTTGATCGTGGCGCGCTCCTCGAACGTGCGGTCCAGGTCGATCTTGCCGATCTCGCTGCGCAGCGTGGTCTGGGACAGCTGCGTGATGGCGAAGTTGAAGTCGGTGATGCCGTACGACGCGCGCTGCGGATCGAGCACCTTCAGGTACAGCACGCCGTCGACGCCGACCTGCACGTTGTCGCGCGTGATGCAGACCTGTTCGGCGATGTCGAAGGCCCGTTCCTTGAGGCTGTGCTTGTAGGCGACCTTCTCGACGAAGGGCACCAGGATGTGGAAGCCGGCCTGGATGGTCTTGCGGTACTTGCCCAGGTATTCCACGATGTAGGCGGACTGCTGGGGCACGACGATCGCGGTCCTGGCGATCACGATCAGGACCAGCAATACGACGACGACGGCGGCGATCATGGTGTCCATGGCGTCCTCCAGTGAAGGCGGTTAGCGGCTCATACGGCGCGGACGAGCAGGGTCAGTCCGTCCAGGCCCGTCACGACGCAACGCCCGCCGTCGGCGATCCCGACGTCGCCGTCGTTCAGGGCGTCCCACGCCGTGCCGCGCAGGTCGACGCGCCCGCGCCCGCCGGACGGGATCGGCGCCTGGGCGCAGGCGGTCTCGCCGATCATCTCGGGGCCCATCGCCCGGTCGACTTTCGCGAGCTTGCGCTTCAGGGGGCCCCGGTAGAGCAGCAGGCCGGCGACGGCCAGCACGGCGAACAACAGCCACTGCGTCCAGGCCGGCAGGTGCACGCCGCAGACGCCGAGCAGACCCACCAGCAGACCGGCCAGACCGAAGAAGACGAGGTAGAAGTCGGCGGTGATCACCGCCTCCGCGGCGAGCAGGATCGCGCCCACGATGATCCAGATCCACCAGGCCATGTCGCCTCCAGTCGGGATGCGGTCGCGTTCGGCGGGAACCCCGGCGGGATGGTACCGGGGGGCCGCTCCGCCGTCAAGGCGGCAGGCTCGGGTGGAGACAGACGCCGGCCGGCCTGCTAGGATGCGCGGCGTCGTTCCGTTCAGCCATCCGGAGGTGCCAGCATGCAGAACGTCCGCGTCGGCCTCATCATGACCCTGGTCGGCAGCCTCGCCCTGGGCGTGGTGTTCGGCCTGATCTTCCACCGCCTGTTCCTGTCCAACGTGCCGCAGCAGTGGCTCTCGAGCGCCCAGTCGGCCATCGCGCCGCTGACCTTCGTCGGCACGGGCCTGGGTCTGGGGTTCGTGATCTGCCTGTGGGCCCTGCTGGTGGCGTGGCTGGCGCCGCGCTTCCGTTCGTGAAATATATCCAATCCATCTTTCGTTAACTCTGACCCAAGAATTGCACGCACTTGATCCGGAAAGCTCCCATGAAGAAGTTCCTTTGCTTTTTGAGCT
>JANOEP010000065.1:0-11153 GCA_031441465.1 bacterium | reverse complement strand
CGACGGGCGACCCGGTGGCCTGCTACAACCTGGCCACCGCCCACGCGCGCCGCGGCGAACTGGGCAAGGCCATCGTCAACTACCAGCGCGCGCTGCGCGCCGCGCCCCGTGACGCCGATGCGCGTTCCAACCTCGCCTGGGTCCGCGGGCACACCCGCGACCAGGAACTGCAAGGCACACCGACGCCGCCGCCGTTGCGCCTCGCGGCCGCGGCCCTGCGGAGCCTGTCGTTGGACGAATGGAGCCGGTTGCTGACGGTCACCGTCTGGCTCACGGCGTTGATCGTCGGCTGGGCCTTCTGGCGCGGGGGCTTCACGCCGTGGTCGCGCCGGGCTTGGCTGGCGGCGCTCTGCCTGGTGTCGGTCCTGATCGCGGTCGTGACCTGGAGATGGTATGACGAGCGGGTCCTGGACCATGCGGTGGTGGTCGCCGCCGAAGCCGAAGTGCGCAGCGGACCGGACGCGACGTTCCCGGTCGTGTTCCAGGTCCACGACGGACTGGCGCTGCAGATCCGCGGGGAACGGGCGGGTTGGTGCCAGGTCGCGCTCGGCGGCGAGTGGAACGGCTGGCTCCCGGGCACGGCGGTCGAGCGCGTGCGCACCGGAGGGAAGCGATGAGGAGCGATCGCGCACGTCTGTTCTGGATCTGCGTCGCCGCGGCGCTGGCTCTGCGCCTGCTCCACCTGTGGCTGATCCGGGATAACCCCCTCTTCGACCGGCCGATCATGGACGCGGCGTACCACGACCAGTGGGCCCGCGGACTGCTGGCCGGCACCTGGCCTGGTCCGGAGCCCTTCTTCCGCGCTCCTCTGTACATGTACCTGCTCGCGGGTCTCTACGCCGTGTTCGGCGGCGCTTTCTTGCCCGTCCTGGCCGTCCAGGGTCTGATCTCGGCGCTCGGCGCGGGACTGGCGGCCCTGACCGCCGACCGCCTCTGGAACCGGCGCGCGGGCTGGCTGGCCGGCCTGCTCTACGCCAGCCTCTGGACGAGCATCTATTACTCGGCGGAATTGTTGCTGGAGACCTTGCCGGTGACGCTGAACCTGCTGCTGCTCTGGCTGCTCGCGGACCGGCCCGCCGGGCGTCCGGATTGGCGCCGGCTCGGACTCGCGGGCCTGGTGCTGGGGTTGTCGGCGATCGCGCGGCCCAACATCCTGATCGTCGTGCCCGCCGTCGTCTGGTACCTGCTGCGCGGCGTCGCCCCGCGGCCGTCGGCCCGCGGTTGGGCCGCGGCGGCGATCGGGATGTTGCTGCCGATCCTGCCGGTCACCGTTTCCAACGTCGTGCGCGGCCACGATCTGGTGCCGATCGCGACCCAGGGCGGCGTCAATTTCTTCATCGGGAACAACGGCGAGTCGGACGGCCGCACGGCGATCGTGCCCGGCACGCGGCCGACCTGGCAGGGCGGCTACGACGACGCGATCGCGATGGCCGAGCAGGACGCTGGCCGCGACCTGAAGCCGTCGGAGGTCGATCGCTGGTTCCTGCGCCGCGGCCTGTCCTTCTGGAGCCGCGAGCCGCTCGCCGCGCTCGGGCTGTTCGGGACCAAGCTGCGCTTGCTGCTGGCCGAGGGCGAGCGTTCCAACGACAAGTACATCTACGCCTGGCGCGAGTGGTCGCCGCTGCTGCGCCTGCCGATCTGGCCGGGCTGGACGGTCGTGCTCGTGCTGGGGGCCCTGGGCTGGTGCCGGCGCGACGGCGCTCCAGGCACGCGCCGCTTGACGCTGGGCGTGACGGCCCTCTACTCGCTTTCGATCCTGCTCTTCTTCGTCAACGCGCGCTTCCGACTGCCGGTCGCCGCCCTGCTGACGATCCCCGCGGGGGCCGGCGCCGACGCGTTGTGGACCGCCCTGCGCGGCCGGCGCTGGAAGCACGGCTTGGTCGGACCGGCGGTCGCGGCGCTGCTGGCGGCCGTCGCGCTGAGCGACCTGGCCACGTTCCGCGAGCATCGCACCGAGACCAACCCCTTCCATCATTTCACGCTGGGCAACGCCTGGCTCGACAAGGGCAACCTCGAGGACGCCGGGCGCGAGTACGCCGCCGCGCTCGACATCCAGCGCCGCACGCCGCAGCCGCACTTCGACCTGATCCGCGACAACCTCTACGAGTCGTTCCTCGGGCTGCGCCGGCGCGAGGGGCGCGACGACGAGGCGCTGCGCCTGGCGAGGGAATGGGTCGATCTCGCGCCCGAAGTCCAAGCGGGGCGGCTCTGGCTCGGCGAACTCCTGCTGGCGGCGGGTCGTCTGGACGAGGCGGCGGCGCACTACGAGATCGCCCTGCGTTCCTACCCCGACGATCCCCGCGCACAGCTGGGCGAAGCCTGGGTGCTGCTGCAACGCGGCGACGCCGGCGGCGCGCTGCGCCGCTTCCAGCAGATCGCCCGCCGCGACGGCGACATCCAGGCCCTCTTCGGCTCGGGGCTGGCGCTCGTGCAGTTGGGGCGTGACCAGGAAGCGGAGCCGGTCTTCCGTGAGGTCCTGGGCCGTGAACCGGGTTACTGGCAGGCTTGGGGCAATCTGGCGGAGATCCGCGACCGGGCCGGCCGCGTCGAGGAGGCCCGGGAGGCCTACCAGCGGTTGCTGCAGGCGCAGCCCGCCGACGCGCGGGCGCGCGCCTGGCTCGCCGCCCATCCGCGGTGAACGGCGGTCATCCCGCTAGGGCCGGTAGACGGCCGAGGTGTTCGCCGTCTCGCAGACCGTCACCTCGCAGACCTGGGGCAGGGCGCCGCTGACCTGCTCGTAGATCCAGCGGGCCATGACCTCCGCCGTCGGGTTCTCGAGGCCCTCGATGTCGTTGAGGCAATAGTGGTCCAGGCGCTTCTCGATGGGCTTGAAGGCGGCCTTGATGTCCCCGAAATCCACGATCCAGCCCGAATCCGGGTCGACCTCGCCCTCCACCGCGATCGTGATGCTGTAGGTGTGACCGTGCAGGCGGCCGCACTTGTGCCCTTCCGGGACGCGGGGCAGCCAGTGGGCGGCGTCGAAGGTGAAGGTCTTGGTGATCCGGTGCGGCATGAGTTCCTCCGGTGGGCCCAGCGGGGAGCGGGTGGTGGTGTCGACTTCGGCCCAGAATAGCCGATTCCGCCGGTCCTGCCAGGGAATTCCCTCAACTGCCCGCCGCCGCGGCCGATGAACTGGGAGTGCGCCCGGGCGCCCCGCCGCGCCCGCGATCTCCAGCCGAGAGGGTCCCCGTGAGCCGTTTCGACGCCGTCGTCGCCGACCGGATCGAGGCGAACCAGCAGGAAGCCGAACTGTGCGCCGCGGCCGGGATCGATCCCCCGCAGCGCACCGCGACGGAGATCACGACCGAGCAGCGGTACCAGGATCTCGTGCGGTCGCTCGCCGCCCTGGACGAGGCCGTCGAGAGCAGCGACGTGATGCAGGTTTTCCTGGAACTGGCCCGCCGGCAAGGCGCCCGCCTGCTGTTGCTGAGGCAGTGGAGCACCGGCCTGCGCATCCTGCTGGCCGAGGGCATCGAACTGCCGGCTCGCCTGATCGAACCGCGGTCGGCCAACCCGCGGGTGATGAGCAAGCGCGAGCACGATCTGTTCGACGTGCTCACCCGGGAGCGCGTGGCCTATGCCGGCCCCGTCCCCGTCGAAAACGTGTCGCGCGAACTGCTCGAGGCGCTGTCGGTCGGCGAGGAGCAGGTCGCGCTGATCGTGCCGCTGCCCCTGCGCGGCAAGTGGTGCACCTACATCTACCTGGATTGGCGCAGCTTCCAGGGCGAACAGCTCGTCCAGGACGCGGCCCTGCTCGCGCGCCACGCGCTGCTGCGGCTCCAGGCGCTGGAGCGCGACGCGTTGCCTCTGGGCAGCGGCATGAGGGAGATCCTCGGGACCGTCACCTCCCGCCGCCGGGAGCGCGAGCGCAACCACTTCGACGGGCTGCGTCCCGGCGACCTCCAGGCCCGGCAGGTCTACGAGCGGGTCGGCGAAATGACGGTCATGCCGCAGGTCGCCGGCCGCCTGCTCGAACTGATCAACGACCAGCGCACCACCCCGGCGATGCTGGAGAAGGAGATCGCCCGCGACCTCGTCCTGGCCGCGAGGCTGCTGCGGGTGGCCAACTCCTCGTTCTACGTCTCGGCGATCGAGATCCGCAGCATCCGGGACGCGGTCGTGCGCCTGGGCTTCAAGACCGTGCGCAACTGGGTGGTGGTCAACGCCTCGCGTTCGGCGTTCCCCGGCGTGGAGACCAGCCCGCTGCTGCACCGCATCTGGCGCGAGTCCCTGCTCTCGGCCCTGGGCAGCCAGTCCGTCGCCGAGCACCTCGGCGCCGAGGACCGCGAAGCCGTCTTCGTGGGCGGCCTGATGCAGAACATCGGCCAGTTGATCCTGGCGCGCGCCCTGCCAGGGCTGTACGGGAAGCTGGTCGAGGACGCCCGCAAGGAAGGCGCCGCGCTCTGGCGGGTCGAGCAGCGGACGCTGGGCTGGGACCACGGCGAGCTGGGCGCCCTGCTGATCGCGGACTGGGGTCTCGGCGCCGAACTGGCGCACGCCGTGCGGCGGCACCACACCCTGGATGCCGAACCGCCGGCCGGTTCGCTGGCGGCGATGATCGCGCTGGGGGAGGATCTGGCCGGTTGCGTGGAGGCGGACGAGGCCGGTGTGGCCCTGGCCTACCGCGCCAGCCTGGCGGGGCCGCGTCTCGGCGTGGACCTGCCCCGTTTCCGGGAACTGGCGGGCCGCCTGCGCGGCGTCGACGTGGAATCCTGTCTGTGAAGAGCGGTTCGCCGGCGGCTCAGGTGGCGGCCGGCTGATCGTCGTCCGCCGGGGGCTCGAAGCAGCGCCGACAGCGCGCCTCGTACGTGCCCTGGGCGCCCACCAGGATCTTCATCTGCTCGTCCGTCAACCGCTGGGTGTGGTTGGCGGGATTCCCGCACAGCACGCAGATCGCCAGCTGCTTGGTCACGTACTCCGCGATGGCCATCAGCCGCGGCATGGGCTCGAACGGCCGGCCGCGGTAGTCCATGTCCAGGCCGGCCACGATGATCCGCTTGCCCAGGTTGGCCATCTTATTGCAAACGTCGGCCAGCCCCTCGTCGAAGAACTGGGCCTCGTCGATGCCGACGACCTCGGTCTTGTCGTCCACGCAGTCCAGGATGTCCAGGCTCGAGGCCACCGGGGTGCTCGGCAGGCGCTGCTGGCTGTGGGAGACGATCTCGTACTGGCTATAGCGGTCGTCGACGCAGGGCTTGAACAGCTGCACGCGCTGGCGCGCGATCTGGGCGCGGCGGATGCGGCGGATCAACTCCTCGCTCTTGCCGCTGAACATCGGCCCGCAGATGACTTCGAGCCAGCCTGTCTTGCCTTGGATGATCTGCATCGCGCCTCCGTGGTCCGCGGACGGGGGCCGCACGCCCCTGGGACGGTCCGCAATGTACGCGAGGGGACGGGGATTGACCAGCGCGGTTTCCCGGGGTCTGCCCGCGGCGCTTGGCCCTTGCACCCGTGTGGACGGGTGCTATGATCGGCCCATGTGGAATCGCACGACACTGCGCCGCCTGCTGCCGGTCCCGATCATCGGCATGGTCCATTGCCGCCCTCTGCCCGGCTCCCCCGGGTGGGAGGGCGACATGGCCGCGGTCGTCGCCGCCGCGCTGGCCGACGCGCGGGCGCTGGCCCGGGGCGGTGTCGGCGGGCTCATGCTCGAGAACTACCACGACGTCCCGTTCTTCCCCTGCGACGTGCCGCCCGAGACCACCGCGGCCCTGACCCGCGTCGCGGCGTCCCTGCGCGACGCCTGCCCGGAACTGCCGCTCGGGATCAACGTGCTGCGCAACGACGCGCACGCCGCCTTGGCCGTGGCCGCCGCGGTCGGCGCCGCCTTCGTGCGGGTCAACGTCCTGGTCGGGGCGGCGGTCACCGACCAGGGGCTGATCGAAGGCCGGGCTGCTTCGGTCCTGCGCCTGCGCCGGCAACTGGCGCCCGGCGTCGGCATCCTCGCCGACGTGCGCGTCAAGCATGCCGCGCCGCTGGCCCCGCGCCCCTTGGCCGACGAGGTCGCCGACCTGCGCCGCCGCGGCGGCGCCGACGCCCTGATCGTCTCGGGAGCGGCGACCGGCGCTCCGGCCGATCCCGAGGAACTGCGCGCCGTGCGCCGGGCCGAGCCCGACGCGCCGTTGCTGGTCGGCAGCGGGTTGACCGTGGGCAACGTCGCCCTCTACGCCCCCCACTGCGACGGCTGCATCGTCGGCACGTCGTTGCAGGTTGCCGGAACCGACGGCCGCTCCCGGGTCGATGCCGCTCGGGTCGCGGCCTTCACTGCCGCCTTCACGACCGCTTTCACCGCGGCCCACGACGTCGCCGCGACCGAGGATGGACGATGAATCTCCTGGTGACGGGCGGCGCCGGCTTCATCGGCGCCAACTACGTGCGGATGCTCCTGGAACGCGGCGGCGACCGGGTCGTGAACCTCGACCTGTTGACCTACGCCGGCAACCTGGAGAACCTGGCGGGATGCGAGGACCGGCCCGAGTACCGGTTCGTGCGCGGTGACGTGCGCGATCGCGCCCTGCTCGACCGCCTTCTGGCCGAAGAGCGGATCGAAGCCGTCGTCCACTTCGCCGCCGAGAGCCACGTCGACCGCTCCATCGACGATCCTCGCGAGTTCCTCGACAGCAACATCCTGGGCACGCAGACGTTGCTGGAAGCGGCGCGCCGCGCCGGCGTCACGCGCTTCCTGCAGGTCTCCACCGACGAGGTCTACGGCTCCCTCGGCCCTACCGGGCTCTTCTGCGAGGACACCCCGCTGGCGCCGAACTCGCCGTACGCCGCGAGCAAGGCGGCGGCCGACCTGGTGTGCCGCGCCTACCACCACACCTACGGTTTCCCGGTCCTGATCACGCGCTGCAGCAACAACTACGGTCCCTACCAGTTTCCCGAGAAACTGATCCCGCTGATGATCGCCAACGCGCTCGAGGGCCGTCCGCTGCCGATCTACGGCGACGGCCGCAACGTCCGCGACTGGCTCTACGTGCGGGACCACTGCGAGGCCGTCGACGTGGTCCTGCGTCGCGGTCGCCCCGGCGAGATCTACAACGTCGGCGGCAACAACGAGATGCAGAACATCCAGATCGTACGCCTGCTGCTGGAGCTGCTGGGCAAGGACGAATCGCAGATCGCGTTCGTGAAGGACCGCCCGGGCCACGACCGGCGCTACGCGATCGACGCCACCCGCATCCGCGACGAGTTGGGCTGGGCGCCGCGCCACCGCTTCCGCGACGGCATCCGCGCGACGGTCGACTGGTACCTGGCGAACCGGGCCTGGTGGGAGAAGGTGCGCAGCGGCGCCTACCGCGACTACTACGACCACCTGTACGGCGCCGGGGGCCGTCACACGTCCTCATGAACCGACGTTGCGGACTGCCCGACGGCCGGACGTTGCGCCTGGACGCCGGCGTTCTGGCGGGACTGCGCGCCGGCGCGCTCGTCGTCGACGGGGTGTCGGTTCGCGAGGAGCCGGCGGTCTGGGAAGACACTGCCGCGTTGGCCGCTCGTCTGCGGGCGCAGCACGAGGGCCGCCTCCCAAGCGATATCCCCGGTCTGGGCGAAGCCCGCGACCTCTACCACGCTTTCGGCATGGAACCCACGCGCCACCGCCCGAGCAGCGAGGCCCTGCTGCGGCGCGTCCTGCAGGGCAAGGAGCTCTACCGCCTCAACAACGTCGTGGACGTCTGCAACCTGGCCAGCCTGGAATTCCTGCTGCCCATCGGCCTGTACGACCTCGACCTCGTGCAGGGCGACGTGACCCTGCGGCTCGGCCGCGAGGGGGAGGAATATTCCGGCATCCGCAAGGGTCCGGTCCACCTGGCGGGGAGGCTGGCGCTGTTCGACGACGCGGGCGGATTCGGCTCCCCCACCAGCGATTCCCAGCGCACGTGCGTCCACGCGGGAACGGCCCGCTTGCTGGCGGTGGTCATGTCCACCCGCACCACCCCGCCGGCGACGATGCGCGCCCGCGTGGCGCGTTTCGGCGAACTGCTCGTCCGGCATTGCGGCGGCGCCGTGACGTTCACCGCGCTGCTGGACGGTGGACCGTGAACGCGACGGAGCGACGGGCGCGCACGGCCACCCGCTTCCTGCTGGTACCCGCGCTGATCCTCGCGGTGGGCTGCGGCGGCGGTACGGAACGGGACGAGGCACGGCAGGGCATGGTCGCCACGGCCCATCCGCTGGCCACCCGCGCGGCCGTCGGGATCCTGCTCGACGGGGGCAACGCCGCGGACGCTGCGGTGGCGGCGGCCTTCGCTTTGGCGGTCGTCGAGCCCTATTCCTCGGGCCTGGGCGGCGGCGGTTTCTTCGTGGCCCACCTCGCCGACGGCACCGACCTCGCCCTGGACGCGCGCGAGACCGCGCCGGCCGCCGCGCACCGCGACATGTTCCTGCGCGACGGCGCCGCGGACGCCCGACTGAGCCGCGACGGCGCGCTCGCGGTGGCGACGCCGGGTCTGGTCCGCGGCCTCGAGGTCTTCCACCGACGTTGCGGACGGCTGCCCTGGCCGCGCCTCGTCGCACCCGCCGTGGCGCTCGCCCGCGACGGTTTCCCGGCCGACAGCCTGCTGTGCGCGCGGTTGCGCGACAACGCGGAGCGCCTCGATGCGGCGTCCCGCGCGGTGTTCCTGCCGCAGGGCGTCGCGCCGACGGCGGGGGACACGCTGCGCCAACCCGACCTGGCGCGCACCCTGCTCGCGATCCGCGACGGCGGCGCCGACGCGTTCCATACCGGCGATCTCGCCGTGGCCGTCGCCGGCGCCGTCGCACGGGCGGGCGGCGTCCTGACGCCGGCAGATCTGGCCGCTTACGAACCGGTCTGGCGCGAGCCGCTGCGCGGACGCTACCGCGGCTGCGAGGTCGTCGCCATGCCGCCGCCGAGTTCCGGCGGCGTGCTGCTGCTCGCGATGCTCAACCTGCTCGAGCCCTACGAACTCGGTACGTTGCCGCGGGACGGCGCCGTCCTGGCGCACCTGCTGGCCGAGGCCATGTCCTTCGCCTTCGCGGACCGCAGCCGCTGGCTCGGAGATCCGGACGCCGTGGCGATCCCGGTGGCGTGGTTGACGTCGCGCGAGCGGGCCGATTCGCTGCGCGCGCTGATCCGGCCGGACGCCGTCAGGCCCTGGCAGAGCCTCGGGGGAACCGCCGTCGTCGCGTCCGGGCCCGACCACACCACGCACCTCAGCGTCGTCGACGCCGAGGGCGCCGCCGTGGCCGCGACCCTGACGATCAACCTGAGTTTCGGCGCCGGGATGATGGCGCCTGGCACCGGTGTCGTCCTGAACGACGAGATGGACGACTTCGCCGCGGCGCCGGGCGCGCCCAACGCCTTCGGACTGCCGGGTGGGGAGGCCAACGCCGTGGGAGCGGGCAGGCGGCCGCTGTCGAGCATGACCCCCACGATCCTGCTGCGCGAGGGCCGTGTCGTGCTGGTGACCGGCAGCCCCGGCGGCGCGCGCATCATCACCACGACGCTGCAGACGATCGTCAATGTGGTGGACTTCGGGATGGATGCGGCACATGCCGTCGCCCGGCCCCGGTTGCACCAGCAGTGGTGGCCGCCGGTGCTCTACGTCGAACCGGGCGCGGTCGGCGCGGCGGCGCGCGACACCCTGGCCGCGATCGGCCACGTGCTGGAGTCCGTCCCCGCCCTGGGCAACGCCCAGTTGGTGACCGTCGATCCCGTCAGCGGGGAGGTCGGGGGCGCCAGCGACCCGCGCGGCGTCGGCGCGGCTGCCGGCACTGCGCAGCCCGTGGACGGTTCCGGACACTGATCCCCGCCGGTTGTCTTCCCGTCGGGGCCCGCCTATCCTGACACCGGATCGATCTTCGAGGAAGGGACGGTCGCCGATGCTGCAGCGTTGCGGAGCGATTCGGGCGATGATGAGCGCCGCACTCCTGGTGCTGGCCGTGTCGTTCCCGGCGGGGGCCCGGTCGCAGACCGTCCCGTCGACGGTCGCCGACGACGGCGAGGCGATGCTGGCGCGCGTGCGGGTGTTGGCCGCCGATGATTTGCAGGGACGCGGCAACGGCACCGCCGCCGCCCAGGCGGCCGCGGACACGATCGCCGGCTGGTTCGCGGCCGCTGGTCTCGTGCCGCCGCCGGGTTGCGACGGGATGCGCGCCGACTTCGCGCTGAGCGGGCCGGAGCTGGAGGGCCGCACGGGCCGCAACGTCCTGGGCTGGTTGCCGGGCCGCGGCGCCTTGACCGCGGAACTCGTGGTGATCGGCGCCCACTACGACCACCTCGGTACGGCCAAGGGTCCCGACGGCGCAACCGTCACGGGGATCTACCACGGCGCCGAGGACAACGCCTCCGGCGTGTCGGTGATGGTCGAACTGGCGCACCACCTGCACGACGACACGGCGGCCGCCGATCGCTGCGCGCTGCTTTTCGTCGCCTTCGCCGGCGAGGAGGTGGGGTTGCAGGGCGCCGCCGCCGCGCTACGCGCCGCACCCCTCGCGGGCCGTCACGTGCGCCTGATGTTGAACCTGGACTCGGTCGGGCGACTGCGCGCCGATCGCCTCTACGTCGGCGGCCTGGGTTCGTCGCCACGCCTGAGGGCGCTGGTGGAGGGCGCCAACCGCGGGCACGGCCTGGGTCTGGAACTCAGCGACGGCGGCTGGGACGCGAGCGACCACGTGGTCTTCAACACGGCCGGGATTCCCGTGCTGTTCCTGTTCACCGGCGCCCACCCCGAGTACCACACCGTCGCCGACCGCTGGGACCTGATCGAGCCCCGCGGTCTGGCCCGGGTCGCCGCCTTCGCGCGGGACCTCGCGGCGGCCGTCGCCGCCGACCCCGCCGATTTCCCTTACGCGCCCCAGACCGCGCTGCCGCCCGCCGGGGGCGAGCGCGGCAAGACGCGGGCCTGGCTCGGCACGATCCCGGACTTCGTCGAGAATGCCGGCGGCGTGAAGCTGGCCGGGGTCATGCCGGGCAGCCCGGCCGAGGAGGCGGGCCTGCTGCAGGGTGACGTCCTGGTGGCGATGGAGGGGCGCGAGGTGGCGGACCTGGCGGGGCTCACCGCCCTGCTGCAGGCGCACGGCGCGGGCGAAACCGTCACCGTGACGGTCGTGCGCGACGGCGCGCCCCGGGAGTTCGCCGTCACGCTGCGCGTACGGCCCCGCTGACCGCGCTGCGGGTCAGATGTGCGCCG
>JANOEP010000064.1:0-63032 GCA_031441465.1 bacterium | reverse complement strand
CTTCGCATCGCTACGGCGCCTCCCCCGGTCCGATCTTCGATCGGCCGGAGGATGTCGAGGGGTCCCCCGGTCTGCGCCGCGAAGGCGCGGCTTGCCGGTGGATGTCGAAAGAGAAAAACCCTCTCCCACCGGGAGAGGGGTCAGAGCCGTCCCTTCCTGAACCGCTCCTGCGCCTCCGCCTGCGCCTCCTTGCGCCACCGCTTCGGCGCTGACGCATCGACGTCCTGCCCGTCGCCGGTCAGGATCTCGTTGGCGAACTCCAGGTCGAGCAGTTTCAGCTCAAGGTCAAATATACCCCCGACGCCTTAAAAGCCGCGGTGGAGCTGTCCGCGCGCTATATCAATGACCGTAAATTGCCTGATAAGGCCATCGATGTCATTGACGAGGTTGGCGCGATGCAGATGCTTGTCGCACCGTCCAAACGCCGCAAGTTGATAACCGCACGCGAAATTGAAGCCGTCATCGCAACAATTGCCCGCATCCCGGCGAAAAATGTATCCAAGGATGACAAGACGGCTTTGGGTACACTCGAAGCGGATCTGAAACGGGTGGTATTCGGACAGGACAAAGCCATCGAGGTTTTGACAAGCGCCATCAAATTGTCCCGCGCCGGATTGCGCGATGGCGACAAGCCGATTGGCAACTATCTGTTTTCCGGGCCCACCGGCGTTGGCAAGACCGAAGTTGCTCGGCAACTTGCCTCGATCATGGGCATACCGCTCAAGCGCTTTGATATGAGCGAGTATATGGAACGGCACTCGGTATCGCGCCTGATCGGTGCGCCTCCGGGCTATGTCGGCTTCGATCAGGGCGGTCTGCTGACCGACGCGGTCGACCAGAACCCGCATTGTGTGCTGTTGCTCGACGAAATTGAAAAGGCGCATCCTGATCTGTTCAACATATTGTTGCAGGTGATGGATAATGGCCGCCTGACCGACCATCATGGCAAGACCGTTGATTTCCGCAATGTCATCCTGATTATGACAACCAATGCCGGGGCCAGCGACATGGCCAAGGAAGGCATCGGCTTCGGCAATAATATCAGCAAGGAAGATGCTGGCGAAGAAGCGGTGAAGAAGCTGTTCGCGCCGGAATTCCGCAACCGTCTCGATGCACAGGTTCCCTTCGCTTATTTGCCGACCGAAGTCGTCGCGCGCGTCGTCGACACGACCGGTGATCCAGTAGTAGCCGTCCTCATCGCGGCGGCAGCCGTCGCCCGTGAAGTAATAGCCCGGGTATTGCGTGAAGTACGTCTCGTGGAAACGCTCGTGGTCGCCGTAGACGGTGCGGGCCTGGCCCGGCCACGTCTGCTCGATGCAGAGGTTCCCGGCGACGCCGTCGCCGGTTAGCGGCCGTCCCTGCTCGTCCATGAGCAGGGGTTTGATCCCGAAGAAGGGCAGCGTGGCCGAGCCGGGCTTCAACGGCGTGACGCCGGGCAGCGGCGAGATGAGCACGCCGCCGGTCTCGGTCTGCCACCACGTGTCGACCACGGCGCAGCGCCCGCCGCCGACCTGGTCGTGGTACCAGCGCCACGTCTCGGGGTTGATGGGCTCGCCGACGGTCCCCAGGATCCGCAGCGAGTCGCGGCGGCTGCCCGCCAGGAAGCCGTCGCCGCAACGGTGGATCGCCCTGAGCGCCGTGGGCGCGGTGTAGAAGATGTTCACGCCCAGGTCGTCGACGATCTGCCAATAGCGCCCCGCGTCGGGGTAGGTCGGGATCGACTCGAACATGACCGTGGTGGCTCCGTTGGCCAGCGGGCCGTAGATGATGTAGGAGTGGCCGGTGATCCAGCCGATGTCCGCGGCGCAGAAGTGGATGTCGCCGGGGTGGTAGTCGAAGACCAGCTTGTGGGTCATCGCGGCGTAGACCAGGTAGCCGCCGGTGGTGTGCAGGACACCCTTGGGCTTGCCCGTCGAGCCGGAGGTGTAGAGGATGAACAGCGGGTCCTCCGCCCCCATCCACTCCACCGTGCAGGTCGACCGCTGCTTGCGGCACTCCTCGTCCAGCCAGAAGTCGCGGCCCGCCCTCATGGCGACCTCGGCGTCCGTGCGCCGGGCGACCAGCACGGTCGTGACCAGATCCAGCCCGTCGACGGCCCGGTCGACGGTCTCCTTCAGGCGCAGCCGCTTGCCCCCGCGCAGGCCTTCGTTGGCGGTGATGACCACCTTGGCGCCGGCGTCGAGGATCCGGTCGCGGATGGCCTCGCTGCTGAAGCCGCCGAAGACGATCGAGTGGACGGCGCCGATGCGCGCGCAGGCCAGCATGGCGACGGCCAGGTCCGGGATCATCGGCATGTACAGGCAGACCCGGTCGCCTTTCTGCACGCCGTGGTGGCGCAGGACGTTCGCCACCCGGGCGACCCGGTGCTTGAGGTCGCGGTAGGAGATGTGCTCGTACTCCCCCGGCTCGTCCTTCGCCCAGATGATGGCCGTGCGGTCGCCGCGTTCCTTGAGGTGCCGGTCCACGCAGTTGTAGCAGGCGTTGAGCCGGCCGCCGAGGTACCACCCGAAGTCCACGTTCTCGTAGTCGTGGTCGAAGACGGTCCGCCAGGGATGGAACCAGTCCAGGATCGCAGCCTGCCGGCCCCAGAACGTCTCGGGATCGTCGAGCGAGAGACGGTACAGGCGCCGGTACTCCTGCATCGAGGAGATGTGGGCGCGCGCGACGATGTCGGGCTTCGGCTGGATGAGATCGCGGTCGCCGGACATGGGTTCCTCCACGTGGTCCGAGGGGGGGGCGTCCAGAATGAAGGCGAAAGATACTCCGGTTTCCAGAAGCCGTCATCCCTACTCCTACCGAGAATTGGGGCGATTGCCACAGTGGAACTATGAATCTATATTAAGGATGTGTTTTATCTTGTATTAGGCGTGCGGCAAGCACTGATCCTGAAAGGACTGGCCATGAATACCAGATCTCCCCTCACGAGAGCGGCCGCGCTGGGCGTCGCCGCGCTGGCGCTGGTGGCCGGCACTGCGGGAGCGACCGGACAGGTCGGCGACGTCGCCGCCGGTTTCACCCTCCAGAGCACGACCGGCCAGACACACAGCCTGTCCGACTACGACGGCAGGGTGAAATTCCTGTTCATGTTCGGCCATGGCTGAAGCAGCTGCCGGGCGGCGGGTCCGTCCACGCAGACGATGGCCAACAGCTTCGCCGGACCGGATTTCCAGGCTCTCGGCCTGGAAATGTGGGGCGGCAACCTCAGCCAGACCAATTCCTTCCTCTCGGTCACCGGCATCACCTACCCGGCACTGATGGGCGCGGCCGCCGCCGGCATCGGCTCGAGCTACGCCTGCACCTACGACATCTTCTTCGTCGTCGGCGGAGACGGGCTGATCACCTTCCGCCGCAGCGGCTGGAACCTGGCCCTGACGACCGCCGCGATCAACCTCGCCCTGGCGGACCTGCCCACCGCTGCCGGTACACCGTCGCGCGACGGGTTCAGCCTGCGGCCGGGCTACCCGAACCCCTTCAATCCGAGCACGACCCTGGCCTACCGGATCGACGGCGACGGCAGCCGGCAGGTGCGGTTGCGGATCCTGGACGTGCAGGGGCGTGTCCTGCGCACGCTCGTCGACGGGCACCACGACGGCGCGCGGGACTACGTGGCCGACTGGGACGGTCGTGATGCTGGCGGCCGTACTCTGGTCAGCGGCAATTACCTCGTCGAACTCACGGTCGACGGCCGGAGCCAGTCGCGTTTCGTCACCCTGTTGAAGTAGGAGGTCGCATGGCATCGTCAGGCTCCGGCCAGCTGCGCTCCGCCAGCATCATCGCCGCGCTGCTCGCCCTGGCCGTGGCGTCCCGGTGTGCGGCAGACGCCACGACGGCCGAACCGGACCTCGGGCCGGCCCCCGCGTTCTCGCTCGAGACCGTGGCCGGAGATCGCGTCGTCCTGGGCGAGGCCCTGAAGCGGGGGCCGGTGATCCTCGACTTCTGGGCGACCTGGTGCGGCCCCTGCCGTCAGGCCCTGCCGGAGCTGCAGCAATTGCACGACCGCTACGCGCCGCGCGGTCTGACCGTCCTGGCGGTCAGCACCGACGAGCCGCGCAACCGCCCCAAGATCGGCGCCACGGCCCGCGCGCTGGGCCTGACGTTCCCGATCCTGATCGATACCGAGAAGCGGGCGTCCCAGCTCTACCGGGCGGAGGCCATTCCCATGACCTTCCTCATCGATCGCGAAGGCCGGATCCGCTCTCTGCACCGTGGTTACCGGGAGGGCGACGTCCGGTTGCTGGAACAGGAACTGTTGCCGCTGCTGGACCCGGCGCCTGGGACCGCCGAATGAAGACGTCACGGCTCGTCGCGCTCGGCGTCGCCTCGCTGCTGTGCTCACGACTGGTCCACCCGTTGGCAACGCTCGCCGGCGCCGGCGATTCGTCGGGCTCGGTGCAGGCCTCGAACCTCCTGCTCTGGCAGGCGGGACGGGACCCCCTGACCGAAACGAACGCCATGACGGGCATCTACGACCGGTTCGACCTCGTGTACAGCCGCGACGGACTGCGTGCGGGGCTGCGCGCCGAGAGCTACCAGCCATCCCGCGACGAGGGCTTCCTGCCCGCCCGCTACGACGAAGTCACCCTGAAGTACGCCGAGTGGGAGGACGAGGGGCTGCGCCTGCGGCTCGGCGACGGCTTCGCCACGCTCGGCCGCGGGCTGCTGTTCCGCGCCTTCGAACTGGGGGGCGTCGTGCGCGACGCCGTCTTCCCGCCGTCCCAGTACGCCGATGCCCGCAGCCTCGATGGCGTGATCCTGGAGGCGAACCGGGGACCGGTTTCGGCGCTGCTGTTCGGCGGCGAACCGGTGCGCTACCCCGACGTTCCACCGGGGATCGTCGCGTTGCCCCGCCGCGAAGGCCACGTCGGAGGCGGCCACGCGACCTTCACGCTCCACCCGGCGCTGGACCTGGGCGCCGGCTACCTGCGCAGCGAACGCCAGCTCCCGGGTTCATCGCCGGAACTCGCCGAGTATGCGTCGACCGACCTGACGCTGCGCGCCGCCCGCTTGGCGCCGTCGCTGGCGGCGCGCGGCCTCGATCTGCAGGCTTATGCCGAGTACGCCGGCCAGTCCTGGGATCCCCTGGGCGACGGGCTCGACACCGGCGCGACGACCCCGCACGCCTTCTACACGGCGACCCAGATCAGCGTCGGGCGCTGGGGAGCCAGCTTCGAGACCAAGGACTACGACGGATTCGCCCTCGGCTGGAACGATCCGCCCAACCTCGTGCCCGAGATGAGCCAGCACCTGCTGAACCGCATGTCCCATTTCCTGCTCGCCGGCGGCGAGCACGGCCGCCAGATCTCGCTGATGGGTTCGTTGCCCGGCGAATTGGCCCTCCAGGTCGAATCAGCCCGGGCCGCCAACGAAGTCAACGGCCTGAAGCAATACCGACTCGACGTCGTCGCCCTGCAAGGCGACCCGCTCGCACTCTGGCACTGGGAAGTCTTCGCCGCCACCGGCTGCGACGAGGTCGAGGGGCTCACCGACCACTGCACGGCGGGCCTCGCCGTGGGCCGGGAATTCGGTGGGGGGCTGAGCCTCCGCCTGAACGCCGAGCACCAGCGCGCGGAACGAACGACCTTCGGCGAGGTGTCAGCCTTCGAAAACATCTTCCTGGGTCTCGGGGTGGACCGGGCGGGCCAAGGCACGCTGGCCCTGCAGGCCGAATTCTCGAACGATCCGGACGAGAAGGACGATCCCTTGACCTTCGACGTCGTCGAGACGGAGCCCCGCCACTGGATCGGAGCCGTGGCGGTGGCGCCTCTGAACCGTCACCACGAAGCCGCGCTGTTCGCCGGCAGCCGGCGCGGCGGCACCGCCTGCACCTCGGGTACCTGTTACCTGGTGCCGGACTTCACCGGAGTCGAACTGCGCTTGGTCAGTCGATTCTGACCCGACCGAGGTAACGTCCCTATCTCTTTTTCATCCCTGCGGCTTGTGGATTGCCGTTCAGCACGATAGATTTCGTGACGATCCCGCGGCTCCGCCGCGTTCCCGATTCCGCCAGCGACGGCGTTCCGGTTCCCGCGAGTGGTCCCGCCGTCGGTCCCGGCCAGCAAAAGGATGATCAAGTGAAGATCTATGTGGGCAATCTCAATTTCCGTTCGTCCGAGGAAGAGATCAAGGCTCTCTTCGTCCCTTACGGCCAGGTCGAGGACGTGACCCTGATCACCGACAAGGAGACCGGCCGCCCCCGCGGCTTCGGCTTCGTGATCATGGCCGAAGACGACGCCGGCCGCCGCGCCATCGACGAACTGAACGGCAAGGACTTCGACGGTCGCGCGCTGACCGTCAACGAAGCGCGCCCGCGCGAGCCGCGCCAGGAGCGGTCGGGCTGGTAATCGCGCCGCCGTCGGCACGACCTGAAACGGCCCCGGTCCCTGCGGATCGGGGCCGTTTGCTGACCGAGGCCCGGGATTCCCATCATGCGGGAGCAACTCGCCGATCCGCATTGCGTCTCAACACCAATCATCGCTGCTCTGGTTGCCCGATGCCGCCCCCGGAGGTCCGTCATGCCCATGCCTCGTGCCCCCCGCGCCCACCCCTTGCTTGCCGCGCTGCTGCTGTCGCTCGCGGCGGCCGTGCCCGCCGTCGCGGGTTCCCTGGACCTGCCCGTGCGTGGCGCCGGTCTGTCCTTCGGCAATTCGCAGACGTTCACAGGACTGCGTTTCAACCTGCGCGACCGTGACCTGCAGACGATCCGGGGCGTGACCGTCTCGTTGTGGGCCCCCGCCGACGAACCCGGCGGCCGCATCCAGGGCCTGAGCCTCGGTCTGGCCGGCACGGCCGCCGACGAGATCGACGGCGTCACGCTGAACCTCTTGGGCTGCGGTGCGGATCGGATGCGGGGCGTGGCGGTCGGCGGCCTGGGCGCCGGCTGCGACGACTTCACGGGCCTCGGCCTGGGCGGGCTGGGGTTCGGCGGCGAGGACATGACGGGCATCGTGGCCGGGGGCCTCGGCGTCGGCGGCGAACGGATGACCGGCGTGTTCGCCGGCGGGCTCGGCGTCGGCGGTGGACGGATGACCGGTGTGTTCATCGGCGGACTCGGCGTCGGCGGCCAGGAGCTGACCGGGCTCGCCCTCGCCGGCGGGGGCCTGCGCGCCGACCGCTTCGCCGGTCTGGCCGCTTGCGGGGCGTACCTGCGCGGCGAGGTCCTGGCGGGGGTCGGAGTCGGGGCGTACAACCGCTTCGATGTCGGCGTGCAAGGGCTGCAGATCGGCATCGTCAACTACGCCGCCGAACTGCACGGGGTCCAGCTCGGCCTGCTCAACTACGCCGGCAACAACCGCAGCGGCACCCGTTGGCTGCCGCTGCTGAACCTCCACCTCGGGTCTTGAGTCCGAAAAATAACATCGCACCTGCTCTTGTGCCGCGGTTCGGCAATCCGTACGTTGCCTGCAGCTGACAGCACGACGGGAAGGTGCAACAACTTCTTCATCGACCCTTTCGTTTCCGCGCATTTCCAGTCAATGCGACAGCCTTGGGGGGGCTCCGGCTCCCCCTTGACTGTTTTATAAGTGGTTTTTCCTCAAGTTTTCCGCTATCATGCCGAATCCGATGCATCCAGGAGGATTCCCATGCACCTGATCCGCACGATCTTGCTGTCCATCCTGCTCGCGACGGCCGTCGCCTCGCCCGTGGCAGCCTTGGACAATGTCCTGTTCCTGCACCACTCCACCGGCCGCAACCTCGTCGACGAGGGCGGCATGCGCACCGCCATCGCCCAGCTCAACCAGAGCCGCGGCGTGCCGGTGCAGTTCTGGGACCACGACTACAACGCGATCGGCCTGCGCAATCCCGCCGGGGGCTACACCGGGGAGAGCTACGACATCCCCGGGGACAACACCGACCCCGACGGGCTCTACACCCTGTGGACCACCGCCAACGCGGCGCGCGCGCAGATCCTCCAGAACCACCAGGTGATCGCCTTCAAGTCCTGCTACCCGGCTTCGGATATCGGCAGCGCCGCCGAACTGGCCCAGTACAAGACCTGGTACCTGGCGATGCGCGACGTGTTCGACGAGCACCCCGACAAGATCTTCGTCGTCATTTCGCAACCGCCCCGGCACCGCCTGATCACCGACCAGGACGACGCCGCCAGGGCCCGGGCCTTCGCCGTCTGGCTGGGCAGCGCGGATTTCCTGGCCGGCCACGACAACGTGCGCTTCTTCGACCTCTTCGGCCGCCTGGCCAAGCCCGACGACGGCACCGCGACGGCCAACATGCTGCGCTGGGAGTACGAGCGTTCGCACAGCAGCGACGACTCCCACCCCAACGCCGCTGCGAACCAGGCGGTCGGGCCGGTTTTCGCCGCCTTCCTGATCGAGGTCGCCGGCAGCGTGACCCCGAACGCCGACAGCAGCTGGGGCGAGGTCAAGGCCGCCTGGCGCTGACCGCCGGCCGGTCCCGAAAAACAGAGCCCGTGTCCCCGTGGACGCGGGCTCTTGTTTTCGGACCCAACCGATCACCGGATCAGCCGCGGATCAGCTTCTTGTAGCGCAGCCGGTGCGGCTGATCGGCGTCGAGGCCGAGCCGGGCATGCCGGTCCTCCTCGTAATCCGACCAGTTCCCCTCGAACCACCGCGCCTGGCTGTCCCCCTCGAAGGCCAGGATGTGCGTGGCGATGCGGTCGAGGAACCAGCGGTCGTGGCTGACGACCACCAGGCAGCCGCCGAACTCCAGCAGCGCGTCCTCGAGGGCGCGCAGCGTGTCGACGTCGAGGTCGTTGGTGGGCTCGTCCAGGATGATCAGGTTGGCGCCGGACTTCAGCAGCTTCGCCAGGTGGACCCGGTTGCGTTCGCCGCCGGACAGCACGCCCATCTTCTTCTGCTGATCGGCGCCCCGGAAGTTGAAGCCCGAGCAGTAGGCGCGGGAGTTGATCTTGCGGCCGCCGAGGTCCAGTTCCTCCAGGCCGCCGGAGATCTCCTCCCAGACGGTGCGGTCGTCCTGCAGGTCGTCGCGCAGCTGATCGACGTAGGACATCCGCACCGTCTCGCCGATGCGCAGCTCGCCGCCGTCGGGCTTCTCCTGCCCGGTGATCATGCGCATGAGGGTCGTCTTGCCGGCTCCGTTGGGGCCGATGACCCCCACGATGCCGCCCTTCGGCAGGTGGAAGGTGAGGTTTTCGAAGAGCAGCTTGTCGCCGTAGGCCTTGCGCAGCGCGGTGGCCTCGACCACCACGTCGCCCAGGCGCGGCCCGGCCGGCAGGGAGATCTGGGCGGTGCCCTGGCGCAGGTCGCGCTCCTGGGTCACCAGCTCCTCGTAGCGCGACAGGCGGGCCTTGCTCTTCTTGTGGCGCGCGCGGGCCGGCGTGCGCACCCATTCCAGTTCGCGCTCGAGGGTCTTGATCCGCGCGTCATCCTGCTTCTGCGCCTCGGACAGCTGCTTGCGCTTCTGGTCCAGCCACGAGGAGTAGTTCCCCTCCCAGGGGATGCCGTAGCCGCGGTCCAGCTCGAGCACCCAGCCGGTGACGTTGTCCAGGAAGTAGCGGTCGTGGGTCACGATCACCACGGTCCCCTCGTACTCGCGCAGGTGCCGCTCGAGCCAGGCCACCGACTCGGCGTCGAGATGGTTGGTGGGTTCGTCCAGCAGCAGCATGTCCGGCTTTTCCAGCAGCAGCTTGCAAAGGGCCACGCGGCGCACCTCGCCGCCGGACAGCGTCTCGACCTTGGCGTCGCCGGGCGGGCAGCGCAGCGCGTCCATCGCGATCTCGAGCGTGCGGTCCAGTTCCCAACCCTGCTGGGCGTCGATCTTGTCCTGGAGAGCGCCCATCTCATTCATCAGCGCGGTCATCTCGTCGTCGTCGATCGGCTCGCACATGCGCTGGCTGATGGCGTTGAAGCGGTCGATCTTCGCCTTGAGGTCGGCGACCGCCTCCTCGACGTTGCCCAGCACGTCCTTGGTCGGGTCCAGCGTCGGTTCCTGGGGCAGGAACCCGATGCGGATGCCGTCCGCGGGGTACGCTTCGCCGATGAACTCCTGATCGACGCCGGCCATGATCCGCAGCAGCGTGCTCTTGCCCGCGCCGTTGAGCCCGATGACGCCGATCTTGGCGCCGGGCAAGAACGACAGCCACAGCCCGCGCAGGATCTCGCGGTTCGGCGGGATGACCTTCTTCAGGCCGATCATCGTGAAGACGTATTGCTGGGCCATGGGCTCCTCGCAGGTTCGGGTGGGACGCGGTGCGGCGACAGGATAAGCGCCGGAAGCCGCGCGCACAACCGCGCACGCGACGGCGACGACGGGAAAGGCCCCGCGCACCGGCGGTGCGCGGGGCCGGGGTGATTCCGGAGCCGGGCTCCTACTTCACCAACAGCAGTCGCCGGCTGCGGGCCTCCCCGCCCGCCGACAGGCGCACGACGTAGGCGCCGGCGGCGGCGGCGCGCCCCGCGTCGTCCCGGCCGTCCCACACGGCTTCGCGGCGTCCCGCCGCCTCGACCTCACCCGAGCGCAGGGAGCGCACGAGCCGGCCAGCGACATCGTAGATCCGCAGTTCGACGCTCCCGGCCCGCGGCAGTTCGTACCGCAGGGTCGTGGCGGGATTGAACGGGTTCGGGAACGGCTCGTCCAGCCGCAGCCGCAACGCCGCCGCCTGGGGCGGCGCCACGACGGGAACGCCCTGGCGCACGTTCAGCCGTCGGTCGGCGGCCAAACCGGTGACGACCTGCTGCTGGCCGTCGGGCCAGCGGATGTGCACGGTGTCGGCGATCGCGGCGCCGCCCAGGCCGAACTCGACCGTCGGCGAGTCCTGGGACAGGTAGCCGGAACCGGCGTTGACCTCGCGCATCTGGCGCACGCCGCCGGCGGTCAGCCAGACGCGGGCGCCTACGGCCGACGTGTTCGCGCCGGACGCCGTGAGGTCCAGGTGGAGCCAGTGGTTGCCGCCGGCCATCTCGTTCAGCAGCAGGCCGCTCGGTCCCCCGTCGTTGGCGATGTAAACGTCCAGGTCGCCATCGCCGTCGAGGTCGCCCAGGGCGACGCCTTCGGCGACGCCGGCGGCCGTCGCCACGCCCACGGGGATGCGGGTGAACACACCGCCGCCGTCGTTGCGCAACGTGAGGTCGGGCTCGTCGTGCCGGGCCAGGTACAGGTCCAGGTCCCCGTCGTTGTCCAGGTCGCCCCAGGCAACGCCCCGGCCGTGCCCGACGTCTCCCAGGGCCGACCCGACGATCAGCGCCCAGGTGCCGCGGTCGTTGCGGATCAGCAGGTCGGCCTGGCCGTCGTTGGCCACGTAGAGATCGAGGTCCCCGTCGTTGTCGTAGTCGCCCCAGGCCGCGCCGGCGCCGTTGCCGGTGTCGGCCAGCACGCCCGTGCCGGTCGCGTTGTACCAGCCGAGGGTCCCCCCGTTCTGGAAGAGGCGGTTGGCGGTGAAGCGGTTCGTCAGGTAGAGGTCCTGGTCGCCGTCGTTGTCGTAGTCGCCCCAGGCCGCGCCGGCGCCGTTGCCGGTGTCGGCGATGATCCCCATCTGGTTCATCATGAACCAGGCGACGCCCATGTCGGCCACGCCGCGCAGCAGGACGTTCGCGGTGCCGCCGTTGACCACGTAGAGATCCAGCAGGCCGTCGCGATCGTAGTCGGCGGCGGCGACCGAGGTCCCTGGTCCGGTGTCGCCCGCGGGGCCGAAGGTCGCGTCGAGGTAGCCGCCGGCGCCGTCGGCGCGCAGCAGGAGGTTGGCTTGGCCGTCGCGCACGAGGTAGACGTCGCGGTGACCGTCCCCGGTCACGTCGGCCCAGACCGCGGACATGCCGGCGCCCACACCGCGCAGCAGGGCGTGGCCGCCGGAGGTGAAGGCCAGGCCGCCCTCGTTGATCAGCAGCGCGTTCGCGCCACCGTGGACCGAGACGTAGACGTCCAGGTCGCCGTCCTCGTCGGCGTCGACGATCGCCACGCCGCGGGCCGCGGCGCCGGCCATGGCGAGGTCCGCATCGGCCGCGGCCGCGAAGGGGCCGTCGGTGTAGAGGCCCGTCAGCGTGATCTCGTCGTCCGGCGCCAGCTGCACCGTCGTCACCGCGGGCGCGGGCGAAGACCAGCCGGGCACCTCGCCCCAGGCCAGGGAGTACTCGCCGGCCAGGAACACGCGCACGACGCGGTCCTCCACGCCGGCGAGCGAGAAGCCGCCGGGCCCGCTCAGGGTCCACGGCGCCGCCAGCCCGTCCGGCTGGGCGTCGACCGTCAGGACGCCGGCGTAGTCGGCCTCGGCTTCGACGGCCTGCAGCACCGCGCGGTTCGCGTCGCTCTGCACGAAGACGATCACACCGAGGCGCTCGGGGTCCCACGTCGGGTCGACGGTGAACGGGCGCTGGACGGTGACCGACTGTCCGGGCACGGTCAGCGCGAAGGGTTCGCTCGCCAGGACCGCGCGCACGTAGTTGGGGTACTCGGGCCGGGGCAACGCCTCATAGACGTAAAAACGCACCTGGTTGGCTCCCGTGGTCACGGTCGAGGCCACCTCGATGGTGGCGGTCACCGATCCGTTCACCCCGGCGACCAGGAAGCTCGCGGTGATCGTCAGGGGCGAGACGGCGCCCAAACGGTTCTGCACCAGCGGCTGGTAGCTGTCGAACATGCTGCCGCTGGGCAAACCGCCGACGGAGCTGACCAGCCCGTCGAACACGGCCGTCGGCGTCCCCGAAAAACCGTAGTAGTTGAAACGGGTGCTGCCGCTGCCGGTGCCGGTGTCCCAGGTGAGCGGCACGAACTCGGTGCTGTCGTAGGCGGCGAGCAGATCATGGAATCCCGCGACCGCGGAAGGGCAGTAGGGTCAGCCGGCCGAGGAGAACAGCTCCCCCAGGACCGTGCGGGGGACCGCACGGGCCGGATCAGCGAGACCCCCCGCCAGGATCAGGCCGGACACCAGGACGAGCACGAGGCGGTGGGAACGGAGCCGGGGTTTCATGGGGCCTCCTCCGGGACACGGGGCGCGGGTGACATCTTCTTGAATCATAGCATCGAGTTATACGTTTCAGCAAACGATCCTTCAAATTGTGGGGGATCCCATGATTCTGATGAAAATTAACTTTCTCGTCAGGTTACGGTTATGCTAGAATGGCAGCATACCCAAGATGTTTCTTGCTCTTTCGTGCCATGAGAGCAGGAAATAAGGACTTCGGACAGAAGTCCGAGGCCGCACGCGGCGCACGCCCGCGGTGGTTTGGCGTCAACAACCTTGAGGGGGACATTTCATGAGGACAGGCAAACTGATGCTCGCGATCCTGATGATCCTGAGCCTCGCCGTCGTGGCGAGCGCCATGGACAAGGACGAGGCCGCGCACGGCCCGACCGTCTTCGTGCCCGAATCGACCAGCCCCATGCTGGTGGTCGGCCAGAACTGCGCCGATCCCATCGTCATCTCCAGTCTGCCCTACAACGTGAGCGGCCTGACGAACTGCGGCCTGGTCAATGACTACGCCGCGACCTGCCTGGGCAGCTACGACGGCGGCGAGGACATCATCTTCCGCCTCGACCTGGCCGTCGAGACGACGATCGACATCCTGATGAGCACGACGGCCACCTGGACCGGCATCCTGCTGGACAACAACTGCCCGCCCGACGCCAGCGGCTGCATCGCCTTCAACACGGGCAGCGCCGGCAACCGCGCCATCAACGACAAGACGCTGGCCGCCGGCAGCTACTGGATCATGGTCGACACGTGGCCGACGCCGACCTGCATCCCGTCGTTCACGCTGGCCATCACCGAGGACGTGCCGCCGCCGCCGCCGCCGGCCAACGACGTGTGCGCGGGCGCCATCGACCTGCAGAGCTTCGAGACCAACGTCTTCACGGTCGACCTCTGCGCCGGCTACACCAACAACTACGACGCCGGCGGCGCCACGGGCTGCACCGGCTACACCACCCTCGGCAATGACGCCACCTACAAGGTCTACCTGGCCGAAGGCGAGAACATCACCGCTTCGATGGTCAGCGCCCACGACTCGGCCATCTGGCTCGTGACCGACTGCGCCGCCGCCGCCGCGACCTGCGTCGCCGGCGCCGACGACACCGTCGCCAACGGCATCGAGACCATCACCTACAGCGCCGCCGCCGCCGGCTGGTACTACCTGATCATCGACGGCTACGGCGCCGGCGCGTGCAACGTCGCCACCGTGACCATCGACGCCCCCGTCGCCAACGAGTATCAGCAGTGGGGCGGCGTGAAGGCGATGTTCAAGTAGATCATCTCCCCGATCAGCGCGAGCCCTTCGGGCCCGCACGGCGAAGGCCCCTCCCGACCGGGAGGGGCCTTTCGCTCGTGCGGACCCGCGCCCGGTTCAGGGCAGGAGCCGGACCGTCAGGCCGTAGTTCTGCGCCCCGGGCGGCGGCGTCGCGTTCCAGTCGCCGCAGGTGTGGCTGTCGTCGGTGACGTAGGTCGCCCGGTAGCGGCCGGCGGGCAGCGTGATCTCGCCGTCGAAGCGCAGGTTCTTTCCCGCGCCCCCGGCGGGCCGGGCCGTCTTGCCGGTCAAGGCCCAGACTTCCTGGTTGCTGCCGAGGTCCGTGATCTCACCCCGGTCGAACACCTCGCGCCCGCCCTCGCCGAGGCAGAGCACGTGCAGGCGGGACGGGCGGGACAACGTGAATTCCTCCCGCAAGGCGGCGTCGTTCCCCGGGCGCACCAGCCGGACCAGCAGTTCCGGCGCGCGCGCCACGACGAGGTCCGCGGGCGTGGCGACCAGCGCGACCGTATCGGCGGCGAGCGGCGCCAGGCGCAAGCCCCAGGCGTCCGGATCGTACGGGGGCAGATCGTGCCAGTCGCCGGGACCGTGGACGGCGTCGCTGAGGTAGCCGGCCAGGTAGTCGCCCGCGTTCAACGCCAGCTCCCCTACCCAATACACGTTGACGGCCGCGTTGCCGGCCGGCTGCGGTGACTCGTCTTCGGCGCTCCAGACGGTCCGGCCGGTGCGCGCGTCTTCGATCCAGCCGTAATCGAGCGCGACGCCCTCGGCTTCATCGACTTCCCCCGTCACCAGCACCTTCAACCGCGCGGTGCGCGTCAGGCGGAACGGGACGGTCACGAGGTGACCGCCGGCGGCCGGCCGCGCCTCGACCGGCCAGATGGAGGCCGCCACCGGTGCGGGTTGGAACACGAGGCCGTCCAGGGGGGTGACCGAGGCTTCGCACTTGCCGAAGTAATCCGCGGGACGGGCCTGGGGGTCCTCGCGGTTGAGCAGGTCGGCCACGTCGTTCAGCACCGATTGCCAGTGGTGGAACGCCTTCCCGCCGCGCGCGCCCCGGCTCGCGGCGAGGTGCAGGACGTAGTCGCCGGGTTCCAGCCGCACACGGGCCGCACTGCGCCGCAACAGCCGGCTGGCGCCGACCGGTTCACCGGCGTCGGGATCCAGGGACCACACCGGCTCGACGGCGCCCCGCCGCATCAACCAGGCGCGGACGGCGTCGCTCCCGGTGAACTTGCGGCGCAGGCCGACGGCCGCGATCTCGACCTCGCCCGCCGTCGTCACGCGGAAGTCGGCGCTCAGCAGGGAACCGGGCTCGGGGGCGGCGAGCCGGACCGCATCGGCGAAAGCCGGCGACACCGCCGCCAGGCAGAGCAGGACCGTCAGGGCGATCGTCAGGCGCATCTCTTCTCCTCGGGTTGGGGGGGATCCTTACGCCGCCGCACCTGCGGGGTTGCATTCGCACCCGGATTGGCTTTCCATGGTGGGGGTCCAACGATGGAGAGAGCCGATGCCGAGACGCGCTACGATCACCACGACGCTGTTGCTGCTCTGCGTGGCCGCGACATCCGTCGCCGGCACCCACGATACCGCCACCCGCCCCTTGGTGCTCGTCAGCATACCACCGCAGACCTGGCTCGTGGAACGCCTGGCCGGCGAACGCGTCGCCGTGCTGGAACTCGTGCCCCCGGGCGCCTCTCCTCACGCCTACGACCCCACGCCCCGGCAGTTGACCGCCGCCGCCGGGGCCGCGCTGTGGTTCACCGTGGGAGCCACCATGGAACAGGCCCTGCAGCCCAAGCTGCAGCGGATGCTGCCGGACCTGCGCATCGTGCCCACCGCCGACGAAGCGGTCGGCCGGCCGGCCGGCGCCGGCCCTCACGACGCTGGGCGCGACCATGACGGCGAGCACGAGCACGATCCCCACGTCTGGCTCGACCCGCTCATGGCCGCCGACGCGGCCGCGCGGATGGCCGACGCCTTGAGCCGGCTCGACCCAGCCGGCGCCGCCCACTATGCCGAGCGGCTGGCGGCGCTGCAACGCGAACTCGCCGAACTCGACCGCGAACTGGCCGCGACCCTCGCCCCGGTGCGCGGCGGTGAACTGCTCGTCATGCATCCCGCGTTCGGCTGGTTCGCCGCACGCTACGGCCTGACCCAGACCGCCGTGGAACAGGGCGGCCAGTCGCCGAGCCCCCGCCACCTCGCCGCGATCCTCGAACGCGCCCGCGCCCGCGGCGTGCGCACGCTCTTCCTGCAGCCGCAGACCTCTCCGGACCAGGCCCGGACCGTCGCCCGCGAGGCCGGCTTCACGGTGGGCGTGCTGGACCCGACGGCCCGCGACTACGCGACGAACCTGCGCGGAATGGCCGCGGCGATGCTCGCCGCGATGGCCCCGGCATCGCCGGCATCCGCGCCATGAGCGCCGCCCCGGCGATCCGCGTCCGCGACCTGGACTTCGCCTACGGTCGCCAACCCGTGCTGCAGGACGTGCACTTCGACGTCAACGTGTTGGACTTCGTCTCGGTCATCGGACCCAACGGCGGCGGCAAGTCGACCCTGCTGAAGCTGCTGCTCGGCCTGCTCTCGCCGCGACGGGGCACGGTCGAGGTGTTCGGCGGCCCGCCGTCGAAGACGCGCCTGAAGCTGGGTTACATGCCCCAGCGCGTCGAGCTGGACCCGCGCTTCCCGGTCACCGTCATGGATGTGACCCTCATGGGCCGGCTGGGCCTGCGCCCGACCCTGGGACCCTACCGCCGACGCGACCGCGCGGCCGCCCTGGCCGCCCTCGAGGCGACCGGCGCCGCCGACCTGCGCGACCGGCCCTTCTCCGAGCTGTCCGGAGGCCAGCGCCAGAAGGTGCTGATCGCCCGCGCCCTGGCCGGCGAGCCGGAGATCCTGCTGCTGGACGAGCCCACCGCCAGCCTCGACCCGGCGGTCCAGGACGACCTTTACGCCCTGCTCAACCGGCTGAACGCCACGCGCACGATCCTGATGGTCTCCCACGACGTGAGCATGGTCTCGCGCTTCGTGAACCGCGTCCTCTGCGTCAACCGCACCTGCGTGGAGCACTGCGTGACCGAGATCCCCCGGGAGCTGTCCCTGCTCTTCGACGCCCGCGAGGACCTGCGCCTGGTCCGCCACGACCACGACCACACCAACCACCCCCCCGCCGGCGGCGCCTGCCATGATTGAGTTCCTCGACGCCCTGGGCCGCCACGCCTTCCTGCGCCACGCGCTGCTGGCCGGCGTGCTGGCGAGCATCGCGAGCGGCGTGGTGGGGACCTACGTCGTGACGCGCCGCATCACCGGCATCGCCGGCAGCCTCGCCCACGCCGTGCTGGGCGGGATGGGCCTGGCGATCTGGCTGCGCACGGTGCACGGCTGGCCCTGGCTGACGCCCCTGCACGGGGCGGTGTTCGCGGCGCTGCTCGGCGCGGTGATCATCGGCGTGGCGCGCACCCGCGGCGGCGACCGCGAGGACACGGTCATCTCGGCCCTGTGGGCCGTCGGCATGGCGGTCGGAGTGCTGTTCCTGTTCCTGACACCGGGCTACAAGGCCGACCTGATGACCTACCTGTTCGGCAACATCGTCATGGTGGACCCCGAGACCCTGCGCCTGCTGCTGCTGCTGGACGGGGTGATCCTGCTGGTGGTCGCGCTGTTCTACGACCCGCTGCTGGCGGTCTGCTACGACGAGGAATTCGCGCGGCTGCGGGGCGTGCGCACCGACGCCGTGTTCACGCTGTTGCTGCTGCTGGTGGCGTTGACCATCGTGACGCTGATCTACGTGGTCGGCGTGGTGCTGGTGATCGCGCTGATCTCCCTGCCGGTCTCGACCGTGGGGCGCTTCTCGCGGCGGCTGTGGCAGATGATGCTGCTGGCCGCCGCCCTCAGCTCGGTGCTGACGACGGCCGGCCTGGCGCTGGCCTACGCCGCCGACCTGCCGGCCGGCGCGGTGACGATTCTCCTGGCGGCGCTGGTCTACGTGTTGGCCAGCGCCGCCGCCGCCGCCCTCAGGCGGCGAGCCTGACCGAACGCGAACGATCCGACACCAATCCCGTAGGAGGGAACGATGGAGTACAGATTTCTCGGCAAGTCGGGCCTCAAGGTCTCGGCCCTCTCGTTCGGCTCGTGGGTGACCTTCGGCGACCAGATGGACGTCGACAACGCCCACGCCTGCATGAAGGCCGCCGTCGACGCCGGCGTGAACTTCTTCGACAACGCCGAGGTCTACGCCGCCGGGCGTTCCGAGGAGATCATGGGCGAAGTCCTGCGCCGCGCGGGCTGGAAGCGCAGCGACCTGGTCATCTCCACCAAGATCTTCTGGGGCGGCCAGGGACCGAACGACCGCGGCCTGTCGCGCAAGCACATCCTGGAGGGCACCGACGCCGCGCTGCGGCGCCTGGGCCTGGACTACGTGGACCTCATCTTCTGTCACCGCCCCGACATCGAGACGCCGATCGAGGAGACCGTGCGGGCCATGCACCGGGTCGTGGACAGCGGCCGGGCGTTCTACTGGGGCACCAGCGAATGGAGCGCCGAGCAGATCCGCCGCGCCTACGACGTCGCGCGCGCCGAGCACCTGATCCCGCCGACCATGGAGCAGCCGCAGTACCACATGCTGCACCGTCATCGCGTCGAGGTCGAGTACGCGCCGCTTTACGAGGAGATCGGCCTGGGCACGACGATCTGGTCGCCGCTGGCCAGCGGGATCCTGACCGGCAAGTACAACGACGGCATCCCCGAGGGCTCGCGCATGTCCCTGCCGAACTACCAGTGGCTGCGCCCCCACCTCGACGGCGAGGAGGGCCGCCAGAAGATCGCGAAGGTCAAGCTGCTGGCGCCCCTGGCGCGGGAGCTGGACTGCACCATGGCCCAGCTCGCCATCGCCTGGTGCCTGTCCAACGAGGACGTCAGCACGGTGATCACCGGGGCCTCGCGCCCCGAGCAGGTGACCGAAAACATGAAGGCGCTGGAAGTGGCGGCGAAGCTCACCCCCGAGGTGCTGGAGCGCATCGAGGAGATCCTCGGCAACCGTCCCCAGCCGGAGAAGTGCTGGCGGGGCATGTAGACGCACTTCCTGCCGGGACAGGGGACGCGCTCCGGGCACCTCGTGTGCCCGGAGCGCTTGGCCTTCCGGCCTTTCCGCCATCCTGGCTCCAAGGCCTGCAGGACACCCCTGTCCCGGCAGGAAGTGCTGGCCCAAGTCGAACAGTGGCATGGGGCGGGGCAGGGATGATTTCGTCGCCGGAAGCGTAACGGTCAGCGCACGAGTCGGACGGCGAGCGAGCGCACGCGTCCGGCGTGTTCCAGGCGCAGCATGTATGTGCCCGAAGGGAGCGGACGGCCCGCATCGTCCCGGCCCTCCCAGATCGCGACGCCGGCGCCGGCCGGCTGTTCGCCGTCCATCAACACGGCGACGCGGCGGCCGCGCAGGTCGTATGCGGTCAGGAGCGTGGGGCCTGGCGCGGGCAACTCGTAGCGGATCGCGAGCCGCGGGTTGAACGGGTTCGGGGCGGCGGCCAGACCGAGGTTCAGGACGGGCGCCGGCGTCAGCACGGCCTCGGCCAGGATCAGCGGCCCGTCGGCCAGCCGATAGACGGCCCCCCGCCGCGGCGCCGCCGCATCGCGCAGGCGGCCGTCCGCGGGATCCGCCGGCGGGCCCAGATCGCGGTCGCCGCCGTCGGGGTCGTGGCGCATCAGGCGCAGGTCCCCGCCCGGCGGCAGGCCGCGCAACCGCCAGCTCACGCACGCGACGCCTTCTTCCCAGACCGCCGCGAACTCCTCCACCACCGACGGCACGACCAGGGCGTTGCGCAGCAGCCGCACGCCGTCGTAACCGTCGGCCAGCACGACGTCGCGGCCGTCGGGCGCGACCCCGGCCGCGTACGCGGTCGCGAACCAACCGACCTGGTAGGGATCGAGCACGACGCCGACGTCCAGGACCCGGAGGCCCGCGCTGCCGGCGGCGGCGTAGAGATGACCGTCGGCGACGCCCAGCCCCTGCACGTAGCCGGGCAGGGCGACGGTGTGGTGCAGGGCCAGCGCGGCACCGTCCGTCCCGTCGACCACGCGCACGCCGGCCGCCCCGGCCGCGACGAAGATCGCTTGGCCGGAGCGCGCGACCGCCAGCGTCTCTCCGGTCAGCGCCAGCGTGTCGCGCGGCGCCGGTGCACCCGGATTGAGCAGGTCGTAGGAGACCAGCCCCACGGACGCGACCGCCACGACGACGTCGTCGCCGTCGGCCACGACATCCACCGCGGCACCGGGCGGGTTCGCCTGGCCGATCTCGAAGGGTGCGGCCGGGTTGGCCACGTCCAGCACCCGCAAGCCGCCGGTCCCCGCCGCGACGTAGAGGCGGCCGCCCTCCAGGGCCAGGGCGCGCGCGTCCCCGCCGGTGTCGTAGACGCCGGAGACGACCGGCGCCGAGGGCAGGCCCGCATCGACCACCGCCAGGCCCGAGTTGCGCACCGCGGCGTACACCTGGGTGCCGCGGATGGCCACGTCGGCCACCGGCGCGCCCAGTTCCACCGATGCGACCTCGAACAGGCGCGAGCCGTCGCGCAGCACGAGCAGGCGCAGACCGTGCTCGAGGTCGGCGACGGCGATGAGGCTGTCGCGGCGCGCCGTCGCCACGGCATTGCCCCGCATGAGGTACCCGCCGACTTCGGTGGGCGCCGCCGGTGAAGACACGTCGACGATCCGCAGCCCGGGCCAGGAGTCCGCCACGTAGGCCCGGCCGCCCGCGGCGGCGACGTTCCAGGCGTGGCCCTCGGTGTCCATGACGGCCAGCTGGACCGGGGCAGCCGGCGTGGTGACGTCGATGATGCGCAGCCCGGCCGTGCCGTCGGCCACGTACGCCTTGCCCGCGTCGACCGCGACGCCGTAGGCCCAACCGGTCGTGTCCAGGGAACCGACCTCGCGGGGATGCGCCGGGTCCGCGACGTCGACGACCCGCAGGCCCAGCACGCCGTCGGCCAGGTAGGCGTGGGTGCCGGACACGGCCACGCCGTAGACGCCGCCCCAGGAGCCGAAGTAGCCGAGCTGGACCGGGTGCGCGGGCGACGACACGTCGATCACGCGCAGATCGCCGGAAAAGTCGCACAGGTAGAGCGTGCTGCCGCTCAGGACCAGACGCGACAGGTCGTCGTCGGGGTCGAGGCCGCCGATCAGGGCCGGGGACGCGGGATCCGCCAGGCTCACCACGCGCAGGCCGAGGGCCAGATCGGCCAGGTAGGCCACGCCGCCTCCCAGCGCCACGCCGCGCACGTCGCCGCCGGTCTCGACAAATGTGCCGACGATGTGCGGCTCGCCCGGATCGCTCGCATCGATCACGCACATGCCGGCTGTCCCGAGCGCGACCACGATCAGCCCGGCGTCGACGGCCAGGTCCTCCACCGTCGCCGGCAACGCGACCTTGCCCAACGGCCGCGGCGCGCCGCCGTCGTTGAGATCCGCGAGGTCGAGCGCCGACCCGTTGCCCACGTGGACGATCCCGTCCGCGAGCCGCACGACCCGGCACGGACCGTTGAACCAGTGGGCGAGTTCGCTGACGTGTTGAGCGTCCTGGGCTTGCGCGATTCCGGCGCCGAGGGCGCCGGCAAGGCAGGCGAGCAGCAGGCTACGGCGGGTCATCCTTGACCTCCTGGTAGATATCCGGCCGGATCGTGCGCCATCGAGGCTCAGTCCGTCAAGGAAAAGCGGGCCGCAGCGGTCGGGCATGGAAAAAAAGCCACAGTGGCGGCATCCTCGGTCGAAGCAACGTACGAACCGGTCCCGTTCCAGAGCCGTCTCGGCAGGGAGCACTGCGATGCACAAGTACGTGATCATGGGCGTCCAGGGCTGCGGCAAGGGCACGCAAGCCAAGCTGCTGGCGCAGGACCTCGACCTCGCCCACATCAGCGTCGGGGACATCTTCCGCTGGAACATCCAGCAACACACCAAGCTCGCCGCGCGCATCAAGCGGATCGTCGCCGACGGGAAACTGGTGTCCGACGAGATCGTGGCCGACATCATCCACGCCCGGCTCGACGAGCACGACTGGAACTACGGCTTCATCCTGGACGGATTCCCGCGCAACCGCACGCAGGCCGAATTCTTCCTGGAGCGGTTCGACATCGACGCGGTGATCGACATCCAGGTGCCCGACCAGGTGGTGCTGGAGCGGGTGATGTCGCGGCGCCTGTGCAGCGGCTGCGGGCTGGACTACAACCTGATCCACCACCGCCCCGCCGTCGCCGACCGGTGCGACGTGTGCGGCGGCAGCCTGGTCGCGCGACCCGACGACACCGAGACCGCCCTGCGGGCCCGGCTGGCCGACTTCCACTCCGTGACCAAACCGGCGCTGGACCTGTTCGCCCGCAAGGAACTGGTCGTGCGGGTCGACGGCACGCTGCCGGTCGCGGAGGTCCAGGCGGAGATCCGGCGCGTACTGGGGCTGCCCCGGTATCACCCGGCGGCCCAGGAGGTCCGATGATCGACGTCACGCTGCACCTATCACCCGAATCCCTCGCGGGAAAGCCCGGCCACGACTACGTCCTGCTGATCACGGAGGACCAGGCGCCGTCGCTGCCCAGGATGCGCGAGGTGCTTCACGGCCACGCCGTCTACGGCGCCGTGGTGCCCTACCTCATCGCCGACCGCCGCACGATCGCCAGCGGCATCGCCTGCCTGGCGTTGCCTCACGGCAGCGCCTTCGCCACGGTCCTGCCGATGACCGCGGACGCGGCGACGATCCAGCGCGCGTTCGACCACCGCGACTTCACGTCCCTGCTGCTGTTCGCCGACGGACTATCCCGCCACCTCGACGACTTCGTCGTCGCGCTCGAGGGTCCCGTACGGGAGCGCACCGTGCTGGGGACCGGCGTGGGCACCAAGGACTTCACACCCGGACCGGTCGTTTTCGACAAGTCGGGGATCCGTGCCGACGCAGCCCTGCTCGTGGGTACCAGCCTGCACCTGCGCGCCGCGGCCCGTCACGGCTGGGAGCCGATCCACGGACCGCTGGTGGTGACCCGCGCCGAGGGCAACGTGCTGCACGAACTCAACGGCGAGCCGGCGTTCGGCGTGTACCGGCGGATCCTGTCCGAGCAGGAGGGCGTCGGCATCCGTCCCGACAACTTCCTCTCCGTGGCCAAGTCCTATCCCTTCGGCGTCGCCTCGATCAAGGGCAGCGAAATCGTCGTACGTGACCCCATCCGCGCCAATCCCGACGGATCGCTGACGATCGTCTCCTCGGTCCGCCGCCTGGACGGGCTCTTCATCATGAGGGGCGTCCGCCAGCAACTGCTGGACTCCTCGCGGACCCTTTCGCGCGACACCTTCGCCGGCGGCGGCATCGACCAGGCCTTCCTGTTCGACTGCATCTCGCGGGTGCTGTTTCTGGAGGAGGACTTCGCGCGCGAACTCGACGGCTTCTGCGAGGGCGCCGGCGCGGCCGGGCCGCGGATCTTCGGGGTCACCAGCATCGGCGAGATCACCAACGCCGGGTACTCCGGGATCAAGGTACTCAACAAGACCGCCCTGCTGGGGGCCGTGGAACGGGTGTGACCCGTGCGCCCGGCCGCGATCAGCGGTACGCGGCCTTGATCCCGCCGAAACTCGCCCGCTCCGCCGCCACCTCGATCTGGATCGACAGTTCGAGCGTGTAGGCGCCGCAGCCTGCCGCGGTGTGGCTGTCGACGACGAGGTAGACCGTGCGATCATCGCCCCAGTTGCCGTAGGTGACCGACTCGTAGCCGCCGGGGCCCGATTCGTCGGCGTTCGCCAGGCAGGTGAACGTCGTGCCGTAGACGATGCACTCGGAGGTCACCATCAGCGCGGCATCACCCGTGGGAACGACCATCGCCGTGAAGGAATGCGCCGTCGGCACGACGATCGCGTAGTAGTCCTCGCAGCCGTTGTGCGACGCGAATTCCCCGCACGCGTGGTCGATGACCAGATTGAACCCGTCGCACGTGTCGCCCGCATCGGCGGCATGGCCCAGCTCGTCGAACACGACCGCGACGACGGAATCGCAGAAATCGTAGATCGGCGGCGGCGTCGCCGCGGCGGCTCCTGCCGCCCAGAGTACGGCGGCGGCGGCGAAGATGAACCTCGGTTTCATGGTTGCCCCCCCCTCGTGGAACGATCCGGCCCGATCCGATTCAGTAAGGGCCGTGCCCGGCCTTGTCCCGGTCATCGTAGGCGCAGTTCCCGCCCTCAACGTGCCCGCGGTAGCGCTCGTCGCCGGTCGCGTGGAAGTGCCGCTCGAGAGCGCGGCAGAGTCGCGGCGGCCGCAGCCAGTCCCCGTTCTCCCCGAGGCAGCGCTCCGCTTCCAGGGCCGTCTGCTCCCGCTGGTAGACGGCGAACAGCCGCGCCTGCGCCGGCGCGATCCCCTCTTCGGCCAGCAGTTCCACCAACCCGCAGAGCGTGTCCGCGAAGTAGGAAGCCGCGAGCGGCGCGGATCCAGCACCGAGCAGCCGGTCGACCTGCGCCTCGTAGGTGTAGGGGATGGTCCGATCGCGCTTGGACGGAGGCAAGCCGGAGTGGTGCAGCAGGCTCATGACAACCTCGTCGGATGCGGAGTGACGATCGGGACGACAGCATCATCCCTCCCCGGTGACCGACCTGTCAATCCAGCCCCATGTCGGGTGTGGAGGGATCGCCGGGGGGTTTGTTAATTTTTACTTGCTTTCCCGAGGAAGAGTGATATTCTACACCAGTTGGTATAGTATTTGATCTGGACGGCGGCACCGGCGCTGAGCGCCGGCACGGGAGGAACATGGCGCTGATTCTGGCAATCCTGCTGGGCGGGCTGGTCGGCCTCGGGGGCTCCACCTTCCTCTACGGGGAAGGCTTCGCCTACCTCTCCAACGACCCGCAGGCCTGCAAGAACTGCCATGTCATGAACGACCAGTACGACAGCTGGCTCAAGTCCAGCCACCACGCCGTGGCCACCTGCAACGACTGCCACACCCCGCACAGCCTGCTTCCGAAGTACCTCACGAAGGCGGAAAACGGCTTCTGGCACTCCAAGGGCTTCACGCTACAGGATTTCCCCGAGCCGATCCGCATCCGCCCGCACAACCGGCGGACCCTCAACCACAACTGCATGGAGTGCCACCGCGAACTGGTCGGCGACGTCGTCGCCGCGCACGGCCGCGACGAGAGCCAGTTCGACTGCATCCGCTGCCACATCACGTCCGGGCACGGCCCCGCCCGCTGAAAGGGAGAACACGATGAAGATCCGCTATGTCCTGGTCGCGGTCGTGACGGCGCTGGCCGTCGTCGCCCTCTTCGCTCTGCGGGACAACATCGCCGAGCGCAAGACCGAGGCGAAGACGACGGTCTTCAAGGTCGCCGACGTCGACGAGCAGACCACCGACCCGGCCGTGTGGGGCCGGAACTTCCCCCGCCAGTACGACAGCTACCGGCGCACCGTGGACATGGAGCGCACGCGCTACGGCGGCAGCGAGGCCGACCCCTTCGCCGTGGGCCGCGACAGCATCCACAAATCGACCAGCCGGATCGAGCAGGACCCGCGCCTGAAGACCATGTGGAACGGCTACGCCTTCGCCATCGACTTCCGCGAGGAGCGCGGCCACGCCTACATGCTGCACGACCAGCAGGAGACCGAGCGCGTCCTGCAGAAGCCCCAGGTCGGCGCCTGCCTGCACTGCCACGCCTCGATCACGGTCGCCTACCGCGAGGCCGGCCTGGCCGCCGGCGCGCCCGGCACGCTGGACGACCCCCTGCTCGGCGACAACGGCCAGCGGCAGCTGCTGACCGGTTTCCCGCTCGTGTCCGCCCTGCCCTACGCCGAGGCGGCGGCCAAGGTGGAGCACCCGGTCACCTGCCTGGATTGCCACGACCCCGAATCGATGCAGCTGCGCATCACGCGTCCCGGCCTGCTCATCGGCCTCGCCGCGCTGGCCGCCAGCGACGACCCCGTGCCGCACCTCGCCTCGGTCGAGAAGTGGCGCACCGGCAACCGTCTGACGCCGTACAACCCGAACACGCTGGCCAGCCGGCAGGAGCTGCGGTCGCTGGCCTGCGCGCAGTGCCACGTGGAGTACTACTGCGCCGCGAAGGCCACCCTGTTCTTCCCCTGGAGCAAAGGCCTGCAGGTCGAGGACATCGAGGCGGTCTACGACGATTACACCTTCCCCGACGGCTCCCCGTTCATGGACTGGAAGCACAAGACGACCGGCGCCGCGGTCGTCAAGGCCCAGCACCCCGAGTTCGAGCTGTGGAGCCAGGGCATCCACGCCCGCGCCGGCGTCGCCTGCGCGGACTGCCACATGCCCTACCTGCGCGAAGGCGCGCTCAAGGTCAGCGACCACCACGTGCGCAGCCCCCTGCTGAATTCCGCGAAGGCCTGCCAGGTCTGCCACCGCGACAGCGAGCAGGAGCTGGTCGCGCGGGTGCACACCATCCAGGACCGCACCAAGAAGTTGATGGACCGCGCCATGGACGCCGTCGTCGCCCTGATCGCCGAGACCGAACAGGCCATCGCCGCCGGCGCCACCGACGCCCAGTTGCAGGAAGCCCGCGCGCTGCAGCGCAAGGCGCAGTTCCGGGTGGACTTCATCAACGCCGAGAACTCGATGGGCTTCCACGCCCCCCAGGAAGCAGCCAGGATCCTCGGCGAGGCGATCGACTTCGCCCACCAGGGGCGGTTGAGCCTGGCGCGGCTCGGGAAACAGGTCGCCCTCCGTCCCTGAGTCTTGGGTTCTGGCCATGAAATTGTCCCTGGCGCGGTGATTGCCGCGCCAGGGACATGACCACCAACACCCCAGGCTGGCAACCGCCCCACTGCCCCAACCACGACTGCAAGTTCCACCAACAGGTTACCCCTGCTTGGCGCTTCAAGCGCAAAGGCTACTTCACCCGCCGCTGCGCTCCGAATCGTATCCAGCGGTTCACATGCCTCCACTGTGGACGCAACTTCAGCACACAGACCTTCTCCACCTCCTACTGGCAGAAACGCCCCGATCTGATGCCCCGCCTGTTGCTGCTGCTGGTCGGCTCGATGGCCAACCGCCAAGCAGCAAGAGCCAAGGGCATCGCCCCCAGCACCGTCCAGCACCAGGCCTCTCGCCTCGGTCGCCACTGCCTGCTGTTCCACGCCGATCAATTGCAGCAGCTCGGCCCGACCCGTGAGGTCGTCGTCGACGGCTTCGAGTCCTTCGAGTGGAGCCAGTACTTCCCCTTCCACCACAACGTGGCCGTCGACCCCGAGACCAGCTATTTCCTCTACCACACCGACAGCCCGCTGCGCCGCAAGGGACGCATGACCGAACAACAGAAGCAGCGGCGGGCCGAACTTGAAGCGACCCTGGGCCGCCCTGACCCGAAGGCCGTCCGCAAGGGCATGGCGGAACTCCTCGAGGTGGTGACCCAGGGTGTCGGCAAGGTGGTGGTCCGCAGCGACGATCACCCGGCGTACCCGCGAGCCATGAAAGACCTGGCCTGTGAGGTCGAGCACCGGATCACCCCGGGGAAGGAGCATCGCGACCAGCGCAACTCGTTGTGGGAGATAAACCTGCTGGATCTGCTGATCCGTCACGGCACGGCGGCGCACAGGCGCGAGACAATCGCCTGGGCGAAGCGTCGGCAGGCGTCGGCGGAGAAGTTGGCCGTATTGCAAGTGTGGCGCAACAACATCAAGCGGCGGTGGGAGAACGGGCCGCCGGTGACACCGGCGATGCTGCGGGGGGCGACCGACCGGGTGCTGACGGTGCGGGACATCCTGCGCGAGCGGCTGTTCCGGACGCGGATCGAATTGCCACAGAGCTGGGATCGGTATTACGCGCGTAGTGTGGAGACAGCTGCGTTGCCGGTGAACCAGCGGCACCGGCTGAAGTACGCGTTCTGAGGAGACGGCAGAGGCGAGGCCGCGGGGCCTCGACTTTGGCAGGGACAATCTTGCGGCTAGAACTGAACATTTTCGCGGGCACAGCCTAAACTTTCGGCCTGCCGGATACGTCCAAGACGGGATTGCACACCGGCAAGAGCGGTGTGGGCCCATCCCTGATCGGAGGATGACATGTTCCTGCGCAGATGTTTGCTGGTGTTCGCGACGGTCGTGATGGCTTGCGGGCTTGTTTCGGCGGCTTCGGCCCGTTCACGGCACCACGATCGCGACCGTCTCGAAGGCTCGGGCAAGCTCGAGACCCGCAGCTTCGACCTGCGGGGATGGGACGGCCTGCGGCTCGACGGGTCCATGGACATCGAGGTCAAGGTCGGCGGCGACCACGCGGCCAGCGTCACCCTGGACGACAACCTCTTCGACAACCTCGTGCTCGAGGTGCGCGATGGCACGCTGGTCGTCGACTGGCGCAAGGAGTTCGATGCGGACGACCACGCCCGCCTGGCGCTGACGGCGCCGAGCTTCGCCTCACTGGAGGTCAACGGCGCCGGCGACCTGACGGCGACGGGCTTCGTGGGTGGCAGCTTCGGGTTGAAGATCCGCGGCGCCGGCGACGTGGACCTCGCCGGCCGGGTCGACGACCTGGACATCCGGGTCGAAGGGGCCGGCGATATCGACGCCGCAGCTCTGGCGGCCAGGAACGTCGAGGTCGTGATCGCGGGCGCCGGCGACGTCGACGTGTCGGCCAGCGACAGCTTCGACGGCTCCGTGCAGGGCGTGGGTGACATCACCTACCGGGGCGATCCCGCGAAGGTGCAGACAAAAGTCACGGGCATCGGCGGGATCTCCAAGCGCTGACCGGCCGCCGAACGCAGGTGCAGGGGCGACCACGTGGTCGCTCCTGTGCTTCTTCTCTGCATCCACGCTGCGTGGGTGTATACTCCGTGCGGCCACACATGCCCGGCGGCCCAGCCACGGGATCCCCCCACGAGGAGAGACCCCTACACGGATTCGCATGATCTCGGGAGGTCGGACGCTCCATGGATCATCTGACGACCAGGCTCCATTTCCCCGGTACGAAAGTGCAGACCACCTGGACCGCGTTCACGGCGAAGGCGCCGGCGCTGCCTCTCCCCAACGGCATGGATTTCCGCCGCTTGCGCCTGCCTGTGGAAGTGAGGTCCCTCTCGCCCGACGCGCTGCTGCTGCCGATGGACATGCTGCGGGACTCGCGCAGCTTCGCCGGCGTCACCCTGGCCGCGTCTCCTTACCTGGACTTCGCGCGCAGGGTCCTCGCCGAGCCTGGTCTGGTCCACGCCGAAACGGAGTATCACCGGATCGCCGAACATCTGCCCGAACATTCGGAAGCCGGCCTGACCTGGGGTCCCGACCAGGATTGCGCGGAATTCGCCTACCTGATCCGGTGCCTGCAGCAGGGCTGGTGCGAGCCCGGCGAACAGGAACCCGTCGTCCTCGCCGAGCTGCGCGACGGGCGCCACATGGTGCTGTCGGGACTGCGCGTCCTGGCGGCCACCATCACCCTCGGCCGGACCCGGCTGGCGGTGCAGATCGCACCCGAGAACGAGGTGCGCGCCGGCGTTCGCCAGCATCTCGGGCAACTCACGCCGCGGCCGTGGTTCAGGCGGAACCTGGCCCTGGCCGAGGCGCTCGGCAGCCCACCCAACTGCCTGCATCGAGATGCCATGCAGATGGCGCGCGAGATCGCAGCCGCACCCCTGGTGGGCCACGGGCACGTCTACCAGCCCCTGCCCTTTCCGGAGTTCGCGGGCCTATCCAGCCAGGCCGACGACCTCGCCACCTACCAACGGCTCGGCATGATCCTGAACCTGTGCCCCGACCCGGACGGAATGCGGTACCTGGACCTTGGCTGCAACCTCGGCTTCTACGACTTCTCGCTGGCCAGGCGCGGCGCCCTGGCCACGGGACTGGACCGAGACGAACGGTGCATCACCACCGCCAGGCGCGTGGCCGCGATCAAGGGCGTGGCGGCCGAGTTCATCGCCGCGCCGCTGGAACCGGCGCTCTTCGCCACCGACGGGGTCCTCGGCGGCTCCCGCCCCGCCTGGGACCTGGTCACGTGCTTCTCCACGCTGCAGTGGGTGGTCAGGGATCACGGCGAGGACTTCGCCGTCGAGTTGCTGAAGGCGATCCGCGGGCGCAGCAAGGCCCTGCTCATCGACATCCCGGTCAACTGCGGGAACCCGCAGCTCTTGGCGGCGCCGGGGTTGGAGCTCTGCCGCATGGCCGACCTGATCCACTCGGCATGCGGTTACCCGCACTGCCGGCACGTCGGCACCGTGGCGCCCTACAGGGTGGACCGCCGCCATGTTTTTTACTGCTGTACGGACGATTGAGCGATCAGCTGACCCCGGCCAGACCGCAAGTTCCCGACCTCAGCGCCAGAGCGACTTCAAGTCTCCCCAAGCAGAAGACCCGTTGGGGATAGCCCGCTGGATGATGATCAGGTCACCGACGCTGTGCGCGGCGCCCAGGTCGAGGTTGGTCCCGTCGCGCACGTCCACATCCACGAAGACCAGCGGGCTGACGCCGACCGCGAGCGCCGTGAAGTGGCAAACAGCCAGGGTGCCGTCGGCGACACGGTCACTGCCGAGCAGGGCGGCGGCGAAGTGGATCGTGGCGGTGCCGGGGGTCGTGTAGTCGTGGAAATAGTAACTCTGTCCCGCAGTGGTGTACCAGTCGCCGGCGGTGATCCCGTCCAGCCGGACAATGTCCTCGTCGAAGGTCACGGCGATCTCCGTTCCCATCACGGCGGCGCCGGTGGCGGCGAGGTCGATCTCCACATCGAAGGTCAGGGTGATGGGGATGGAGACAGGAGGCGAGAAGGAGACGGTCTGCGACCAGGCGCACGCAGCGAACAGCAACACGGTCAACACCACCGGGACCGAGCGGAATGGCAGGAAATACATGGAGGGTCCTTTCGCACGTGCCCAGGCGAATATATCCACATGGGGCGACGGGCGAAGATCGCCGGAGATGGACGGTGAGTATGGCACAGATTGATCAATGATTCCACCCCGAGATCATAAGGATGATCACCTCCTATGATCAATTGGCGACAATAATAGTATTAATAGTCACCCCCATTGACTTGTTGGAATATTCGTGTCACGATAGCCGTTCGTTCGCACCAATCATGACTCGCCCCATGAAGTTCGATTCGCCCATTTTGTTTTCATCGCCCAATTCGTTCCTCTCGCCCGATTCGCCCATTCGGACCGGAGCGCCGCTGTCACTGACGGTCGGCAATCCTGTCGTGAACATGAGTCGTCGCGACCGCGAGGTTGCAGAGATCCGTTCACGATGATCGATCGGATCTCACCCGCCGGGAAGGGGGATCACAGGCGCGTGGGATCTGCGAGGAGGGTGGAAGTCTGCCGGGCAATGCCGGCGACCGTCGATGTCATGACCTGAAACCATCAAACGGGGGGAATCCCATGCGACGAATCCTCATCTGTGCTGGACTGGTCCTGCTGGTCGCTTCCGGCGGCTGGGCCGCTACGCTCAACGTGCCGATCCCGTACGGCACGATCCAGGCCGCCATCAACGCGGCCAACCCCGGCGACACGATCGATGTGGCCGCGGGGATCTACACGGAGCGGCTCGTGATCGGCAAGTCGATCGATCTGCGGGGCGCCCAGTATGGTGTCGACCCGACACAAACGGGTGCCAGGGGCATCCCGGCTGCGGAATCGATCGTCGACATCACGGGTCTTGCGGTCAGCAATCCAAACGTCGCAGTGGAAATTCCGCTCGGGATTACGAACGTGACGATCAGCGGATTCACCCTGATGGGCAGTGCGACCTTCCATTACGCGGACGAATCGGTCCTGCGTTGCTGGGACGACGGCATCATCATCCAGGACAACATCATCGACGGATACACCGCCGTGCTGTGCAAGGGCGTCGACGGTCTCGACATCCTGCGCAACCGTCTGGCGGTCACCAAGCAGGGTGTGGTCGCCCAGCCAGGGGCATCCACGGATCTCACCATTAGCGACAACATCATCACCTTGAACAACTTGGGGGCAGGCGACGAGTCGGCTATGTACCTGACCTCAGTCACAACCGCGCTGATCAGCGGCAACACGGCGTCCGGATTCTTCAATTCGCGCGGCATCGGCGGCAGCACTGTCTCCGGTGTCACCATCACCGGAAACGTCCTTAACGGGAATCGGGACGGGGTGTCGCTTTGGGGCACCACCACCTTCATCACGATCTCCGACAACACGATCGGCAGCTCGGTCCGGTACGGCATCAGCGTCAAGGGCCAGGACATAGCGATCAGCGACAATCGAGTCACCGGCAGCGGCGTCGCCGGCGTCATCATCGACCGCCACGTGATCGACACCCAGCGAGTGTCCATCACCGGCAACACGATCACCGGCAACACGGCATCCGGCCTCACCGTCAATACCGCCCTCGTGACGGAAACCGTCGATGCCGACGCCAACTGGTGGGGTGACGTGAGCGGACCGGCGGGCAACGGCCCCGGAACCGGGGATCCGGTTTCGAGTGGCGCCGCCTACAGCCCATGGTTGGGCGCGGCTCCCGGCACCTCCCCCATGTCCTGGGGGGTGGACTCAAGCATCCAGGCCGCCATCGACGCAGCCGATCCCGGCGACACGATCCTCGTGCGCCCCGGCTCTTACGTCGAGGCGATATCCATCAACAAGTCCCTCACCGTGCTCGGCGCCACCGCCGGCGTGAACAAGAACGGCTACGCTGTCCCGGCAAACTACACCTGGAACACCGGCGTGGAGAGCGTCATCACGCACCCGAACCCGACCGTCGCCTACAACGCCATCGTGGACATCGTCGATACCGACAACGTGGTGTTCGACGGCTTCGTGGTGGGCGAGTTGAACGCGGTCGGCAATCTCAACACATCGCTGGTGCGCGTCTACGCCCTTACGCGGCCGATCAGCGGCATCCAGGTGGTCAACTGCGTGATCGGCCCCAACACGAACCTCGCCAGCCAGGACGGCACGAAGGGGCGCATGGGCCTGTACCTGGTCAACCATCCCTACGGCGCCAACGGCATCATCGGCAGCACGTTTGCGCACAACAAGATCTTCGACTGCAAGGGCAACGGTGACAACATCTTCATCTGGTCGTCCTACTTCGCCTACGGCGCGCCGAGCCCCGCCCCTATGACCGGCACGGTCATCAGCGACAACGAGATCTACGGCTCGCACCGCAGCGGCATCGAATCCGCGGGCGGCTTCACCAACCTGACGATCAGCAACAACAAGATCTACAACAACACGGCCCTGCCCGGCGACAACCCCAACGCCCTGAAGTACGGGCACGGCATCCTGCTGGTCCGCGGCGCCTCGGACAAGATCGCCGGTCCGACGACCGCTTACGGACCCGTGAATCTCAGCCTCACCGGCAACCAGATTTACGGGAACAGCAAGAGCGGCGTGTACATGGATGTCAAGAACGACGGGGTCTCCCTCACCAACAACATCATCCGCGACAATGGGTGGAACGGCGTGATGGTGGACCTGGTCGGCAATTACTGGAACCCGACGTTCGAGAGCCCGCCGTCCAACGGGCAGTACGCCTGCTACGACTGCTCAAACAACATCTCGGCTTCCGGCAACCAGATCTACGACAACGGTACCGTCGGCAACCCCATCGCTGACTACGGCGTGGTGGTCAACGGCACTCCCACCAACGGATTCGCGTTCAATGCGCGCAGCAACTGGTGGGGCGCCGCCAGCGGCCCTTACCACGCCTCGTTGAACCCCGACGGCACCGGTGACAAGGTGAGTGACCACGTGTTGTTCGAGCCCTGGACAGGCATGGCTGACGTCTCCGCCCTGCCCGTCGCCAGCGGCCCGATCAACTGCGGCCAGACCGTCACCCTGAACTTCCGCTACGTCCCCAACGCCATGACGCCCGCTCTGCGCGGCTTCACGGTGACGGTGGACTGTTCGGATCAGTTGGCTTTCGGCGCCGCCGACATCGCCGACCTGCACGCCTTCGACGCTTTCAGCAACCACTACTTCTTCCCGATCGACAATGGCAACGGCACCTTCACCGTCGACAGCGCCATCCTGGGCGGGACAACAGGCCTTACGACCGCGGCCAATCTGTTCGCGATCACCTTCCACCCCGTCAGCGACGGGACCGGCACCGTGACGATGCCGACCGTCGTGCTACGCGACCTGACCAACGGCGACATCGGCAGCACGGTAGCCGGCGCGACGATCACGGTCGACTGCACGGCGCCTCCAGCCGTGACCAACCTAACGTCGACGCCCGGCCACCAGAAGGTCACCCTCGGCTGGACGATGGCCGTCGCCACGGACGTGCACCACTACGAGGTGTGGCGCGCCCTTTGGCACACCGGCGACAACGTCACCTCGGCTTACCCCGAGTACGATGACATGGTAGCGGACAAGGAACCGACCTGGCCGGCCAACCACGCGGCCGTCCTGCTCAATCCCGAGTGGGCTCTGGTCGCACCCGCACTTCCCGGCACGGCCACGATCTTCGTGAACAGTTACGCGCCGCGCGGCATTTACTACTACGAGGTCTACGCCGTGGACGCGGCCGGCAACTTCGGGCCCGGCTCGTCGCCCGACAACCGCGCCACCAACTACTGGCTCGGCGACGTGGACCCGCCCCTTGCCTACAACGGCCTCGTCGATGTTCAGGACATCAGCCGCCTCGGCGCCTCATACGGCTTCGGCGGTAACCACACGTCTTACAACAACCACTGCGACGTGGGCCCGACCGACACACACGGCGGCCGCGGCATCCCGCTGACTGACAGCACGGTAGGCTTCGAAGACCTGATGATCTTCGCGCAGAACTTCGGCGTCGTCGGACCGGCCCGGCAGCCGGCCGGCGGCACCGAAAACCCGATGCTGGTCTGGCAGCGCATCGACGCCACGACGTGGTCGCTGCTGCTGGCCGAACCCTGCACGAACCTCAAGGGCCTCCACCTGACGGCCCCCCTGCCCGAAGGCGTGACCTGCGAAGTCGCGGCCGGCGCACTGCTGGCCGGGCAGAGCAGCCCCGGCTTCGCCGCCAACGCACCGGGCAACGGCCTCGACGCCGGCGTGGCACTGCTGGGGCAGGGCGCCACGATCGGCGGCGCGGGCGAACTGCTGCGCGTCGTTTTCAGCGCCGACGTCGAACTCCAGCCCCGGGTGTCGGCCCGCGACGGCGCGAACGGCGATCTCACGGTCAACATGACCACCGAGATCACCCCGGTCACGCCGCTGCGCTTCGCCGCGCACCAGAACTTCCCCAACCCCTTCAACCCCCAGACCACCATCGCCTTCGTCCTGCCCGAGAGCCGCGAGGTCCGCCTCGCCGTCTACTCGCTGGACGGGTCGCTGGTGAGGATGCTGGTGGACGGCGCGCTGCCGGCCGGTCCGCACACCGTCGTCTGGGACGGCCTCGACAGCCAGAGCCAGGGCGTCGCTTCCGGCGCCTACTTCTACCGCATCGAAGCGGGCCAGGACAGCCAGGTCCGCAAGATGCTGCTGATGAAGTAGCGACGATCATCAGGGGCCCCGGCTGCAAGCCGGGGCCCTGCCCGCGACGGGGAAGGAGCCCCGCCCTGCCACCCGACGGAGCGCCATGTCTTTTCGGAGGGAAGAGATCATGAGAAAAACGACTTTGTTCCTGGCGCTGCTGCTGATCGCGGCGGGCGCCTGGGCCGCCGGACCGCCGGCCACGCCCGCCGACGGTATGCCTGACGGCGTGCGCGGCATCATCCCCACCGCCGACAAAGCCTTCGGCGATCCGACAGACTTCGCGGCGTCGATGATGGCCGGCGCCGACTACCTGGTCGGCATGCAGGCTGACTTCACCGAGGACAACGCCGGCAACGGCGCCGCCGACACCGATCCCGACGACGGCGGGTGGGACTGGCAATGCCTGGCCTTCACCCACAGCACGGCTGCCAGTCCGAACAACACTTACGGCGCGACGGTGCAGGGCATCTACCGCGCCTATCTCGTGAACCCGCTACCCGCCTATTTCACGGCGATGAAGGACGCCGCCGACCATATCGTCAGCGTCGGCCCCACCGTGATCCGCTCAGGTCCGGACGTGATCTTCCTGCTGGAATTCGCCAACCTGCCGGACTGCCCCGCCCCGGCCACTTACCGGGCGGGTGCACAGGCGATCTGGAACCGTCAGCTCGGCGTCTACGGGACGATGGCGAACCTCGCCGCATTCATCCGCGACTTCCGCTACGGCCAAGGCTACAGCAACGGCATCATCCCCTGGGACATCGCACCCTGGGTCGAGGCGGCCATGCTGATGGACGAGGCCTTCCCCCTCGCCGGCCACGTCGTCGAAGCCGCGGCCATGGCGGAGGTCATCTACCAGGACAGTTTCGCCGGCGTTCCCGGCTACTTCCGCCCCAACGGCGCCAACAAGGGCAGCGATCCGGCCTGGAACACGCCGCTCTACTACTGGTACACCCTCGGCGTGACGGGCATCATCGACGCCTTCGCGACCTCCGGCACCCACACCGCCGAACTGCCCGGGCTGCAGGCCCTGCTGCTGTCCTGCCAGTATGCTGACGGCGCCTTCAGCGACCAGTACGGGGCCACGGCCGAAATCGACCGCGATTGGCAGGGCACGGGATTCGCGTTACGGTCTCTGGCCGACAACCTCCCCTCGACGGTCGCCACGCGCGCCGCCGCCCGCCAAGGCGCGATCTGGTTGGCCTCCACCCAGCACATCTCCGGCGGCTGGGTCTACGATAACGGCTACCACTACACGGAAACCTGCGGTGAGGTCATCGCCGGTCTGGCTGCCGTCGCCAGCGCCACGGTCACCGCCGCCGCGAGCGGCCCCGACCCCGTGCAGTGCGGCCAGACCAAGACCGTGACCTTCAGCTACGCGCCCGGCGACGCCACGCCCGGTCTGCGCGGCTACGAGATCGTGCTGAAGGTGACCGGTCCGGTGGCCCCCATCAACCCCACGCTCCACTTCGCCAAGGCCGGCGGCCTGTCGTCGGTCGGCACCACGGTCTTCTACGTGGTGGACGAGGGCGCCGGTGTCTACTCGGTGAACGAGTCCATCCTGGGCACCACACCCGGCCTGAAGGTCGCTGGCAATCTGTTCACGCTGGTCCTGACGACCAGCGGCAACGGCGTCGTGGATGTGGCGGTGGAGAGCTACCGCATGCGCGATCCGGCCAACATGGACATCTTCGCCGACATGAGCGGGGTCTCGTTCACAGTGGACTGCACCGCGCCGCCTGGCGTGACCGATCTGACGACCGAGCCCGGCCACGAGCAGGTCACGCTCGATTGGGCCATGGCCAACGCCTCGGACGTCCACCACTATGAGGTGTGGCGTGCCGTCTGGCACCTCACCGGTGTGGGCAACGAAGCTGTCTCGGCCTACCCCGAGTACGACGACGACAACCCGAACCAGCCCCTGTGGCCCGCCAACCGCGCCGCCGCCGACGCCAGCCTCGAGTGGTCGCTGGTGAGCAGTTCGGTGGCCGGTACGGACCTGACGTACGTCGACAGCTACGCGCCGCGCGGCATCTACTACTATGAGGTCTACGCCGTGGACGCTGCCGGCAACGTCGGCCCCGGCGCCGGCCCGATGAACCGCTGCACCAATTACTGGCTGGGCGACATCGATCCACCGACGTACGACGGCGACGTCGACGTGCAGGACATCGACGAACTCGGCTCGGCCTTCGGCTACGTCCACGGCGTCGGCGGCTACGACAACGAAGCCGACGTCGGCCCCACCGACGACACCAGCAGCTTCGGCATCCCCACCACCGACAACGTGATCGACTTCGAGGACCTGATGATCTTCGCCATGAACTTCGGCAACGTGTTGCCGCGGCAGCCCGCCGGCGGCACACCGAACGCGGTCCTGGCCTGGATCCGTCTGGATGGGAACACCTGGGCGCTCGAGCTGGTCGAGCCTTGCGCTGATTTCAAGGGGTTGCGTCTCCGCGCCGACCTGCCCGACGGGGTGGTCTGCGACGTCCGCGCAGGTGAGCTGCTCGACGCCCAGGTTTCTCCGGCCTTCGTGGCCAACATCGACCGCAACGGCCTGGACGCCAGCCTCGCCCTGCTGGGCCGCGGCGGCGCCATCGCCGGCGCGGGCGAACTGCTGCGCGTGACCTTCAGCGCAGACGTGACGGTCGCCCCCGCGATCGAAGCGCGCCGCACCGACAACGGCGATCTGCGCGTGTCGCAGACCACCGGCGGCGAACCGCAGACGCCGGTCCGGTTCTCGGCCGGCCAGAACTACCCCAACCCGTTCAACCCCAGAACGACCATCGCCTTCGCGCTGCCCGAGGCGCGGCACGTGCGGCTGGGCGTCTACGCGGTGGACGGCAGCCTCGTGCGCACGCTCATCGACGGCCAGATGACGGCCGGCCCTCATGCGGTCGTGTGGGACGGCCTGGACTCCGCGCGGCAGCGCGCGGCGACCGGGACCTATTTCTACCGGCTCGTGGCGGGTGCGGACACGGAAGTCCGCAAGATGACCCTGATGAAGTAGAATCGTTGCATAGGCACGTTCAACCGGGCTCCGGCCTCGCGCCGGAGCCCGGGACCACAGGAGTCGCCATGAAGCCCATCGCCCGCATGTCCGTTACCCTACTGTGCGTCCTTGCGACCGTGTCCATCGCGCAGGCGATTACCCTGCGCTGGGAACCCCGCTGGCAGTCGGTCGCCCCCGGCGCCGACGGCAGCGTCGCGGTGATGCTGGACGACGACGTGGACATCCGCACGATCGAGGTGCGGATCACCTACGATCCCAACGTGATCACGGGGGTCACCTCCACCCCGGGCTCGATCTACGACGGGGTGGGCTGCTTCCTGTGGGAGGACTACGACGAGACCACGCCGGGCCTCTTCCACGCCTACGTGGTGATCATCGGCGGCACCTGCTTCGCCTCCGGGCCCGGCGAACTGCTGGTCTGGCACTTCGAAGCCGCCACGCAGACAGGCATGACCGAGCTGGCCACGGTCGAGGTCTACCTTTCCGACCCCCAAGCCAACCCCTTGCCCGACCTCACGTTGGGAGCGGCGACCATCGTGGTGAGCGACCCCGTCACCGGCGCCCAGCCGCTGCGTCCCGGACCCACGCTGATGCTGGCCCCGAATCCCTTCAACCCGCGCACGCAACTGATCGTCAGCTCGCCCATCGCCTGCGACGCCCGCCTCGAGGCCCACGACGTCGCGGGTCGCAACCTGGGCACCGTTTGGTGTGGGGCGCTCGGAGGTGTTCCGCTGGCGGTGACCTGGAGCGGCGAGGATGGCTCGGGAAAGCCCCTGCCGTCGGGAGCCTATCTGTTCACGCTCTCTTCACCCGGCAGTCCGCCCGTGGTGGTCCGCGGGATGCTGCTGCGCTGAACGACGACGCCGACCGGCGGGATCATCCCCGTCGGATCGCCTGGATCATCTGATCGAGCTGCTGCAGGAAGAGCGACCGGTCCTTCGGCGAGAATGGCGGCGGGCCTCCGCCCACGAGGCCCTGATCGCGCAGCTGGGACAGCAGTTGCCGCGTGGCCAGCGAGTCGCCGACGTTCTCCGGCGTGAACGGCCGGCCCTTGTGGCCGAGCACGCGGGCGCCCGTGTCCAGGCAGCGAGCCGCCAGCGGGATGTCGCCGGTGATGACGATGTCGTCCTTGCCGGTCTGCGCGACGATCCAGTCGTCGGCCTCGTCCCGCCCCTGCTCCACCACTTCGAGTTTGACCTGGCCGCCGCCGGGGTAGCGCATGTAGCTGTTGGCCACCAGGGTGACCTGCAGGCCGTAGCGCTGGGCGACCTTGTAGATCTCGTCCTTGACGGGGCAGGCGTCGGCGTCGACGTAGATGTGGAGCACGGGGACCTCGGGAGTGTGACGTCGGTCGGGTCGCATGAGCGGGCTCAGTGTACGGTGATGGTATCATGTGGAGTCCGGACGATCGAAGCAACCGGCTTGCTCCGTACTGTAGTGCATGTAGATCAATATTCACGCCATCGGGCAATAGGAACGTGTTCCAACCTATGGCAGCATGATGATCGACTTCTGTCGTATAATTCCACGACATGCGCCTCACGTAATAATCTCTATTATATTGAAATATATGATGTTATAAATATTATGCAGTTTATATAGACACTATAAACTAATTGCACTACTACTTGTTAGGCTAATTCACTAACAACGAAATACCCTAGCTATGCCGCAGCACATTTTACGAGTTTCCCCCTAAGGGAAGCAACAAAGGACCCTGCAATGGCAACTCAATCAGAGAAACTGGCGCAATCTCTGGAAGTACTCAAGAGCCTCTGCGAGGGAGGGCGGACTGCAATCCAGTCCAAGGACCTCACGCGGACTCACAGAGAGCGTCTGCTGGCAACCGGTTTCCTGCAGGTAGTCATGAAGGGATGGTACATCTGCGCTCGCCCCGACTTTGCGGACGGCGAGAGCACATCCTGGTATGTCTCTTACTGGGGTTTCTGTGGCGACTACCTGAATGCCAGATTTGGTGATGACTGGTGCCTGTCCCCCGAGCAATCGCTTCTGCTGCATGCCGGGAACCGCGCCATTCCCCAGCAACTCATCGTTCGGAGCGGCAGGGGCACCAACAGTATCGTTTCATTGCCTTACAAGACCACGCTCCTCCCCGTACGTGCCTCAGTTCCAAAGAAGTCAGTCCAATCCGAACTCGACGGATTGCGAGTTTACTCGATTGCTGCGGCTTTCATCGCCGTCTCACAGGATTTTTTCAGAAGTCACGCGACGGCCGCCCGTTCCACTCTTGCTCAAGTCACAAGCGCATCGGAGGTACTCCCCCCATTACTGGAGCGAGGACAAACGACAATCGCCGGGCGACTTGCCGGAGCCTTCAAGAATATCGATAGGATGCGGGTAGCAGAGGATATCATCAAAGCCATGCAAGCCGTGGGGCATAACGTCCGTATCAGCGATCCTTTCACTGATGAGTCCGCCACGCCCCAGCTGCCTACTCCTTCCCCTCCTCATGTCCATCGCCTGCAACTCATGTGGATGGAGATGCGCAAGGACGTGATCGCCCACTTTCCTCCCTCACCAAACCGCACCGTGGACAACGCCGCTTATTTGCGCTCTGTCGATGACGCCTATGTGACGGATGCCTATCACTCGTTGTCGATCGAAGGCTACCAGGTCAGCCGAGAGCTGATTGCGCGAGTACGGCTGCATGAATGGGATCCCGACGATAACGACAGCGACCGAAATGAACGAAATGCCATGGTGGCGAAGGGCTATTGGCAGGCATTTCAACGCGTGCAGCAGAGCCTCATCCGTGTGCTTGACGGCGAGAATTCCGGATCTGTGGCAGAAGAAGACCACGGAGACTGGTACAGGATGCTATTCGCGCCGTCAGTATCCGCCGGCATCATCAAGGCTGCGGATCTTGCCGGCTACCGCAACGGGCCTGTCTACATCGGACAATCTCGACACGTGCCACCACAGAGCAAGGCTGTCCGGGACTTGATGCCCATGTTGTTCCAACTGCTTGCCGAAGAAGAGTGTGCTCCCGTGCGAGTCGTGCTGGGGCACTTCTTCTTCGTCAACATCCATCCCTACAGCGACGGGAATGGCCGTATCGGCCGATTCCTGATGAATCTCATGCTCGCAGCTGGGGGCTACTCGTGGATCGTGATTCCCGTGGAGAGGCGTGGCGAATACATGAAGACGCTAGAAACATCCAGCATTAAGGATGATGTTATTCCGTTCACTCAGTTTTTGGCATCATTGATTACTGCTCCCCATGAATAAATATCAACCGCAGATCCAATAACTCGAGCTTCACCAGGTCTTTACTCAGAGGATGGCGGCATGATCAAGCACAGACGAATGGAACCCACAGAGGAACCCAGACCCGTTTTTCTAGAAGAAGGGGTTACGACAATCGCCGTAACCCCTTGTATTAGTTGGTACGCCGCCAGGGACTTGAACCCCGAACCTACTGATTAAGAGTCAGTTGCTCTACCAGTTGAGCTAGCGGCGCACCCGAGATGTCATCTGGAACCGCGCGATGGCGCGACCCGACCGGGGATGCTATCCTCCCCCACCGGACCCGCAAACTAGCACCCCGCGGCGGGGGTGTCAAGCTCCCCCGCCCCCTGAAAGCGAGCCCTCATGCTTGATCCGGCCGCCCGTAAAACCCGCGCGAACAAGGTGCTCGCGATCCTGAAACGGGAGTTCCCCGACGCCGCCTGCTCCCTGGACCACCGCGACCCCTTCCAGTTGCTGATCTCCACCATCCTGAGCGCCCAGTGCACCGACGCCCGGGTCAACCAGGTCACGCCGGGGCTGTTCCGGGCCTACCCCACACCCCGGGACTTCGCCGAGGCCTCGCAGGAGGAGATCGAAGCGGCCATCCATTCCACCGGGTTCTACCGGCAGAAAGCCAAGTCGATCCGCAGCTGTTGCCGCGACCTGGTCGAGAAGCACGGCGGCAAGCTGCCAGCGACGATGAAAGAGCTGTCGGCCCTGGCCGGGGTGGGTCGCAAGACGGCCAACGTCGTGCTCGGGGTGGCCTTCGGGAAGCCCGAGGGCGTGGTCGTGGACACCCACGTCGGGCGCATCGCCGGCAAGCTGGGCCTCACCGACCACGGCCCCAAGGAAGCCGTGAAGATCGAGCGCGACCTCAACGACTGCGTGCCTCGCGACGACTGGGTCGCGGTCGCGCATCTGCTGATCGAGCACGGGCGCCAGACCTGCCGGGCGCGCGCACCGCGCTGCGACTCTTGCCCCCTCTTCCCACACTGCGAGACGAGGGCCTGAGCCGCCCTACCTCACGAGCTGCACCTTGCAGGCGTCGCTGCGCCCGTCGGCGGCGATCCGCACCACGTAGGCGCCGGACGGCTGCGGGCGGCCTGCGTCGTCGCGGCCGTCCCAGTCCGCGGCGTGTTCGCCCGCGGGCATCGACGCGCGCAGCAGCGTGCGGAGGTGCCGGCCGTCGAGGGCGTACACCACGACCGCGACCGTCGACGGGCGCGGCAGCTCGAAGCGGACCGTCGTCTCGGGATTGAACGGGTTCGGGGCGGCGCCCAGCAGGCGCAGCGCCGGCGGCAGCTCGCCCTGCGGCGGCGGCGGCTCGTGCGGCGGTTCGATCGGCACGACGGCCTCGCAGGGCAGCGGCAGCACCGCGACGCCGGCGGCATCCAGGACCGCCAGCCATCCGGCTCCCGCAGCGACGTCCACGGCGCCGGACAGCCGCACGCTGCCGCGCGCGCGCATCGCGTCGGGGTCCGTCGCATCGGCCACCACGAGGTCGCCGGCGGCGATCAGGACCTGCGAGCCGCGCACCACCAGGGCCGCGGGCGGCGACGGCAGGTCCAGCACGTCGCGGAACCACAGGAAGTCGTCGGACAGGTCGATCAAATCCAGCGTGCCGCCGGCCTCCAGACCGTAGAGCAGGTCGCCGCGCACGCGCAGGTCGGAGTAGGCACGCGACATAGGATAGAAGGACTGCGAGAACGGGTCGCCGGGCTGCGTGACGTCGAGCGTCTGCAGGTAGGGCAGCACGCCGTTCAGGCCGGCCAGCCGCAGCAGGTCGCCTTCCAGGGTCATGGCCGTCGTGGCGTAGGACATCGACCACACCAGCGCCAACTGCGGCGCGGCCGGGTCGGCGACGTCGATCACCAACAGGTGGTGGCCGATCCCGGCGCCGGTGCCGCGCACGCCGCAGTAGAGCCACGGCGGCGCCAGGACCAGGCGCGTCGGTTCGCCGTACACGGTCACGGTGCCGAGCATCTGCGGCGGACCGTCGCCGGAAAGATTCACCAGGCTCACCCCGCCGCGGTTGGTTCGTGCGTGGTACCAGGTGAAGCCCGCCAACCCGTCCTCGATCGCGATGTCGGTGGGCGCGCCGGCGAATTCGAGGCCGCCCCGATCGCGCGGCAGCGCGGGATCGGACAGGTCCAGCGCGTGCAACAGACCGCGGGGGTTGCTGTCTGCGGTGGTGTCGTGGACGACGGCGGCGGTCGCGCCGCGGGCGGCGATCGCGACGGGCGCCGCGGCGGGAACGGGGGTGGGCCAGGATCCGGGCGTCGGCGCCGCGCCCGCGCCGACGGCGACGGCGTCCAGGCCGACGGCATCGCGCGCCAGCCAAGCCCAGTCGCCCGCCGCGGCCACCATCGAGGCGCCGGTCGACAAGCTGCCGACCGACCACGGAGCCTCGGGGTCGCTCACATCCACCCGCCGTGATTCGCCGCCCGCGGGATCGCCGTCACGGCGCGTGAGCCAGACCCCGCCCACGCCGTCGCAGGCGACACCGGTCCAGCCGGCCTGGTCTGCCAGCCGACCGCGCGCGATCGGATCGCCGCCCGCGGCGAGGTCCAGGACCGCCGCCCCGCCCGATCCGGTCACCACGGCCAGGTCGCCCGCCAGATCGACCGCGACCGGGCTCAGGACATCGGTCCAGCTGCCGGTCTGCAGCGGCGCGTCGGGATCCTGCAGATCCATCAGCACCGCGGCGGGCGAACCGCCGACCGCCAGCAACTTGCCGGCGTCGATCGCGACGGCCTGCACGCCGGCCGGCAGGGGACGCCGGGCGACGATCGCCATGCTCGCGGGGTTCGTGGCGTCGACGACCATCAGTTCGCCAGCACCTTCCGCGGTGCGGACCACGTAGGCGCGGTGCCCGGCCACGGCCAGATCGCGCGCGCCCGCGTCGAGGGTGCGGCTGCCGGCCAGCACGGGTTCGGCCGGGACCGTCACGTCGATCACGTCCAGGCGCGGCGTGCCCGTCGTCGAAAGCAGGTACACACGAGGCCATGCCGCGACGACCCGCCAGCCGCCGCCGGAACGTGCGAGGGTGGCTCGGTAGGCCGGGAACGCGGGGTCGGCCAGATCCAGGATCTTCAGGCCGACGTCGGTCACCGCGACGTAGGCGTGCTGCGCCTCCACGGCGACGTCCACGATCGCGCCGCCGACCAGCGCGCGTCCGGCCCAGTGCAGCCGGTCCGCGTAGTCGAGACAAGCGGACGCCGCGGGCCGCGGCAGGCACCAGAGGCTCAGCAGGAGCGCGCACAGCGTGGCCGAGGGCGTGAACTTCGAGCGCATGGTCGTCTCCGCGGTTTCGGGCCGGGCAGCCTCGCGTTCATGATAGGGCCTGGCGGGCTCGGCGGCACGGTGCACTTCCCTCCCGGCGGGAACTTCGCAAAGGAAAGGGCGCCCCCTCGGGCGCCCCGACCTGATCATGCGGTCTCCGGCCGCCCGGCGCACCCTAGAACGGCAGGTCCTCGTCCTCGACGCCCGGCACGGGGCCGCTGTCGAAGGGATCGCTCTGGCCGCCGCGGGGGGCGGCGCCTCCCGGCTGCGCGGGGCGCGGCGGGCGCGGCGCGGCGTCCGGGTCGCGGGCCGGCCCGTCGCCGGGACGGCCGAGCATCTGCATCGTCTGCGCCACGATCTCGGTCGTGTAGCGCTTGTTGCCGTCCTTGTCCTCCCACTCGCGCGTCTGCAGCCGGCCCTCGACGTAGACCTGCTTGCCCTTCTGCAGGTACTGCGAGCAGATCTCGGCGAGGCGGCCCCAGGCGACGATGCGGTGCCACTCGGTGCGCTCCTGCTTCTCGCCGTTGCGGTCGCTCCACTGGTCGGTCGTCGCGATGCTGAACGTCGCGACCGGGGTGTTGTTCTGCGTGTAGCGGATCTCCGGATCCCGGCCGAGATTCCCGACGACGATCGCCTTGTTCACACTGGCCATGCGTTCCCTCCTGTCGGCGCGGCCCGCGGGCCGCAGTCTTCAACCCGTTTGCAGACCGGGGCGACCGATCGCCCGCCGACACGAACGGCCCCGTCCGGGGCCGCCTGCTGCGGGTCAGCGGACTTCGCGTCGCGATGGGGAAAGGGGGTGGGGTGGATGATGGGATTCGAACCCACGACCACCTGGACCACAACCAGGGGCTCCGCCAATTGAGCTACATCCACCACCCGAGATCCGCAAAGCTGGCGCGCCTGGCAGGATTCGAACCTGCGACCGCCGGATTAGAAGTCCGGTGCTCTATCCAACTGAGCTACAGGCGCCAGTATCGTGCGCCCGCGCTCTTGTCGAGGCACGGACGGACATAATGGTCCAAGCGTCCTGGAGTGTCAAGACTCGGCACCGTGGTTGGTGGTCGGGGCGGCCGGATTCGAACCGGCGACCCTCTGCTCCCAAAGCAGATGCGCTACCGGGCTGCGCCACGCCCCGACCGTTCATCCCCGCGATCGCGTCCGGATCCGCCTCCCCGGCCGGCACTTCCGACCGGACGCGCTGCAAGCCTCGCTCCCCGTCATACTCGGAACGCCGACGGCGCCAACCGTGACCCCGGCAAGGGGTTTGCGGCACGATCGGCGGCGCGGGCTTCGATCCCGCGCGTCAATCCCCGTTCACGCCGTCTGGCCGTACACCTTCCGCGCGGCGTCGAGCAGCCGCCGCAGCGCGCGGCCCCGGTGGCTGATCGCGTTCTTCTCCCGGGGCTCCATTTCGGCGAGGGTCCGGTCCAGACCATCGGGACGGAACACCGGATCATAACCGAAACCGGCGCGACCCGCCGGTGACGCCGCGATCGCACCGTGCAGCCGGCCGTGCGACGACAGCTCCAGCCAGACCGGTGCGCACGCGGCGCGGCCGGGCGCGTCCGCCGGCAAACCGTCGGGGCTGACGCGGGTCGGGACCACCTTGTCGCCGGGTCCGGACGCCGTCCAGATCCGCAGATCGGGCAGGCGCATCACCCCGGCGCCGGCGGGTCCGGATCCCGCGCGCTCGCGCTCGGCCCCGTCGCAGAGTCCCGCGAGCAGCTTCGCCAGAAGATCCTGGTCCGCGCCCGGGATCACGCCGGGCGCGCCCATCACGGCGCGGTAGGCCGTCCACACCGCGCGGTGGTCGGACAGGCCGTTCCAGTAGGCATCGGCGTCGCCGGGATCCGCGAAGTGGACGGCCCGGCGGAACGGGTCGTGCATCCAGCGCACATCCGCGGCGGCCTGCGCGCCCGCGGGATCCACGGCGCCCGGGCGGGGGTCTACCCAGACGGCGGCCGTCTGGAACACGGCGTGCCGGAACGCGGCGGGCACCGCGCGCATCAATTCGGACAGCAGCCGGCAGTTGTCGGCGTAGGTCGCCCCGGGCCCGGCGAAGCGCGCAGCGAACACGTCCGGCAGGTCGTTCAAGGCGCGGACGCACAGGCTCGTATCGTCGGCCACGGCGATCTCGCCGGTGAACGCGGCCGCGACGACGGCTTTGCGCGCGGCGTTGCCCAGGATCGTCGTGCCGTCCTCGACGACCTCCGGCAGGCCTGGATAGTCCGCCGCCGAGCGGACCTCCCAGGGCCCGCCCGCGCACAACTCGCGCATTTCGCGCACCTTGTCGGGATTGCGGCTCGCGAGCACCAGGACGCGCCGTGCGACGTTCATCGCCTCAGGCCTCCAGAACCTTGCGCTGCAATTCGATCAGGCGCGCGATGCCGCTGGTGGCCAGGTCCAGCATGCGGTCGAGTTCCTCGCGGGCGAAGGGGCGCCCCTCGGCCGTCCCCTGCACCTCGATCAGTCCGCCGCCTTCGGCCATGACGATGTTCATGTCGGTCGAGGCGCGGGAATCCTCCGCGTAGTCCAGGTCGACCAGGATCTCGCCGTCGACCAGGCCCAGGCTGACGGCACCGACCAGGCCGCTCATCGGGTGGCGGCGCAGGTTCAGGCGCTTCATCGCGTCGTAGAGCGCCACCGAAGCCCCGTTGATCGACGCGCAGCGCGTGCCGCCGTCGGCCTGGATGACGTCGCAGTCGATCGTGACGGTGATCTCGCCCATCGCCTTGAGGTCGGTGACCGAGCGCAGGCTGCGGCCGATCAGCCGCTGAATCTCCATGGTGCGGCCGCCCTGGCCCGACGCGTTGGTGGCCTCGCGGCGGGTGCGCTCCGACGTGGCGCGCGGCAGCATGCCGTACTCGGCGGTGACCCAGCCCTGCCCCGACCCCCGCAGCCAGCCCGGCACGCCGTGGCTGAGGGACGCCGTGCAGATCACCCGCGTGGAGCCCATCTCGATCAGGACGGATCCTTCCGCGTGGGGCAGGTAGTCGCGGGTCATGTGGACGGGGCGCAGCTGGATCGGTTTGCGGTCGTTGGCGCGTGCGGTCACGAGACGTCCTTTCCGGCGAGGTCGAGGTGCCCGTCCCAGTCGGCTTCGTTCACGTTGACCGTCTGGACCGAGTCGATGGGGTGCCCGAGGAAGCGGGCGCCCATTTCCTGGAACAACCAGGGGATGTCGCTGAGGAAGAATTCCATCTTGCCGGGCGGGCCGCTCGGGTCCCGCAGCAGACCGGCGTCGACCAGCGTTTGCGACGCCACCTCGGCCAGCGCTTCGGCCGAGTCCACCAGCACGGTCTGCGGCCCCATGAATTCGGAGATGACCCGCTTCAGCAACGGGTAGTGCGTGCAGCCGAGGATGAGCGTGTCGACCGCCGCATCGCGCAGCGGGGCGAGGTATTCCCAGGCCACCAGGCGCGTGATCGGATGGTCGACCATCCCCTCCTCCGCCAGGGGAACGAACAGCGGGCAGGCGCGGGCGAGCACCCGCTCCGGTCCGACGTGCGCCGACAACATCTGCTGGTAGCGACCGCTCTCCACCGTGCCGCGCGTGGCGATCACGCCGATGCGGCCGCCGCGCGTGCTGTTCAGCGCCGTCCGCACGCCGGGATCGATGACCCCGATCACGGGCACCGGCAACGTGCGCTGCAGGTCGTCGATCGCGAACACCGAGGCGGTGTTGCAGGCCACGACCACCAGCTTGGCGCCGCGGCTGACCAGGAACGACGCGTCCTGCCGCGCGAAGGCGCGTACCGTGCGCTCGCCCTTCGTGCCGTAGGGCAATCGCGCCGTGTCGCCGAAGTAGAGCAGGTCCTCGGCCGGCAGGCGCCGGTGCAGCTCGCGCAGGACGGTCAGCCCGCCCATGCCCGAATCGAAGACGCCGATGGGTCCCACGTCGTCCTTTCGGGTCAGCGCCAGCGCTTCAGGATGAAGGGGCGGTCGGCGTCGAGGTGGCCGGCCAGGGTCGAGACCGGAGCGCCCTCGACCAGCAGCGTGCAGGTCGCGAGTTCGGGGAAATTCCAGGTCAACGTCCGCAGGATCGACGTCAGCGTCGCCAGCTCGGCGGCGCTGCCGCCCGGCTGGCCGGTGATGAGTTCCCGGCTCCAGTCCACGACCGCGTGGCCGGCGGCGCGGTCCAGGAACACGCCGAGGGGCCGGGCGCCTGCGGGCAGGGCCGCGGCGGTCCGTGCGGCGCGGGGTCCCCGCTGCAGCACCGTCATCACCGACAGCACATCCTCGTCGAGCTGGTCGCGACTGGGCAGCAGCAACTCCTCGGTGACCATGCCGATCCCGTCGTCGTCCGGGAAGAAGAGCACGACGCCGCGCGAGCCGGCGATGATCGACTCGGGGGCCGACTCCGGCGGCGCGGCCACCGGGCTGTGACCCGGGCTGCGGCCCAACCAGAGGGCCGAAACGCCGCCCGCCACCGCCGCCACGAAGACGAGCAGGGCCAGTCCCCACCACAGTCGGCGGCTTCCCTCGACCGGCAGGCGTCGACGTGTCCCGGCGTTCACCACGGTTCCTCCCACTTCGACGCCGGGCGAGCCGCACCCTTGACCGAGCCGTCGCGGAAGACGGCCACGGCCGCGGCAATCGCGGTGGCCAGTTCGCTCCGCCGGCCACCGTCGAGCAGGCTGCGTTCCTGGCCGGGGTCGGTCAGGAAGCCGACTTCGATCATGATCGCCGGCATGTCGAGCCCTTGCAGGACGCGGGCGTCGAGCCGGACGATCCCGCGGTCGGGCGAGCCGGTCGCGGCGACCAGGCGCGGCTGCACCAGCGCCGCCAGTTCGCCGCTCGCGACGGCGTGCCGGCGTTGCGCGAGGTGCCACGGCAGGAACCCGTCCGTCAGTTCCGGCAGCGGCTCGTTGTCGGCCGGCGCCGCGAACGTCGTGACGCCCGACGCCTCCGCGCCGAACCAGCTGTCGGCATGCAGGGAGACGAAGACGTCGCCCCCGGCGCGGTTCGCGGCTTCGGCGCGCTGCTCCGGCTCGAGGTCGCGATCGTCGTTGCGGGTCAGCACCACGTCGAAGTCCAGGCGGCGCAGCTGCTGCCGGACATCCTCGGCCAGCTCCAGCATGAGGTCCTTCTCCGGCGTGCCGCCGTCGCCGACCGCGCCGCGGTCCGAGCCGCCGTGGCCGGGGTCGATCACCACGACGCGCACGTCGCGGCCCGTCGAAGCCGGCTCGGCGCCGAGCGGCGCGGCGGCCGGCGCGGGCTCGTCCGGGACGTCGCCCTCGCGTTCCTGCAGGGCGAGGCGGATCTCACGGCCGTCCACGGAGGTCTCGACGTTCCAGCCGCCGGCGCGCGGCCCCAGCGCCACCGCGATGCGCACGCCGCGGGGCAGCTGCTCGAGCACGCCGCCGCTGACCAAGCCCTCGGCGATCACCGCCCCCAGCAGCGCCGGCGCCGCATTCGCCTCGTCGAGCGTCAGGGCCAACGTGTCCGGCGCGGTCCGCTCGAGCCGCCAGGCCAGGGCCTTGGCGCAACCGAGCGTGAGGGTCGTGGCGTGGGGCGCCGACGCGAGCGACACCGACAACAGGTCGGCGCGCCGCCCGCCCACCATCAGCACCTGCTGTTCGGGATCCCAGTCCACGTCGTCGCCGGACGACGGCGCCAGCACGGCGGTCAGGAACTCCAGCGGGAGCCACACGTCGCCGTCGACGTGGACAGGCGCCAGCGCGAGTAGGAGGCTCCCGCCGGCGCGTTGGACGTGACGGCTGTTCACCGTGACCACGGCGCTGCGGCCGCCGGCGCGCATCGTCATCTGGAGTCGGTCCGGATCCCAGTAGCGTGCGGCACGGAAGATCAGCGCCGCATCGGCCGAACTGACGAACGGTTCGCCCATGCCCACGGCGAGACGGCGCGCCTCGATCGAAGCCGGGGCGCGGTCGCCGGGGTAGACGACCTGGACGCGCAGCACCGGACCGTGGGGGTCGGCCGCCGGGAAGGGCCCGCCGCGCACGTCGGGCGCGGCGGCGAGCACCGTCGCCGCCAGCACGACCGCGGCGAGCAGCGCCGACTTCGCGGGGACCGGGAGTGTCCGGGAAGCGTCCACGGCTCAGTGCCGTCCCATCTCGCGCCGGATGCGCAGGTCGGAATCGCGTTTGGCGGTGGCGTGGCGCTTGTCGTGAAGCTTCTTGCCCCGCCCGAGCCCGAATTCGACCTTCACCAGGCCGTGCTTGAAGTACAGGCTCAGCGGCACCAGCGTCAGGCCCTGTTCGTCGAGACGCGGCTTCAGTTTGCGGATCTCGCGCCGCGTCAGCAACAGCTTGCGGCGGCGGAACGGGTCGTGGTTCGCACGGTTGCCCTGGTCGTAGGGACCGATATGGACCTTCACGAGCCATGCCTCGCCGTCGCGGATCTCGGCGTAGGCGTCGCCGAGGTTGCACTTGCCGGCGCGCAGGGACTTGACCTCGGTGCCTTGCAGCACGATCCCGGCTTCCCACTTATCGAGGATCTCGTACTCGTGGAAGGCCTTGCGGTTCTTGGCGATGATCTTCACGCCGCCTTCGGCGCGGTTCGCGGGCATCGTCACTCCTGACCGGATGGGATCGCGGGCGCCGGGGGAAAGAAGCTAACATCTGCGCCCGATCGGCACAATCCGCAATTTCCCGCCGCATTTTGTGGCCTGCGGGGTTGACAGGTCCGGGGGCGTCCTCTAGATTTGCTCCTCGCGGAGCACCGGGCGTTACGCCCATCGCTCCTGCGTTCGACGGTGGAGCCCGGGTGGCGGAATTGGTAGACGCGCTACGTTCAGGTCGTAGTGAGGGATTCCTCGTGGGAGTTCGAGTCTCCCCTCGGGCACCACGCACCGCCGGAGTCGACAGCAGAAGTGCCTGAAGCGGCTGTGCAGCCGCCCGGGTCGAGATGAGGCGCCGCCAGGCGCCTTATTTTTTTCTGGCCACGAGATTGTCCCCACCCATGCTTCGGGGCAGGGACAATCTTGCGGCCATCAGGAATTCATCAATCATTCCCGAATCATGCCGATATCGGAAGCAGGGGGGCGAGGTCCATCGACCTTCGCCTTCCCGGTCCGTCCCTTGCATCTTGGCGGGACAGGGCCCGTTTGCGGCATTTAGCGGAGGAGTCTGCCGTGCAGTGGCTGGATATCGATCTGACCCGCGGCCAGGATGCGGTCACCCGCCGTGGCCTGCTCGACCGTGCGCATGCCCAGCGGGACCGGCTGGTGCGCCTCCAGCAGACCGAGGGGCTCGGCAGCCCCACGGTCCATGCCGCAGTGACCGAACTGGGGCAACTGCTCTTCCGGGCCGCGCAGACCGGCAACCCCACGGCCTTCGCACCGGATCGTCCCAGCGTGGGCGCCGCCTCCCCCGCCCTGACCGGCGCCGTCGCCGAGAGTCCGATCGGCTACCATCTGATCGTGGCGACCGACGACCTCGTGCTGCCCTGGTCCTGCCTGCACAACGGCCTCCGCTTCGTACTGGAAACGGCGCCCATCTGCGCCGACCGGCGCAGCTCCGTCAAGTCCGCCCGGCGCGGCGCCTGGTCGCGTCGCTGGGAGGACCAGGTCCAGGCGGAGCAAGTGCAGGGACCGTCGCGGCTGAGCGAGGTCGTGCGGCGCTTCCGACCGGAAGACTGCGCCGACCCGGGAGTGCTGTTCCTCGACGGCCACGGCCACGGCGACGGTACCATGCAGGCGCGGCTCGAACGCGCCATGCTCGACGAAGCCCTGGCCCAACTCGGGGACGGGCGGCGGTTGGCCTGGCTCGAGTCGCCGACGGGTGCGATGACCCCGGACCGTCTGGCCCGCACCGGCCGCCGTTATCAGGGATTCCATTTCAGCGGCGCGACGGCCTCCCCGCCGCTGCCGGCGGCGACGACGCAGCTGTCCGGTTGGGAGGCGCTGGCGCGCGACCTCATGATGTCGGCTGAGGAAGAGCGGGAACTGGAGCCCGTCGGCGTGGACCCGGTCACCGCCCTGTTGGACCGGATCTCCGAGCGGGCCGAGCAGGGCCGGCTGCACCCGTGGTCGGGAGGTGCCGGCGCACAGGCGACGGCGGCGCCGGAAGCGCGCTGGCAGCTCGAGGACGGTCCCGTCGCGCCCGAGGACCTGGCGCGTCACGCCGCCACGCCGCCGCTGGTCTTCTCCAACAGCTACCTGGGCCTGACCGCGTTCGGTCCGCGATTCCTGATGTCGGGAGCTTCGGCCGTGGTGGGGCCGCACCTGGCCGTGTCGCAGCCGCGGGCCCGCGCCTTCGCCGGCGACTTCTACCGCGCCCTGGCCTGCGGCGCGACCGTCGCGAGCGCGCTGCGCACAGCGTCCCTCGCCTGCCGCGACCGCAGCGGCGCGGACGATCCGTCCTGGCTCAGCTACGGGATGCTCGGCAGCGGCGCGCTGGCCCTGCAGTACCTGTAGCCGGTCAACCCTTCGTGGTGTCGTGCGCGCGGATGAGCGCGATCAGCTCGTCGTGGATCGCCCCGTTGCTGCCGATCAGATCGGTCGAACCCGGCACGTAGGGGCGGCCGCGGTGGTCGGTCACCACGCCGCCCGCCTCCTCCACCAGCAGGATGCCCGCCGCCACGTCGTAGAGTTCCTGCGGTTGCCCGCGTCCCGCCAGCAGGCCGTCGTAACGGCCGTCCGCCAGATAGGCCATTTCCAGGGCAATGGTGCCCAGTCGGCGGACCTTCATCGACTCGAGCAGCACCTTCTGCAGCAGCGGCGCGCTCTGCACGAAGCGGCCGCGCTTCTGCAACTGCAGGCTGAGGATCGACGCACCCAGCGGCTCGCGTTCGCTCACGCGGATGGGCGCGCCGTTGAGCCTGGCGCCGCCGCCGCGCACGGCGGTGAAGCGCTCGCCGTGCAGCGGCTGGTAGACCAGGGCGGCCAGGATCTCGTCGCCCTCCATCAAGGCCACCGACGTGCAGAAGTCCGGCAGGCCGAGGGAGAAGTTCAGCGTCCCGTCGACGGGATCGAGGTACCAGGTGCGCCCGCCGGCGGCGGCGACCCCGCCCCCCGAATCGCCGAATTCCTCACCGTGGACGGCGTCGCCCGGGAAAGCCGCGCGGATCCGGTCGACCAGCAGCCGCTCGATGCGGTGGTCGGCTTCGGTGATCGCTTCCTGGCCGTGCTTGAAGCGCAGTTCACCCGTGCGGCGGAACAGGCCGGTGGCGATCGCGCCGATCTCGTCCGTCCAGCTCAGCAGCACGGCCTCGATCGCCGGCAGGTCGCAAGTCATGGCGGTCCTTCCTCGTTCCGGCGGCGCGCGAGGGCGTCGGCCAGGGTGTGCAGCGCGTCGCGGGCGTGGCCCACGATCGTGGCGATCTCGGCCGCGGTCGCGTGGTCCTGGTGGATGCCGGCGACCGCGACGCAGGTGCGGCCCGAAGCGGCGGCCAGTCGCCGGGCGCCTTCGCGGGCGAGCGGCCCTTCCTTGTGCCCGGGCACGACCGTCAATTCGTCGCAGGGCTCGCCGGCGGTCCCCCCGGCGGGCGAAACGACGGCGACGGCGCCGGCGTGGACGGCCCCGCCGCCGATCAGCAGCAGCAGGTCGCGCCCCTGGGCGCGCAGCTCCAGCCGGACGGCCAGGCGCCCTTCGCCCCGCTCACAGGCCCAAGGCAGGGGCCCCGTCACCCGGTCGCCATCCACGGCCCACCCCGCAACAATTGCAGCTACCCGCCGTTCTCTATGATATTGTGCGCGTCGACGAGGCGTCACCCCGCCGAAGGACCAGGATAACGATGGCGACGGAAGAGTCCAGCTTCCAGTTTCCCGCGGCGCCCCGCAGCGGCTCCGTCGGGTATTGGGCCCACCTGCTCGGGGCGCTCGCCACGCTCGGTCTCTGTCTGTTCTGCGCCCTGGACGCCGGGAAGACCCGCCCCAACGACGGCACCGTCTGGTTGCTGGGGCGTTCGACGGTCACCGTGCTGGAAGCGCCGCCGCGCGCCGACGGCGGGATCAACCTGCTGCAGCCCGGGGACGAGATCCTCGGCATCGGCACCACGCTGGTCGAGTCGCCCCAGGAGGCCGCCCAGCTTCTGGGTCGGCAGAAGGTCGGGTCGCTGGTGCCCTACCTCGTCAACCGCGGCGGGAAGATCCTGCGCGTGCCGGTGCGGCTCGGCGCGTTCCGCACCGCCGACCGCTTCTACCCGTACTACGGCTTCCTCGCCCTGGCCTACTGGCTGATCGGGTCGATGATCTTCCTGCGCGGGAGGGAGTCCCAGGCCGCGCGGCTGTTCTTCCGGATGTGCCTGCTGTTCGCGGTGTTCTTCATGACCGACCTGAACCGCTCGAGCTACTTCTGGGGCGACATCATCACCCGCAACGCCGGCGCGCTCGCGCGTTTCCTGCTCCCGGCGCTGTTCCTGCATTTCTTCCTGGTGTTCCCGGACAAGAAGATCGTCGTCACGCGGCGCCCCTGGATCGAGCCCCTGCTCTACGTGCTGCCCCTGGTCTTCTACCTGCAGTTCACCATGGACCAGTTCTTCGGCTCCCACGCCCCCCGCATCTACAACACGCGCTGGCTGGTCCTGGGCACCTTCTTCTCGGCCGGCGCCGTCGCCCTGCTGCACAGCTACTACCAGTTCCGCGACCCGCTGCAGCGCCGCCGCATCCGCATCCTGACCGTCGGGACGCTGGCGGGCATCCTGCCCTTCCTGATCTTCACCGTGCTGCCCGGCGACCGCGTCGGCGACACGCTCGCCTTCATCGGCACGGTGCCGATGATCGCCGTGCCGCTCTCGTTCAGCTACTGCATCGCCCGCTACCGCGTGATGCAGATCGAGGTGCTGCTCAAGCGCAGCCTCGTCTACTCCCTGCTGACCGGCGGCCTGTTCCTGTTCTACTTGGCGTTCGTGCTGGGACTCGGCGCGCTGCTGCTGCGCCTCAGCGGGCAGACGAGCCAGGTCGCCACCGTCGCCGCGACGCTGGCCGCCGCGGCTTCGCTGTGGCCCGCCCGCGCCTACCTGCAGGGACAGCTGGACCGGCGCTTCTTCCGCAGCCGGGGCAATCTGGCCGTGGCCCTGCAGGAATTCGGCCTCGAGATCCCCCAGATCATCCAGCAGGACGCCCTGATCGCCCGCATCGGCGGCAGGCTCTGCCAGCTGGTCGACCTGCCGCGGCTCACGGTCTACCGGCCGGCTCCCGCGGGCGAGGCCTGGCTGCTGGCCGGCGTCGTGGGGCATCCCGCCGCCGCCGGTTCCCGGGCCGGGCCGAGCGACTGCGTCGAATGCCCCGGTGAACTGCAGATCGCGGCCACGGCGCTGCGGCTCTCGCAATTCAACGAACCGTACTGGATCGAGCACAGCCAGGCCCGCCTGGAAGTCAGGACGGCCGCCACCCGCGAGCAGGCCGAACTGCTGCAACGGCTGCACGAACGCGACGAACTGGCCCGCCTGGGCATCGCGCTGCTGGTGCCGATGCTGGTGCGCGGCCGCCTGGTCGGCCTGATCGCCCTGCCCCCCAAGCACGGCAGCGACGACTACCAGCTGCAGGACCTCGAACTGCTCACCCTGGTGGCCGGCCAGATGGCGCTGCAGATCGAGAACAGCCGCCTCTACGAGGAGGAACTGAAGAAGCAGAAGCTGGAGGAGCAGCTCGCGCTGGCGCGCTCGATCCAGAGCCGCCTGCTGCCCGAGCGCCTGCCCGCGGTCGGCGGCCTGGAACTGGCCGCCTGCAACCTCAACAGCGCCGAGGTCAGCGGCGACTACTACGACCTGATCGAGCGGGACGACGGTCAGCTCGTGGTCATCATCAGCGACGTCAGCGGCAAGGGCATCCCCGCCAGCCTGCTGGCCTCCAGTCTCCAGGCCTCGCTGCGCGCCCACTGCGCCATCAGCGACTCCCCGGGCGAGATCCTCGGTCGGGTCAACCTCTACCTGTACGCGAGCACCGACCCGACGCACTTCGCCACGCTCTTCCTGGCCTTCGTGGATCCCGCCCGCCGTCGGCTGCGCTACAGTTCCGGCGGCCACAACGCGCCGATCCTGCGCCGGAACGACGGGACCATGCACCTGCTGGAGAAGGGCGGCCTGCCCCTGGGCGCTTTCGATTTCGGCGACTACGAAGAGGAGACGATCGACTTCGATCCCGGCGACATGCTCTTCCTGTACACCGACGGGCTGACCGAGACCGTCGACCACGCCGACGAGGAATTCGGCACCGAGCGCGTGGAACGCCTGCTGTCCGAGCACCACGGGCTCGGAGCGGACGATCTGCTCGACATCATGAACGCCGAGTTGCGCGCCTTCCGGGGGCGCGACCAGGCCGACGACGACGTGACCCTGCTGGTCCTGAAGGCACTCCACGCCGCCGCCGGCAACCCGGCGGGCGAAGAAGCGTACGCACAACCGGGACTGCCCACCCACACCCGAGCGGAGAACGACTCATGAAGAGATCGGTCATGATCGGCTTGGCCGCGCTGGCGCTCGTCGCCCTCGCCCTGCTGTTCCTGGGCGGGCCGGAACGCCAGTTCACCACGCGCTCGGCGGAGGCCTACGACCTGTTCGAGCTGGGCTATTCCCAGATGAACGCTTTCCAGTTCACGCAGGCGGATTCCTCGCTCCGGCGCGCGGTGACCCTGGATCCCAAGTTCGCGGCGGCCCACGCCCTGCTCTCGCAGCTCAAGATCCGCTTCGGCGACAAGACCGGGAGCGAGGTCGAAGCGGCCGTCGCCGACAGCCTCGCCGCCCGCCTGCCCAACGCGCTCGAACGCGCGAAGATCGAGCTGCTGCTGCTCGCCTACAAGAAGCCGGGGGACCAGACCCGCGACTCGCTGCTCGACTACGTGCTCGCCGAGCAGCCGACGGACCTGATGGCCCTGTCGGCCAGGGCCGGCGTCCTCTACCAGATCGGTCAGCGGGAAGAGTGCCTGCACGTCTACGAGCAGATCCTGGCCATCGAACCCAACCACGCGCCCGCCTACAACATGCTCGGCTATCTCGCCGCCGGCCGCGGCGACTACGAGCAGGCCGTCACCCATCTGCGGAAGTACGCCTTCCTGGCGCCCGGCCTGGCCAACCCGCACGACTCGCTGGGGGAAGTGCTGAGCTGGAAGGGCGACTACGCGGAAGCCGAACGCGAGTTCAAGGCCGCCCTGGACGTCCAGCCCGACTTCCACTTCTCGCAGATCAACCTGGGCGAGCTGTACCTCGAGCAGGGCATGATCGCCAGGGGCGAAGAGATCCTCGAGAGCGTCCGCACCGCGCTGGCCGGCTCGCCGCAGGAACGTGAACTCGACGAGACGCTCATCCGGATGTACTACACCCACGAGCTGTACGACGAGGCCCTGCGCGCCATGACCGTCTACCAGTCGAAGTACCCGGACGCCTTCCTGGTCGGCTTCTACAGGGCGATCCAGTTGGCGATGGAGGACCACCGCGCCGAGGCGGACGCCGTCGCCGCCGGGTTCTTCGCCGCGTCGCGCCAGAAGGACGAATTCGCCTTCAAGGCCTTCCGCGAACAGATCGACAGCCTGGAGCACCAACTGCGGGCCATGTTGGCGACCCGGGACGGCGACCACGAAAAGGCGATCGACGAGTGGCAGCTGATGCTCGACTCCAACAGCACCCGGCCCGCGCACGAGCGTTGGTGGTACCTGTGGCGGCAGGGCGAGAGCTACCTCGCCGCCGGCCGGCCGGGACCGGCCCTCGAGAACGCGAAGCTGATCCTCGAGTCCAACCCGGCGCGCATCCGGCCTTTGCTGTTGCTGGCGCAGGCCGCGATGGAGCTGGGCGAAGCCGGCCTCGCCGGCCAGGCCCTGACGAAGGTGCAGCCCCTGCTGGCCCGCGCCGACGCCAAGCTGCCCGCCCAGCAGACCTACCGCGACCTGATGGCGCGGCTCGCACCGCCGCCCGCCGATTAGCACGCCGGTCGGACCATAAACCAAGGGCGCCCGGTCTCGCGACCGGGCGCCCTTTCGGCGATGAGCCGTGCCTTCGGCCGTGCGTGACGCTCCCGGCTACACCTCGTCGAAGAAGTAGGGCCGCAGGCACTGGATGATCTTGTCGTAGGTGTCCGGGTACAGGGCCCAGACGGTGGCCGCGACCGAACTCAGCAGGCTGTTGCCGTCCTGGGGCGTGAAGCAGAACCCGGTGATGTCGCGGCCGTCCTGCGAGACGTGGATCCCGTTGTAGGGGATCACGGTCTGGTTGAGGATGCGGCCGTAGAAACCGTGGTCCCGCCCGAACGAAAAGATCGAGTTGGCCGTCTTCTTGTGGGTCATCGCCACGCGGTCGTTGGACTCGCAGCGCTGCATCAGCTCGGCGTGGGTCACGGGCTTGCGCACCGACAGATGGAACTGCAGGGTGTGCATCAGGTTGGTGTTGAGCTTGATGGCCGAGGAGAACAGCTTCAGGTCGTAGCCCAGCGTGTTGAACAGGTGCCAGGAGTCGCGGGCGTGGTGGGTCCCGAAGCGGGCGTCCCCGTGCGAGCCGATCTCCGGGCTGGGCACGAACTTGCCGTCCTGGCTGATGTCGTTGGCGCGGCGGATGCAGACGAACCGCCCCTGCACCAGGTTGTCGGGTCCCTCGTCGCCGAGCCCGAGCATCTTGATGATCAGCGACAGGTTGTGGGTGTTGCAGCTGACCACCTGCAGGTACTTGTCCGTCGCGTGGTCGAGCACCTCGTCGTTGATCCCGCGCGCGTACTGCTTGCCGAAGCCGAACTCGCTGCCCTGGGCGATGAACAGTTCGGTCGAGCCCTCGTAGGCCCGGTACCACTTCTCCTTCATGTCGTTGCCCATGGGCGTGCAGTCGATGACGACCCGGCAGGCCTCCAGCGCGTCCTCGATCGTCGTGTCGACCTGGATGCCGATATCCTTGAAACCCGCGACGTGCTCCTGGTTGGAGACGATGCGCGCGCCGCGCCGGATCAGGTCCTTGACCTTGCTGCGGTCGGTGACCAGCGGCGTGTTCTTGTGGAAGAGCACCTCGTCGACGCCCAACTGATCCTTGAAGTGGCTCAACAGCCCGATCAGGGGCTCGCCGATGGTCCCGGTCCCCACCACGAGGACGTTCTTCGTGCCGCGCATGGATCCTCCTCTTGCCGGCGGTAAGTCGCTTGGGCCGGACGGGCGATCGCCCGGCGGCGGCATGCTAGCACGGCCCACGAGGTGCTGCCAACCCCGGAGCCGCCTACAGTCCCAGCAGGGCGGTCATGCCCTCGCGGTCGAAGCCCCGGCGCGGGACGTAGGCGCGCTCCCACCGCTCGCCGTCCAGCACGAAGTACGGGATCCCCCGCTTGCCGGTCCGCTCCTCCAGCAGGCGGGCGGCGTCTTCGTCGCGGTCGATCTCCACGGTCTCGTAAACCACGCCGTGCTCGTCGAGGAAGCGTTTGGCGACACGACAGTCGGGGCACCAGGTGGCGCTGTAGACCGTCAGCGTGCGGTAGTTCCTGCCGCTCATGGATCCCCCCTCATCCGTCGAGGCTCAGGCCGATCAGGGCCGCGTTGAGCGCGGCGACCCGCTGCGGATCGCCGCCCTCGAAGTAATAGCGCAGCACGGCGTCGGTGCCGCTGGCCCGCAGCTCGAACCAGCAGCCCTCGAACTCGATCAGCGTGCCGTCGCCGGCGCAGAAGCAGCGCGTGACCGCCGGCAGCTCGGTCCCCGCCGGGAGGCGCGCGCGCAGTGCGGCGGACACGTCCGCCGGCAGGCGCCCCTCCAGAGCGGCGAAGAAGGCCACGACGTCCGCCTTGCGGCGGTTGCCCGCGGCGCGGGCCGCCTCGCGGGCCGGGCCGCGCAGCGATTCGTCGAACAGGGTGACGTCGCGCCGCTCGTAGAACCGGTGCACGATGCCGTAGGCGTCCAGGCGGTCCAGGTAGAAGGCGGCGAAGCTGCCCCCCGCGGCGAACAGGCGCGCCCCGAGGCCCAGCGCGACCAGGCCGATCTGCATGGCGTCCTTTTCCTTGATCGCCAGGGTCGCGCGTTCCTCGTCGCGCGACAGCATCCAGTCGTCGGGACCGAGGGCGGCGCCGCCGCTTTCCTCCGCCATGATCAGCAGGCGGGGGCGCGGCCCGAACTCCGTCTCGATCCCGGTCACGTCCGCGGCGCGGGTGGTCAGGTCGGGATCCTCGGGGTCCGACTCGAGCACCTGGTTCTCCAGGTCGGCGACCAGGCTGCCGAAGTGCTTGAAGCCGACCGGCACGCGGAAGGTGCTCAGCCGGGTGCCGTGCCGCCGGTTGAAGGCCTCGGCCAGTTCGCCGATGCTGCGGCTGGTCGGCCAGCTGGTCGCCACGATCCAGTCGTCGTCGCCGAGGGTGCCGGCGGCGTGCAGCGACTCCAGGCGCGCCGCGGCGAGCATGAAGTAGATCTGGTTCGGCTTGAAGAAGACCAGCACGCGCGCGTCGTCGAGCGGGTCGACCTCGAGCCCGGCCGCACGTGCGTGCGCGGCCAGCTCGACGGGCGCCGTGGTCACCATGTTGAAGCGATCGCCGTCGGGATCCCAGATGAACACGAGGTCGGCGCGGCGCTCCCGCAGCAGGTCCTGCGCGCCGACATGCTTGTACACCTGCCACTTGCCGGGATCGACGCCATGGTTCACGCCGTCGAGGATCCCGATGCCGTGATAGTCGGCGGCCTCCGCTTCATGGGTGAAGAAGACGGGCCCGTCCCCGTCGACGCCCACGCCCAGTTCGGCGAACACCCGGCGCGCGGCGGCGCCCATGCTGCCGCCCTCGGTGCAGATCGCCGTGCGGAAGCCCCGGGCCGCAGCGGCGGCGATCCCGTCCAGCATCTCCGCGGGCACGATGGCCCGCAGCGAGTCCGCGTAGGCGGCGACCGGGTCGAAGTCGCGCACGATCAGGGGGTCGTCCGCGGCCGCCAGCGGGATCTCGAGCCCCTCCTCGGCGGCCCGCTCGGCCAGCAGGCGGACGCGGTCGGCGATGCGGCCGGCCATCTCCAGCAGCTGCATGCCCGAATCGTCCATGGGCTTCCAGCCGCCCTTGTAGCTCTGGCTGTGCGAGGCGGTGAAGTTCTCGCCGCCGTCGAGTTCCTCGTAGTTGACCCCGAATGACGACAGCCAGATCGGCGTGGTGCGGCAACCCTCAGGGCGCAGGCGGACGCGGATCCCGCAGGCCGCGTAGAGGCGGGCCGCCAGGTCGATGAACTCCTGCGTGTGCGGGCGCACCTCCCCGCCCACGTGGAGCTGGGCCAGACCTTCCTCGAGCGCCAGCTGGGCGCGCGCGGTGAGCATGACCGCCACGTTCAGGCTGTTGAACGGGACCTCGGTGTTGTGCAGGTCGGCGGGGTCGAGCAGGTCGCGGTAGCCGGCCGTGCCCAGCTGGAAGTCCCGGGCCCAGGCGAGCAGCCCCCCGTCGCGGGCGAGCGCGGGGCTGATCCGGATGGTCTCCTCGGCGCGGTGAAACGGCGTGAACAGGGGCGGGCGGGCGGTCATGACGCTCCCTCGGGTTCCGGGTCCTCGGCCGGCAGGGGCAGGTCGCGCAGCAGGGCGGCGACCAGCTCCGGTTCACGCGCGCCGTTCGCGGTCCAGACGCCGGCGGCGCGCGCGACACGATAATCGGAATCGGCCGTCGCGGCCTCCCGCCCGGCCAGGTGCAGGCGGGGTTTCACCCGGTGGGGCGCCCCGTCGTCGGGGCAGAAGGTCGCGCAGTTGCCGCAGTCGTTGCACAGGTCGGCCAGGCAGAGGTACTGCCAGCGCTTGGCGAGGCGGTCCTCGTGTTCCGCGGGGCGGGCCAGGCGGATCATCGCATCGTTCGGACAGACCGTGACGCAGAGGTGGCAGCTCGTGCAGTCGAACAGGTCGAGCTTGCGGCCGGTGCTCTTCAGCGGCGCGCGCACGGCCGCCGCGGCGTAGGGTGCCGCGCCTTCGGGGGTGGACAACCGGGCGGTCTCGAACCCAACCAAATCGTCTCAGGGGCTCCCGTGATGCCACATGAAGTCTGGGTCAAGGCCCAAGCCGTGATCCCACGGCTTCCCGAACTCAGGCAGGCCATACGCACGTTGGA
>JANOEP010000063.1:0-3406 GCA_031441465.1 bacterium | reverse complement strand
AGAATTCGTCGGTGAAGCGGTAGCCGATGCCCCACACCGTCAGGATGTAGCGGGGGCGGTTCGGGTTGGCTTCGATCTTGCCGCGCAGCCGGTTGACGTGCGAATTGACGGTGTGCTCGTAGACGTCGGAGTCCTGGTCCCAGACCTGGTCGAGCAGCTGCGTCCGCGAGAAGGTGCGCCCCGGCCTTGCCGCCAGCGTGTAGAGCAGGTCGTACTCCTTGAGGGTCAGCTGGACCGGTTCGCCGCGCACGGAGACCCGGCGCTTGGTGTGGTCGATGCACAGTTCGCCGAGTTCGATCACCAGGTCCTGTTCGCTGCCCCGGGCGATGCTGCGCGCCAGCTCGATGCGCCGCTGCAGCACCTTGAGGCGGGCCGTCAGCTCGCGCAGGCTGAACGGTTTGGTCATGTAATCGTCGCAGCCGAGCTCCAGGCCGAGGACCTTGTCCGCTTCCTCGCCGCGCGCGGTGAGCATGAGGATGGGCACCTGGCGATCGACCGCCCGGATTTCCCGCAGCACGTCCAGGCCCAACATCGCGGGCAGCATCCAGTCCAGCACCACGGCCGACCACTCCGCCGCGGAGAAGGCCTCGAGCCCGCGGTGGCCGTCGTGGGCCGCGGTGACGTCGTAGCCTTCTCCCTGCAGGTGCAGGGCGATCAGGTCGATGAGGTCGTGATCGTCCTCGATCAGCAGGATCCGCCGCCTCGTCGTCTCGCTCACGTCGGTCCTTTCCGGTCCCGTAGCTGCGCCGCGGCACCGCCGTCGAGTTTACCACGGCCGGACGGCGCCTGTCTGCCGGCAAGCGGGTCGCGCGGCGGCCCCGGAGGTGCCGGGATTTCGTCCTGAAGAATTGACTCCTCCGTGACCTTTCCGTGATCATCGCCACCTATGATGTCGCTAGTGATGTTACCTCCCGACCGCCGATCACGGCGGCTTCCCGGGAGTGCAAGCTCGGACCGGATTGAGGGCCTCGCCCGCGACCCGGATCCAAGACACGGGGCCACCGGCGGGGGTAGCCCCGTGTTCTTTTACCCCCCCTGCCGTCCCCGTCGATCCCCCAGCCCCTTCCGGCGCAACCGCGACGTCGCCCGTCCGTAGAACAGCGGTTCCGGCCCGCCCGCGTGCGAACTTGCTTCCGGGGCGGCGCTGCCCTAAACTACCGCCCGGCACGGCGACCGACCTCCCCGGCGAAAGGACGCCCATGGCACCGGCCTTCCTGCACGTGAACGACCTCGGCAAGAGCTACGGCGAAGTGCGCGCCGTGGACGGGATCTCGCTCGAGATCCCGCGGGGCAGCATCTACGGTTTCCTGGGCCCCAACGGGTCCGGCAAGACGACCACGATCCGCTGCATCATGAACATCATCCTGCCCGACCGCGGCGAGATCCTGTTCGACGGCCGCCCCCTGGACCGCAAACTGCTGGACCGGGTCGGCTACCTGCCCGAGGAGCGGGGGCTCTACCGCAAGATGAAGTGCGCGGAGCAGTTGGCCTTCCTGGCCACGCTCAAGTCGGTGCCGCGCAAGGACGCCCTGCGCCGGGCCGAGGCCTGGCTCGAGCGGCTGGGCCTGGGGGAGTGGAAGAACCGCAAGGTCGACGCCCTGAGCAAGGGCATGCAGCAGAAGGTCCAGTTCGCGGCCACGTTCCTGTTCGATCCGGACCTGGTGATCCTGGACGAGCCCTTCAGCGGGCTGGACCCCTTGAATATCGAGATGATGCGCGAGGTCATCCGCGAGCAGAACGCCCGGGGCTGCACCATCATCCTTTCGACCCACATGCTGGCAGAAGCGGAGAAGCTCTGCGACTCCGTCTGCATGATCGAAGGCGGCCGCAAGGTGCTCGACGGCACCCTGGAAACGGTGCGCACGGACTTCCCCTTGAAGTCGGTGCGGGCGGCCTACGCCGGCGGCAAGGAGCCGCCCGCGCACCTGCCCGGGGTCACCCACCGCGTATTCCAGGACGACTCCTGGCGGCTGACCCTCGAGCCGGGCGCCGACACCGGCACGGTGCTCGACGCCCTGCGCGCCGGCGGCCGGCTGACCCTGTTCGCGGCCAACCGGCCCGCCCTGGACGAGATCTTCCTGAGCGTGGTGCGCGAGCGCCGCGCCGCCGCCGGAACGGAGGCCGCGTCGTGAAAATGCTCGCCATCATCCGCCGTGAATACCTCGAGCGCGTCCGCACCAAGGGCTTCGTGATCAGCACCCTGCTGATCCCGCTGCTGATGGCCCTGATCATGGTCGTGCCCATGCTCACGATGCAGTCGGTCGACACGCGCAACACCATCGGCCTGATCGATCCCAGCGGGGAGTACTTCGCGCTCCTGGACGCGGCCCTCTCCTCGCAGGAGGACCTGCACGTCTCGCTGATCCCCCTGCCGGTCGCCGGCGGCGACATCGCGGGCGCGACGGCGAACCTGCAGGACCAGATCCGCGACGAGAGCCTCGACGGCGGCGTCGTGATCGGGGACGGCTTCGTCGGGGCGCCGAAGGCCACCTACTACAGCCGCTCGGTGTCCGGCAGCATCGTGCGCGACGACCTGCAGCCAGCCCTGGACCGCGTGCTCCGCCAGGCGCGGTTCGCGAAGGCCGGGGTGCCGGACTCCCTGCACGCCTACCTGTCGGAGCGGGTGGCCTGGGAGTCGCTGTCGGTGGGCGACACCGGCGAGGCGACCAGCCGCGACGAGGGCGGCGTGATGCTGCTGGCCTTCACGCTCATCATGATGCTCTACATGATGGTCCTGGTGTACGGGCAGCAGACCCTGACGGCGGTGATCGAGGAGAAGAGCAGCCGCGTGGTCGAGGTGCTGCTGTCCAGCGTGCCCTCCTCGCAGTTGATGTTCGGCAAGGTGGTCGGGATCGGCGGGGCCGGCCTGACGCAGGTGGCCATCTGGACCGCGGCGATCTTCGTCATGGCCGGGCAGGGCCTGAGCGTGGGCGGCATCTCCTTCGACGCCTCCTACCTGACGCCGATGATCCTGGGCTCGTTCATGATGTTCTTCGTGCTGGGCTTCCTGCTCTTCTCGATGATGTACGCCGGCGTCGGCGCGCTCTGCAACTCGATCCAGGAGGCGCAGCCCTTCGCCACGCCGATCATGATGTTTGTGATCATCCCGATGATGCTCATGACCCTGGTGCTGCGGGCGCCCGGCAGTCCCCTGGCCACGGTGCTGAGCCTGATCCCGATGTTCTCGCCCATCCTGATGTTCATGCGGGTCTGCCTGGCGTCGCCGCCGCTGTGGCAGGTCGTGCTGTCGTGGGTGCTGATGAGCTTGACCATCTGGATGATGTCGCGCGCCGCCGGGAAGCTCTTCAGGGTCGGCATCCTGATGAGCGGGTCGGCCCCCAATTGGGCGACACTCGTCCGCACTCTCCGCCAGCCTGATTAGGCGGTAGGGAACACATAGGGGCCC
>JANOEP010000062.1:0-16886 GCA_031441465.1 bacterium | reverse complement strand
GGCTACCGGCCGCAGTTCTACTTCCGGACGACGGACGTGACGGGTTCGGCGCACCTGCCCGAGGGTGTGGAGATGGTGATGCCGGGCGACAACATCAAGATGACGATCGAGCTGATCACGCCGATCGCGATGGAAGAGGGTTTGCGTTTCGCGATCCGCGAGGGCGGCCGCACGGTGGGCGCCGGGGTCGTGGCCAAAATCCTGAAGTGAGCGGCCTGAAGTGAACGAGTCTGCAGCAAGCCGTGAGGTGCGATCATGCCCAGGGACTTGGTGATCCTCTCTTGCAACACGTGCAAGATGAGGAACTACACCACGAAGAAGAACAAGCGCCTGCATCCCGACCGGGTGGAGTACAAGAAGTACTGCCCGCGGTGCGACAAGCATACGCCGCACAAGGAAACGCGCTAAACGCGAGAACGGTCCAGGCAGGGGTGTAGCTCAGCTGGTAGAGCATCGGTCTCCAAAACCGAGGGTCGCGGGTTCGAATCCTGCCGCCCCTGCCAGCCTGACCGTCGAGGGGAAAAAACGGGATGTTCAACAGGCTGACGTTGTACGTGCGGGAGACCGGGCAGGAAATGAGGCGCGTTTCCTGGCCCACGTGGCGGGAACTGCGCGAGTCCACCATGGTCGTGCTGGCCACGGTCGCGGTGGTGACGGTCTTCATCTTCATCGTCGATCAGGTGCTGAGCTTCATCCAGAGGCAGCTGATCCTGATGACGTAGCCGGCGCCGTGCGGCGCCGCAGGTGGATCGCGAGGCTGACGGGACAGCCCGCCGGTAGGTGTTACCGGCCCGGGTGTTTCTTTGTCTTTCATCCCTGCAGGACGAGTCCGCTCGCCGCGGACGGAGGAACGATCGTGTCAGACGACGCCAAGGACCTGCGCGAAGAGCCCCTGTTCACGGGCCTGGCCGGCGATCAAGTCGCCGACGACAGCGCCGTCGTGGACGCGCCGTTGCACGGCGCCGACCTGTTCGCCTTCGACGACGAGGACGCTGCGCCTGCGGCGGCCCCGGCCGCCGTCGCGCCCGCGGCGACGCCTGTCGAGGCGCCCGCCGCCGAGGCCCCCGCAGGAGCGCCCGCCGCCGCCGGCCGGCTGCCCGAAGAGGAGAAGCGCCGGCGCGGCATGCGCTGGTACGTGATCCACGCGAACACGGGCCACGAGAACAAGGTCAAGCGCAACATCGAGACGGCGATCAAGGCCAACGAGTTCGAAGACCTGTTCGGCGAGGTGCTCGTCGCGACGCAGGACGTCACCGAGATGAAGAACGGCAAGCGCTCGACCTCCAAGCGCAAGTTCTTCCCGAGCTACGTCCTGGTCGAGATGATCATGACCAAGGAATCGCAGCACTTCATCAATTCCATCCCCGGCGTGACCCGCTTCATCGGCGGCACGCAGCTGCGGCCGCAGCCGATCGACTCCGACGAGGTCGACCGCATCCTGGGCCGCATGACGAAGTCGGAAGAGACGGGAACGCTGCTGGAGATCCCCTACCAGGTGGGGGACAGCGTCCAGGTGATCGACGGCCCGTTCACCGATTGGGTCGGTGTCGTCAACGAGATCAATCACGACAAGGGCAAACTCAAGGTGATGATCTCGATCTTCGGATCGGAGACCCCGGTCGAGCTGGACTTCCTTCAGGTGAAGGACGTCTGACCCGGCCGATCTCGATAGGTTCTGCACCCGCGAGTCTGGCGCGTCGGAACCGGTCCTGACGGGGACACTCTCTCCCCCGACGGGCGCATGCAGCGAGCGGAGGCCCGGCGGCGCAGTGGGTGCGCCTGTGGACGGCGCGATACCGTCGTAGCGGCGGCGGACCTCCTGAAATGCAGTTGGAGACACGCAGTAGGAGCAGCGAATGGCTAAGAAAGTCCTCGCACAGGTCAAGTTGCAGATCCAGGCCGGCAAGGCCAATCCCGCCCCTCCGGTGGGACCGGCCCTCGGCCAGCATGGTGTGAGCATCATGGAGTTCTGCAAGGCGTTCAACGAGAGGACGAAGGAACAGATGGGCCTGGTGATCCCCGCGGTCATCACCGTCTATCAGGACCGGAGCTTCTCGTTCATCACCAAAACTCCTCCTGCTTCTGTCCTGCTCAAGAAAGCCGCCGGCATCGAGTCCGGCAGCAAAGAGCCGAGCAAGACGACCTGCGGTCGGGTCACCCCCCAGCAGATCCGCGAGATCGCGGAGATGAAGATGGTGGACCTGAACGCGGCGTCGATCGAGGCGGCGATGAAGACCATCGCCGGCACTGCTCGCAGCATGGGGCTGGAGGTTCGTTAGAACCTTTCGTCCCGTGACTGGGAAGACACGGCGTCGGGGCCTCGGCCGCCGGCACCGGAGAAGCAGGAGGCGCAAGCCCCTTCGACCCATCACAGTCACAGGGAGTCATCGGCATGAAACACGGCAAGAAATGGCGCAACGCCAAGGAGCAGGTCGACCGGACCAGGAGTTACACCCTGGCCGAGGCCTTCGATCTCCTGGACCGGATGCCCAAGTCGAAGTTCGACGAATCGGTCGACGTGGCCGTCAGGCTCAACGTCAACCCGCGCCATGCGGACCAGATGGTCCGCGGCACCGTCGTGCTGCCCAAGGGGACCGGCAAGGATGTTCGTGTGCTCGTGATCACCCGCGGCCCGAAAGAAGCCGAGGCCAAGGCCGCCGGCGCCGACATGGTCGGCTCCGACGACTATCTCGCCATGATCGACAAGGGGTGGACGGACGTCGACGTCATCATCGCCACCCCCGACATGATGGGCGAGCTCGGCAAGCGCGGACGCGTGCTCGGCCCCCGTGGCCTGATGCCCAACCCCAAGGTGGGCACCGTGACCATGGACATCGGCAAGGCGGTGCGCGAGGCCAAGGCCGGCCGCGTGGAGTACCGCGTCGACAAGGCGGGCATCATCCACTGCGGCATCGGCAAGCGGTCCTTCACCCCGGAGGCCCTGGTCGAGAACGCCACGGCGCTGTTCACGGAACTGGTCCGCGCCAAGCCCTCGTCGCTGAAGGGGCCCTACGTCGGTTCGGTCTTCGTTTCGGGGACCCAGACGCCGGGCATCCGCATCGAGCACGCGGCGATGAGCCATTAGGATATGAGCAGGCCGCTCCGCCCCGGGCGGAGCGTCACCGAAGGAGGGTGCCTCGATGGCACGTCCAGAGAAGACAGCCGAGGTCCAGGCGATCGCGTCGCATCTCCAGTCGGCCAAGAGCGTCGTGCTCGCCGACTACCAGGGGATGACCGTGGCGCAGATGACCGACTTCCGCGTCAAGTGCCGCGCGAAGAACGTCGTCTGCCGCGTGGTGAAGAACCGCCTCGCGATGATCGCCGCCGACCAGGCGAATGTTTCGGTGCTCAAGGAGCACCTCACCGGCCCCATGGCCCTGATCATCAGTTCGGAAAGCCAGATCGATGCCGCCAAGATCGTCGTCGACTTCGCCAAGGACGTCGACAAGCTGAAGATCCGCGGCGGCTACGTGGACGGCGGGTTCCTGGACGCCGGACGGGTCGTGGCTTTGAGCAGGGTCCCGAGCCGGGATGAACTGTATGCGCAGATGATGGGCAGCATCAACGCCCCGCTGACGGGGATCGTCGGCACCATCAACGGCGTGATGAGCGCCCTGGTGCGGGCGCTCGACGCGGTCGCCAAGCAGAAGGCGGCCTGACGCGTTCGCTGTCCTGACCGGAATCAACCAGACACGACGGCGCTTGCGGCGCCGCGGAACAAGGAGAGAGAGATGTCGGAGATCAATCTGAGCGCGAATGGCCAGAAGGTCCTGGAGATGATCGAGTCCATGACGGTCCTCGAGGCCGCCGACCTGGTCAAGGCGATGGAGGAGAAGTTCGGCGTGAGCGCCGCCGCCCCCATGGCCATGATGGCCGCCCCGGCCGCCGCCGCCGCCGTCGAGGAGAAGGACGAGTTCACCGTCATGCTCACCGGCGCGGGCGACAAGAAGATCCAGGTCATCAAGGAAGTCCGGGCCATCACGGGCCTGGGCCTCAAGGAAGCCAAGGATCTGGTCGAGGGCGCCCCGACGGCCGTGAAGGAAGGCGTTTCCAAGGCCGAGGCCGAGCAGATCAAGGCCAAGCTCGAAGAGGTCGGCGCGATCATCGACCTGAAGTAAGCCGCGCGTCCCGCACGTCCCCCCGCCCGGCCGCGCCGGGCGGGGGGCGATCGTCCGCCGCGCCGCTCCGAGGCGCCCGGAATGAACGGTACCCCCCCTGGCGAGGTGACGACCCGTGGCAAGCATTATCCCCGTCGACAAGTTCACCGGCCGCGTCAACTACTCCAAGCTGAGCCACGACGACGAGATGCCGAATCTCCTCGCCGTCCAGCTGGAGTCGTACAACGACTTCCTGCAGACCGGTGTCGTGCTGGACAAGCGCAAGAGCAACGGCCTGGAGGCCGTGTTCCAGTCCATCTTCCCCATCGAGTCCACGCGGGGACACCTGACCGTGGAGTATCGCAGCTACGCCCTGGGCGAGCCCAAGTACGGCATCGAGGAATGCCAGGAGCGGGGGCTGACCTTCGCCGCGCCGCTGAAGGTCAAGATGCAGCTGGTGGTGAAGGACGAGGACGAGAACAACCAGAACGAGGAACTGCAGATCCGCGACATCCAGGAGTCCGAGGTCTACCTGGGCGAGCTGCCGCTGATCACCGACAAGGGCACCTTCATCATCAACGGCGCCGAGCGCGTGATCGTCAGCCAGCTGCACCGCTCGCCGGGCGTGTTCTTCAGCGACGAGTACCACCCCAACGGCCGCAAGCTGTTCAAGTCGCGCATCATCCCGTACCGCGGCTCCTGGGTCGAGTTCAGCACCGACATCAACGATATGCTGTTCGTGCACATCGACCGCAAGCGCAAACAGCCGGTGACGATGCTCCTGCGGGCGCTGGGCTTCAGCACCAACGAGGACATCATCCCGCTGTTCCACGAGATCGACACCTTCAACGTGCCGCGCAAGGGCACCAAGCGCGCCGACACGCTTGAGGGCCGCATCCTCGCCAAGGACGTCTTCAGCGGCGAGACGGGCGAGCGCCTGGCCCAGGCCGGTCAGGTCGTCGACCCCCTGCTGCTCGAGACGATCCTCGCGCAGGCGTCCGGCGAGATGGCCGTCATTTCCGAAGGCCAGGTCACGCTCAACGAGCCGAGCCTGATCCTGAACACCCTGCGCAAGGACCCGACGACGAACCAGGACGAGGCCCTGCGCCGCTTCTACCAGCTGCTGCGCCCCGGCGATCCCCCGAACGAGGAGGTCGCGCGGGTGCTGTTCGAGCGCCTCTTCTTCCACGAGAAACGCTACGACCTGGCCGAGGTGGGCCGCTACAAGCTCAACCACCGGCTGAAGCTGACGGTGCCGCCGTCCACCACCACGCTGACCCCGGCGGACTTCCTGGCCATCATCCACGAGATGGTGGGCCTGTTCCTGGGCCGCAGCGACGTCGACGACATCGACCACTTCGGCAACCGCCGCGTGCGCTCGGTCGGCGAGCTGCTGGCCAACCAGTTCTCGGTGGGCCTGTCCCGCATGGCGCGCATCATCAAGGAACGGATGAACCTCTCCGACAAGGAGAAGACCATCACGCCCGTGGACCTGGTCAACGCCCGCACCGTGTCGGCCGTGATCCAGTCCTTCTTCGGCAGCAGCCAGCTCAGCCAGTTCATGGACCAGACCAACCCGCTGAGCGAGCTGACCCACAAGCGCCGCCTGTCGGCGCTGGGACCGGGCGGCCTGCACCGCGACCGCGCCGGTTTCGAGGTCCGCGACGTGCACTACACGCACTACGGCCGCATGTGCCCGATCGAGACGCCGGAAGGCCCGAACATCGGCCTGATCTCGAGCCTGGCGACCCACGCCCGGATCAACAGCTTCGGCTTCATCGAGACGCCCTACCACAAGGCCGTCGACGGCGTCGTCGAGCGCAAGACCATCTACCTGACGGCGGACGAAGAGGACAAGTACACCATCGCCCAGGCGAACGCGCCCCTCGACGAGAAGGGCCGCTTCATCAACAAGAGCGTGCTGTCCCGCCGCCGCGGCGAGTACCCCGTGGTTCCGCCCAAGGAGGTGGAGTACATGGACGTGTCGCCGAAGCAGATCGTGTCGGCGGCGGCGTCCCTGATCCCCTTCCTCGAGCACGACGACGCCAACCGCGCGCTGATGGGCTGCAACATGCAGCGCCAGGCGGTGCCCCTGCTGCGGGCCGAGTCCCCGGTGGTCGGCACCGGCATGGAGAAGAAGATCGCCATCGACACCGGCGCCGTGATCACGGCCCTGGACAACGGCGTGGTGGAGCGCGTGACCGCCGACAGCATCACCATCAAGTACGACCACCCCGACCGCATCCAGGCCAAGAGCTTCTTCGACGCCAGCGGCATCGTGGAGTACAAGCTGAAGAAGTTCCGCCGCAGCAACCAGGACACCTGCTACAACCAGAAGCCCCTGGTGAAGCCGGGCCAGAAGATCCGCCGCGGCGACGTGCTGGCCGACGGGCCCAGCACCGAGAACGGCGAGCTGGCCCTGGGCCGCAACCTGCTGGTGGCCTTCATGCCCTGGGGCGGCTACAACTTCGAAGACGCCATCCTGGTCTCCGAGAAGATGGTCAAGGACGACGTCTTCACCTCCCTGCACATCGAGGAGTTCGAGCTGCAGGTCCGCGACACCAAGCGCGGCGTCGAGGAGGTCACGCGCGAGATCCCCAACGTGGGCGAGGAGGCGCTGCGCAACCTCGACGAGATGGGCGTCATCTACGTCGGCGCCCAGGTCAAGGCCGGCGACATCCTGGTCGGCAAGGTCACCCCCAAGGGCGAGACCGAGCTGTCCCCGGAGGAGAAGCTCCTGCGCGCGATCTTCGGCGAGAAGGCCGGCGACGTGAAGGACGCCTCGCTGAAGGCGCCCCCGGGCATGGACGGCGTCGTGGTCGGGATCAACGTGTTCTCGCGCCAGGACAAGGTCGATCGCTCCAAGAAGGACGAGAAGCGCAAGCTCGACGCCCTGCGCCGCGACCGCGACCGCAAGCGGGAACTCGTGGAATACCTGCGCTCCGAGCGCCTCGGCGAGCTGTTCGACGGCCAGATCGCGCACCACGTGATCGACGCCAACACGGGCGAGGTGCTGGTCAAGGCGGGCCGCAAGTTCACCGCCAAGGTCCTCGAGGACCTCGAGCTGGCCTCCGTCCACTGGGGCCTGCCCCTGGTCAAGGACGCCAAGGTCGACCAGCGCCTGCGCGACGTCTTCGACTCGGCCTACCGCGAGCTGGACCGCATCGACGTCGAGTACGAGAAGCAGTGCGAGCGCGTCCAGCGCGGCGACGAGCTGCCCCCGGGCGTGGTCAAGCTGGTGAAGGTCTACGTCGCGCGCCGGCGCAAGCTGAACGTCGGCGACAAGATGGCCGGCCGCCACGGCAACAAGGGCGTGGTTTCGAAGATCCTCGCCGACGAGGACATGCCCCACCTGGCGGACGGCACGGCGGTCGACATCGTCCTGAACCCGCTGGGCGTGCCGAGCCGCATGAACCTGGGCCAGATCCTCGAGACCCACCTCGGCTGGGCCGCCAGCCGCCTGGGCCTGCGCGTCCAGACCCCGGTCTTCGACGGCGCCACGATCGAGGAGATCAAGAACGCCCTGGAGTCCGCCGGCCTGCCCCGCAGCGGCAAGACCCCGCTGTTCGACGGGCGCAACGGCGAGACCTTCGACAAGGAAGTCACCGTCGGCACGATCTACATGCTGAAGCTCCATCACCTCGTGGAGGAGAAGATCCACGCGAGGTCGATCGGCCCGTACTCCCTCGTCACGCAGCAGCCCCTGGGCGGCAAGGCCCAGTTCGGCGGCCAGCGTTTCGGCGAGATGGAGGTCTGGGCCCTGGAGGCCTACGGCGCCGCCAGCTGCCTCCAGGAGATGCTGACGGTCAAGTCCGACGACGTGACCGGCCGCTCGAAGGTCTACGAAGCGATCGTCAAGGGCGAGAACCCGCCCGAGCCCGGCATCCCCGAGTCCTTCAACGTGCTGATGAAGGAACTCAAGAGCCTGTGCCTGGATGTGCGCCTCGAAGAGGCCCCTCAGTTGAGTCCAAACCGCTGATCCCGACGGGTCCGCGAGGAGGTTGCAGATGCTGGGTCTGAAGACCGTGGAAGATCACGAGCCGAACAACGAGGCCAACTCGATCCTCATCCAGTTGGCGTCGCCGGATACCATCCGGGAGTGGAGCTACGGCGAGGTCACCAAGCCGGAGACCATCAACTACCGGACGTTCAAGCCCGAGAAGGACGGCCTGTTCTGCGAGCGCATCTTCGGTCCCGTGAAGGACTGGGAGTGCAACTGCGGCAAGTACAAGCGCATCCGCTTCCGCGGCATCGTCTGCGACAAGTGCGGCGTCGAGGTCACCCAGAGCAAGGTGCGCCGCGACCGCCTCGGGCACATCGAGCTGGCCGTGCCCATCGCCCACATCTGGTTCTTCAAGGGCCTGCCCAGCCGCATCGGCCACATGCTGGACATGAAGCTCAAGGACCTCGAGCGGGTGCTGTACTACGAGTCCTACGTGGTCATGAACCCGGGCAACACCGACCTGCACCAGGGCGACATCGTCAGCGAAGAGGAGTGGTGGGACCTCAAGGAGGAGCACCCCGACTGGGTGGCCGAGCTGGAGATGGGCGCCGAGGCCGTGCGCACCCTGCTCAAGTCGCTCCACCTCGAGCAGCTGGCGACCGAACTGCGCGCCCAGGTCAAGACCGAAACGTCGGTCCAGCGCAAGAAGTCGGTCCTGAAGCGGCTGAAGATCCTCGAGTCGTTCCGCGGCTCCGGGAACAAGCCCGAGTGGATGATCCTGGACTGCATCCCGGTGCTGCCGCCCGACCTGCGCCCACTGGTGCCCCTGGACGGCGGCCGCTTCGCCACGAGCGATCTGAACGACCTGTACCGGCGCGTCATCAACCGGAACAACCGCCTCAAGAAGCTGATCGAGATCAAGGCGCCCGGCGTCATCCTGCGCAACGAGAAGCGCATGCTGCAGGAGGCCGTCGACGCCCTGTTCGACAACGGCCGCCGCTCGCGCGCGGTCAAGGGCCAGGGCAACCGGCCGCTGAAGTCGCTCAGCGACATGCTCAAGGGCAAGAAGGGCCGCTTCCGCCAGAACCTGCTGGGCAAGCGCGTCGACTACTCCGGCCGTTCGGTGATCGTGGTCGGCCCCGAGCTGAAGCTCTACCAGTGCGGCCTGCCCAAGACCATGGCCCTGGAGCTGTTCAAGCCCTTCATCATCCGCAAGCTGGAGGAGGAGGGGTACGTCCAGACCGTCAAGAGCGCCAAGAAGCTCGTCGAGCAGGAGCGCCCCGAGGTCTGGGACATCCTCGAGGAGATCATCAAGGACCACCCGGTGCTGCTGAACCGCGCGCCGACCCTGCACCGCCTGGGCATCCAGGCCTTCGAGCCGGTGCTGGTCGAGGGCAAGGCCATCCGCATCCACCCGCTGGTCTGCGCCGCCTTCAACGCCGACTTCGACGGCGACCAGATGGCCGTGCACGTGCCCCTGGGCTACGAGGCCCAGCTGGAGGCGCGCCTGCTGATGCTCTCGCCGAACAACATCCTGTCGCCGGCCAGCGGCACGCCCATCGCCACGCCGTCGCAGGACATGGTGCTGGGCTGCTACTACCTGACCCAGGAGCGCCCGGGCGCCAAGGGCAGCGGCAAGGTCTTCGCCAGCCCGGAGGACGCGGAGGCCGCCTTCCGCGCCGGCCTGATCGACAAGCACGCCCTGATCCGGATCCGCTTCACGGACGCCGCCGCCGGCATCCGCGAGATCCGCGAAACGACCATCGGCCGGCTGCTGTTCAACCAGATCCTGCCCGAGGGCATGCCCTGGACGAACCAGGCCTTCAACAAGAAGTCCCTGGCCCTGCTGGTGGGCGTCGTCCATCAGGAGTACGGCGCCACCGGCTGCATGCTGTTCCTGGACCGCCTCAAGCAGCTGGGTTTCCACCACGCGACCGAGGCGGGCATCACGATCGGCATCGACGACATCCTGATCCCCGACGCCAAGAAGGAGATCATCGCCGCGGCCCAGCGCCGCGTCGACGAGATCGTGAGCCAGCACCGCAAGGGCGTCATCACCAACCGCGAGCGCTACAACAAGGTCATCGACCTCTGGACCCAGGTGTCCGACGAGGTCCGCGACCGCATGTTCGACAACCTGAAGAACGACGACCAGGGCTTCAACTCGGTCTACATGATGAACGCCTCGGGCGCCCGCGGCTCCGCCGACCAGATCAAGCAGCTGGCCGGCATGCGCGGCCTGATGGCCAAGCCCCAGAAGAAGGTGACCGGCGGCTTCGGCGAGATCATCGAGCAGCCCATCATCTCGAACTTCCGCGAGGGGCTGTCGGTGCTGGAGTACTTCATCTCCACCCACGGCGCGCGCAAGGGCCTCGCCGACACGGCGCTCAAGACGGCCGACGCCGGCTACCTGACCCGCCGGCTGGTCGACGTGTCCCAGGACATCGTCATCGCCGAGCACGACTGCGGCACTCTGCTGGGGATCGAGATCTCGGCCCTGAAGGAGGGCGAGAAGACGATCGAGCCGCTGCGCGACCGCATCGTGGGCCGCACCATCGCCGAGGACATCGTGGACGAGAAGGGCGCCTTCATCTGCGAGGCGGGCGAGCTGATCTCGGTCGACATGGCCGAGCGCATCGAGGAGGCGGGCGTCGAGAACCTGAAGATCCGCTCGATCCTGACCTGCCGCGCCAAGCGGGGCGTCTGCGCCCTCTGCTACGGCCACAACCTGGCCGAGAACAAGCTGGTCGACATCGGCGAGCCCGTCGGCGTCATGGCGGCCCAGTCGATCGGCGAGCCCGGCACGCAGCTGACGCTGCGGACCTTCCACATCGGCGGCACCGCCTCGCGCATCGCCGAGCAGAACATCAAGACCGCGGCGGCCAACGGCAAGATCGTGTTCAACAACTGCGAACTCGTCGTCGACGCCGACGGCGACCGCATCGCCATCAGCCGCAAGGGCGAGATGAACCTCGTCCTGGACTCCGGCGTGACGCGCAGCCACATGACGCTGCCCTACGGCGCCAAGGTCCTGGTCAAGGACGGCCAGAAGGTCAAGCAGGGCGAGGCGCTCTTCGAGTGGGACCCCTACTCGGACTTCATCCTGTCGGAGAAGGTCGGCGTCGTCTCCTACGTGGACATCATCGACGGGCAGTCGCTGGCCGTGGAGCTGGACGAGAAGACCCGCATGAAGCAGCCCGTCATCAAGGAGCCCCAGGACAAGTCGCTGCACCCGATGATCCGCATCGTGTCGGCCAAGACCGGCAAGAAGCTCGCGGAGTACATCCTGCCCACCGGCGCCTTCCTGCTGGCCGAGGACGGGCAGGAAGTCAAGATCGGCGACAAGCTGGTCAAGATCCCGCGCGAAGTCTCCCAGACCGGCGACATCACGGGCGGCCTGCCCCGCGTCGCCGAGCTGTTCGAGGCCCGGCGCCCCCGCGACTGCGCCGTGGTCACCGAGATCGACGGCACGGTCCAGTTCAAGGGCACCACGCGCGGCCTGCGCCGCATCGTCGTCTCCGGCGAGGGCGAGGAGGAGCGCGAGTACCTGATCCCGCACGGCAAGCACGTCCGCACCTACGAGGGTGAGCGCGTGCTGGCCGGCGACCGCCTGACCGAGGGGCCGATCAACCCCATGGACATCCTGGCGGTCAAGGGCGTCAAGGAGGTCCAGACCTACCTGGTCAACGCGATCCAGGAGGTCTACCGGCTCCAGGGCGTGAAGATCAACGACAAGCACATCGAGGTCGTGGTCTCGCGCATGCTGCAGAAGGTCGTCATCCTGACCCCTGGCGACACCGACTACCTCGAGGGCGAGCAGGTGCTGCGCCAGGAGCTCGAGAACGCCAACGAGGAACTCGTCCGGCGCAACGTGCTGCTGCGGGAGCGCGGCGAGCCCCTGCTCGAGCCGACCACCTCGGAGCCCCTGCTGCTGGGCATCACCAAGGCCAGCCTGAGCACCGACAGCTTCATCAGCGCCGCCAGCTTCCAGGAAACGACCCGCGTGCTGACCGACGCGGCGACCAAGAGCAAGCGCGACGAGTTGCGGAGCCTCAAGGAAAACGTGATCATGGGGCACCTGATCTCGGCCGGGACGGGCCAGCTCAAGTACAAGTCCCTGGCCGTGGAGGATCCCAAGTTCGAGGGCGAGGACCGGCGCATCCAGGACGCCATTCACGCCCTGGAACTCGCGGCGCAGCAGCCGCTTGAGGAGTTCGACGAGCACGATGACGACACCGACGCCGCCGAGCTGCTGCTCGACTGAGCGCCGGGGACGCCGGCGGCGCCCATCCGGACCCGACCGGGGCCGGGCGGAGCGCCGCCGAATCGCGCAAGTGCGGGAAAAACCTGTGGGATCGCTTGACAAAGGTCCCGCCGGGCTATACTCTTTCGGTTCTGTGCCAAAGGGGCGGTCTGCCCCGCGGCCTTGATTTTGCCCGGAAAACGCGCCCATCGGCGCCCGACCGGCGATGAGGGAGACGAGAATTGCCGACCCTGAACCAGCTCGTGCGCAAAGGCCGCCAGCAAGTGCTCGTCAAGAGCAAGAGCCCCGCGCTGCAGGGTTGCCCCCAGCGCAAGGGCGTCTGCACCCGCGTCTACACCCAGACGCCGAAGAAGCCCAACTCGGCCCTGCGCAAGATCGCCCGCGTGCGCCTGACCAACGGCATCGAGATCACCGCCTACATCGGCGGCGAAGGCCACAACCTGCAGGAGCACAGCATCGTGCTGGTGCGCGGGGGCCGCGTCAAGGACCTGCCCGGCGTGCGTTACCACATCGTGCGCGGCACCCAGGACGCCTCCAGCGTGGAGGCCCGCCGCCAGGGTCGCTCGAAGTACGGCGCCAAACGGCCCAAAGTGAAGTCCTGACCCGAATGGTCAGCAGATGCGGGGCCGCGGGCCCCGCCAAGGAGTAGTCAGCAACATGGCCAGGCGCAGACGACCCGAACGACGCCACATCACCCCGGACCACCGGTACGGGGACGCCGTCGTGACGAAGTTCATCAACTACGTGATGTCCGACGGCAAGCGCAGCGTCGCCGAGCGGATGGTCTACGAGGCGATGGACATGATCAAGGAGAAGACGGGGCAGGAGGGCGTCGACGTGTTCCGCGCCGCCCTGAGCAACGTCAAGCCCAGCCTGGAAGTGAAGTCCCGCCGCATCGGCGGCGCGACGTACCAGGTGCCCGTCGAGGTCCGACCCGACCGGCGCCAGATGCTCGCCATGCACTGGATCATCAGCTTCGCCCGCACCCGGCCCGAACACACGTTCGCCGAGCGGCTGGCTGCCGAGTTGGTCTTGGCCAGCAAGAACGAAGGACCGTCTATCAAGAAGCGCGAAGACACACACCGTATGGCTGATGCGAACAAGGCGTTCGCCCACTGCCGATGGTAATGGTCCCTCTCGTTCAGGTCCACACAGCGCTTCGCTAGGAATGCCGGAGCGACAGGAACGAATAGCCCGTACGGTCGCCGCAGGAGGCGGGACCTGGGCAGTCGACGACGGACAGGCCCCTCTGGGGCGACTGTGCGAGTCGAATGCTTGCGGCCCGGGCATCATGGGGTGAACGTGGCGCGCCGAGTGGCTCTGCAGAAGATTCGCAACATCGGCATCATGGCCCACATCGATGCGGGCAAGACGACGACGACCGAGCGGATCCTCTACTACACCGGGCGCGTGCACATCCCCGGCGAGGTCCACGACGGGGCGACCCAGATGGACTTCATGGAGCAGGAGAAGGAACGCGGCATCACCATCACGGCGGCCGCGACCACCTGCGCCTGGCGCGACCACTGCGTCAACATCATCGACACCCCGGGGCACGTCGATTTCACCGTGGAGGTGGAACGCAGCCTGCGGGTCCTGGACGGGGCCGTGGCGGTCTTCTGCGCGGTCGGCGGGGTGGAGCCCCAGTCGGAGACGGTCTGGCGGCAGGCCGACAAGTATCGGGTCCCGCGCCTCGCGTTCGTCAACAAGATGGACCGGCCGGGAGCGGACTTCGACCGGGTCGTGACGATGATGGTGGAGCGGCTCGGCGCGCGGCCGGCGCCGATCCAGCTGCCGGACGGCAGCGGTGAAGGGTTCCGGGGCGTGATCGATCTGCTGACGATGCGGATCCGGTACCCGGACCAGGCGGACCTGGGCGCCAGTTACGAGGACGCGGAGATCCCGGCGGCGATGCTCCCGGCGGCGCGGACGGCCCGCGCGAAGCTGGTCGAGACGGTGGCCGAGGTCGACGAGCAGATCATGGAGTGCTACCTCGAGGAGCGGGAACCCGCGGACGAGGAACTCCTGGCCGGACTGCGGCGCGCCACCCTGGGCGCCCACCTGGTGCCGGTGCTCTGCGGTTCGGCGTTCAAGAACAACGGCGTCCAGAAACTGCTCGACGCCGTGGTGGATTTCCTGCCTTCGCCGCTCGACCTGCCGCCGGTGCGGGGGTGGCGGGTGCAGGACGGCGAAGGCGGCGTCGGGACCGAGACCGAGTCCCGGGCGGTGGACGACGGCGAACCGTTCAGCGCCATCGCCTTCAAGATCGTGACGGATCCCTTCGTGTCCCGGCTGGCCTTCGTCCGGGTCTACAGCGGGGTCCTCAAGGCGGGCGGGGTCGTCCTGAACGCCAACACGGGCAAGAAGGAGCGGCTCGGCAAGATCTACCGGATGCACGCCAACAAGCGTGAAGAGGTGGAGGAAGTCGGGACCGGGGACATCGTGGCGGTGTCCGGCTTCAAGCAGATCCGCACGGGCGACACGCTCTGCGCCCTCGAGAGGCCGATCCTGCTCGAGGAGATGAGTTTCCCGGAACCGGTGATCTTCGTGGCGATCGAGCCCAAGACGAAGGCCGACCAGGACAAGATGAGCGAGGCGCTGGCGGGGCTGGCGGACGAGGACCCCACCTTCAGGGTGAAGGTGGATCCCGAGACGGGCCAGATGATCATCAGCGGGATGGGCGAACTGCATCTGGAGATCATCACGGATCGGATGCAGCGGGAATTCGGGGTCAGGGCCAACGTCGGCAAGCCCCAGGTCGCCTACCGCGAGACGATCACCGCCCCGGCGCAGGCGGACTTCCGCCTCGAGCGGCAGGCCGGGACCAAGGTTCAGTTCGCGCACGTCAAGCTGGCAGTCGAGCCGGCGACCTACGGGGAGGGCCTGAGCTTCTCGAGCGGCGTGCCGGTGGACAGGTTGCCGGCGGAGTACCAGCGGGCCGTGCAGGAGGCGAGCCTCCAGGCCTGCGGGAGCGGGATCCTCGCCGGCCACCCTCTGGTGGACCTGCGGATCCGGCTGGTGGGCGGGACCTTCGAGGAGGACGCCTCCAGCGAACCGGCCTTCCGGGCGGCGGGCGCCGAAGCCCTGAGAAGGGCGGTTCAGGACGCGCAGCCGGCCCTGCTCGAGCCGGTGATGGACGTCGAGGTGGTGGTTCCGGCGGCGTACCTCGGGGACGTGACCGGACACCTCAACTCGAAGCGCGGGCAGATCCAGCAGCTGGAGCCGCGCGGGGACGTCCAGGTGATCAAGGCCGAGGTGCCGCTGAGCGAAATGTTCGGCTACGCCACGCAGGTCCGGTCGCTGACGCAGGGAAGAGCGACGTACACGATGCAGTTCGCCCGCTACGAGCGGGCGCCCGAGAAGATCGCGACGGAAATCAAGCAGCGTTACATGGGCATCTGGACCCGCCCGTGACAACAGGACCGGCCCCGACGACGTCGAGAAGGAGGTAGCCACCATGGCTCGTGCAAAGTTCGAACGGACGAAGGAACACGTGAACGTGGGGACGATCGGTCACGTGGACCACGGCAAGACGACGCTGACGGCGGCGATCACGGAGATCCTGTCGAAGAGGGGCCTGGCGGACTACGTTCCGTTCGACCAGATCGACAAGGCACCCGAGGAGCGCGAGCGCGGGATCACGATCGCGACGGCTCACGTGGAGTACCAGAGTCTGAAGCGCCACTACGCGCACGTGGACTGCCCGGGCCACGCCGACTACGTGAAGAACATGATCACGGGCGCGGCCCAGATGGACGGGGCGATCCTGGTGGTGTCGGCGGCCGACGGCCCGATGCCCCAGACGCGGGAGCACATCCTGTTGGCCCGCCAGGTGGGCGTGCCGTACATGGTGGTGTTCATGAACAAGTGCGACATGGTGGACGACCCCGAGCTGCTGGAGCTGGTGGAGCTGGAGATCCGGGAGCTGCTGACGAAGTACGATTTCCCGGGCGACGACGTGCCGATCGTGAAGGGATCGGCGCTGAAGGCGCTGGAGAGCGGGGACGCGGACAGCCCCGAGGCGAAGTGCATCTTCGACCTGATCGACGCCCTGGAGAGCTACGTGCCGACGCCGGTGCGCGAGCTGGACAAGCCGTTCCTGATGCCGGTCGAGGACGTGTTCTCGATCTCCGGGCGTGGGACGGTGGCGACGGGCCGCATCGAGCGCGGCGTGGTGAACACGGGCGACAAGGTGGAGCTGGTGGGCGTGCGGGACAACCAGAGCACGGTCTGCACGGGCGTGGAGATGTTCCGCAAGATCCTGGACCAGGGCATCGCCGGCGACAACGTGGGCCTGCTGCTGCGCGGGATGAAGAAGGAAGACATCGAGCGCGGGATGGTGGTGTGCAAGCCGGGATCGGTGAAGCCCCACACGGACTTCGAGTGCGAGGTGTACATCCTGTCGAAGGAGGAGGGCGGCCGTCACACGCCGTTCTTCACGGGCTACCGGCCGCAGTTCTACTTCCGGACGACGGACGTGACGGGTTCGGCGCACCTGCCCGAGGGTGTGGAGATGGTGATGCCGGGCGACAACATCAAGATGACGATCGAGCTGATCACGCCGATCGCGATGGAAGAGGGT
>JANOEP010000061.1:0-104682 GCA_031441465.1 bacterium | reverse complement strand
CGGGCTCGGTCGTGTGCGGCGCGGCGGCCGCGGTCGGTGGACCGGCGGACGCGGCCTGCTCGGGCGAATCCGGGCGGGCGGCGGCGGCGTTGCCGTTGCGGCCCTCCTCCCCGCGCCCGCCCCGACGGCGGCCCCGCCGGCGGGCCGGCTTGCGCACGCCGTTGGCCGCCGACGGCACGGCGGACGTGCCGCCCAGCGCCGTGACGACCAGGGTGCCGCCGGCCCGTTCGTCGCGCTCGACGGTGAGCAGGCCCAGGGACATGGCCTCTTCCAGCAGGTCGCTGAACGACGAGTAGCGCCAGGTGCGCTCGTTGAAGTCCGGCTTCTTGCGCTTCATCGTGTCCTTGACGAGGGACGAGTAGAGCGGGCCCTTGTGCTCGCGCACCAGGCCCTCGATCGTGGCGATCAGCAGGTTGAAGAGCTTTTTCTTGTCCGACGGCACGGCGTCCATGTTGACCGCCTCGACGGCCACGGGCTCGCGGACGAGGTCGTCGTAGAAGATGAACTCGTCGCAGTTGCGGATCAGCAGCTCGGAACTGGACCCCTTCATGCCGACGCCGATCACGCTCTTGGCGTTCTCGCGCAGTTTCGAGACCAGGGGCGAAAAGTCGCTGTCCCCGGAGATCACGACGAAGGCGTCGATGTGGTCCTTGCTGTAGCAGAGGTCCATGGCGTCGACGACCATGCGGATGTCGGCGCTGTTCTTGCCGCTGATGCGGGAGCTGGGCACCTCGATCAACTCGATGGCGGCGCCGTGCAGGTCGGACATGTAGTCCTGGTAGTAGCTCCAGTCGGCGTAGGCCTTCTTGACGACGATCTTGCCCTTCTCGAGCAGGCGCTCGAGCACGACGTGGATGTCGAAGCGCTGCCGCGCGTCGCGGGCGCCGATGGCCACGTTGTCGAAGTCCAGGAACAGGGCCAGATTCATGTCGCGTTCGCTTGCCATGGTGCTCCTCGAGGCGCAGAGGGGGTGCGGAGCGCCCTGCGCCCCGACGGACGCCCCGAACATAGTGCCGGGACGCGGCGGGCCGCCACCGGAATCTACCGCCGGCGGGCCGGGGCGACGGCGCCCTTGGGCCGGGACGCCCCTCCTGCTATCATGACCTCGGCCCCGCTCCCCTGCCGAAAGGACCCCGCGTGAACGCCACCCTGAGCACCGACGACCTCGTCCGCCTCGTGCGGAGGGTTTTCGTCCCGACCGCCGCCGATCACGGCCTGGCCGTGCTGGTCGACCTACCCGACGCCCGGCTCGCCGACAACCCGGAGTGGGCGGCGCGCCGCGCCATGGCTGCCGACTGGGTCCGCCGCCTCGGCGACGCCGGCGGCGCGACGGGCGTGCCGCGCACGACCCTGGCCTGGTACCGCAACGCGGGCGGCAACAACGCGGACCTGCCGGCCCTCTGCCACCTCCACGACGGCAGCCGCACCTACGGGCACGCCGACGAGTTGCCCGCCGAGGGCGGGACCGCCTTCGCCGAACTGTTCGCGGGCTACAGCATCCTGCTGGCGCCGACGGAGCTGTCGGCGACGGCGCCCCTGAAGATCGCGGCGCGGTCGTACCCCCTGCGCGCGGCCACCATGCCGGGCTTCCTGCCCGCGATGATCCCGGCCCTGCAGATCGACTACGTTGAGGTCAACCGGCGCGTCGACCGGCTCAAGGCGCTGCTGGACCCGGCGACGGCGGCGACCATCGTCACACGGGCCGGCGGCCGCACCCGCACCCTGCGCCTGGACCTGCGCCATCGCCAAGCCCACGCCTCGGGCGGGCTGTTCCCGCACAACGGCGTCGCCGGCAACCTGCCGAGCGGCGAGACCTACATCGTGCCCTACGAAGGCGAACGCCCGGGCGACCCCAGCGGCAGCCGCGGCGAGTTGCCGGTGCAGTTCGGCGACGAGGTCGTGGTCTATCGGATCGAGGGCAACAAGGCGGTCGCGGTCCTGAGCGCGGGGCCGCACAGCCGGACGGAGGCCGCGCTCATCGTCGCGGAACCCGCCTACGCCAACCTGGCGGAGCTGGGGTTGGGCGTGCTCGGGGACTTCGGACTGGAGCCGGTCGGCAGCATCCTGCTGGACGAGAAGCTGGGCCTGCACGTGGCGTTCGGCCGCAGCGACCACTTCGGCGGGGCCGTCGGCCCCGCGGACTTCAGCGGCCCCGACGCGGTGGTGCACCTCGACCGGGTCTACATCCCCCAGGTGCAACCCGCGGTGGTCGTCGTGTCGGTGACGCTCGAGGGTCCGGAGGGCGGGCGCGAGATCATGCGCGACGGGGTGTGGAGCGGCGTCTTCTGACCGCTGACGCCGACGTCGACATCAGCGCGGCCGCGCGGCCACCACGTTCGGCAGCGGCCAGGCCTGCCGGTCGGGATCGCCGGGGTCGCGGCCGTCGTCGAAGCCGCCCCCGAATTGATACTCCTGCCCACCCGCGCCCACGTAGAGCTGGGCCTGGTACCCCCCCTCGCCATACATCGCCTGCGCCAGATCGAGCGGCAGGGCGAGCAGGTGTTCGACGAGGTCGTGGGTCGGCAGCGGCTTGCGGCAATGGATCATCAGCAGGCGGCCGGACCGGTCCACCCCGATGGCCGCCGCGCTGGTGCGGCGAGCCTGCGGCTCCCAGGTGTTCTGCCGATCGCAAGAGACCATGCGGATGCTCTGGACCAGGGTGCCGTAACGGGCCGCCGCGGCGGCGAAGTCCTCGCACGTGCGGTCGATGATGCGCACGTACGGCACGCCCGCGTCGCGCCGGTCGAAGGCCAGCACGGTGTTGTCGGGAGAAACGTAGGCGTTGTTCACGTGAGTGCGGGTGCGCATGAGCGAGACGCTGCGCAGGTGGTCCGCCTGGTACATGCTCGCGTTGACGGCCGCGGCCATGCCCTTCAGGCGGCACCAGTCGCGGGCCGAGTGCGATTCGCCCTCGCCCGGCGCCGAGGCGTTCAGCAACACCAGCTCCCAACGCGCGGGGTCGAGGCGGACCACGTGCAGGGGTTCCCCGTCGGACGCCTTGCCGCCCGGCAGCGCGAAGGAGCCGAGTTCCAGCCCGGGAGCCAGCTCGCGCCAGCCGGCTGCGCGCGCGGCCGGGACCGCCGCCGCAACGGCCATCACGAGCCAGGCGCCCGCGAACGCGCGCGCCGCCGTCACGACGCGCCCCCGCCGCTGCCGGAACCCGCACCGTCGATCACGGCCAGGACCTCGTCGGTCATCGCCTGCATCAGCACCGCGTCGCCGCGCGACTCGACGTTCAGGCGCAGCACCGGTTCGGTGTTGGACTCCCTCAGGTTCAGCCGCCAGGAGCCCAGGTCCAGCGACAGACCATCGGTGCGGTCCACCCCGACCGCACGGTCGAGCCAGCGGTCGGCGACGGCCGCCACGGCCCGCTGCGGCGCCGCGAGGCGGCGGTTGATCTCGCCGCTGGCCGGGTAGGCGCGCTGCATCCGGCCGACCAGGGCCGAAAGCGGCAGTCCGGTGCGACCCATCTCTTCGAGCACCCGCAGCCAGGGGATCATGCCGCTGTCACACCAGCGGAACTCGCGGAAGTAGTGGTGGGCCGACATCTCGCCGCCGTAGACGGCGTTCTCGGCGCGCATCCGCTCCTTCATGAAGGCGTGGCCGGTCTTGTTCTGCAGGGGCACGCCGCCGGCGTCCCGCACCACGTCGATCGTGTTCCAGACCAGTCGCGGGTCGTGGACGATCCGGCCGCCGGGTTCGCGGCGCAGCGCCGCCCGGGCCAGCAGACCGACCAGGTAGTAGCCTTCGATGAAGGCGCCGGTCTCGTCGAAGAAGAAGCAGCGGTCGGCGTCGCCGTCCCAGGCCAGCCCGAGGTCGGCGCCGTGCTCGCGGACGGCGGCCGTGGTCAGGGCGCGATTTTCCGGCAGCAAGGGGTTGGGCACGCCCGTGGGGAAGGTGCCGTCGGGCTCGTGGCGCAGCTTGATCAGCTTCACCGGCAGGTGCGGTTCCAGCAGGTCCAGGACGGGACCGGCGCACCCGTGGCCCGCATCGGCGATGACGGTCAGGGCCGGCAGGGCGCTGGCGTCGACACACCCCAGCAGGAAGTCGCGGAATTCGCCGCGGGTGTCCAACGTGGAAACCGTGCCCCGGTGCGGGGCGTCAGGCACGCCGCCGGCGACGGCGGCGCGCCCGATCGCGTGCAGGCCGCTGTCGCCGCTGACGGGGACCGCGTCGGCCGCCACGATCTTCATCCCGTTCCAGCCCAATGGGTTATGACTCGCGGTGACCATGACGCCGCCGTCCAGCTTCCGGGCGATCACGGCGTGATAGACCTGCTCGGTGGCGCAAAGGCCGATGTCGCGGACCTCGCAGCCGCCTTCGGCGAGACCGGCGCCGACGGCAGCGGCCAGTTCCTGGCTGGTGGTGCGGCAGTCGCGGCCGACGGCCAGCGTCCCGGTGCCGATGTGGGCCGCCAGGGCGCGCCCCAACCGTCGTGCCAGATCTGCGTCGAGGTCCTCCGGGACGCGCCCCCGGATGTCGTAGGCCTTGATGCAGTCGGGCAGGGACTTCACGGCGCGCGGACCTCCGGTGCGGGGACAGCTGAGGATTCGAAGGGGCATTGTCGGCACAGGCGCGCGCCGCGTCAAGTTCCGGCAGCCGCGAATCCGGCCCCGGCGACCTCGGGAACAACCGGGATCGGGCTGGGTCGGCGGGCCGATCGCCCCTATCATGGGACGACCCTGCAGCTCCGGAGGCGCCCATGCCGATTCAGACCGTCCAGGCCACCCTGCCCGTGCTCGGGATGCACTGCGCCGGTTGCGCCGCCTCCATCGAGAAGGCGCTCGGCCGCGACACCCCCGGCGTGCTGAGCGCCGCGGTCAACCTCGCCGACAATTCCGTGACCGTGAGCTACGACCCCGACCGCGTCGGCGCCGACGCGTTGGTCGCCGCGGTGGCCGCCGCCGGGTTCGAACTGGTGTTGCCCACACCGGGGATGTCCGCCGATGAGGCGGGACGTGAAGCCCGCCGCCGGGAGGAGGCTGGACACCGCCGGGAGTTCCTGATCGGCGCCGTCTTCACCGTTCCCTTGTTCACCCTCTCGATGGCCCGCGATCTGGGCTTCGCGTCGGCCTGGCTCCACGCCGCCTGGATGCCCTGGTTGCTGGGCGCCCTGGCCACTCCCGTCCAGTTCGTGACCGGACGCACCTTCTACGCGGGAGCCTGGCGCGGGCTGCGCGCCGGCGCCGCCAACATGGACACCCTGGTGACGTTGGGCGCGGGCGCGGCCTACCTGCACGCCGTTTCGCTGCTCGTCGTGCCGGGCCTGGGCGGGCATCCCGGCTTCGAGACCGCCGCGGTGATCCTGACCCTGGTGCGCCTGGGCAAGCTGCTCGAAGCCCGGGCCCGGGGGCGCGCCGGCGACGCCATCGCCGCCCTGCTGGCCCTCGCGCCGGAGCGGGCCAGCCTGCTGCGCGACGGCGTGGAGCGCGACGTGCCGGTCGGCGGCCTGCACCCGGGCGACGTGGTGCGCGTGCGACCCGGGGAGCGCGTGCCGGTCGACGGGCTGGTGTTCGAGGGGCACGCCGCCGTGGACGAGAGCATGTTCACCGGTGAACCCCTGCCGGCGGACCGCGGCCCGGGCGACGAGGTCCTCGGCGGCTCGATCAACCGCGACGGTCTGCTCACCGTGCGCGTGACGGCCGTGGGCGAGCAGTCCGCGCTCGCGCGCGTGACCGCCCTGGTCCGCCACGCCCAGCAGAGCAAGGCCCCGGTCCAGCGGCTGGCCGACCGCGTCGCCGCCGTGTTCGTGCCGGCGATCGTGGCCGTGGCGCTGCTCACGTTCGCTGGCTGGTGGTCGTTCGGCGGGGAGTTCGCCCCCGCGCTGACCCGCCTGATCGCGGTGCTGGTGGTCGCCTGTCCCTGCGCCCTGGGGCTGGCGACGCCGACCGCCGTGATGGTCGGCACGGGGCTGGCCGCCCGTCACGGCGTGCTGTTCCGCGACGCCGCCGCCCTGGAACGGACCCACCGCGTCAACACCCTGCTCGTGGACAAGACCGGCACGCTCACCGAGGGCCGGCCGGAGGCGACCGACTGGATCGTCGCCGACGGCGCCGGCCTGACGCCGGAACGGTTCGCGGCATTGGTGCGGGCGGCCGAATCGCCCTCGGAGCATCCGGTCGGGCGCGCCCTGGCCGCGGGCGACGCGCCGCCGCCCGCGCCCGCCACCACGTTCCGCGCGGTGCCCGGCCACGGCGTCACGGCCGTCGTCGACGGACGGGACGTGCGCGTGGGCAAGCCCGCCTGGATCGCGCCGCAGGGCGCGCCCGCCGACCTGCGGGCCGCCGCCGACCGGTTGGGGAACGACGGCAAGACCGTCATGCTGGTCGAGGTGGACGGGATCGTCGGCGGGCTCGTCGCCGTGCGCGACACGCTGCGCCCGGAGGCGGCCGCGGCCGTCCTGGACCTCGAGACGCTCGGCGTCGACGTGATCATGCTGACGGGCGACGGGCCGCTCGCCGCGGCCGCCGTCGCGCGCGAGCTGGGCATCGGGCAGGTGTTCGATTCGGCGACGCCGCAGGACAAGGCCGCCGTCGTCGGGGGCTTCCTCGCGGACTGCTGCACGGTGGGGATGGTCGGCGACGGCGTCAACGACGCGCCCGCCCTGGCGACCGCCGACGTGGGCTTCGCCGTGGGGCACGGCAGCCACATCGCCATCGAGGCCGCGGACGTGACCCTGCTGAGGGGCGGGCTGGGCGCCGTGCAGCGCGCCCGCGAACTGAGCCGGCTGACCATGCGGACGGTGCGGCAGAATCTCGCCTGGGCCTTCGGCTACAACGCGGTGCTGATCCCGGTGGCGGCAGGCGCCCTGCACGGCGCGAGCGCACTGCCCGCCGCGCTGCGGGACTTCCATCCCATGCTCGCGGCCGCGGCCATGGCCTTCAGTTCGGTCTCGGTGGTGCTGAACAGCCTACGCCTGGGTCGGCGCCGGCTCGGCTGAAGGTGTCGGTTGTGCCGTCGCGAGGTAGCGCCCGAATTCCAGATCGTGCTCCAGGATGTGCCGCTTCCACCAGAAGTCGAAGAGGCCCAGCACCGCGCGCGTCAGCCGCTCGAGGTCCAGGACGTGCCGCTGGCGGAGGTTGAGCGCCGAGGCGAGCAATCGCGCGTGTTCGGTGCGGTGCCGCGCCGCGGCGGGGTAGCCGGTCGCTTCGAACATCGCTTCCTCGAGGGCCTGATGGCGCTCGGCCCAGGCGATCAACTGTTCCAGAACCTGATGCAGCACACGGTGCCCGCGACCTTGGCCGCGGGCTTCGAGCAACGCGTTTTGCAGGGCCAGAAATTCGCGGTGGCCGGCGTCGAGGGCCGCGACCCCCGTGCCGAACCGGACGTCCCACTGCAGCGGCCTCACGTCGGCCTCCTCAGGACGGTTGGGCGACCAGCGCGTGGGCGGCGAGCCGGCGGGCGGCCTTGCCGAACTCGCAATCGGCGCCGCGAATGTGGCCGAGCAGCCAGTGCTGGATGTATTGCAGAACCGGTAGGGTGATGGTTTGCCGGCCTTCGGCCAGGACGGACTGGAAGCGACCCACGCGCTGGAGCAGGTCCTGGTGCTCCTCGCGGTGCTCCTCCAGGCCGTCATAGCCCAGCTCCTCCATCAACGCCTCTTCGGTGGTGAAATGGGCGGCTGTGATTTCCAGAAGGACTCCCAACCGCCGGGCCAGTTCGCCGTCCGTTTCGCGGCGGCGGTAGGCGGCGGCGAGTTCGTTGTAGCGGTCGATGATCTGCCGGTGCTGCTCGTCGATCTGCGGCAGACCCAGTTCCAGGTCGTCGGTCCAGACGATGGCGCTCATGGGTGTTCCTTTCGTTGCCGGTCCGAACCGTCGGTTCAGACTTCGAGTTGCTGCGTTTCGTCCCAGGCCGTGGTGAGATCCAGGTAATCGTCGTCGTCCAGGGCCGCGGCCCGGTCGAGCGCCGAATCGGCCGGAGCCTGCCGCGTGACGCGCGGGCGCGACGGCGACGGCCGCGGCGGCGTGGGGCGCGACGGCGTGGAGTACGGCGACCTAAGGCGCCGCGAGGCGGCAAACCGCTCCCTCGCCGCGCGGCCCTCGTCGTGAGTCCCTTGTCCCGTCACCACACGCTCCAGTTCGGCGACGAGGCTCAGCAGTTGCGCCGCCTGGCCAGCGAGTTCCTGGCTGGCGGCCGCCGACTCCTCGGCCCCGGCGGCGTTGTTCTGGACGACCCGGTCCATGCGCACGACCGTCTCGTTGATCTGGACGAGGTCACGCGACTGTTCGCTGCTGGCCGCGTCGACCTGCCGCACGAGGTGGCTGACGCGCTCGATGCCGACGGCGATGCGCCGCAGCACCGTGGCCGCCTCCTCGGACGCCCGCACGCCGTCGGCCGCGATGACCCGCGACTCCTCGATCAGGGCCGTGGTCGTGTTGGCCGCCTCGGCGCTGCGCCGGGCGAGGTTGCGGACCTCCTCGGCGACGACGGCGAAGCCGCGGCCGGCATCGCCGGCCCGGGCCGCCTCGACCGCGGCGTTGAGCGCCAGCAGGTTGGTCTGGAACGCGATCTCGTCGATGCTGCGCACGATCTTGACCGATTCGTCGGCGGCGGACTTGATGCGCCCGACGGTCCCGGCCAGCCGGCTCATCGCCTCGCTGCCGGCCGCCGCCTCGCGGCAGGCCTCGCCCGCCTCGCGGTTGGCCTCGCGCGCGCTGTCGGCGTTGCGACCCGTCATGCCGACCAGCTGGGTGAGGGTCGCCGTCACCTCCTGCAGGTTGGCCGCCTGGTCGACGGTGTTCTGCGCCGTGCGCTGACCGCCGCCCGCCACCTGCCGCGATGCCGTGACGAGCAGGGTGCCTGCGCCGCCGATCCTCCGCGCAACCCGCTCGAGATCGTGATCGATGCTCCGGGCCACCAGGGACCAGACGATCGCGGCGAGCGTGGCCGCCGCCAGTGCGGTCAGCAGCATGGTCAGGTCGTCGTCGTTCCGGTCGAACATCATGTGCGCCGCCAGAGGCGCGAGCGTCACGCAGATCCCGACCGTCAAGAGCTTCGCGCGCAGGGACAAACCCATGGACATGGCTGGCCTCCGGAAACGGGCGATCCAAGGCGGGGTCGCCCGACGCGGTCGCGGGCAGCCCATCCCGGACTCCACATCGGCCGGCGCGGCGAAAGCTTGAGGCTCGACGGCGGGGGCGGGGTCCCGTAGGTTCCGATATGAAAATCGGTTCCGGCTGCGGGGCGCTTCCGGGGAGGGGCGGGATGACGGGAATGACGAGCAGATCAGCCGTATCGGCGATCCTGGCGGCGGCCCTGCTGGCCGCGACGGCCTCGGACTCGGCGGCGGGCTGGCCGGCGCACGACGCGCCGGTCCGCACCCTCTACCTGATCCGCCACGGCGAGTATGTGCACGACGAAGACTGCGACGAGGACGTCGGCTGCGGTCTGGACCGGCTGGGCCGGCACCAGGCCGCGCTGGCCGGCGACCTGCTGGCTTCGCTGGGGATCGAATTCTCGTCGTTGCAATCCAGCAGCATGACCCGGGCCCGCGAGACCGCGACGATCATCGCCGGGCGATTGCCGGGCCCGCCGCTCGAACTCCACCGCGACGTGCGCGAGTGCACGCCGCCGACCCGACGCGCCGACGTCATGGCGAAGCTGGAGCCGGGCGAGGCCGAGGCCTGCGAGCGGGAATTGTCCGCTGCCTGGGACCGCCTGGTCCGGCCCGCCGCGGACCGCGACGTCCACGACGTCGTGGTCTGCCACGGCAACGTCATCCGCTGGTTCGTCTGCCGTGCGCTGGGCGTCGACGCCGAGGCCTGGCTGGGCATGAGCATCGCCAACTGCAGCCTGACGGTGATCCAGGTGCGGCCCGACGGGACGTGCCGCCTGGTGACCTTCGCCGACGCGGGCCACATCCCCTTCCCGCTGCGGACGTATCCCGGAACGACGGCCGACCCCGCGGCCGCGGCGGCCGCGCTCGGGCCGGAATGACCGCGGTCAAGGGATGATCGAGGGCGCGTAGCCGGGGATCAGGTCGGCCTGGTACTGGCCGCTGTCGAGCAGGGCGATGCCGATGAAGATCATCACGCAGACCAGGGCGCTCATCAGCACCACGGCGTAGAACTTCTTGTCCCAGAGCAGGTGCATGAAGACCAGGGCCACCAGCGTGCCCTTGACCACGGCGATCCCCATGGCCACCCAGATGTTCAGGGCCCCCAGGTCGACGTAGGTCACGGCGTAGGTCAGGATCGTCAGGAACATCAGGGCCCCGAACACGCCCAGCAGCGTCCTGACGGACACGACGTGGGCGTAGGCGGGGCCTTCGTGGTGCTTGTTCATGCTCGTGCCGCCTCCCGCGGACCGCCGCTCAGTGGATCAGGTAGAGCAGCGGGAAGAGGAAGATCCAGATCAGGTCCACCAGGTGCCAGTAGAGCCCGACGAAATCGACCGGCGCGAAGTACTGCGGGCCGAATTCGCCCGCCGAAGCCCGCCGCAGCAGCCAGCCGATGGCGATCATGCCGGCCAGGACATGGATGCCGTGCAGGCCGGTCATCACGAAGTAGATGCCGAAGAACAGCTGCACGTTGCGCGGCGCCGGGCCAGCCGACCCGTGCCCTCCGTGCGCGGCGGCGCCGTGCCCGTCCTGCGGGTGGTCGCCGGCCAGGCCCGCCGGGCCCGTCGCCGCGTGCGGCAGGGTCGTGCCGCCGTCGGCGGGGACGGGGACCGCCGCCGCCGGCTCGGGCGTCGTCACGACCCCGGCGGCGTCCGCCGGCGCCGCCGTCTCGCCCTGGGCCACGTAGCGCGTTCCCCAGAGCAGGCCGTGCTTCCACTTGTGCTGGTACTCGACGCCCTTGACGGCCAGGAAGACGCAGGCGCAGAGCAGGGTGGCCGCGAGCATCTGCTTGAGCCGGCGCTGCTGGCCCAGCTGGGCGCAGCGCACGGCCATCGCCATGGTGAGGCTGCTGACGATCAGCACCAGCGTGTTGAGGCCGCCCAGGGTCTTGTCCAGGAACTGGTGCGCGTAGGCGAAGATCTCGGGGTGGTTGGCCCGGTAGACCGCGTAGGCGCAGAAGAGCCCGCCGAACAGCAGCACCTCGGTGACCAGGAACAGCCACATGCCGAACTTGCCGGAATCGTACTGCTGCGCCATGGACTCGAAATGGTGCTGCAGGTGGGGATCGGCGTGCTCGTCGCGTCCCTCGTGCGGGGTGCTCATCGGTCGGACACCTCGGTCTTGCGGCGCACGTACCCGCCGATCGCGGGATCGTACGTCTGGTTCGAATAGTCGTAGGGGTCGCCCACCACTGGCTCTTCCGTGAAGTTGTGCAGCACGGGCGGCGAGGCGGCCTGCCACTCCATGGCCGCGCCGCCCCACGGGTTGGCCGGCGCCGGCCGGCCGCGGTAGAGCGATTTCACCAGGTACCAGGCGGTCATGAAGAAACCCACGGCCATCAGGTAGCTGCCGATCGACGAGATCACGTGGTAGGGCTCGAACTTGTCCACGTAGGCGTAGTAGCGCCGCGGCATGCCCTGGCTGCCCATGACGAACTGGGTGAAGAACGTGATGTTGAAGCCCACCGAGATGATGATCGCCGAGATGCGGCCCCACTTCTCGTCGTACATCCGCCCGAACATCTTCGGCCACCAGTAGTGCAGGCCGGCCAGGAACGCGATCACCGTGCCGCCGAACATCACGTAGTGGAAGTGGGCCACCACGAAGTAGGTGTCGTGCAGGTGGACGTCGGTGGCCAGCGACCCCAGGAACAGCCCGGTCAGGCCGCCGATGCCGAACAGGAACATGAAGGACAGGGCGTAGATCATCGGCGTGTCGAAGCGGATGGAACCCTTGTACATCGTGCTCAGCCAGTTGAACATCTTCACGGCCGAGGGGATCGAGACGCTGAAGGTCAGCGCGCTGAAGATCATGTTCATCAGCTGGGACTGGCCGCTGGTGAACATGTGGTGACCCCAGACCAGGAAGCTGAAGGCGGCGATGGCGATGCTCGAGTAGGCGATGGCCCGGTAGCCGAAGATGTGCTTGCGGCTGAAGACCGACACGACCTCGCTGATGATGCCCATCGCCGGCAGGATCATGATGTAGACGGCCGGGTGGGAGTAGAACCAGAAGAAGTGCTGGTAGAGCACCGGGTCGCCGCCCAGGGCGGGGTCGAAGATGCCGATCCCCATCACGCGCTCGACGATCAGCAGCACCATGGTGATGCCCAGGATCGGCGTGGCCAGGACCTGGATGATGGACGTGGCGTAGAGCGCCCACAGCATCAGCGGCATGTCGAACCAGCCCATGCCCGCCGGCCGCATCTTGTGCATGGTGACGATGAAGTTCAGCCCCGTGAACACCGAACTGAAGCCCAGCACGAACACCCCGAGGGTCAGCGTCACCACCGCGGTGTTGGTCGTGGTTGAGTAGGGCGCGTAGAAGGTCCAGCCGGCGTCCACGCCACCCTGCACGATCGACAGCACCGCGATCAGCGCCCCGACGAGGTACAGGTGGTAGCTGGCCAGGTTGAGCCGCGGCAGCGCCACGTCCTTCGCGCCGAGCATCAGCGGCAGCACGAAGTTGCCCAGCGCCGCCGGGATGCCCGGGATGATGAACAGGAAGATCATGATCGCGCCGTGCAGCGTGAAGACCTTGTTGTAGTCGTCGGCCGACATCAGCGTGCGCGTCGGCGTCAGCAGCTCGGTGCGGATCAGCAGGGCCAGGATGCCGCCCAGCAGGAAGAAGGACAGGATCGAGGCCAGGTACATCACGCCGATCCGCTTGTGGTCGAGCGTGAAGAACCACGAGCGGAAGCCGTGGCTGCAGTTCAGGTAGTTCTCGCTGCCGACGGCCGGCGGGGCCGCGGTGGCGTCATGGGTCGACATGGAGCCCTCCGGTCTGCGGGGCGTCGCGCCCCTCGTTGCGTCTGCCTGCGGGCGTTGCGCCCGCCTACGGGGTCCCGGCCGCGGCGGCCGCCGGCGCTGCCTCCTGCGGCGCGTGCTCGCTCAGCGATTTCAGGAAGGCGATCAGCGCCGTGATTTCCTGGTCCTTGATGCGGCCCTTGAAGGTCGGCATCACCGGCTCGAAGCCCTGCACCACCTGGGACTGGGGGTCGAGCACGGAACTGCGCACGTAGTTCTCGTCGGCCGTCACCCGTCCGCCGCCCTTCAGCGGCCGTTCGCCGCCGAACAGGTTGCGGAAGGTCGGCCCCACGCCGGCGGCGCCGTCGAGCGAGTGGCACTGCTTGCAGCCGAGCACGTTGTAGACGCGCTCGCCGCCCTCGACCGGCGACAGGCCGCTCAGGATGTCCGAATGGGCGAGCATCCACGCGTCGAACGCCTCGGGCTCCAGCACCTTCACCGTCGAGATCATCGACGAATGCTGCGTGCCGCAGTACTCGGCGCAGTAGAGGTCGTAGTCGCCGGGCAGCACCGCGGTGAACCACGCCTTGCTGTAGCGCCCCGGCACCAGGTCCCGCTTGATGCGGAAGGCGGGGATCGACAGGCTGTGGATCACGTCCTGCGAGGTCATCACCAGCTGCACCGGGCGGTCGGCCGGCACGTGCAGCAGTTCGTCCACGTACCCGTTCGGGTAGGTGAAGGTCCACTTCCACTTCTGGCCCGTCACCTGGATCTGGTAGGCGTTCAGCGGCGGCGTGGACATGTCGACGTAGGCCTGGAAGCCGAACCAGAAGATGGCCGCGACCAGCAGCACCGGGATGGCCGTCCAGACGATCTCGACCGCCAGGTTGTGCGACGGCGAGGGCTCGGGCTCCTCCCCCTCGCGGCGGCGGCGGTAGCGCACGGCGAAGATCGCCATCAGCGCCATCAGCAGCGTGAAGAAGAACAGCGAGATCCAGAAGATGAAATAGAACAGGTTGTCGACGGCCCCGGCGCTCTCCGAGGCCCGGACCGGCAGCCAGAAGGTCCCGTCGCCCGCGGCCAGGAAGGGGATCCCCGCACCGCGGACCGACAGCGTGTTCACCAACCCGCTCAAGATCATATCGATTTCCTTCTGCGCTCGCGGCGCCACAGCAGCGCCAGCCAGCCCGCGATCGCGAGCACCGTGACGTATCCGGCGACGGTCATCAGCCTGCGTGCGGACGGCCCGTACCGGCCCACGCTCGAATCGTAGTCGTAGCAGAGGAGCAGGATCTTCTCCGTGGTCCCGCCGATCCTGCCCCCGGACGCCTCGGACAGCGCCAGGCGCAGCGTCTGCGCGTCGAATTCCACGCCGTACAGGTAGCGCGACACCCTGCCGTCCGGGGTGCAGACCACCAGCGCGGCCGGGTGCATCCACTTCTGGGTCTTCTCTTCCCAGACGAATCCGAACCCGACGGCGTCGGCCACGGCGCGGACTTCCGCCTCGCCTCCGGTCAGGAAGCGCCAACCGGCCGCCGCCTCGGGTCGGCCGTAGGACTCCAGCGCGTTCTGCTTCTTCAGGCCCGCCAGCCGCGGGCCCTCGCGCGCGTCGATGCTCAGCGTCACGATCCCGAACTCCCGGCCCGGCGTCCAAGGCACGTCGCGCAGACCGTCGATCATGCCGTTGAGCACCAGCCCGCACAGCATCGGGCAGGCGAAGTAGCCCAGGTTCAGGATCACCGGACGCCCCGGCGCGAAGCAGTCGCCCAGGCGGACCTCCGTGCTGTCCTCGCCGACGAACACCAGGTCCAGGGGCAGCGTCGCGCCCGGACGCTCGACGATGTCGGCTCCGGTCAGGCCGGCGAGATCCGTCTGCGCGCGGGCCGGCGTCGCGGCCGTCAGCAGGGCCGCCATCGCGAAGGCCGTCGCGGTGCCGCGGAGCGCCATGCCTAGTCCCCGTCTCCGCCGTGACGGCGCACGACGACGTCCATCGCCGTCTCGATGGGCATGCCCACCAGGCCCGCAGGACCGTCGACCCAGCGTACGCCCTGCTGCAGCACGCCCAGTTGGGCGGCCTGCAGGGCCAGCAGTTCGGCGGGAGCCACCGCCACCACCTTGCGCTCGAACTGGCGCCGCTGGACGAGATGGAAGCCGATCTCCAGGGCGAGGATGGCCACCACCAGCCCCAGGGCGAACACCAGGCCGTAGGTCACGATGTTGTGCAGGTCCGTCTTGTCCGCTTCGGTCCGCATGGGCTCGCGCCCCTCCCGTCTAGTAGTTCTCGAAATTCAGCGAAGCCTGCAGCCGCGGGTCGCGCCGTGCGATCAGCAGGCGCGGCCCGGCCACCCAGGCCAGCGCCGCCGCGTAGAGGCCGCCCATGCCCACCAGCAGGGCCGCGTCCATCAGGCGCAGCGGGATCCCGCCCGGGCTCAGCTCGGGCATGATCAGCCAGAACAGGTCGACCCAGTGCATGACCAGGATCCAGACCGCCCAGAACGCCATCAGCCGCACGCGCCGCTTGGTGAAGCGCGACATCAGCCCGGCGAAGGGGATCAGCCAGTGGCCGAAGATCAGCAGGTAGCCCACCGCCGCCCAGCCGTTCTCCTGGCGGCGCAGGAACCAGCCCGTCTCCTCGGGGATGTTCGCGTACCAGATCAGCATGTACTGGCTGAAGGCGATGTAGGCCCAGAAGAAGACGAAGGCGAACATGGCCCGGCCGTAGTCGTTGAAGTGCTCGAGGGTCACCGCGTGAACCAGACGGCCCGAGCGCTGCAGGCCGGCGGTCAGCAGCGTCATCAACGCGAAGAAGCTGACCACGATGCCGGCGAACCAGTAGACGCCGAACATGGTGCTGAACCAGTGGGCGTCGAGGCTCATCAGCAGGTCGAAGGCCGCGAAGGTCTGCGTCAGCCCGTAGAGGATCAGCGCGGGCCCGCCCAGCCGCTCCGAACCGGCGGTGATCGCGGGGTCGCCCGTCGCGTCCTGCCGCAGGGAGCGCCGGCGGAAGATCGTGGCCAGCGCGATCCAGACGGCGAAGTAGAAGGCGATCCGCAGCGTGAAAAAGCCGGGGTTCAGCCAGCCCGCCTTGTGCGCGAGCAGCGGGTCGGCGACGGCGCGGGACGTGTCGGCCCAGCCGTAGACCGCGCCCAGGTTCAGCAGCACCGGCAGCGACAGCAGCGCCATCAGCGGCAGCGTGCCCGAGACGATCTCGGCCAGGCGCCGCACCACCGCGCTCCAGGTCGACCGCGTCAGGTGCTGCAACGGCACGAACCACAGCGCGCCCAGCGACAGCGACAGGAAGAACAGCCAGTTCAGCAGCCAGGCGTGCAGGAAGTGCCGCATGCCGTCGCCGGCGGCGCGGCCCAGCAGGAAGCCGGTCCCCAGCCCGACCGCCCCGACCGCGAGCCCACCCAAGGCGATGCGCCGGGCGGCGCCGCCGAGGACCAGGTTGTCGCCGTCCAGGACGGCCACGTCACGTCGTGCGTGTTGAGACAAAACCTCACGCTCCCGTCGGGTTCGCGGCGCCGGGGGGCGCCGCCTTCACTACTGCGGCGGCGGCGCCGCCGCCGTCGCGGTTGTCGTCGCCGCCGGTGCAGCGGGCGCCGGTGCGGGCGGCGGGCCGAGCGCGGCGAGGTCCGCCGGCTCCAGGTCCGCGGGCGCACCGGCCTGCGCGGCCTGCAGGGCGCGCACGTAAGCCACGATCGCCCAGCGGTCCTCGACGCCGATCTGGGAACCGTAGGCCGGCATCTTGCGGATGCCGTGGCGGATCGTGTTGTAGAGATGGCCGACGGGCCGCGCCCGGACTGCGGCGTCGACCAGGTTCGACGGCGGCACCCAGGTGCCCTCCCTCAGGGCCTCGGCCCGCTTGGCGACGATGCCGTCGCCGTTGCCGGCCAGGCCGTGGCACGGTGCGCAGTAGACGCCGAAACGCTCGCGGCCGCGCTCGACCATCGCGCGTGTGACCGGCGTCGGAAACGTCTCCACCCACGTGGTGTCGACGCGGCCGTCGCGCAGGCGGTCCCGGCCGACCAGCTCGTCGCGGGCGACGGTGCCTGCCGGCGGCGGCCGCATGGCGCGGCCGTCGGCGAACAGTTCGCTGGCGCGCTGGGTCTTGACCTTGGCCTGGTCGTCCATGTCGTAGACGAGCGACAGCCGCGTCCGCCCGCTGTCGGTGACGCGGGCCTTGACCAGCGCCAGCACCGGGATCAGGGCGAGCAGGGTCAGCACCACGGCGGCGGACTTGATGATTCTCGGCATCGGTCAGTCCTCCACGGGCTCGACGGCGTCGGCGCCCAGGCCCGCCAGGAACTCGCGCGTGCGCTCGCCCTGGAACAGGGGGTCGCGCGCCTCGATCGAGATGAAGAAGCGGTCGGACGTCGCGCGCCGGAACCGCTCGCTGTTGAACAGCGGGTGGTGGTGCTGCGGCAGCAGGTTCAGCCCCCACATCGCGAAGAACGTCGTCAGCGCGCTCAGCAGCACCGTCAGCTCGAAGGTGACCGGGACCACCGCCGGCAGCCCGAACAGCGGCTTGCCGCTGATCAGGTACGGGTAGTCGTGGGCGTTCATCCACCACTGCATCAGCAGCGCCGCAGTCAGGCCGGTCAGGCCGCCGCAGAGCACCAGCCAGGGCAGGCGCGTGCCGCGGATCCCCATGGCGTGGTCCAGCCCGTGCAACGGGAACGGCGTGTGGCAGTCCCAGCGGGTGTAGCCGGCGTCGCGGACCTTCGCGGCCGCGTCGATGAGGTCCCACGGCTCGCGGAACTCCGCGAGGTAGCCGTAGAGGCCGTGCGTCGCTCGTGTCGCCATCGTCACTCGCTCTTCCCGGGGCGCCCGCGCGCCCCTAACGGTCCCCGGGGTTGGTCCCGTGGTAGTCGCCCACCGGACGCGACACCTTGCTCTCCCAGTGCTTCTGCGGCATCACGGTCTTGACCTCGGCCATGGCGATCATGGGCAGATACCGCATGAACAGCAGCACGAGCGTGAAGAACAGCCCGAAGCTGCCCGCGAAGGTCAGCATGTCGACCGGCGTCGGCCGGTAGTAGCCCCAGGCCGAGGGCAGGTAGTCGCGGCTGAGCGAGATCACCGTGATCACGAAGCGCTCGAACCACATGCCGATGTTCACGAAGATGCAGATGATCAGCAGCGCGACGGGGCTGGTGCGGATCTTCTTGAACCAGAACAGCTGCGGTGAAATCACGTTGCAGGACACCATGATCCAGTAGGCCCAGGCATAGGGGCCGAAGGCCCGGTTGATGAAGGCGAACTGCTCGGCGGGGTTGCCCCCGTACCAGGCGATGAAGAATTCGGTCGCGTAGGCGTAGCCCACCATGGTGCCGGTGGCCAGGATGATCTTGGCCATCGTCTCGAGGTGGTAGAGGGTCACGATGCTCTTCAACCCGTACCACTCGCGCGCCGGGATCAGGCAGGTCATCACCATGGCGAAGCCCGAGAAGATCGCCCCCGCCACGAAGTAGGGCGGGAAGATCGTCGTGTGCCAGCCCGGGACCTGCGAGGTGGCGAAGTCGAAGGACACCACCGAGTGCACCGAGAGCACCAGCGGCGTCGCCAGGCCGGCCAGGATCAGGTACGCCTTCTCGTAGCGGTGCCAGTGGCGGTTCGAGCCGCGCCAGCCCAGGGCGAAGAAGCCGTAGGCGATCTTGCGGGTCCTGGTCACGGCGCGGTCGCGCAGGGTCGCCAGGTCCGGCACCATGCCCGTGTACCAGAACAGCAACGACACCGTCGCGTAGGTGCCCACGGCGAACACGTCCCACAGCAGCGGGCTGCGGAAGTTGGGCCACATGGCCTGGTAGTTGGGCAGCGGGAACAGCCACCACACCACCCAGACGCGGCCGACGTGGATGCCCGGGAAGATGGCGGCGCAGATCACCGCGAAGATCGTCATCGCCTCGGCGAAGCGGTTGATGCTGGTGCGCCACTGCTGGCGCAGCAGGTACAGGATGGCCGAGATCAGCGTGCCGGCGTGCCCGATGCCGACCCAGAACACGAAGTTGACGATGTCCCAGCCCCAGCCCACGGGGTTGTTCAGGCCCCAGACGCCGACGCCGTTGAAGATCAGGTAGCCGATCATGGCGAACATCGTCACCGCGAGGGTGGACGAGAAGCCCAGCGCCACCCACCAGGCGCGCGGCGCCCCGCGGCGCTCCACGATCCCGCAGACCTTGTCGGTCAGGCTCGTGAAGTCGTAGCCGCCGGTGATCAGCTCCTGCGGCCGCGTCGGGTCGTGGGCCGTGTTGTCGATCGTGTCCCTAGTGAGCAGGGTGCCCATCGGCGCTCTCCGCGAGTTCGGGGTTCGGATTGCGCAGGCGGGCCAGGAAGGCCGTGCGCGGCTTCACGTTCAGCTCCGCGAGCAGGTGGTAGGCGCGGTCGCCGGTCGTCAGCTTCGTCACGCGGCTCTGCGGGTCGTTCAGGTCGCCGAAGACGATGGCCTGCGTGGGGCAGGTCTGCTGGCAGGCCGTGACGACCTCGCCGTCGCGCACGGGGCGCCCCTCGTTCTTGGCGTCGATCTTCACCGTCTCGATGCGCTGCACGCAGTAGGTGCACTTCTCCATGACGCCGCGGGAGCGCAGGGTCACCTCGGGGTTGTAGACGAGCTTGCGGACGTCCGGGATGTCGCTGTTGAAGTTGAACCAGTTGAAGCGGCGCACCTTGTAGGGGCAGTTGTTCGAGCAGTAGCGCGTGCCCACGCAGCGGTTGTAGGCCATGACGTTCAGGCCGTCCTCGTTGTGCATGGTCGCGTTCACCGGACAGACCTGCTCGCAGGGGGCCAGTTCGCAGTGCACGCAGGCCACCGGCTGGTGCGCGACCGCGGGCGCGTCCGGGTCGCCCTGGAAGTAGCGGTCCAGCCGCAGCCAGTGCAGCTCGCGGCCCTTGGCCACCTGGTCCTTGCCGACGACCGGGATGTTGTTCTCCGCCTGGCAGGCCACGACGCAGGCGTTGCAGCCGATGCAGGTGCTCAGGTCGATGGTCATGCCCCAGGCGAATCCCTCGCGCGGACGCTCCTTCCACAGCGAGACCAGCGGCGGGTGGTGCGTGCGGTGCGCGGCGAAGTCCGGGTGTTCGCGGTACTCCGCGAGGGTGCCGGAAACGACCAGCGACCGCGAGCGCTTCTCGCGCTCGCGCATGCCGACCGCGTCGATGGCGTGGTGGTCCTGGGTCGTGGCCAGCCGGTGGCTGCGGCCGGTGCGGACGACCTTCAGGCCGGCGGCCGCGTCGAGCGCCGACGAGTTGCGCAGCGCGTAGGCGCGGAAGCCGGTGCCGTTGCCGACGCCGCCGGCGGCGGTACGGCCGTGGCCCAGGCTCAGGCTCACCGACCAGGGCGCGTGGCCCGGCAGCACGTAGACGGCGGCTTCCAGCCGGCGCTCGCCCAGCTGCAGTTCGACGACGTCGCCGTGGGCGACGTCCAGCGCGGCGGCCGTGGACACGCCGAACAGCGCGGCGTTGTCCCAGACCAGCTTGGTCATGAAGTCGGGCAGTTCCTGCAGCCAGGCGTTGTTGGCGAAACGCCCGTCGTGCAGCGACGGGTCGCGCACGAACACCAGTTCCAGGTTCTCACGACCGACCTCCGCCGGTTTCGCCATGCCGCCTCGGCGCACGGCGGCGACGACACCTCGGCCGTCCAGGGCGGCCGCCTTCTCGACGGGCAGCGCGGCGGCGAAACCGCGGTGCAGCAGGGCTTCCCAGTCGCCGGCGCCCGGCTCACGGTCGGCCGTGGCGCGCACCAGGTCGTGGGCCGGGCGGCGGACGCCGTCCAGCAGCAGCGACAGCAGTTCCGCCGGCGTCCAGCCGTCGTACAGGGGCGCGATCAGCGGCTGGGCCACGGCGTAGCGGCCGTCGTGGTCGCGCACGTCGTGCCAGGACTCGAGCCAGTGGGCGCGCGGCAGGTGCCAGCGGCAGTGCTGCGACGTCTCGTCCACGAACAGCGACAGGTGCCAGGACTCGGCGACCCGGTCCAGCAGGCCGCCGAAATCCAGGTCGGCGGGTGCGTCGTGGACGGGGTTGCCGCCCAGGATCACCAGGGACTGCACCTGCCCCTTGCCCATGGTCACGGCCAGGGTCGCGATGGCCGCGCCGTGCGACAGGCCGCGCTGGTCATCGGGACCGTAGGTCACAGTGCGGCCGGTGTTGCCCAGGACCTCGTTCAGCAGGATCGCCAGCACGTGCACGTGGTCGGGCTGGCGCGGGCCCACCGCCACCAGCGACTCCCCGCGGTGGGCGAGCAGGTCACCCGCCATCGCACCCATCCAGGCCGGCGCGTGGCCCGCGGCGCGGACGTGCTCGAGCGCCGGCAGCACGGACTCGTAGCCCGGCGGCAGGGAGAGGCCGCGGCCCAGCACCAGTTCGGCGGCCAGCCCGTAGAGGGCGCGCGGGATCTCCAGGCTCGGCATCGCGACGCGATGGTCAGCCATGCCGCCGGTGAGGCTCAGGTCGCTCTCGACGACGTAGAGGCGGTTCATCTCGCCGTCCTCGGCGCGGCGCCCGTTCGCGAAGCCGCGAGCGTTGCGCAGGGCCGTGGGATGGTCCAGCAGCAGGTCGGCGTCGAAGCAGGCCAGCACCCGGGCGGCGCCCGGGTCGACGCGCACGCGTCGCGCCTCGCCGAAGGCCAGGCCGGTGGCGAGACGCTCGTTGTCGCGCGAGACCGGCTCGTACTCGTACCAGGCGGCTTCGGGCAGCTCGTCGCGCAGGCGGCCGCGCAGCGCCGCGAACGTGGGCGAGCTGCTGGCCTCGCTCAGCACGGCGAGTCCGGCGCCCCGGCGCGCGCGCAGCGCCGTGAAGGCGGCGGCGGCCGCGGCCTCCCCATCGCCGAGGGAGCGACGGCGGGGGCGACCGCCCTCGCGCTCCAGCACGTGGCGGCTGCGGTCGGGGTCGTACAGTTCGAGCAGTCCGGCCTGTGCGAACAGGTCGCAGGCGCCTTGGCTCAGCGGGTGATCGGGATTGCCCTCGACCTTGATCGGGCGGCCGTCGAAGCTGGTCACCAGCAGCGGGCTGACCGCGCCGGCCAGTTCCATGACCGTCGCGTAGCGGCGCGCCGTGCCGGGCGTGACGCCCTCGGGCCGGCTCGCGAAGGGCACGATGGTCTCCTGCGGCCAGCGGCAGCCGACGAGGCTGGCCATGGCCACCGAGGCGCCCATGACCTGCAGGAAACGCCGTCGCGACATCGCGTCGGTCGGCACCTCTGCGGGCTCGGGGAACTCGCCCTCGAGGAAGCGGCGGAACTCGGGCTCGTCCGACAGTTCCTGCAGGCTGCGCCAGTAATTGTGGTCGAGGCCGTTCTGGTTCATCGATGACATGTGGAGCAATCCGTCTTCGGAGTGATGTGACGGGCGTCGCGCAGCCGGCGGCCCAGTTCGATCTGGGGTTCGTCGGGCACGTAGCCCATGACCGTCACCGCGTCCTCGGGACGCAGGTGCGGGACGGGATCGCGGTGGCACTCCAGGCACCAGGCCATGTTCAGGCCGGCGAACTGGCGCACGACTTCCATCTTGTCGATGCGGCCGTGGCAGCTCTCGCAGCCGACGCCGCGCCGCACGTGGGCGCTGTGGTCGAAGTAGACGAAGTCGGGCAGGTCGTGGACGCGGACCCAGGGGATCGGCATCCCGGTCGCGAAGCTCTCGCGCACGAGCTGCAGCTTCTCGCTCTGCGCGCGCACCGTGGCGTGGCAGTTCATGCAGACCGAGGTCGGCGGCAGGGTCGCCGCCGCGCCCGTCTCCACGCCAGTGTGGCAGTAGCGGCAGTCGATGCCGAGCAGGCCGGCGTGGAGCTGGTGGCTGTACGGCACCGGCTGCGCGGGCTGGTAGCCCACGCTGGTCGCGCCCGGCGAGAAGAGCAGGTACAGAAGACCGAGGATGAAGAGGGGAGCCAGCGCCGCCGCCAGGGTGACCGGGAGGCGGATCGCGTTGGTCCATTTGGGAAACCGGAAAGGATCTGGCCCGTCCCGCCGGGGGTCCTTCTGCTGGGAATCCAAAGGGGCTGCTCCCGCGTTCCGCCCGAGGGCGTGAGGCCGCGCGATTGGCGGCGCGATTTCATTTTCACCAGGGGACGAACCGGGACAACCCGGCCCAAGCGCCGGAAATGCTAGCGGATCGGTCCGATTAGGGCAAACAAATAACGGCCCGTCAAGGCAACTTCTTGGTCAACGGGCCTCCGAAATCCGCATCAGACGCGGAACGACGTCCCGCAGCTGCAGGTCCCCTTGGCGTTCGGGTTGCGGAACTTGAAACCGCCGCCGATGAGGTCCTTCGAAAAATCGATCTCCATGTCCTTGAAGAACGGCAGGGCGTCCGGCGCACAGGCCACGGTCAAGCCCTCGTAGGTGAAAGCCTGGAACCCGTCCTGGACGCGCGTGTCCATGCCCATGCGGTAGCTGAAGCCGGAGCAGCCGCCGCTGTCGACGCCCAGCACGACGACCGGGGCGTTCAGACCGTCGCGGGTGGCCAGGCGCTTGAGTTCATGCTGAGCGTTCTGGGTGAGGTTGATCATGGGGGTGTCCTCCTGGGCGAGGCCGCCGGGGCGGCCGGATATTGCGATTGAGTGTCGTCCTCATTGATAAGTTCAAGTCGTGGGTCCGGCAACACGGAAACGTCCGCACGCCGGCGCGTGCGGACGCGGAATCGGAATCGGATACCCAGGCCCGTCTCGAAGCTACTTGATCAGGACGACCCGAGTCACGGCACCGCCCAGGGGCGCGGTCAGCCGCACCAGGTAGACGCCCGCGCCCGCCTCGCGACCCCGATCGTCCCGCCCGTCCCAGACGAGTTCGTGCCGGCCGGCGGCGAAACGGCCGCCGGCGAGTCGGCACACCAGGCGACCCTGGACGTCGTGGACCGCCACGGCAACCTCCCCCGCCTGCGGCAGCGTGAAGGCGACGACCGTGCGCGGGTTGAAGGGATTGGGCGCGACCTCGAGCGCGGGCCGGGAGGCGGGAGTCGCCTCCGCGCCGACCGTAGTCGGATAGTAATAAGACTCGAAGTAGAGCTGCATGCTGTCGCGCTCCAGCGGCGTGAGCGCGCGGTCGTAGACCAGGATCTCGCTGATGTCGCCGGTCATGTCGCTGAAGCGGTAGGCGTCCGAGCCGACCAACAGCGGCTGCACCGACTCCAGGTTCGGCGCGCCGATGGTGGCCTGGTCGCCCTGATCGGCACCGTCGATCACGCAGGAAAACGTCCCGTTCTCACGCCGAAGCTCCACGAAGTGGAAGGCGTCGTTCCAGCCGACCGGCGACGGCCATACGCCGTTCCCGCCGATGCTCGTGGGTGGCCCGTGCTGGAACACCAGCCATCCTTCCCACGTGTAGTGCACCAACAGCCGGTTGCTGGTGTAGCCCCAGCCGAGCACGGTGTTGTAGGCGTCCGCGCCGTCCTGGCGCGCGACGAGATAGACGGTCGCCTCGTCCGCCGACATCAGGGACGACCCGGCGACGTTGTCGCGGATCAGGAAGTCGTTCCCGTCGAAGTGCACCGCGGGAAACGCGTGCATGCTGCCGGTGACGTAGCGTGGTCGAGACGCCGGATCCGCCTGCGCGACGTGCAGGCCCTGCCCCGAGCGGTCGGGCCAGAGCGCGACGGGTTGCTGGTCCCCGACCGGCTTCACCGAATCGGCCCGCAGCCACAGCCGGAGGCCCTGAGCGACGGGATGGACGCCGATCTCGCCCAGGACGTACGAGGGATTCGCGAAGAGGAAGCCGACCTGGTCGGGGTGGAGCGTGTGATCGTAGACCTGGACGTCGTCGATCCAGCCCTGGAACCCGGCGTGGACCGCGCCGCCGTCGTCGTAGCCGCCGACCACGAACTTCGCCGCGGTCAGGGGGTTCATCGGCCCGTCGTGGAGGTCCTCGCGCGGCGTGCCGTCGACGTAGATGCCCAGCAGGCCGCCCTGCTGGTAGGCGCAGGCGATCTGGTGCCACTGCCCGTCGTTGATGTCGGTGGTCGAAAAGGCCTGCTCGCCGGGCGCGCCGATGTCGTAGAACCAGGCTTTGCCCGGCGCGCCGTAGACGCCGTCGGTGTTGAGGCCGACGAGGTAGCCGCCGAAGCCCGAGACGTGCTTACTCACCGGGTACATCACGTCCGCTGCGCCCGGCAGGGTCTTCACCCACACCACCAACGAGAAATCCTCGTCCTGGAACGGGAGCACGTCGCCCATGTCGAGGGCGCCGCCGCCGCCGAAGCCGAGTGCGAGCGCGCGGCCCGCGACGCCAACGACGCCGAACGCCGCATCGCCGATCACGGCTCCGTCGTGACCGCCGGTCTCGTCGAGTGCGGCGGTCGAACCCGCCGGCTCGTCGAATCGCCAGTGGGCCACGAGGAACGCGGAGGCCGGGTCGGCGGCGGCGCACAGGGATACCAGGACCGTGAAGACCAGCATCCGCTTGGCACGGCGATTGGCAGCGGGCATGGGGGCACCTCGCAGGATGGGGATCGGGCACGTCCATGATGATAGCAGATCAACAATGACATCTGGCGGGTGATGGCGATCTGAAGCTACGCCGAATGGCTCGGCCGGGCAAGAGGCGGCTGCACCGGCCCCGACGCACACCGGCCAGGCGCTTGATCTGTCGCAAAGGCAATCAGTTGCAGCACCTCACCTCGGACCTGAATTGGACGACTTCGCGCCCCGACCCCCTCCGGCTGGCGCGGGAAGGCTGGCACGTGGTCGAGTACGAGCGGTGGCGTGCCGCCGTCCAGGCGACCCGCCCCCGCGGAACGCGCCGATCCCTGACCAACCCGACCGCCCGGCTGCTCGCGGTCTTCACCCGTCACGAGCTGGTCGCCGTCCTCGACGTTCCCTGCGGTTCGGTCGACGACCTGCGCCTGATCCACGGCACCCTCGCTGCTCCCGCGCGGCGCCGCGGTTGCCGCCTGCTGATCCACGCCGACCGCGACCTGGAGTCCCTCGAGCCGGACGCGTTCGTCGATCCCGACTGGCGCCACCCCTGGACGCTGGAGCGCCTGCGCTGGCTCGCCGCGCAGAACGACGCACCGGACGCGACACTCGTCAGCGGAACCGTCAACCGTCGGGGTCGCCGTCGCGGCCGGCTGTCGCGCCTGGTGGACCGCCTCGTCGGCCGCGGCGCCGAGCCGCCTCCCGACAGGCCCCCGCCTCGCCCCCTCTCCCTCGACCCCCAGCAGTGCCGAGCGGTGCGCGCCGGCACGGGCGTGGTGCAGGTGATCGCACCGGCGGGCAGCGGCAAGACCACCGTGCTGGTCGAGCGGGTCAAGGAACTGCTGCACCGCGGCGCCGCGCCGGAGCGCATCCTCTGCTCGACCTTCAACCGCGACGCCAAGCTGGAGATCGCGGCGCGGCTGGAGCGCGCCGGCGTGGCCGGCGTCGCGGTGCGCAGCTTCCACGGCCTCGGCCTGGCGTTGCTGAAGCAGGAGGGGCGCACGCGCGCGGGGATCGGCGAGGTCGACGACGACGCGTGGAAGCGGCTCGCCGAGCAGGCCCGCAACGCCGAACCGGACGGGGTCGGGCTGGACGTGACCGCGGCGCGCAACGCCGTCAGCGGCTTCAAGCTGTCGGCGATGGTCGGCCCGCAGGCGGCGCTGGCGCAGGCGGCGGGCGGGGACGCGCGCACCCGCACCGCCGCGCGCCTCTTCGACCTCTACCAGCGCCACCTGGACGAACACGACCGTCTGGACTTCGACGACCTGGTCGCCGGCGCCGTGACGCTGCTGCAGCGCGACGCCGACATCCGCCGCCGCTGGCAGGCGCGCTTCGACCACGTCCTGGTCGACGAGTACCAGGACATCGAGCCCGCGCAGGCGCTGCTGGTGGGCCTGCTCGCCTCCCCGCAGGACTCGCTGTTCTGCGTCGGCGACGAGGACCAGTGCATCTACGCCTGGCGCCGGGCTTCGGTCGAGCGGGTGATCGAGCTGGACCAGGTCTACCCCGACCTCGAGCGGCACCCGCTGATCAAGAACTACCGCTGTGGCCGTCGGATCACCGTCGCCTCGCGCCGGCTGATCCGGCACAACCGACGCCGCTTCCGCAAGCCGCTGCGGCCGGGCGCGCCTCACCGCGGGCGGATCCGCATCCACGCCCTGACCGACCGCGCCGCGGGCGCGCTGCGCGTCGTCGCGATGATCCGGGAAGGCGCCCCGGGGCGCGACGGTGCACCCGGCACGATCGCCGTGCTCGCGCGCACTTCGGCCCTGTTGCGCGAAGTGGCGCGGGCCTGCGCGGAGGAGGTGTTCAACATCGAAGGGACGTGCGAGCTGGCGACCATCCACGCCGCCAAGGGCCGAGAGTGGGACCGGGTCATCATCTACGGGGTCGACCGCGGGCAGATCCCCCACTCCCACGCGGTGTCCGACGACGGCGGCCTGGAAGCCGAGCGGCGACTCTTCTACGTCGCCCTGACCCGCGCCCGCCACCGCCTCGACCTCGTCTGCTCGAAGAAGTCGCCCAGCCGCTTCCTGGCCGAGGCGGGGCTGCGGGTTTGACGCCCGGAATCCGGCGCCCGGACTGGACGACCCGCTCCATCTCAGGCATCATCGGGGCATGCGACTGATCGAGACCCATGCGCACCTGGACGCCGCGCCGCTGGCCGACGATGTCGTCGGCGTGCTGGCGCGCGCCCGCGCGGCGGGCGTGAGCGATGTCGTGGCGCCGGCCTACGATCCGGCCTCCTGGGAGGCGGTGACGGCGCTCGCCTCGGCGCACCCGGGCGTCCACTCAGCGCTGGGGTTGCATCCCTGGGTCGCGGATCGGCCCCTCGACGTCGACGACCTGCGCCGGCGCCTGATCGCCTGCGGCGCGGTCGCGGTCGGCGAGATCGGACTCGACGCCAAGGTGGGCACGCCTGGTCTGGACCGTCAGGCCGAGGTCCTGCGCCTGCAGCTGGGGCTGGCGCGCGAGCTGGACCTGCCGGTGATCCTGCACGACCGCGGCGCCGCCGAGCACCTGATCCCGCTGCTGCGCGAGGTCTACGGGAGCGCACCGGTGCGGGGCGTCGTGCACGCGTTCTCGCGCGGACCCGAACTGGCCCGGCGCTATCTGGAACTCGGGTTGCACCTGGGCTTCGGCGGGGCGATCACGCGGCCGGGCGCGCGGGCGCGGCTCGGCGCCGCGGCGGCGCCCGCGGAACGCCTCGTGCTGGAGACCGACGCCCCCTCGATCGGGCTGCAGGACGTGCTCGCCGGCGCCTGCGAGCCGCGGCACGTGCGAGAGGTCTGCCTCGCGATGGCGGAACTTCGCGGCCAGACGGCGGACGCCGTCGCCGCCTTCACCACGGAGAATGCCCGTGACCTTTTTCGACTGGACGGAGCGGTGCCACACGGCTGACCAACGAGATTCTGTCCGGGGTTAATGACCTGCTGATGGCTTGCCGTGACCAGCCCTACCATGCCGACGATGCGGTACCTACGCGCCCCTCCCTGAGCAGGAAGAGGCCGAACTGCGCGGGGTTCTGCTTCCCGGCTGGGCGGCCTGCAGGCGAATAATGTTCTATTTCGGGTCCAATTAGTCGATTTCAGGCCGATTCAACAATTCTTTGATAGGGCCTGTACGATGAGCGTACATTTTGCTAGATTGAGGGCAGCCTATGAAACCATTGAGCAAGCCTGACGCGGAGGCGATCATTGCCCGTGTCTGTAGGAATGAAATTGGACTCGCCTACTCCAGCCACTTCTGGGTACGCGTCGAAAAGAGGTTTCCGTCGTTGACGTCGATGCATGTCATCCAGGTGCTCAGGACAGGGGATATAGTAGACGGACCTGTCAAGGATGACAGCCATAACAGCTACAGGATAAAAATTCAGGCATCGCTTCCCGAATTAGGAAAAGTCAAACTTGTGGTTGGAATCGCAACAAACAGGGACGCGACCTGTATCACCGTGTTTTGATCGTGTGAGAGGATAAAATGGCTACGAAGAAAAGGTGCCCGGCTTGTGGATCGACCAATGTCGAGGTCGAGACACCCAACGAATACCGATATAAACACTCAGGAATTTCCGGCCTCAAGTTATTCGGGAATGGGGTTACAATTACTCATTGCGGTGAGTGCGATGACATCATCACGCAGATTCATGACGAACAGCAATTGTTGCAGGCGATTGGCCTCTTTCTGCTTTTGACTCCCCCGGGGATGAAGGGAGAGCATCTCCGCTATCTGCGGACTTTGTATGGCATGACCCAAGCTGAAATGGCCCAAGTGATGAAGGGCCCCAGGCGTGAAACCATTGCGGATTGGGAGAGTAAGGGCCGAATCTTCACAGACCCAAGGGATGAAGTATTCCCTCGGCTCATCCTGATTAATCTATTCAAAGAGAAGGTAGTCGACTCAGAGTATTGTTTCCTGAGCAGTGAACACCTGACAGTCTACCGAGATTATGTTTGCTCATTTGTAGGCATCATTGCCTCGACAATGCACCACAGCCAAAAGAGTAAACCTCTGAAATTAAAGCATCATCCCGGCAAGAATGCGTGGTCATCCGATCAGCGTGGCATCCCCGCATAATGGAACGGCGATCAGTGGCCAAGAACCGTCATTCACCCCTCGGAGCGCTTGCACAAGCCGGGAGCGCGGGCTGCCCTGAACGCTTCACACGCACGGTCGACCTCTACGGGGACGCGGGCTTCGCGCGCCTCCGCGCCGCGTCGGTCGTCGTCTGCGGGCTCGGCGGCGTGGGTGCGCACGCCGCTCTGGCGCTGGCACGCAGCGGGATCGGGCGGCTCACGCTGATCGACTTCGACCCGGTGACGGCGTCGTCGCTGAACCGCAGCCCCTGCGCGACGGCGGCGGACATCGGCCGCCCGAAGGTCGCGGTCGTCGGCGAGTTCCTGCGCCTCACCTGCCCGGACACCGCCATCGCCGGGGTGGAGGCGTTCTTCCACACGGACACCGCGGACGCGCTGCTCGCGCCGCCGCCGACGTGCGTCGTCGACGCGATCGACGCGCTCAACCCCAAGGTCGAACTGCTGGCGGCGTGCGTCGGGCTCGGCATCCCCGTGGTCAGCAGCATGGGAGCGGCCGGGCGCACCGACGTGTCGTTCGTGAGGGCGGGGGATCTGTGGGAGAGCCGGCGCTGCCCGCTGGCCGGTCGGGTGCGGAAGTACCTGAGGCGGCGCGGGGTGACGGCGCCCATCCCCTGCGTGTGGTCGGAGGAGGAGCCGGCCGAGGCGCTGGCGCCCGATCTTGACGATCCGCGGTACGAGCGGGGGCGGGTGCGCAACCGGCTGCCGAGCGGGATCGCGCTGCCGGGGATCTTCGGGTATGCGCTGGCTTCGCTTGTTCTTTCACTCGTCGTGCAGGCGGGCTCAAGTGACTGACGATTATCATGATTCGGGGTTGACTGCCTTGTCTTCTGGTCTGGAGATTAATTACAGCGAGGCTACGGCCGCACCATCGATTACTGATGTAATCGCAATGTAGCTAACTACTACTCAAGCATGAGGCCATGCCCCGAGCCCCCATTCACGAAGAGATCCATCGCACCTGATTGCTTACATCAATCGATATTATGAATAGCTAGCAGCATTATTCGACTATTCTGCATTACTTGCTTATTGAATCGAGAGGTGACAACAAGATTTCTGCCGCTACTCAATTCTTCTATGGTGTTGGCGCGCTCTCATCCCAAACACGAGTGATTTCTGTTTGGATTTTTTGTTTGAAACAGGCGATCATCTCCTGAGCGCCAGCAATACCATTCTGGTAGTTTCCAATCTTTGCCACGATCTCATTCTGCATTTCAATCGATGGTAGGGGTATTTGGAAGTTTTCAACATAATCTCGTGGAACGCGCTGTAATCCGCCAGTACCAGTCATCTGTGCAATAGCCGCATCCCGAAAGAGCGGATGCATAACGCAATAGTAGATCCACTCCGGCAAGACTTTGTCACTACTTCGTAACACATAGAACTCACTGGAGCCAAATCCAATTCCGTTAACAAGATCGCGAGCGACTCCTGCCTTTCCGTTTTCAAAGCAGGGAGTAACCTTGGCGAGCAGAACATCATTGTCCTCAAAATATGTGTAACTCGCCGCTACTTCCGACATCGCCTTTTCATTTCTGGGATTAAATGCGATGCAATGTTCGTTCAGATCAGCCATAGGCACGAAGGAGACGCGTGTTCCCGGCGACAGATCAGATATTTGACCCTTGCGTGGATTGATGGTACACACATCCCCAATACGAACTATTGGAAATGCATGATTCCTCGTCTCAACATCTCGATATCGCTCACCACTCAGGTTGTAATCCCCATTGGCGGCGATCTTTTCCTTTAATACGACTAACCCACATGATGGCTGAAACCGAGTAGTTGGCTGTTGGCTACGCAAAGCGTGGAGGTAAGCGCCAAGTTCGATGTTTACCCGCGGGAGGTCGTTGCTTTCGATAGTACGACGCTGTGCTCCCAAGCCGAAACCATCATTCTCGATCTTGAAGAAGACGATGGAGTCGCTCATCTTAGCAAGCAGTTTATCAAGAACAAGAATCGATGTCTTCACCCCAGAATATGGCTGAAACACCCCCGCAGGAAGTGACACAACTGCCACGAGGTACTCCTCCACCAACAACTTGCGCAGTTGTTTGTATGACGCCTGACTCTGGAAGATGATTCCCTCAGGCACGATGATCCCGGCACGCCCATGGGGAGTGAGATGCTCAGCCATATAGTCCACAAACAGCACTTCGCTGCGCTTCGCCTGAATAGAGAACCTATTGTGCGGTTTGATCCCGCCCTTCGGCGACATGAAGGGCGGGTTGGCGAGGATCACGTCGGCGTGTTCTCCCCACTTGTCAAGCGATGTGAGCGTGTCGTACTCCACGATATGTGGGTCGGCAAAACCGTGCAGGTACAGATTCACCAACGACAAGCGCACCATATCAGGTGAAATGTCGTACCCCTTAAAATTTCTTGCCAGTAGTCCTTTCTCATCAGGCGTCAGCGTGCTGGCGCCCTTGGCGTCGGTGTTGGCCCTGAGGATGTGCTTCCAGGACGAGATCAAAAACCCCGCCGTTCCACACGCCGGATCGAGCACGGTCTCGTTCTTTTTCGGATCGATGACCTCGACCATGAAGTCGATGATATGCCGCGGAGTCCGGAACTGTCCGGCATCACCCTGGGAGCCGAGCACCGACAGCAGGTACTCGAAGGCATCGCCCAAACGCTCGCTGTGGTCGTAAGAAAACTCGTCGATGATCTTGAGAAACGCGCGCAGAGTTTCCGGGTCGCGGTACGGCAGGAACGCGTTCTTGAAAATGTCGCGGAAGAGCGACGGTACACCGGGGTTCTCGGGCATTTTCGTAATGGCCTCGGCATACAGGTTCAGGGTCTCGTGCCCGCCGAGACCGGAACGCATGAGCTTAGCCCACCCATAACGAGCGAAGCCGCCTGCGAAGAACTTGCGCTTCCCGCCCAGCTCCTCGCTCTCGGCGTCCATGTCGTCCATGAACTTGTAGATCAGCGCGATGGTGATTTGTTCGACCTGGCTCTTGGGATCGGGTACCTTGCCCACGAGGATGTCACGGGCGGTGTCGATGCGGCGTTTGGTGGCAGTGTCGAGCACGGGCTATTCCTTGAGGTGTTTGATGGTCGGTGCGGTGGTGAGCACCTGCATCTGACGGATGGCGATCTCGTTGAGGCGCTTGAGGCGCTCCCCCTGCGACAGCCCCATGTGCATGAGTTCGGCGTTCATTCCCTCGATGTTGGCGAGCACCAGCAACTGTTCGACGGTGGCGTACTCGCGCATGTTCCCTTCCAGGGCGGGATTGGCGTCCCGCCATTGCTTGGCCGTCTGGGCGAAGAGGGCGACGTTGAGCATGTCCGCTTCATTGGCGTAGGTGATGGCGGCCTGCGCAGACGTCACCGCGGATGGGATCAGGTGCGTCTTGATGGCGTCGGTATGGATGCGGTAGTTGAGCTTGGCGAGGGTGCGGTTCAGGTTCCAGGCGAGCGACAGGCGACGGTTCTCGTCTTCCTTCAGGCGCTGGAACTCCTTGATCAAATATAGCTTGAACTCGACCGAGATCCAGGCGGCGAATTCGAACGCGATGTCTTTGTGGGCGTATGTCCCGCCATAGCGGCCCGCCCGGGATACGATGCCGATGGCGTTCGTTTTCTCGATCCACTGCTTCGGGGTCAAGGCGAAACTGTTCAGGCCAGCCTGCGGTTTAATCCCGTCGAATTCCACGGAATTGAAACCGGGATTGTTGAGGCGCTCCCAAACCCCGAGAAATTCCACCGTATTGCGGTTCCTGAGCCAGTTGCGCACGAGATCGTCGGAGCGGTCGGCGTTCTTGACCCGCGCGATATCCGTCAGACTGATGAAATCCGACTCATTCTGGGATAGCACGGTGATGGCCGTGCCTTGCACGTCGATGTTGGATTTCCTGGTCTTGCTCATCGGTGCTCCTAGGCGGCGAACTGGTTCAATGAAACGTAATCCTTGATGTATTCAGGGATCAGCGTGCGGTACCTGGCCGGCACGGCGCGGAAGTCGTGGGCGGAGAACACGGGATTGGTGGCTAGATCGGTGAACTGCCGACTTTCGATGATGTCACGCACGTGGCCGCTGGTGATGTAGGCCTTGAAGTATGTCTTGATGGCCGGGATGGCGGCCGCTTCCTCGGGCTTGGCGTCGGCCACGAACTTGGCGAACTCCTCTTCCAGCAGCTCGTCCCGGGACTTGAAGCGAGGGATGAGGCCGAAGATCTTCTCCAGGATCTCCCGCAGAGTCAGCCGTCGGTCGACGGCGGCGGCCTTGCGCAGCTTGTCGAGCGTGTAGTACTCCTCGGGCTTGTCGAAGACCTCGCGGTTCACGTAGTCGATCACGCGGTCCCACTGGCCGGCCTCCACCGCACCCGCGATGGTGGCGTCCTCCCGTACGACATCCTCGAACCGCTCGAAGAACATGCGGTCGATCTTCATCCCCTCGTAGCCGACGGTCTCTTCCCGTAGCGAAGCGATGATGTCGATGCCTTTGTGATCGTAGGTGCCATCGAACTTGAACGGGCCCGGTTCGCCTTTCTCGCCTCGGGCCTCCCCCGGAGACCTAGGGAGCTTCAGCACTTCGTCGTAGTTGAACTCCTCCTCGAAGTACTCGCAATTGGCGAAGAAATCGAACAGCTTGAAGGCCGTCTTGACCGGGTTGCGAACGCCGTCCTTCAGGCTGTCGTCGAAGAGCTGCTCCCGGAAGTCGTGCTTTCGCGTGCCCCGTCCCTTGATCTGGATGAAGTCGGTGGGCGAAAAGATGGGACGGAACAGGCCGAGATTGAGGATGTCGGTGCAGTCGTAGCCGGTGGTCATCATGCCGACCGTCACGCACACCCGCGCCTTGCTGGTCTTGTAGCCCGGCAGGAAGTTGCCCGAGCCGAGCAGGTTGTTGTTGCTGAAGTTGATCGTGAACTGCTGGGCGTCGGTGATCTGCGAGGTCACCTGGACCGCGAAATCGGAGCGGTACCTGCCGGGAAACATGCGGTCGGCCATCTGATTGAGGATCTGCGCCAGCTTGGCGGCGTGGTTCTGGCTGACGGCGAAGACGATCGACTTGCCGATCTCCCCGCTTACCGGATCGCGTAACGCATTCTCCAAAAACGTCTTGCAGAATAGTTGGTTGGTGGCGTCCGCGAAGAACCGCTTCTCGAATTCGCGCTGCCGATAAGCCTGCTGCTGATCCTCGCCGGCCTCGTCCGTGAACGAAACGATGAAACCCGCCTCCGACAGCAGTTCGGTGGTGACCCCGGTGCGGGCGTCCACCACCGTGGGATTGATGAGGAAGCCCTCCTTCACGCCGTCCAGCAGGGAGTAGCGGAAGGTCGGCTGGCTGTTTTCGCAGCCGAACGTGCGGTATGTGTCCAGCAGCAGCCGGCGTTCGGCCTCGCGCGGGTCGCGGGTACCCGGATGCGAGCCGTCGAACCGGCGGAGATAGTCGCGGGGCGTGGCGGTGAGGCCCAGCTTGTAACCGATGAAGTAATCGAAGACGGCGCGGGCGTTGCCGCCGATGGAGCGGTGCGCTTCGTCGGAGATGACGAGGTCGAAATCGGTCGGCGAGAAGAGCCGCTGGTACTTGTTGTTGAAGAGCAGCGACTGCACCGTGGTGACCACGATCTCCGACCGCCGCCAGTCGTCGCGGTGCTCCTTGTAGATGTCCGTCCGGAAGTCGGCAGACAGCAGCGCGGTGAAGGCCTTCTTGGCCTGGTCCTCCAGCTCGAGCCGGTCGACCAGGAACAGGACGCGCCGAGCGTTGCCGGACCGTAGGAAGAGTTTGATGACGGCGGCAGCGGTCAGGGTTTTCCCGGTGCCGGTGGCCATCTCGAACAGGAAGCGGTCCTTTCCGGCGCCCACTGCGGCCTGGAGGCTGTGGATGGCCTTGAGCTGGTAGGGCCGCAGGAACCGGAGCTTGTTGGCCTGGATGTAGCCGAGACGTTCCGCTTCCTGCAGCCACCCCGCCTCGGAGCGGTAGTTCGGCCGCTGGGAGAGGACGATGTAGTCCGCCCCCACCTCGTCGGTGATGAGGCGTTGCGGATCCGGCGTGGTCTTCCGGTAGCCGCCGGCCGATTCCGGTGTCGGGATCGAGGTGATGACGTAGGGGTTGCCGCGCTCGAGGTCCCAAAAGTAGTGCAGATTCCCGTTGGATAGGATGATGAAGCGGCAGTCCAGGGAGCGGGCGTACTTGCGGGCCTGCTCCTTGCCGACGAGCGGATTCTTGTCCTCGGCCTTGGCTTCCAGGACGATGAGCGGAAAACCCTTGGTGTCGAGCAGGAGGAAATCAACGAATCCCTTGCCGACCTTTTCGAAATTGTCCCCGAGCGCGTCCAACTCGGTCGACTTGATCGACACTCCCGGTTCGAGGCGGATGTTGGCGGGCGCCTCGCCGTCCGGGAAGAACCGCCAGCCCGCCGTTTCGAGCAGCTTATTGATCTTGATACGGGCTGTGGCTTCCTTCGCAGGCATACCGAGTCCTATCTCAGCGACGCTAGCTGCGGGGCTATGTCGGCATCATTTCTAAATAAATTACCCGATAGGTCAGTCGTCCCCCGCCCGCATCCGCCGCATCGCCTCTTCGGCGGCGCGCTCGAGCTGCTGCGGCGTCATCTCGTCGACGCAGGCGGCCACGGCCCAGCGGTGGCCGAACGGGTCGAGCAGTTCGCCGTGGCGGTCCCCCCAGAAGGTGTCCTGCACCGGCATCGTCACCTTCGCGCCGGCGGCGACCGCCTGCGCGAACGCCGCGTCGGCGTCCTCCACGTACAGATGCATCATGCAGGGAGACGTGTTCTCGTACGGCGCGTGCGATCCCCATTCCGGAAAGGCGTCGTTGACGATCATCAGCGAATCGCCGATGCGCAGCAAGGCGTGGACCACCTTCCCGCCCGGACCCTCGTGGCGGCGCTGCAACTCCGCCCCGAACGCCTGCTTGTAATACTCGATGGCGCGGTCGGCGCCGTCGACGGCGAGCTGCGGGGTCAGGCTGTGGAAGCCGGCGGGCAGGCGAGTCGCGGACATGAGTGCCTCCTGGTCCCGGACTGGCGTCGCGCGAACCGGGGCATCATACCCGATGACCGCCCGGCGCGCCCCAGGAATCCTCGCCGCCGCAGGATCCGTCCCGCCCGTGCGTATGGTCTTGCACACCCCACGCCACGGGAAGGATCCGGTCATGACCTCATTCAAGACTGTGCTGCTCGCCATCCTCGTCCTGTTGGTCTTGCCGCCGGCGCTCGCCGCGGACGACCAGCCGGTCGCGAGGCCCTCCGGTTTCAACGGCGCCTGGACCCTGGACACGGCGCGCTCCGACGACCCCGCCAAACTCATGCCGAAGACGGGGTCCCCGGGCGAACGCCCCGGCGGCGGCAAAGGAGGCGGACCCGGCATGGGTGGCGGAGCCGGCATGGGAGGTGGACCCGGCATGGGCGGCGGCGGCCAGACGGGTAGCCGCGGCGGCAGCTTCGGCGGCGAGCCGGCGGGCAAGAGCGCCGGCGCCGGTGCGCCGCCCGAGATGGCCGGGGGCCGTTCGCGACTGGTCATCTTCCACGAGGGGCCGGAGTTCGACGTGACCGACGCCATGGACATCTCTCAGTCGGTCACCACCGACGGCCGCAAGTGCGAGCGCTGGACCCACCGCGGCCAGGTCTTCGAGACCGCCAAGGTCGAGGGCGGCGCGATCGTCGTGCGCAGCGAAGGCCAGGACGGCATGACCCGCACGACGACCTACGAGCTGAACGCCGACGGCGGCGAGCTGACGGTGCTCATGTCCTTCAAGCCGCCCTGGGCGGACAAGGAGATCACGATGCGGTCGGTCTACAAGCGGGAAGCGAAGCCGAGGTAGCTTCACTCGTGCAGGTCGCGCGCCCCGTCCCTCGTCGCCTGCAGCCGACGCTGGAGCGCCTCCTTGGCCGACCCCTCGGGGATGGCCGCGAGTTCCCGCTCCACCAGGCGGCGGCCGGCCTCGCGCGTCGGCGGCGACGCGTAGTCCTGCAGGTACTCCGTCAGCGTCACCAAGGCGTTGGGCGTGCAGAAGCGCTCGATGAAGCCGGGGATCGCGTACTCCATGAAGTGCTCGCCGGTGCGGCCCATCCGGTAGCAGGCCGTGCAGAAGCTGGGCACGTGGTCGTCCTCGAGCAGCTGGCGCAGCACCTCGTCGAGCGGGCGCAGGTCGCTCAGCGCGAACTGCTCGCGGTCCATGACCTGGGCGTCGCCGGACTCGGTGTAGCCGCCGATCTCGATGCGCGAGCCGGCGTCGATCTGCGAGACGCCGAAGCCCAGGATCTCGCGCCGCAGCGTCGCCGGCTCCCGCGCGGTCAGGATCATCCCGGCGTAGGGCACCGACAGGCGCAGGACGGCGACCAGCCGCTTGAAGTCGGCGTCGCTCACGAAGGGCGCGCCGGCGAGGTCGACGCCGCTCGCGGGCTGCAGGCGCGGGAAGCTCAGGGTGTGCGGGCCGACGCCGTAGCGCTCCTGCAGGTGGCGGGAGTGGGCCACCATTCCCAGCACGTCGAAGCGCCAGTCCGTCAGCCCGAAGAGGGCGCCGATCCCCACATCGTCGCAACCCGCCTCGAAGGCGCGGCTCAGGCTGTCCAGCCGGAAGTCGTAGTCGCCCTTGAGGGTGCGCGCCGGGTGGTAGCGGGCGTAGGTCGCCCGGTGGTACGTCTCCTGGAACACCTGGTAGGTGCCGATGCCCGCCTCGTGGACGGTGCGGAAACCCGCGTGGTCCAGGGGCGCGGCGTTGACGTTGACGCGGCGGATCTCGCCGGGGCCGGCCCGGACCGCCGCGACGCGCCGCACCGTGTCGGCGATGAACTCCGGAGTGTAGCGCGGGTGCTCGCCGAAGACCAGGATCAGGCGCTTGTGCCCGCTGCGCTCGAGGGCCGCGACCTGGGCCTCGACCTCGTCGGGCGCGAGCGTGCGGCGCACCGAGTCGGGGTTGCCGGCGCGGAACGCGCAGTAGCCGCAGTCGTTCACGCAGAGGTTGCCGATGTACAGCGGCGCGAACAGCACGATGCGCCGGCCGTAGACGTCGCGCTTGAGCCGGCGCGCCGCGTCGAAGATCTCCTCGACCAGCGCGGGGTCGCCGGCGCGCAGCAGCACGGCCGTCTCGTCTGGTTCGAGGGGCTCCTTCGTCAGGCTCTTGGCCAGCACGTCGCGCACCCGGGCGCCGTCGGGGGCCTCCCCCCCCAGCAGCCGCGTGAACTCCGCCTCGTCGACGAAGTCGGCGAAGTCACGGGTCAGGGCGCGTCCGGGCGGGCGGGAGTTCACGGCGCCGCCCCGGCCGGCGCGCCGGCGAGCGTCACGGTGAAGGTCGTGCCGACGTCCGGCTCGCTGGTCACCGCCACGGCGCCGCCGTACAGCTCGGTGAGCTTGCGCAGGATCGAGAGGCCCAGGCCGGAGCCCTCGATCCCCTTGGTCCTTTCGTTCTTGATGCGCACGAACTCGCCGAACAGTCGCGCCACGTCCGGCGGCGCCATCCCGACGCCGGTGTCGCGCACCTCGATCTCGGCGCCGCCGTCCCCGGCGGGGCGCACGGTCAGGTCGACGCGGCCGCCGTCGCGGTTGTACTTCACGGCGTTGGTCAGCAGGTTGTTGAAGATGATGCCCAGCTCGCCCCGGTCGGCCTGCATGGGCAGGGCGGCGGGCGCGTGCAGTTCCAGCGCGATGCCGCGGGCGGCGGCGGCGGCGGTCACGCCCTCCAGGCCGGCGCGCGCCTCCTCCACGACGTCGACCGTGGCGAGGTCGCGCCGCTTCTGGCCCGACTCGAGGCGCGTGAGGTCCAGCAGGTCGACGATCATGCGGCGCATGCCGTCGATACGCACCAGCGCGCGCTCGACCGGCCGGTCGTAGGCGGCGAGTTCGTCCCCCAGGGCGCGGTCCTGCACCATCCGCAGGTACGAATCCACGACGCCGAGCGGGGCCTTCAGCTCGTGGGCCAGGACGCGGATGAACTGGAAGCGGACCTGCCGCTTCTCCTCGGCCAGGGCCAGGGCGCGGCGGTGCGCCAGCACCGTGCGCGCGGCCTTCTCCACCACGCACTTCAGCTCGTCGGGCGTGAACGGCTTGGCCAGGAAGTCGAAGGCGCCGTTCTTGGTGGCGCTGACGGCGACCTCTAGCGAGGCGTAGGCCGTGACCATGACCGTCACCACGTCGAGCCCGCGGGTGCGGATCTCGTCGAGCACCTCGAGCCCCGTGCGGTCGGGCAGCTTGTAATCCAGCAGCAGGAGGTCCCAGGGGGCGGTCGTGAGCCGGTCCAGGGCTTCGGCGGCGTCGGCCGCGGTCTCGACCGCGAAGCGCACCTCGACGCCCAGATCCGGCAGCGTCTGCGCGTGGCGCGACAGCACGCGGGACGCGCCCTGCCGCATGCCGGGCTCGTCGTCCACGACCAGGACCCGCAGCGTCTCGGCGGTCATGCCGGCACCAGACGCGCGATCTCGGCCGCCAGTTGCTCGAAGCGGATGTCCTTGTCCAGCACCGCGTCGGCCTTCACCCAGCGCCGCATCTCCGCGGTGGAGGCGTCGAACGTGTAGCCCGTCTCGTGCGCGACGCCGGTCACCAGGATCACCGGCGTGCCGGGGCTCTTCTTCTTCATGCGGTGGGCGAGCACGAAGCCGCTGTCCTGGTTCTCCATCATCAGGTCGAAGATGCAGAGGTCGGGCGTCCGGCCGTCGATGAGGGTCTCGCCCTCGGCCTGGCTCTCGCCGGCCTCGACCCGGAAACCGAGGCGCTCCAGAAACAGGCGGAGCTGCGCGAGGACGTCGGGGTCGTCATCGACGATCAGGGCGGTGCGCCCGGCGTAGTTGTGCTCGTGTCCCGTGGTCATGCCGGCTCTCCCTTGGCTGCGCGCGGCAGGGTCACGACGAAGGTCGTGCCCGTGGGTCCCTCGCGGGGATCCGCGTTCGAGAAGACCTGGACCTGCCCCTGGTGCATCTTGACGATGCCGTAGGAGACGGCCAGCCCCAGGCCCGTGCCCTTGCCGATCTGCTTGGTGGTGAACAGCGGTTCGAAGATCTTCTTGATGATGTCGCGGGGGATGCCGGTCCCGGTGTCGACGACCCGCAGCGTCACCCGCTCGGGATCGCCCTCGGTGACGACCCGCAGGCGGCCGCCGACGGGCATGGCCTCGACCGCGTTGACGGCCAGGTTGGTCAGCACCTGGACGATCTGGTCGCCGTCGAGTTCGGCGTAGGGGTCCTCCAGGCGGTGCTCGACGGTCACCTCCACGCCCGGCGGCGCGATGACCGCCTTGAGCGCGCGGTCGACCAGCGCCGGCACGTCGACCCGGCGGCGGACGACTTTGCTCTTGCGGGCGAAGTTCAGCAGTCCGCCGACGACCTTCTTGCAGCGATCGGCCTGCTCCACGATCATCGTCAGGTCCTCGCGCAGCGGCGAGTCCGGCGGCGACTCGTCCAGCAGCATGTTGGCGTAGAGCAGGACCACGCCCAGCGGGTTGTTCACCTCGTGGGCGATGCCGGCCGACAGCTGGCCCATGCTGGCGAGCTTCTCGGCGTTGATCAGCGCCTGCTGCGCGCTGGCCAGTTCGCGGTGGGAGACGTTCAGCTCGTCGAGGGACTCCTTGAGCCGCTCGATGGTGTAGGGCAGGCACATCTCGTTCTCGGCCATGCCCGTGTGGATGGCCACGGCGTGCTCGCGGCAGGTCCGGTAGCCGCAGGCGCCGCAGTCCAGCTCGTCCTCGGGCGCACCCTTGCCCAGGCGCTCCAGGATCGCGGCCAGCTCGCGCGGCGACGGCTGCGGCATGCGCGTGTCGGCGGGAGCGTAGACCGCCATCAGGTCGAGGTGGGAGAACTCCTCCAGTTCGGCGCGGCGGCGCTCGCCGCTCGGGACCCAGAGCCGTTCGCGCACGTAGCTGCTGACCGCCGTGCGCCGGCGGAACAGCGGCGCGCTGGTCGTCATGCCCGCGCCCATGATGCAGCCCTTGCACGACAGCAGCTCGAGCAGCTGGACGTCCAGCACGCCGTCGCGGAACTCGTCGAGCGCCTCGATGAACGTGTCGGGACCGGTGCCGGCCACGACCTCGTTGCTGAGCAGGTCCTCGGTCAGGCCGGACGCCTGCAGCAGGCCGCGGCTGATCGGGAACAGGGCGCCCAGCCCCGGCGAAGGTCCGTCGAATTCCGAAGGCTCGCACGCCGACGCGTCGATGCCGGCCTCGGTGAGGAAGCGGTGCAGCTCGACGAAGGTCAGCGCCGCCTCGACGTCGCCGGCGATCCCCTCGCGCACCGCCTCCACCTTCTTGGCGATGCAGGGGCCGATGAAGACCACGACCAGGTCCTGGCCGTGGCGCTGGCGCAGGGCGCGGGCGGTGGCGACCATCGGCGAGACCACCGGCGCGAGGTTGGGGACCAGCGAGGGCTCGAACTTCTCCACGTAGGAGACGATGGCGGGGCAGGTCGTCGCGATGTAGCGCCGGCCGGGGTGCCGGCTGATCAGCTCGGCGTAGCGGCGGGCGACCAGGTCGGCGCCGAAGGCGACCTCGCAGACCAGGTCGAAGCCGAGCGAGCGCAGGGCGCCCACGACCCGCCCGGGCGTCAGGTCGAGGAACTCGGCCGGGAAGCTCGGCGCGACGGCCGCGGCGACGGGGCGCGGTCCGGCCAGCAGGCGGCGCACGTCGTCGATCGAGCCGGCCACCTGCTTGGCGTTGCGGCGGCAGACCTTGACGCAGTTGCCGCAGCCGATGCAGCGCTCGGCGACCACCTCGGCCTGGCCCCCCGTGATGCGGATGGCCTTCGCCGGACAGTCGCGCACGCAGGTGTAGCACAGGCGGCACCGCTCGGGGATCGTGGCGACGAGTTGTTGTCCGATCTGCATGTCAGACCGCTCCGTCCCGGCCGTGGTAGCTCGTGTGAAGCAGCTCGTGGCTGCGTGCGCCCAGCGGTTCGCCCAGCACCTCGTCGTAGAGTTCCTGGACGTGGCGGTTGCGGTGCGACAGGCGCACCGGCTCGCTGCGGTCGATCCGGTACAGGCTTTCGAGCCGTTCGAGCACCGCGCCGGACGCGGCGCGCAGGGGCTGGCCGCCGCCGCCGACGCAGCCGCCGGGGCAGGTCATGACCTCGATGAAGTGCAGGTCGTCGCGGCCGGCGCGGATCTCCTCGAGCAGGCGCCGGGCCCGGCCCAGGCCGCTGACCACCGCGACGCCCAGCTCGATGTCGTCCAGCTTCACGCGGGCTTCCTTGACGCCGTCCAGGCCGCGGACCGCGCCGACGGTAAGGTGGTACATTTCGCGGCCCGTGACCAGCCAGTGCGCCGTGCGCAGGGCTGCCTCCATCACGCCGCCGGTCCCGCCGAACAGCTTGCCGGCCGTGCTGCGCTCGCCGAAGGGCAGGTCGGGGGCGCCGGGGGTCATCCGCGCCAGGTCCAGCCCGTGCAGGCGGATGAGCCGCGCCAGCTCGCGCGTGGTCAGCACGGCGTCGACGTCGGGAATCTCGTGGGCGTCGCCCATCTCGGGGCGCTGCGCCTCGAACTTCTTGGCGATGCACGGCATGACCGCCACGCTGAAGACCCGCTGCGGGTCGATCCCCTCGCGCGCGGCCCAGACCCGCTTGACCACGGCGCCCATCATCTGCTGGGGGCTCTTGCAGGTGGACAGGTTGGGCATCAGGTCGGGGTAGGACTGCTCCACGAACTTGACCCAGCCGGGCGAGCAGCTGGTGAACATCGGCAGCCGGCCGCCGCCCTTCAGGCGGCTCACCAGCTCCGACGCCTCCTCCATGATCGTGAGGTCGGCGGCGAAGGACGTGTCGAAGACGCGGGCGAACCCGAGCCGGCGCAGGACCGTGACCATCAGGGCCTCGACGTCGGCGCCCGGCGCGAGGCCGAACTCCTCGGCCAGGCTCACCGAGACCGCCGGCGCGTGCTGCACGACGACCGTGACGGCGGGGTTGTCGAGCGCGTCCTGGACCTCCTTCAGGTGACTCTTCTCGCGCAGGGCGCCGGTCGGGCAGACCATCACGCACTGGCCGCAGTTGATGCAGGTCGAGACGTTCAGGCCCCGGTTGAAGGCCGGCGCCACCAGGGTCCGGCTGCCGCGGCGCGTGAAGTCGATGGCGGCGACCCCCATGACCTCCTCGCAGACGCGCACGCACTTGCCGCAGAGGATGCACTTGGCCGGGTCGCGCACCAGCGAGGGGCTCGAGATGTCGACGTGGTCGTCGTTCTTGGCCGTCACGAACCGCCGCTCGCGCACGCCGTAGCGCTGGGCGAGATCCTGCAGTTCGCACTCCCCGTGCCGCACGCAGTACAGGCAGTCGTCCGGGTGGTTGGCCAGCAGCAGCTCGACGATCGTCTTGCGTGCACGCGTGGCGAGCTGCGAGTTCGTCTCCACGCTCATGCCGGGCTCGACCGGGCACGAGCAGCTCGGCACCAGCCCGCGCCCGCGCACGTCCACCACGCAGAGCCGGCAGGCCCCCGACGGGGCGAGGTCGGGCAGGTGGCACAGCGTCGGCACGTCCACGCCGGCGTGCCGGCAGACGTCGAGCAGGGTCTCGCCGCGCCGGGCCTCGGCGGGCCGCCCGTTCAATTCGATGCGGAACGTCTCGGTCGCGCTCATCAGGAAACCTCCACCGCTTCGAACTTGCAGGCCTCGAGGCAGGCGCCGCAGGCGATGCACTTGTCGTGGACGATCAGGTGCGGCTGCTTCTTGCCGCCGACGATGGCGCCGGACGGGCAGGCCCGCGCGCACAGCGTGCAGCCCTTGCACTTCTCGGTGTCGATGTCGAAGGTCAGCAGGTCGCGGCACACCTTGGCGGGGCACCGGCGCTCGTAGATGTGCGCCTCGTATTCCTCCGGGAACCAGCGCATCGTGCTGAGCACGGGGTTCGGGGCGGTCATGCCCAGCCCGCAGAGGCTGGTCTCGCGGATGACCTCGGCCAGGCGCGGCAGGTAGGTCACGCCCTTGAAGCGGGCCAGGGCGTCGGCGCCCTTTTCGTGGCGCCGGCCGCGCACGATCGCGTCGAGCATGTCGCGCAGGTGCTTGGTCCCCTCGCGGCAGGGGATGCACTTGCCGCAGCTCTCGCGCTGGATGAAGTCCATGAAGAAGCGCGCCACGTCCACCATGCAGGTGTCCTCGTCCATGACGACCAGGCCGCCGGAACCCATCATCGCGCCCACCGTCTTGAGGGACTCGTAGTCGACCATGATGTCGAGGTGCTGCTCGGGGATGCAGCCGCCGCTCGGCCCGCCGATCTGCACGGCCTTGTAGGCCTTGCCGCCGGGGATGCCGCCGCCCGCCCCGAACACGATCTCGCGGACCGTCGTGCCCATCGCCACCTCGACCAGGCCCGTGCGCGCGACCTTGCCCGACAGCGCGAACACCTTCGTGCCCTTGCTGCCCTCGGTGCCCAGCGAGGAGAACCAGTCCGCGCCCCTGACCACGATCTCCGGCACGTTGGCCAGGGTCTCGACGTTGTTGATCACCGACGGCTTGCCGAACAGACCCGAGACGGCCGGGAACGGCGGCCGGGGCCGCGGCATGCCGCGTCGGCCTTCGATGCTGTGGATCAGGGCGGTCTCCTCGCCGCAGACGAAGGCGCCGGCCCCCATCTTGATGACCACCTTGAGGTCGAAGCCGCTCTCCAGGATGTCGTCGCCCAGCAGGCCGCAGGCCTCGGCCTGGGCGATGGCCGCGCGCAGGCGCCGGATGGCCAGCGGGTACTCGGCGCGGATGTAGATGTAGGCCTTCGACGCGCCGATCGCGTAGGCGGCCAGGGCCAGGCCTTCGAGCACGCGGTGCGGGTCGCCCTCGATGACGGCGCGGTCCATGAAGGCGCCGGGATCGCCCTCGTCGGCGTTGCAGATCATGTAGCGCTGATCGGCGGCGGTGTTCAGGGCGAAGGTCCACTTGCGGCCGGTGGGGAAGCCGCCGCCGCCGCGCCCGCGCAGCCCGCTGCGCTCGACCTCGGCGCAGACCTCGGCCGGGGTCAGCGACCGCAGCGCCTTGGCCAGGCCCCGGTACCCGCCGCAGGCCAGGGACTCCTCGATGCGGCCCGGATCGATCAGGCCGCAGTTGCGCAGCACCCAGCGGGTCTGCTTGGCGAAGAACGGGTGGTCGGCGAGCGCGGACAGGCCGTCCCAGCGCCGCAGGCCGTCCGGCCCGTGCTGACCCAAGTAGTGCGCCGTCGGCACCGTGCCGGCCAGCATGGCGTCGAGGATGCCCGGCACGTCCTGCGGCTTCACGCGACTGAAGACCGCCCGCGCCCGGCCCGGCAACTGCACCTCCAGCAGGGGTTCCTCGGAGCAGAGGCCGATGCAGCCGGTCTCGACCACCTCGGCGTCGACCCCCGCGGCCGCGAGGTGTTCGCGCACGGCGGCGAGCACCTTGCCCGCGCCCGCGCCGAGGCCGCAGGTCCCGGCGCCCACGTAGACGACCGGCCGGGCCATCTCCTCGCGGCGCAGCCGTCTCAGCTCGGCCGACAGGTCCGCGTCGTGACCGGCGCCGTCGCGCAGCAGGCTGTTCAGGCGCGCACCGCACCAATTCGTCCCGTTCATCGCGTCAGGCTGCATCGGTGCTGCCCTCCTTCGCCCGCTCGCGGTAGGCCGCGAAGATGCCGGGCACGTCGCGCGGAGCGACCCCGGCGTGGAACTCGCCGCCGACGGAGATGACCGGCGCGAGGCCGCAGGCCCCGATGCAGGCCACGACCTCGAGGCTGAACAGCCCGTCGCGCGTGGTGCCGCCCGCCTTCACGCCGAGTTCCCGCTCGATCGCGTCGAGCACGTTGGCCGAACCCTTCACGTGGCAGGCCGTGCCGCGGCAGACCAGCACGTGCAAGCGGCCGACCGGCGTGAACCGGAACTGGTTGTAGAAGGTGGCCACCCCGTAGACCTTGCTGGCGGGCAGGTCCAGGTGGCGTCCGATCGCCAGGACGGAATCCTGCGACAGGAAACCCTCCTGCTCCTGCACGGCCTGCAGGATCGGGATCAGGCTGTCGCGGTGGGCGCCGGGAAAGCCATCCAGGATGTCGACGACGCGCGGGCTCATGATCGTGCTCCTCCTCACTGGCAGCAAAGGGCGATGCGCTCCAGCTTCATGCCGATGTCGATCTCGTCCACCACCACGCCCTGCGGCAGGCGCAGCGGGACCGGGGCGAAGTTCAGGATGCCGGTCACGCCGACCGCCGCGAGGCGCTCGGCCACTTCCTGGGCCTCGGACGCCGGCACCGCGAGGATCCCGAGGTTGATCCCCAACTCGACGACGCGACGCTCCAGTTCCCTCACCGGGTAGCAGCGCACGCCGGCGATCACGCGCCCGGAGCGTTCCTCGTCGCTGTCGAAGGCCGCCAGGATGGTGATGCCGGGCAGCTGGAAACCGACGTGCGCGAGGATGGCGCGCCCGAGGTTGCCCGCACCCACCAGGGCGACGCGGCTGGGCTCGTGGTGGGCCAGCAGGCGGTCGATGTGCGCCCCGAGCGAGCGCACGCCGTAGCCGCGGATGGGGCTGCCGTGGTGACCGATGATCATCAGGTCGCGGCGGACCTGCGCCGCGGTGTTGTTCGCCAGCTTGGCCAGTTCATGAGAGAAAACGAACGCGCACCCCTCGGCGGCGAGGTACTGCAGCAAGCGCCGGTACATCACCAGGCGCTCCATCGTCTTGAGGGGGATCTCCGCCTTGGCCCGCTTCATGTCGGTCTCCCTGCGCCAACGTGTTTATTCGTTAACGTCTTCAAGCTCATCATTTGAATCGGCCATGTCAAGCCGGCATTGAGATATTTTCACGATGGTTCGATAGATGACTGTTAACAATGACGATAGATAACTTGTCGCCACGGGGGGATTTGGGGGCTGGTCGCGTCAATTGATGATGATGCTCGATTTCATATTATCATTGCTGTGCGGGCTTTCACTAGGTAATGTATTGAAATATTAATAGATAAAATCTCCATCTTTAGTGTTATTTATTCAACAATGATCCCGATGGTTCTGGCCATGAAATTGTCCCTGTCCCGGGAGAGCCATCACTGAGGGTACAACCTGGTGACGGCGGCGTTGCCGATAAGCCATTGGTATCGAATGAATTGCGTCTTCTGAGGTACCAGAAGCGGCGCGGCCCAGGTGCCTCGCCGCAGTCAGGGACAATCTTGCGGCCAGAACTACAGGTTCGGAAGATTGGCGGCTAGACTTTGCCCGAGCCGGAGGATGAAGTCCTCGGGATCGCCCGCCAGAGGCAGACCGATCCGGCCGAGGAACGCGCGGTGGGACCGGCCCCGACGGTAACGAGGCTCGCGCGGCGGGTGAGGCAGGACCCTCTCCATGAGGTCGAGGTCGGGGTCGAACAGCAGCGTCGTGCTGTAGTAGACCAGCCCCCGCGTGCGTTGGATGCAGGAGCCGCCCACCTTGCGGTCGTCCAGCACCAGGTCGCTGACCCCGTCCCCCACGACGCCCGCGACGCCGCAGTCGGCCAGGCCGGCCACGATCCAGGCCGTGGCGGCGCGGAAAGCCGTGGTCACGCCGCCGATGCCGGCCATCGGCGCGACCAGCGACACGACGAGGTTGCCCCGATCCAGCAGCACCGCGCAGCCGCCGCCCGGGCGCCGTAGCACCGGCACGCCGGCCGCGCGCGCCGCCGCGAGGTCCACCTCGACGGCGGCTCGCCCGCCGCGGCCGATCACGACCTGCGGGGATCCGCAGCGCAGCACGCGCGAGCGCGCGGGCCCGCCGGCGGACACCGACGCGAGCAGGTCCGCGTCCAGGTCCCAGTCGGGAAAATCCCCGGCGAACGTGTCCCCGGGGGCTGGTTCGTCGTTATGGAAGTGGTGGGGCATGGCGTCCCGGTGTCGCGCCGGGCGGTGGCGCGGGCCGCCCGCCGTCCGGCCGCTCGTTCAGCTGCGCTTGAAGACGTGCACCGCCGTGCCGGCGGCCATCTCGGCGGCTTCCATCAGCGCCTCGCTAAGCGTAGGGTGCGGATGGATCGTTTCGGTGAGGTCGGCCAGGGTGGCCCCCATCTCGATGGCCAGGGCGCCCTCGGCGATCAGCTCGCTGGCGTGAGGGCCGACGATGCCGACGCCCAGGATCAGGTCGGTCTCCGGCTCGGAGAGGACCTTCACCAGGCCTTCGGTGTGCCCGATGGCCCGCGCGCGGCCCAGGGCCGACAGCGGAAAACGCCCGACGTTGACCGTAACGCCCAATTCCTCCGCGCGCCGCTCGGTGAGGCCGCACCACGATATCTCCGGGTCGGTGAAGACGACCGCCGGGATCGCCCGGTTGTCGAACTCCACCTTGTGGCCGGCGATCGACTCGGCCGCGACCTTGCCCTCGCGACTGGCCTTGTGCGCCAGCATGGGGCCGTGGGACACGTCGCCGATGGCGTAGATGTGCGGCTCGGCGGTGCGGCACTCGCCGTCGGTCTCGATGACGCCCTTGTCGTCCACGACGATCTTCGTGTGCTCGAGTCCGATGCCGTCGGTGTTGGGGCGGCGGCCGATGGCCACCAGCACCCGGTCGTAGCGTTGCCGTTCGGTCTTGCCTTCGTGCTCGATCTCCACGTCGAAGCCGCCGTCGCGGGGCTCGATGCCCTTCACCTTCGAATCGGTCATCACCGCGTTGAGCCGCTTGGTCACCTGCTTGACCATCACCTCCACGAGGTCCAGGTCCGCCCCCATCAGCAGGCGGGGGGAGAACTCGACGACCGAGACCCGGCTGCCCAGCCCGGCGTAGACCAGCCCCAGCTCCAGGCCGATGTAGCCGCCGCCGACGACCAGCAGCGTTCCGGGCACCTCTTCCAGCTTGAGCGCGTCGGCCGACGACCAGACGCTCTGGTCGATGCCCGCCGGCAGCCGGTTCAGCGACGATCCGGTGGCGATGATGCACTGCTTGAAGGCGATCGTGCCGCCGCCCTCGATGGCCAGGGAGTGGTTGTCCTGGAAGCGGGCGCGGCCGTGCACGATCTCCACGCCGCGCTTCTGCAGCAGCGTCTTGACGCCGCCGGACAGTTGGGCCACCACGCCGTCGGTCCACGCGCGCAGCTTGACGTGGTCGAGCTTCAGGCCGGTGAAGGTCAGGCCCAGGCGTTCGGCGCCCTTGGCCGCCTCGCTCAGTTCGATGGCGTTGATCAGCGCCTTCGAGGGGATGCAGCCCTCCAGCAGGCAGACGCCGCCGGGGCGCTCCCGCTCCTCGACGATCATCACTTCCTTGCCGAGGTCCGCCAGGCGCAGCGCCGCCACGTAGCCGCCGGGCCCGGAGCCGATGACGACGACCTCGACTTCGGTGTTCAGGCTTCCCATCACCATGAGCGGCCTCTCCTTCGGTCTAGGTGTCCAGCAGCAGCAGGTTCGGGTCGCTCAGGTTGCGCACCAGCTCGCCCACGAAGCGCGCCGCGTCGGCGCCGTCGGCCACGCGGTGGTCGAAGGCCAGGGTCAGCGGCAGGATCTTGCGGATCACGATCTGGCCGTCGCGCACCACCGGCTTCTCCTGAACGCGGCCCATGCCCAGGATCGCCACCTCGGGGTAGTTGATCGTGGGGATCAGGGCGGTGCCGCCGAGCGGGCCGACGTTGGTGATCGTGAAGGTGCCGCCCTGCATGTCCTCCAGCGGCAGCTTGCCCTCGCGGGCCAGCGCGGCCTTCTCTTCGATCTCGCGCGAGATTTCGCGGATGCTCTTGACGTCGGTGCCCCGGATCACCGGCACCACCAGACCCTTGCCGGTGTCCGCCGCGAAGCCGATGTTGTAGTACTTCTTGTAGATGATCTCTTCGCGGAACGGGTCGAGGCTGGCGTTGAACGCCGGCGCCGCCCGCAGGCCCGCGGTGATCGCCCGGATCACGAACGACAGCAGGGTCAGCTTGCCGACGGGCTCACCTTCGCGCTGCGTCTTCATCCTCAGGCGGAACTCCTCGAGCGCGGTGACGTCGGCGTCGTCCATGTGGGCGACGTGCGGCACCAGGATCATCGAGGTCGTCATCTTGCGCGCCACCTTGCGGCGGATCGAGCGCAGCGGCTCGATCTCCACCGGACCCTGCAGCGAGAAGTCGGGCATGGGCTCGAGGTCCAGGAACGGGATGGCGCTCGCGGCGGCGGCGGCGGCCATGCGCGTCGTGCCGTCGACGGCCCGGTCGGCGGTTGCGGTCGCCGGCGCGGTCGCGGCCGCGGCTGCCGGCGCGGGCGCGCCGCCGGCCAGGAAGGCCTGCACGTCGGCGGGCGTCACACGGCCACCGGGGCCGGTGCCGGGCACCAGCGTCAGGTCCACGCCCAGTTCACGGGCCAGGCGGCGCGTGGCCGGGGCCGCGGGCACCGGCCGGCCGGAGACCGTGCTGTTGGGCTGCGTCACGGCGCGGGCGGGAGGGGCGGCGGGCGCGGCCTTTACCGGCTCTTCGACGGGCAACCCGGCCGGCATCTCCTCCGCGGCGCGGCCGGCGGCGGCGGGCTTGCTCGCGGGAGCGGCGGCGGCCGCCGCAGGCGTGACCGAGGCGCCCTGGCCATCGTCGATGACCGCGATGACCTGGCCCGTCGCCACGACGTCGCCGATCTCACCGGTGGTGGAGACCACCTTGCCGCCGCGGGGCGACGGGATGGTCACGGCCGCCTTGTCCGTCTCGACCTCGACCAGCGGGGCGTCCTCGACCACGACGTCGCCGGGCTGGACGTGCCACTTGAGGACTTCGCCCTCGTGGATGCCTTCGCCCAGGTCGGGCAGCTTGAACTCGAACATCGGCTTCCTCCTCGACGGCTCCGTTTAGAAATCCAGCACTTCCTCGATGCCGCGGCGGGCGCGCCCGACGGTCGGCATGAAGAGGTTCTCGCGGCTGAAGTAGGGCGTGACGACGTCGTAGCCGCTCACGCGCTTCACGGGCGCCTCGAGGTGCATCAGGGCGTGGTCGTTGACCGTGGCGATGATCTCGCTGGCGGGTCCGAAGCTGAGCGGGGCCTCCTGGACGACGGCCAGGCGGCCCGTCTTGCGCACCGAGGCGCAGATCGTCTCGGTGTCCATGGGCGAGATCGTCAGCAGGTCGATCAGCTCGATGCTGGCGCCGCGCGCCTGGCGGATCTCCTCGACGGCCTTCTTGGTGGTGTGCATCATCGCGCCCCAGGCGATCACCGTGATGTCGGTGCCTTCCTGCACCACCTGCGCGCGGCCGATCTCGATCGTCTCGGGCGTCTCCGGCACCTCCTCCTTGAAGGCGCGGTACGAGCGCTTGGGCTCCATGTAGACCACCGGATCGGGATCGAGGATCGACGCCCGCATCAGCGACCGCGCGTTGCGCGGTCCCGACGGGATGACGACCTTCACGCCCGGCAGGTGGCCCAGGGCGGCCTCGCGGCTCTCGGAGTGGTGCTCGAGCGCGCGCACGCCGCCGCCGTAGGGCACGCGCATGACCAGGGGCACGTGGAACTGCCCGTGCGTGCGCGCGCGGTAGCGCGAGCCGTGGCCTTCGAGCTGCGGGATCATGATGTAGGAGAAGCCGCAGAACTGCATCTCGCCGACGGGCTTCAGGCCGGCCAGGGCCATGCCGATGGCCGTGCCGATGATCGCGCTCTCGGCCAGCGGCGTGTCGATCACGCGCGCCTCGCCGTACTTCTCGATCAGACCCTCGGTGACGCGGAACACGCCGCCGTCGACGCCGACATCCTCGCCCAGCACGACCACGCTGGGATCTTCCGCCATCATCTCGTCCAGGGCGAGGTTGATGGCCTGGACCATGTTGAGCTTAGCCACGGGCGGCCTCCTTCGCGATCTCGGCCAGGAACTCCCGGCGCTGCGCCTCGATGCGCTCGTGACGTGTGCCGAAGACGTGATCGAAGGGCGCGTCCGGCTTCCAGCCCGACATCTCCTCGAAGGCCTTCACCTGTTTCTCGATCTCCAGCCTGTACTCCTCCTCGAGGGCCTCCTGGTCCTTCTCCGACCAGATCTTCTTCGCCTCGAGGTAGCCGCGGAAGCGCACCAGGGGGTCGCGGCGCCACCACAACTCTTCCTCTTCCTTGGTGCGATACTTGTACTGGTCGTCGGCCGTGGTGTGCATCATCAGGCGGTAGGTCACGGTCTCGATCAGGGTCGGCCCCTCGCCGCGTCGGCCGCGGTCGAGCGCCTCGGCGGCGGCGGCGTAGACCGCTAGCGCGTCGTTGCCGTCGACCTGGACGCCGGGCATGCCGTAGGCGATGGCCTTCTGCGCGATGGTCGCTGACTTGGTCTGCTTCGAGCGGGGCACCGAGATCGCCCACTGGTTGTTCTGCACCACGAACAGCACCGGCAGGTTCCAGACGGCCGCGAAGTTCATCGCCTCGTGGAAGTCGCCCTCGCTGGTGGCGCCGTCGCCCATCATGGTCACGGCGCAGGTCTCGTTCTCCCCCTGCAGCCGCATGGCGTAGGCCAGGCCCACCGCGTGCAGGGGCTGCGCGCCCACGATGACCGAGATGGGCAGATTGCGCGGGTTGGCCGCCCCGTCGTTGATGTTGCCCTCTTCGTGGCCGTTGTAGTAGAGCAGCTGCCGGGTGAGGGTCTCGCCGCGCAGCAGGCGCACGCCGTGCTCGCGGAAGGCGCCGGCGAACCAGTCCTGCTTCTTCATGGCGAAGGCGACGGCGCACTGGGACGCCTCCTGACCGGTGCTCGGCCCGAAGGTGCCGATGCGGCCCTGGCGCTGCAGCTTGAGCATGCGCTCGTCGGTGCGGCGCGCCCAGACCATCTGGCGGTAGAGTTCGATCAGCTCGGGCTTCTTCAGTTTCGGCTCGAGTTCCTTGTCCACATTCCCGTCCTCGTCCAGGATGGAGAGGTAGGAGACGCTGAAGGTATCGAGTTCCTTCTTCGGCATGGAGTCGTTCCTTTCCAGGCCCGCGGGGGCCGCGGCCCCGCACCGGTGCGGGGGGCGCGAGAAGACGGCCGATCCGGCGGGGACCGGCCAGGTTCAGGCGGGAGTCGCAGGCGGCGCGGCCACCCCCGGAAAATCGGGGCGCCGCGGCGGCGCGGCCCATGATCGGCACGAACCAGGGACGCCGCCACCCGCTCACCTGAACACGAATATCAAGATATACCCGCGAGGGCAATGCCCCATTGGGCGTCCGGGGCTTTTTTCGTGACGGTGCCCCGGCATGGTCTTACCTTGTGACCATGCGGCCGGTACGCCGTCGCCTCGCGACGGGTCCCGGCCCTCCCGAAATCCTGCGACCCGGAACCGCCCTGATCGACCCCGACGAAGGAGACCCGCCGTGCTGAAGGAGAAGATCCAGAAGGCCCTGAACGAGCAGATCCAGGCCGAATTCTATTCCGCCTACCTGTACCTGGCGATGTCCGCCTGGTCCCAGGCCCGCAACTACGAGGGCTTCGCGCACTGGATGCGCATGCAGGCGCAGGAAGAACTGCAGCACGCGATGAAGTTCTTCGACTACGCCCACGCCACCGGCGGGCACGCCCTGCTGAGCGCCGTGCCCCAGCCCGTGACGGATTGGGCCGACCCCGTCGCGATGTTCCAGGCGGCGCTGGACCACGAGCGTCACATGACCGAAAACATCAACAACCTCGCGGGCCTGGCCATGAAGGAGAACGACTACGCCACCAACATCACGCTGCAGTGGTTCGTCAGCGAGCAGGTCGAGGAGGAAGCGGCCGTCGAAGCCATCCTCGGCAAGCTGGCGATGATGGGCGGCACCGGACCGGGCATGTTCATGCTGGACCGCGAACTGGCCGTCCGCCCCGCGCCCACGCCTCCGGCCGCAGCCTAGACCGCGGCAGGTCCGCCCCGCCTTGGCGGGATAAGCGCGCCGGTCACTTCGAGTGACCGGCGCGCCGTCCTTCCACCAGCGCGTAGAGGGTGGGCAGCACGATCAGCGTGAGCAGGGTCGAAGTGACGAGCCCGCCCATCACCACCACCGCGAGCGGCTTCTGGATGTCCGCGCCCGATCCGGTGGCGTAGAGCATGGGCAGGTGCCCGATGAAGCTCGCGAGCGCGGTCATCAGCAGCGGCCGGAAGCGCAGGTCGCAGCCCTTGATCACCGTGTCGGCCACCGACTCGCCCCGCTCCCGGAGCTGGCGGAAGAACGCCACAAGCACGACGCCGTTCTGCACGGCGATGCCGAGCAGGACGATGAAGGCCACCGCCGCGGACACCGATACGGGCATCCGGAAGACCACGACGGCGATCACACCCCCGATGAGTGCGAACGGGAGGTTGAGCAGCACCAGCAGGGCGTTCCAGATCGAGCCGAGCGCCATGGTGAGCAGGACCATGATGAGCAGGAGCGCCACCGGCACCACGATGGAGAGCTGGCGCATGGCCCGCTGCTGGTTCTCGAACTGACCGCCGTACTCGACGTAGTAGCCGATCGGGAGTTCCTCCACCAGCGGCGCGAGGCGCGTCTGGACCTCACCCACGAAACCGCCGAGGTCGCGGCCGCGGATGTTGGCTTCGGCCACGACGCGCCGCATGCCGTTCTCACGGCTCACCTGCGCCGGCGCCTCGACCACCTCGAAGGCCGCGATCTGCGCCAGCGGCACCCGCTCCCCGCCCGGGGCTGTGATCAGCAGGCGCTCGAGCACCGGGATGCTGCCGCGCGCCGCCTCCGGGAACCGCACGACCACGGCGATGCGCCGCTGCCCCTCGATCAGGGTCGTGGCCAACTTCCCGGCGACCGCCGTCTCGATGGCGGCGTTGACGTCGGCGATCTTGATGCCGTGCCTCGCCACGGCCTGGCGGTCGATCACCACGTCGATCTGCGACATGCCGGACACCTGCTCCACCTTCACGTCCCTCGCCCCCTCGATCCCCTGCAGCACGGCGGCCGCGCGGTCCGCGAACGACTTCAGCACCTCGAGGTCGGGGCCGAAGACCTTGATCGCGAGGTCGCTCTTCACGCCGGAGATGAGTTCGTTCACCCGCAGCGCGATCGGCTGCGAAAACGAGAAGCGCAACCCCGGGATCTCGGAGAGGTCCTTCTGGATGGCGTCCACGAGTTCGTCCTTGTCGCGCCCGGCGTCCCACTCCTTGCGCGGCTTGAGCATGATGAAGACGTCGGTCTGCTCCGGCCCCATCGGGTCCTCCGAAATCTCGGCACGGCCCGTCTTGCTGACCACGGTCTCGACCTCGGGGAACTTCCGCAGGCGCTGCTCGATGAAGCTGGAGACGCGCACCGAGCCGTCCAGCGAAGCGTTGGGCAGCCGCACCACGTTCACGGCGAGCGCCCCCTCGTCCAGCGGCGGCATGAACTCGGTGCCCATGAGCGGGATGAGCGCCAGCGAGGCGACGAGCACACCGCCCGAGATCCCGAGCGTCAGCGCGGGACGCCGCACGGCGCGGCTGAGCAGGCGCACGTAGCCGCGGTGGAAGCGGCGGATGAAGCCGAACTCCCGCTCGGGGCCCTGACCCAGGAAGCGCTCGCCGAGGACCGGGATGATCGTGAACGCCACCACGAGCGAGACCAGCAGGGCGATGAGCATCGTCCCGGCCAGCGGGGCGAACATCTTGCCCTCGATCCCCTGCAGCGTGAACAGCGGCACCAGGATGACCGCGATGATCAGCACCGAGAAGGCGACGGGCTTCGCCACCTCGACGACGGCCTCGGCGACGACCCGCCTCCTCGAGGCGGAATCGGTCAGGTGCGCGAGGTGGCGGCGGGAATTCTCCACCACCACGATGGACGCGTCCACGACCATGCCCACGGAGAACGCCAGGCCGCCGAGGCTCATGAGGTTGGAGGTGATCCCCGCGGAGCCCATGAGGATGAAGGTCACCAGGAAGGTGAGCGGCAGGGAGACCACGACGATCAGCGCGGAGCGCAGCTCGGCGACGAACAGGAACAGCACCAGGATGACGAAGATCCCGCCCTCGAGCAGCGCCTTGATCACGGTGTGGATGCAGGCCTCGATCAGCGAGGTGCGGTCGTAGAAAACGTTGAGGCGGACGCCCTCGGGCAGCGCCCCCTGGAGCTTCGCGACCGCGTTTTGGACCCGGCCGACCACCTCCTTGGCGTTCTCGCCTTTGAGCATGATGATCATGCCGGCCACGACCTCGCCCTTGCCGTCGCGGGAGACGGCGCCCTGCCGGGGCTCGGCGCCGATGACCACCCCCGCGACGTCCCGCAGGTAGACGGGCGCCCCGTCCGCGGCCTTCAGCACGATGTTCTCGAGATCCGGGATGTCGCGCAGCAGCCCCACGCCGCGCAGGTACATCTGCTCCCAGCCGCGCACGACCACGCCGCCGCCGGAGTTGGCGTTGCCCTGCTCGACGGCGTCGACGACGTCGTTCACGGTCAGGCCGTACTTCAGCAGCATCTCGGGCGAGACCAGGACCTGGTACTGCTTCACCTCGCCGCCGAAGCTGTTGACCTCGTTCACGCCGGGGATCGGCTTCAGCCAGGGGGCGACGAGCCAGTCCTGGATCGACCGCAGCTCCATCGCGGTCTCGTCGTCGCCTTCGAGCGTGTACTGGTAGATCTCGCCCAGGCCGGTCGAGATGGGGCCCAGCTCGGGCTCGACGCCGGGCGGCAGCTGCTCGCGGGCCGCGTCCAGGCGCTCGAACACCACCTGCCGCGTCCAGTAGGTGTCGGCCCCGTCCTCGAACACGATCACCACCTGCGACAGGCCGGCCCGCGACAGGGAGCGCACCTGCTGCACGCGCGGCAGGCCGCGCATGACCTGTTCGATCGGGTAGCTGACCCGCTGTTCCACGTCGACCGCGGCGAAACCCGGGGCCTGGGAGATGATCACCACCTGCGTGTTGGTCACGTCCGGAAAGGCGTCGATGGGCAGGTGCAGCCAGGCGACCACGCCGGCGGCGACCAGCACCGCCGTCGCCAGCAGCACCAGGAGACGGTTGTTCAGCAGCAAGGTCACGGTACGCATGATCGCTCCCGTTGTTAGTCAGCGCAGCCGGCGCCCATCTTGGCGCGCAGCACGTCGGATTTCAGCAGGAAGGCGCCCTCGGTCATCACGGTCTGCCCCGCCGCGAGCCCGGACAGGACCTCGACCCAACCCGCGGCCGCGCGGCCGGTCTTCACCGGCCGGCGCACGAAGTAGTCGTCGTGATGGTGGACGAACACGAACTCCCGGCCCTCGTCGTCGAGGACGGCCGCCGGCGGCACGGCCAGGACCGCCTCGCCCCCAGGCAGCTGCAGCGCCACGTCGGCGAACATGCCCGCCAGCAGACGGCCGTCCGGGTTCGGCACCTCCACGCGCACCTTCACCGTGCGCGAGGACTCGTCCATGGACGGGCTGACGAGGTCCACGGTCCCGGCGAACGATTCGCCCGGATAGGCCTTGACCGAGACCGCCGCCGCCAGCTTCTGCGTCGCCTGCGCGCGGGAGACGCCCGCGATGTCGCCTTCGTAGAGGTCCGCCCACACCCAGACGACGGCGTGGTCGCCGACCGTGAACAGGGACGCGTCGGTCCCGGCCACTTCCCCGGGCACGGCGTGCATGGCCAGCACCGCGCCGTCCAACGGGGCGCGCAGGGTCAGCCGACCCAGGCCGTCGCCGCTGGCGAGGGCGCTCACCGCCGCCTCCGACATGCCGAAGCGCGCGAGCTGGCCGCGGGCCCCGTCGGCGCGGATCTGCGCGGCTCCGGCTTCCTGCTGCGCCAGCAGGAATTCCTTCTCCGAGGCGATGGCTTCCCGTCTCAGGTCGGAGACCCGTTCCAGGTTGCGACGGGAGAGGTCGAGCATCCCCTGCGCCGCGAGGTACTCGGCCTGCGCCTGCCCGACCGCCGTGCACTCGAGTTCGACGAGCGCCTGCCCGCGCCGGACCCGGTCGCCGAGCTTGACATGGACCGCCGACACGACGCCTTCTACGAGCGGGCTGACGTGCCCCACGCGCCGCTCGTCGAAGCGGACCTCGCCGGTCAGCGGGACCGCGACATCCACGGCGCGCCGCTCGACCTGTGCGGTCTCGACCAGCTTGCCCTCGACCAGGCTCGCCGGCACGCGCACGACGCCGACTTCGTAGCGGCACTCATCGCAGGCGAACGTCTTGACCTGGTGTTCGCAGTCGGCGGCGAACAGATCCTCGACCGGGCGGTCGAGGTCGGAGGCCTCCGATTCCGCCTCCGCGGCTTCGTGGTCGTGGTCCGGGGATTCCGCCGTGGCCGGCGGCGGCGGGGAAGACCGGTCGCAGGACACGAGCGCGGCGGCCGGCAGAAGCCCCAAGACGACAATGATCGCTAGGTTGCGGATGTTCACGGGAGTTCCTCCCCGATCAGCGCCCGGAGGCGGCAGTGGTCGATCTGGGCCTGGGCGAGCGCATCCAGGAGCTGGCGGCGCGACGCGAGCAGCGTGCGCCGCGCGTCGATCACTTCCAGCAGGCTGGTTTCGCCCAGCAGGTAGGTCTTTTCGATGACGGAAGCGGCCGACGCGGACCGCGGGACGACGCCGGCGGCGAACCGCGACGCGGACTCGATCGAGATGCGGCAGGCGGCGACGGCTTCGACGATCTCCGCCGCGAACGACCGGCGCCGGGCTTCCTCCCGGCTACGGCCGGCGGCGAGCTGCGCCTGCGCCACCGCGATACCGCCGGAGTTCCAGTTCCACAGGGGCAGATCGACGGCGATCCCGGCGCCGTGGGCTCGCCGCTCCTGTTCCTTGGTGGTGAAGGCCATCAGTGAGAAGGCCGGCAGACGCTGGCGCTTCTCGGCCGAGAGATCGGCGGCGAGCACGCGCACCCGGGCCGCTTCGGCCCGCAGCGCGGGCTGATCGGCCGCGGTCGCACCAAGCTCGGCCACGGGACCCGGCAGGGCGGGCAACACATTCAGATCGGCGACGGCGACGATCCGCCCGCCCTCGGGAGCACCGAGCCAGAGCGCGAGCTGCGCCTGGAGCGAAGCCAGCGAAGACCGCGCCGCCGCCAGCTCGCCGTCGATCAGTTCCCGTTCGATCTCGACTTGCGTCTGTTCGACGGGCCGCGCCTCGCCCGCCTGCACGCGCCTGCCCACGGCCGTCGCCAAGTTCGACGTCTCCCGCGCCAGTCCCTCGACCACCACGACCTGCTCCTGGTCGTGGACGAGTCGCCAGAACTGCGTGCGCAGTTCCAGCAGGGCCTCGCGCCGGATCGCCTCGCGCTCGGCCGCGGCGGCGTCGAGGCCCGCCTTCGCCGCGGTCACCTGCGGCGAGCGCCGAGACAGCCAGTCCAGGGGCAGCGTGAGCGACAGGTCCCACTGACGGCCGAACTCCTCGCCCGGGCGCTCACGGCCCCGGCCCAAGGCCGCCTCCAGGACCGGATTGGGCCGCGCGCCGGCGGCGGCGACCGCACCCTGCGCCGCTTCGACTCCGTACTCCCCCGCCGCGAGCAGGGGATGCGCGTCGACCAGGCCGGTGATCTCGGACCAGGTGATCTCGATCACCGCCGGCTCCGCAACCGCGGCGTTCGCGATCAGCAGGACGAAGCCTGCAGCGAGGACGTGTTTCTTGTTGATCAGCATCTCGACACACCTGCCTGTGGGGAACGACCCAGCCGGGAGCGATCCCGCGGTACGTTCCGTGACGCTTGAGCCCGCCGCTCGCGTGGGCGAGCGGACGACGATATCGACGATTCGGGGCTGATCAGGCGCGAGGAGGGTGGAAGATGCCGTGCTGGGTGTCGCGGGGGGCGGGGGCGTCGGGGCGCAGGCCGATCCGGATGGAGGCAGGCCGAACCTCATGGGTGAGGCACTCGACCATGAACATCGGCACGGCGCCATGGCCAGGGCAGCAGGCGCAGGGGCAGTCCGAACCGCAGGGGTTGCCGTCCTGGTCGGGGTCGGCGCAAGGGATGCTCTCGGTGTGGCAAACGTCGTCGTGCACCGGCGCGGAGGCGCAGACCGCAGCGACCTGGGCCGGGACGAACCCCGCGGCCAAGCAAACCAGTGCGATCATGGCGATCCAGCGTCGATTCAAACGTGCGCCTCCCGGTCGCGGCAAGATAAGCGTTACCGCACCATCTGCAAAATCGGCATTTACCGCCCGGCCTTGAGCGCCGGCGCGTTGCGCACGGGGCGGAAGCCCACGATCCCCACGGCGGCGCCGGGATCGAGGTAGGCGCGAGCCGCACAGCGCAGCCGCTGGTTCGCATCGGCGAAGGAACCGCCGCGCAGCACCCGGTTGCTCCCCGTCAGCGGCCCGGCCGGGTCGGTCGCGGGGTCGCTCGTGTAGTAGGTGGCGCCGTAACGGTCCCAGCACCACTCCAGCACGTTGCCGTGGACGTCGTACAGTCCCAGGGGATTGGGCAGCCGGGCCCGCACCGGTTTCACGCGGTTGTCGGAGTTGGCCGCCGACCAGCCGAAGAACGACAGCACGGGATCGATCTCCGTGTCGAGACGCGACAGTTCGCCGTCGCTCAGCGATCCCTGCGAACCGGCCCGGCACAGGGCCTCCCACTCGGCCTCGGTCGGCAGCCGCCAACCGTCGGCGTCCGGATTCCAGGCCACCTGCGGACCGTTGACGGCGTAGGCGGCCGTGAGCCCGTCGGTGGCGGACAGCGCGTTGCAGAAATCCACCGCTTCGTACCAGGTGACCGAGGCGACGGGCTGGTTGGAGAGGGTGGGGTCCACCAGCCGGCCGTCGCGCACGACCGCGTCCCATTGCCCGTTGGTGAGTTCGGTGGTCGCGACCAGCAAGGGGCGCGTGAGGGTCACCTCGTGCCGCGGGCCCTCGTCCGTCTCGCGGCCGAGTTCCGGCGCGGGAGAACCCATCGTGAAGACGCCCGCTTCCAGGCGCACGGTGGTGAACGGCCAGGTCGGCAGCACCGTGTAGGTCACGGCCGCGGCCGACGTCTCGCCCGCGGTGATCAGGCCGTCGACCCAGCCCGGCGCCGGCACGGTCCAGCCCGGCTCCTGCTGCCAGGCCACGGTGAAGGGGCCGGGCGGCAGGTCGTCCAGGACGGCGTCGCCGGTGCCGGTGAGGTCGTCGTCGCCGCCGGGCAGACGCTTCAGCACCCAGCGGGCCTGCAGGTCATTGGGCTCGATGTCGATCGTCAGGGTGCCGGTCGTCGGCGGCGGGTCGTACACGTACTGGCCCGTGAAGGTGATGGAGTCCCCGTCGGCCAGCGTGCGGGTCTGCGAGAGCGGCCGCGCCCAGTCCACGACCTCGTCCCAGACGATCGTCCACGACCCGGCGGCGCGGCCGGGGTGGCGCGCGTCGTCCGTGCCGTCGATGACCGCCCCTGCGGGACCGGACAGCGTCCAGCCCGCGTCGAGGGTGGCGGGCAAGGTGAACACCTTCACGACGCCGGTGGGCGACGGGTCGGGATCGCCGCCGCCGCAGCCCGCGGCCAGCAAGGACACCGTCAACAGCAGCGCGAACGTCGAGGCGTGTCTCATGGCAACCGGTCCTCGGGGTGGAAAGCGTGCCAAGCGAAGCGATCGGCATAGTATAAGGTGAACCCAGCGCCCGTGACCAGTTCAGACCACACAGCCGGCTGCTCGCCGGGCGCCTGCGGCGCAACGCGCAACCGCACCGCGATCCCGTCCAGGACGCCGGTCCAGACACCGGCGGGACCGGCGTCGCTCACCAGGCGCACGGCATCCAGGACGTGGCGGCCGGCCGGCGTCTCGACGATCAGCAGCGGGTCGAGCCGGCCGGTCGCGGGCAGCGGCGCCGAGGGGAAGCGGGTCCGTCCCCCGGATCGGTACGACTGGTAGGGCCGGGACTGGTAGCGCCGCTTGAAGGTCGGCGCAGGCGCCGGCACGGTCGTGCCGGGATGATCGCGGCGCCAATGCTCCCAGGTCGTCACGACCGCGGGCAGCCGGGGCAGCCGCGCACCGCGCCGGGGGCCGCCGACGGCCTCGCCGGTCAGCTGGCACCACAGGCTCGGCGACACCGCGCGGTCGAACAGCAGCGTGTTGGAGTTCAGCAGCAGCCCGCTCACGCCGAAGCGCAGTGTGTCCCCGCCGACCGCGCGCCCGTAGACCGCGGCGCTGCCGGACAGCGGGCTCCAGGTGGCGACCAACGGAGCGCCGCCCAGGGTGTCGAGGCAGACCTCGTGCCAGTCCAGCACGCGCAGGGGCCAGCAGCGGGCTTCGCCCCGCACGACCACGCCCAGCACGCGGTCGGCGCCGACGAGGTACTTGCCGCGCTCCGCGTCGTTGAGCGAATCGACGCCGGCGGGGGTCAGCAGCGGCGGGTGGTCGAGCGTCGGCAGACCGTCGCGCGGGACGCCGCCGGCCGCGAGCAGGGATTCGGGGTAGGCGAAGTTGTCCAGGTCGAAGCCGTAGGTTCGGGGGTGGCGGCCGTCGCCCACCGCGTGCCGGCTGCCGCCGGAACGCAGGTCCGCGCCTACCTTCCAGACGATGACCGCGATCACGATCAGCAGCGCCGCAGCCAGAACCCAGCCGCCGCGCCGCCATTCGCCGCGGACGGCCATCACGCGCTCCCGGGCGGAGTCTCGACGACGACCACAGCGGCGGTAGTGCGATCCGGTCGGGGCGGCGCGCGGTCGGCCACCATCAGGCCGAGCACCAGCGGCAGGTAGACCACGCTGCCCAGGAACACACGGCGCGCGTTGAGGCGGCTGCGGTCGCGATAGCAGCGCACGCCCAGCCAGAGCCAGGCGCCGCCGAGCAGCAACGAGCCCACGGCGAACACGGCCCCGGTCAGGCCCGTGAAGGTGGCGACCAGGCCCAGAGGCAGCAGCACCCAGGCGTAGAGCATCAAGAGGCGGAACGTGCGGTCGCCGCGCGGGTCCTGCAGCGACAGCATGCGGAAGCCCGCGCGCCGGTAGTCGTCCCGATAGAGCCAGGCCAGCGCCAGGAAGTGCGGCACCTGCCACACGAACAGCAGCAGGGCCAGCCACCAGCCGCCGCCCTGGACGCCGCCGGTCACCGCACTCCAACCGATCAGCGGCGGGATCGCGCCGCAAACCGCGCCGACCAGCGTGTTCAGATTACTGCGCGGCTTCAGCGGCGTGTAGACCAGCACGTACAGCAGGACCGTGCCGAGCGCCAGGACCGCGGCCACGGTGTTGGCCAGCGCCAGCAACAAGCCGAAGCCCAGCAGCACGACCGCGCCCGACCAGACCGCCGCCGCACGGACGCCGATCCGGCCCGAGGGCAGGGGGCGGCCCTGGGTGCGCACCATCAGGGCGTCGCGGTCGCGTTCGAGCACCTGATTGAAACCGTTGGCGCCCAGGATGCACAGCATGGTGCCCAGCAGCGTGACGGCCAGGTGGCCCCAGCCGGGCAGCGGTCGCGCCGCCATCAGGTAACCGGCCAGCGTGGACATCAGCACCAGCAGGCCGAGGCGGGCTTTGCCCAGCTCGAGGCTCAGTCCGATCCAGCGCTGCAGCGGCAAGGCGGTCATGGCGCTCCGTGGTGGTGGCGTCCGGCGAATCGTGCTAGCAATGGGGTCGGCAAGGCGCCGGCGGACGGCCGGCGCCAACGGCAGCATAACAGGAGGTCGTGCAGTGAGCAATGTGAGCGAGCGGCGCGAACCGACCCACGGCGGCGACATCCTGACTCTCGGCTTCGCCACCACGGTGGCGATGTGGGCCCTCGGCTACTGCGGCCGTCTGCCCGGCGTGCAGGCGCCGGTGTGGGTGCTGATGCCCCTGATGTTAGGCCTCCTGATCCTCGGCGGCCGGCTGGCCGGCCGTTGGACGGGCCGCGGATGGCGCGGCGGCCTCTGGGTCGGGCTGCTGGCCTCGACGCTCAACCTGCTGATCCTCGGCAGCCTGCTGGCCGCCGGCGACGCGCCGAACCGGGTCGTGCCGTCGGCGCTGCTCTGGGTGCCGGGATCCCTGCTGATGGGCGCCATCTTCGGCGCGATGGGCGCGGTCGAAAACGCGCGCCGCACCGCGAAGCCCCCCTTCGCCTGGCCGGCCGCCTTCGCCTTCGTCGCCGCGGGCGCGACCCTGTTGCTGCTAGCCGCCGGCGGGGTCGTCACCGGCCAGCAGGCCGGCCTCGCGGTGGTCGACTGGCCCAACAGCTTCGGCTCGAACATGTTCCTCTACCCCCTGTCGCGCATGACCGGCGGCGTCTTCTACGAACACGCCCACCGCCTGCTGGGCTCACTGGTCGGCCTCACGACGCTGGTGCTGGCGGTCTTCCTGTGGCGGACCGACGAGCGCCGCGGCGTGAAGCTGCTGGCCGCCGCCGCGCTGCTGCTGGTGATCGTGCAGGGCGTGCTGGGCGGCCTGCGGGTGACCGGCCGCTTCACCGGGAGCATGGACCCGGCCCACACCGCTCCCAACCTGACGCTGGCCATCGTCCACGGCGTGACTGGCCAAGTGTTCCTGGGCGTGCTGATCGCGCTGGCCGCGATGTCGACCCGCGCCTGGCGCACCGCCAAGCCCAAGATCTTCGCCGACGCACGGACCGACGTCCTGCTCTCGCGGGCCGTGGTGATCGTGGTTATCGTGCAACTGGTGCTCGGGGCCGTCCTTCGCCACCTGTCCCACGGTCTGCTGCTGCACATCACGATGGCGGTGGTCGTGGCCGTGGTCGGCCTGCTGGCGGGACTGCGGGCCTGGGGGGAACACGCCGACGTGCCCCGTCTGCAGGGCCTGGGCCGAGCGCTGATGATCCTGCTCGGCCTGCAGATTTGCCTGGGCTTGGCCGCGCTCTGGGCGACGGGCCTGACCGTGGCTGCCGGCGCGCCGGCGCTCGCGGACGTGATCCTGACGACGCTGCACCAGACCACCGGCGCCGTCATCCTGGCCTGCAGCGTACTGCTGGCCGTGTGGAACTCGAGACTGCTCCGGGCCGCGGCCTGACGCGCCGCGTCCGGGCGAAGGAGACGCCATGGCTAAAGTCGCGGACATCCTCGCCGCCAAGGGTCGCGACGTCCTGCAGGTCGACCCCGACGACACCGTCCTGTCCGCCATCGCCAGCATGGTCGAGCGGGGCGTCGGCTCCGTGCTGGTGACCAAGGGCAAGGAGATCCACGGCATCTTCACCGAGCGCGACTACCTCGCGAAGATCGCCCTGCAGGGGCGATCCTCGCGCGACACCAAGGTGCGCGAGGTCATGTCGCTGAAGCTGATCTGCGTGGGCGAGCACCACGAGGTGGCCGACGTCCTGGCGATCATGACCGCGGCGCACATCCGGCACCTGCCGGTGGTGGACCACAGCGGGCTGGCCGGGCTCGTCTCCATCGGCGACTGCGTCCGTCAGATCAGCCAGGACCACGAAGCCCGCATCGAGTACCTGACCGACTACATCCGCGACGAGTACCCACGCTGACCCCCGGAGGACCCGAGACCATGACCGTGAGCGGGAAGATGGCGGCCTGGGCGGCCGCCCTGCGTTACGAGGACATCGCGCCCGAGGCGATCGAAGCCGCCAAGCGGTTCCTGTTCGACAGCGTCGGCTGCGCCTACGGCGGCCTGCTGCAGCACGACTGCAAGATCGCCATCGAGGTGCTCGCCGAGACCGCCGGTCCCGGCCCAGCCTCGGTCATCGGCACCGGCAAGCGGATGGACCCGGTGTCGGCCGCGCTGGCCAACGCGCTGCTGATCCGCGTGCTGGACTACAACGACATCTACTGGAAGCAGGACCCGTCGCACCCCAGCGACATCATCCCGGCGGCGATGAGCGCCGCGGCGCGCGCCGGCGGCACCGGCCGCGACCTGCTGCTGGGGATCGTACTGGCCTACGAGTTCGAGCAGCGCCTGTGCGAGGCGTCGTTCCCGGGCATCCGCGAGATCGGCTGGCACCACGCCACCCTGACCGCGGTCGTCTCCCCCATCGTCGCGGGGCGCCTGCTGGGCCTGTCGGCCGAGCAGATCCAGCACGCCATCGGCATCAGCGCCTCGCGCCACCTGACCGGCGGCTCGGTCACGGCCGGCAAGCTGACGATGATGAAGAACACCGTCGATCCGATGGCCGTGCAGTCGGGCGTGTTCGCCGCGCTGCTGGCCGAGAAGGGCTACACCGGCCCCGAGCACGTGCTGGACGGCAAGGAGGGCTTCAGCCACATCCTGAAGACCGACTGGCGCTGGGACATCGTCACCGAGGGGCTCGGCAAGAGCTGGCGCATCCTGCAGTGCGGCATGAAGGCCTTCCCCACCGAGGCCCTCACCCACGCGCCGATGTCCGCGGTGCTGGACCTCGTCAAGACGCACGACCTCGCGCCCGACGACATCAAGAAGGTGCGCATCCGCAGCCTCGCGCGCGCGGCCGACATCCTGGCCGACCCGAGCAAGTACGACCCGCAGAACAAGGAGACCGCCGACCACTCCCTGCCCTACGTGGTGGCCGCCTGCATCGCCGACCGCCGGGTCACGCCCGAGCAGTTCACGCCGGAGAAGATCCAGGACCCGGTGATCCGCGCCCAGCTGCGCAAGATCGAGGTCGTGGCGGACCCCGAGATCGAGGCCGCGTTCCCCGCCCTGCAGAAGGTCCACGTCACCATCGAGACGACCGACGGCCGCGAGCTGGTGCGCACGCTCGACTACCCCAAGGGTGATCCGCGCAATCCGATGACCGATGGGGAGCTGACCGAGAAGTTCGACGCCATGGCGATGCTAGTGATGTCGCCGGAGCGGTTGAAGGGGGCGAAGGAGGCGATCTGGGCGGTGGAACGGCTCGGGAGGGCGGAGGCGTTGATGGAGGCGCTGGTCTGCGATCGACTGTGATGACCAGGCCGCGGTGGGGTTACAGTGCAGATCAGCCGCTGCCCTGCCAACTTCCTTTCGAGTAGCAACCGACTTCCCTGACGAGGCGATCCCCCAGAAGATCGCTCTCCACGTCGAGATCGTAGTCCATCTGCAAGCCGAGCCAGAACTCCGGCGACATCCCGAAGTAGCGTGCCAGTCGCAGCGAGGTGTCCGCCGTGATCCGGCGCTTCTTCAGGACGATCTCGTTGATGCGGCGCGGCGGGACGCCCAGGTTGAGGGCCAGTCGATTCCGGCTCAGGCCCATCGGCTCCAGGAAATCGCGCAGCAGGACCTCGCCGGGGTGCACGGGATCGAGATTCTTCGCTGACATGATCACTCCTCAACGATCGCGACTCCGCAAGTCACTGCATTTGTTCAGTAAACGACATTAATACAATAAGATACGAACTGAAACCAGATTCTGGCCCCCGGCTTCCATACCGCCCCTGCCGTTGGTGGGAGTGCCAAACTCCCGCGAACAGGGAACTTGTGGAAGACGCGGGATGATGGCATTTTGGAACAGGGATGCTCGGCATCCCGCCGCTTCCGACCGGGGAACACCAACCATCTGCGGCTGCCCAGCCCGCGGGAGGACGTCATGGCCCAGACCGTCATCGAGAAGATCACGCAGGCCCACGCCGTGGATCTGGCCAAGGGAGCCGAGCTGCACGCCGGCGACTTCGTCACGCTGGTGCCCGACCACGTGATGACCCACGACAACACCTCGGCGGTGCTGCAGAAGTTCGAGAAGCTGGGCGTCGGCAAGGTGCACGACGCGCGCCAGCCGGTCTTCGCCCTGGACCACGACATCCAGAACCGCAGCGACGGCAACCTGGCGAAGTACGCCAGGATCGAGGCCTTCGCACGCGCGCAGGGCATCGACTTCTACCCTGCCGGCACCGGCATCGGCCACCAGGTGATGATCGAGAACGGTTATGTCCAGCCGGGCGGCTTCTGCGTGGCCAGCGACAGCCACTCGAACATGTACGGCGCCGTGGGCGCGGTCGGCACGCCGGTGGTGCGCACCGATGCCGCCTGCCTGTGGGCCACGGGTCGCTTCTGGTGGCAGATCCCGCGCACGGTCAAGGTCGTGCTGCAGGGCGAGCTGCGCGCCGGGGTGACGGGCAAGGACGTGATCCTCACGCTCTGCGGCCAGTACAACCGCGACGAGGTCCTGAACGCCTCCATCGAGTTCGCGGGGCCGGGCGTGGCGGGCCTGAGCATGGACGCGCGCATGACCATCGCCAACATGACCACCGAGTGGGGCGCGCTGGTCGGCTGGTTCCCCTGCGACGACATCACGATCGACTTCCTGGAGAAGCGCCAGGCGATTTTGGCGGTGCAGGGCATCGACGACCGCATCGATGACGCCCGCCTCAACCTGTGGAAGCGCCACCCGCTGACCTCCGACCCCGGCGCGCTCTACGCCGGCGTGATCACGCTGGACCTGTCGCTGGTCTCACCACACGTCGCCGGGCCAGACACCGTGCAGATGAGCGCGCCGTTGGCCGAGCTCGTGACCAAGGACATCAAGATCCACAAGGCCTACCTGCTGTCCTGCGTCAACTCGCGGCTGGAGGACCTCAAGGCCGCCGCCGACGTCATGCTGGGCCACAAGGTGGCCCCGGGCGTCGACTTCTACATCGCCGCGGCCAGCCAGTTCGTGGAGACCCAGGCCAAGCAGCTCGGCATCTGGCAGGCGCTGCTGGACACCGGAGCCAAGGCCCTGCCGCCCAGCTGCGGCCCCTGCATCGGGCTGGGTACGGGCCTGCTCGAGGCCGGCGAGGTCGGCATCTCGGCCACCAACCGCAACTTCAAGGGCCGGATGGGCTCGCGCGACGCGCAGTGCTACCTGGCCAGCCCCGCGGTAGTGGCCGCATCGGCGATCGCGGGGAAGATCGCCGGGCCCGAGGGGTTCGACGCCTCGATGCCGCCCTACGCCTTCGCCCCGGGCGGCAAGGGCCACAAGGCCGGCGCGGTGGAGATCCTCGACGGGTTCCCGGCCATCGTCGAGGGGCGCGCGCTGTTCCTGCCGCAGGACAACCTGAACACCGACGGCATCTACGGGAAGGACTACACCTACCGCGAGGACATGACGCCGCAGGACATGGCGCGGGTGGTGATGGAGAACTACGACCCGGCGTTCGCGGGGATGGTGCGGGCCGGGGACCTCGTGGTCGGGGGGTACAACTTCGGGACGGGGTCGAGCCGGGAGCAGGCGGTCACGGCGCTGCAGGCGGCGGGGATCAGGATGCTGGTGGCGGGGACTTACTCGCAGACTTATCAGCGGAATGCGATCAACAACGGGTTCCTTTGTTTGGAGAGTCCGGAGTTGGTGGAGGCGATGAAGGTCGCGTTCTCTGGACGGGATGGGAAGACGCTGCTGGTCGAGCCTGGGTTGAAGGTGGATTTCGCTAATTCGAAGATTATTTGGGGTGGGAAGGAGTTTGGGGTTTCGCCTACGGGTAGGCCGGTGCAGGAGGTCATCCTGGCGGGTGGGGTGGAAAATCTTGTACGCGCAGCACTGAAGTAAGCTGCCGGTGTCGCACGGTTCCCTAATTGTACGGATCGCGAGCCAGTCATCCCTGATAACTGGCTCGTTCCCATTTATTGAATGACATGATCTGTGCCAAAATTCCATCCGGTTCGCGAGAATACTGCCAGCAAGTCGGGGGCTTGACAATAGCGGTCAGGGTCGCGCATCGGCATCCACTACCACGGCAGACTTGTGGTATCATTGTCAGCAAAGGCTCCTCAACTGGAGGTCGACGATGTCCATGCACCTCCCTGGGCGAGTGTGCCGGACGGCCCTGTTTTTTCTGGTTTGCTTCGCCGCCACCACCGCCAGCGCCCAATACGCCGTCGGCACGGCCGACATGACGTTCGTCGACCCTGACCGCAATGACCGGCTGATCGCGGCCGATGTCTACTATCCTGCCGTGTCCGCCGGCCCTGGCCAGACACCCGCGACGCCGCCTGCAGGCGGATTTCCATCTGTCGTCTTCGGGCACGGTTACCTCATGCCTGCCTCGGTCTACGCCTGGGTCGGCCAACGTCTGGCCGCGGTCGGCTGCATCACCGCCCTGCCGCGGACCGGCGGCGAGCTATTCCCGAGCCACGCCGAATTCGCGCTCGATCTCGCCTTCGTCGGCCGGGCCCTGCGCGCGCTGAGCGACAACCCCGACTCTCCCTTCTACGGACGCCTGAACGACCTGGCGGCGACGATGGGTCACAGCTTGGGCGGCGGTTGCAGCTTGCTGGCCGCCAGCGACGATCCGACCGTGAGCGCCGTCGTGAATTTCGCTGCCGCCGAGACCAATCCGTCGGCAATCGTCGCTTGCGGTCAGTTGGCGATCCCCGCTCTCCTGTTCGCCGGCACCAACGACTGCGTCACACCCCCGCCGGACCATCAGATTCCCATGTTCGAAGCCCTGAATGCGGGCTGGCGGACGCTGGTCACGCTGACGGGCGCAAGCCACTGCCAATTCGCGGCGAGCAACTTCGCCTGCTCGCTGGGCGAGTTCTGCTCTGCCGACATCACGCGCCAGCAGCAACAAAACCTCACCTGGTTGTTCCTTGAACCGTGGGTGCGGGCGGTGCTGCTCGGCGAGGCGGGTGCGGCCGCCGAGTTCCAGACACGGCTCGAAACGACACCGGGCTCGAGTTACCTCCAGGCCGGGAGCCCGACCTCCGTTCCCTCACCCGTCACGCCGCGCGACTTCGGCCTGACCGCGGCGCCGAATCCCTTCAATCCGGCGACAGTCCTGACGTTGCGGCTCGATCGCGCCGATCTGCCGCGCATCGTGCTGTTCGACCTGGCCGGGCGCCGGGTCCGCGAACTCTGCCACGAGCGGCGCCCGGCGGGCCTGAGTCTCGTGCACTGGGACGGGCGCGATGACCACGGCCGCGAGGTGCCTGCCGGCGTTTACCTGGCGCGCCTGGAAGTCGATGGCCTTGCCGTGACGACGCGGCTTGCATTGGTGCGCTAGTGCCGGCGGCGAGTCCTTCCGCGTGGTGGCCGCGTCTACGACTGTTGACGGCGCTGGCCGCGCCGAGCGGTCTCGGCGCACTCGGTCTGTTTCACTTCGAGAGCATCGCGGTCACGTTCTATCTCTACCTCCTGGGCGGCTGCCTGCTCGTCCCCTGTCTGCTGCTGGGCGCCCGGCCCCTGCGCGACCGTGGCGGGTTGCCCTTTCATCCGCCGCCGGCGCGGCGGCAGGTACGACTCGAAATCACGCTGGCCGCGGTTTTCGGTCCGGTCTTCCTGGCGGCCTATCTGTTCGTGCGGCCGTGGCTGGGCGATATCGCGGACTACCAAGCGCGCGTGGCCGCCCTCGGTCTCGACCCCGCCGATCCCTTGGTTGCGTTCGTTCTGTTCGTGGGACTGAATCCGCTGCTCGAGGAATGGTGGTGGCGAGGCCAGGCAACACTGCGTTGCCGCGAGACCTTCGGGGATCGCCGCGGACTGGCCCTCGCCACGGCAGGATTCGGCTTCTACCATGTGGTGCTGCTCGCAGCGTTGTTCCCGTGGTCCATGGCGCTCGTGCGCGCAGGATTCATTGCAGCGACGGGTCTGCTGTGGTCCTACCTGGCCACGAGGTTGGGTAGCTGGCGGGCTGTCTATTTCGCCCACTTGGCGGCTGACCTGTCGATGGTCGTTGTGTTCATCCTGGTCGTGATGCACCGGCGGTGATTCCGGCATGGCTGGTGACAACGGATACCATCAGGAGAAAGGACCACACCAATAAGTGTGAGAGTGCATCTGCGACCTGTCCGAGACCTGAAAATCCGCCGGTGCCCCCAACTCCACCACCTCGTTGAACGCCTCCTGCAGTTCCTTGTGGTACCTGCCCTGATCCCCGCCCCGGTGATTGTTGGCAAACACCGCGATCCCGCCGGGTGCCAGCAGCGCGGCGGCTGCGCCCGCCAGTCCATCCCACTCCTTTTCCAGCGAGAAAATCCCACCATCCCGGGCCGAAGCAAACACCGGCGGATCGCAAACCACCAAATCCCAAGCCCGATACCCGGCCCCCTCGCTCTCCCACTTCCGCATCTGCCTCTGCAACCACCCCCGGGCATCCCCCTGCACGAACTTTCCCTGCCCCTCCGCAGCCAGCCCATTGAGCACGAAGTTCACCTTCCCCGTCGCCAGACAGGCCTTGGCCGTATCCACCGAAACCGCTACCTCCGCCCCCCCCGCCACCGCCGCCACCGAAAACGAGCACGTGTACGCGAACAGATTCGCGCACCGCCGCCCAGCCGCCGCCAACGCCACCCGCCGCCGTGTATCCCTCTGATCCAAGAACAACCCGGTGTGCTGCGTTCTGGTTAGGCTGATCTCGTACCGCAACCCATGCTCGCTCACCGTGAACTTCCCCGGCGGCGTCTCCCCCACCGTCACCAGACCAGCGATCAACCCCTCCCCGTGGGGATTCCGCCGGTGCACCCGCACCACGCCCCCGCGGCACCCATGGTCACGCGCCACCATCTCCAAAAGCGGCGCCAGCGCCGCGGCCGCCTCGGTCGCCGTCGTCCCCTCGCGGTACCACACCGCGTCGAACCACGCCCCGTAAACGTCCACCGACGCGGGCACCCCGCTGATCTCGTCTCGGTGCACCGCGCGATACGCGTCCGACACCGCCGCGATCCAATCACCCCGCCGATCCCGGCACAGCGCATACCCCAGATCCACCGCCCCCGCCTTGACCTCCCCGAATGAGGCCGGCCTCCCCGCCCGCACCGGCTCCGCGATCCCCGGCCACCGCACCTCCGCACAATGCAGGCACAACCGCGGCCAAGCCGCCCCCCCGTACTCCCCGTCCCCGAGAATCGGCACCCCGCTCGCCGCCGCGTGCCGCCGGATCTGGTGGGTCCGCCCCCGTGCGATCTCCGCCCGGTAGCTCCAGTACCGCCCGACCGCCCCCAGCCGCCGGAACTCCGTCCGCGCCACCTTCCCGTCGATCTCGTCGTCCCGTACCCACTCCGCCCCCAGCCCGGCCGCCCCCGCATCGCGGTCCGACAGGAACTCGTAGACCTTCCGCGACCCGCCCTCCTCGTGGATCCTCTGCGCCCGCGCCGACGACGCCGCATCGCGCGCCAGCAGCAGCACGCCGCTGGTCTCGCGGTCCAGCCGCGACACCACGTGGGTCTTCAGCCCCAGGTGCAGTTCCAGCCACTCGACCGCGCCCAGCTCCCCCGCGCGCGGCGCGTGGGTGGCCATGCCCGCCGGCTTGTCCACGACCAGCCAGTGTTCGTCCTGATGGAGGATCATCGTCGCCCGCCGTTGTTGGTTGGAAGCCCGGGCCCGGAGCATAGCCGCCCCGCGCCCCCCGCGCAGCAGGGATGTTGGCGCCGCCCCTGCCCGCCCTCCTCCCTGCCAATACTTGCCAGACCGCCCGCCCCGGCGGATGATGCCGGTATGAACGACCTCGTCCTCACCGCCCTGGCCGCCACCCTCTGGTGCGCCCTGCACTCCCTGCTGATTACCCCCGGCTTCGAAGCCTGGCTGCAGCGCCGCGTCGGCCCCCGCGCCGCCTGGCACCGGCTCGCCTACACCCTGTTCAGCACTATCACGCTGATCGCCGTCTGGTTCCTCTTCCACCGCCACCCCGGCGACCCTCTCTGGCAGTGGCACGGCCCCTGGCAGCTGCTGCGCTGGACGCTCCTTCTGGCCGCGGCAACGCTGGGTTGGTTGGGGGCGCGGCGCTACGACGGCGGCGTGCTGCTGGGCCTGCAACAGGTCCGCGACTTGCGCGCCGGCCGCACCCCGCCGCCGCCCCGCTTCTCGCGCGACGGTGTCCTGGGCCTGATCCGCCACCCCTGGTACGCCGCCGGCCTGCTGATCCTGGCCGTCGGGCTGGACTACACGACGACGAACGTGGTCTGGCGGGGCATTTTCGTGCTATACCTGCTGGTGGGAACCCAACTGGAGGAGCGCAAGCTGGTACGGACATTCGGCGACGACTACCGCGCCTACCAGCGCGAGGTACCGGCCTTCCTGCCCCGATTGCGCCGACCCGGCCCCCGCTGAGGAGCGACATGTTCCGCGACCGCTACGACATCTGGCTCGCCGGCCGCCCCGTCACCGGCGACGGCGACCTCGCGGTCCGCCACAAGGTCACCGGCAAAGTCGTCACCCGCGTCGGCACTGCCGGCCCCGCCACCCTCGAGGCCGCCATCGCCGCCGCCTCCGCCGCGGCCCCCGAACTCCGCAAGCTCCCCGCCTGGCGCCGCCAGCAGACCCTGCTCTCCTTCGTCGACGCCCTCACCGCCCGCCACGAGGAACTCGCCCGCGTGCTCTGCGTCGAAGCCGGCAAACCCATCCGCGACGCCCGCGTCGAAGTCACCCGCGCCATCGACACCTTCCGCATCGCGGCCGAGGAGTCGGTGCGCATCGCCGGCGAGATCATGCCCCTGGACATCAGCCCCCGCGCCACCGGCTACGAGGCCCACCTGCGCCGCGTGCCCGTAGGCCCCTGCGCCTTCGTCACCCCCTTCAACTTCCCGCTGAATCTCGCCGCCCACAAGATGGCCCCCGCCCTGGCCGTCGGCTGCCCCTTCATCCTCAAACCCGCCAGCGCCACGCCCGTCTCGAGCCTCCTGATGGGTGAGATCCTCGCCGCGCAGGACCTGCCGCCCGGTGCGTTCTCCGTGCTCCCCTGTGCCGGCCGCGACGCCGCGCCCCTGGTCGAGGACGAGCGCATCGCGCTCTTGTCCTTCACCGGCAGCCCCGAGGTGGGCTGGGACCTCAAGCGCCGCTGCGGCCGCAAGCGCATCGCCTTGGAACTTGGCGGCAACGCCGCCTGCGTCGTGGACGAGGGCAGCGACCTCGACTACGTGGTGCCGCGCCTGGTCATGGGCGCCTTCTACCAGTCGGGCCAGAGCTGCATCTCGGTGCAGCGGATCATCGCCCACGCCTCCCTCTACGACGAACTGCGCGACCGCCTGTCCGCGGCCGCCCGCGACCTGGTCGTGGGCGACCCGCTGGACGAGGCCACCTTCCTGGGCCCCTTGATCAGCGAGGACGACGCCGTGCGCGTCGCGGCCTGGGTCGACGAGGCCACAGCCGCGGGCGCGCGCCTGGTCTGCGGCGGCGAACGCCGCGGCCCGTTCTACACCGCGACGCTGCTTGAAAACGTGCCCCGCACCCTGCCCGTCTCCTGCCGCGAAGTGTTCGGCCCGGTGGCGGTCCTCGAGCGCTTCACCGACTTTGCCGACGCCGTCGCCCGCGTCAACGACTCGCAGTACGGCCTGCAGACCGGCGTTTTCACGCGCGACCTGGGCCGCGCCCGCTACGCCGCCGAAACCTGCGAAGTGGGCGGCGTGGTGATCGGCGACGTGCCGAGCTTCCGCGTCGACAGCATGCCCTACGGCGGCGTGAAGCTCTCGGGCTTCGGCCGCGAAGGCGTGCGCTTCGCCATGGAAGAGATGACCGAGTTGCGCCTGACGGTGTTCAACGACAACTACCTGCGACCCGGGGGTGCGGCATGAGGTTCCGGACCATCCTGTACCTGACGGCCCTGGCCGCGTTGACGATGCCGGCCGGCTGCGGCGACAAAGGCAAGCAGCAGCAGCAGCCCGCCGCGCAGCAACCCGCCGCGACCGCGGCGGCCACAGACGATCAGACCGCCCACCTGACCGCCTGCCGCGGCGCCGTCGACAAGCTGGGGCGGACCCTGCGGGATGCCCTCCAGGAGGCGGTCGCGGAGCGGGGCGCCGTCGGCGCTTTGGAATTCTGCAGCGTCGAGGCCGTGCCCCTGACCCGGACCATCAGCGCTCAGGAGGCCCTGACCGTGAGCCGGACCGGCCTGCGCGTCCGCAACGCCGCCAACGCCCCCGACGACTGGGAGCGGGCGCGCCTCGCGGAGTTCGCGACGCGCAAGGAGGCCGGCGAGAGCGCCGGCGCGCTGGAGGCCTGGGAGATCGTGACCGACGACGAGGGCCACCGCACCTTCCGCTACATGAAAGCCATCGTCACGGCGCCCTTGTGCCTGCAGTGCCACGGCCATGGACTCGCGCCGGACGTGGCCGCGGCCGTGAAGAAGCTCTACCCCGACGACGCTGCGACGGGCTTCGCAACGGGCGACCTGCGGGGCGCCTTCACCGTCAGCAAACCGCTGACCTGACCGGAGGACCATGGACCGCGACCGTTTCCAGAAGACCTTCCTGCTGCTGCTGGTGATCGCCGTCTCGGTGCTGTTCGCCCGCATGCTGAAGACCTTCCTGCTGTCGATCCTGCTCGCGGCGATCTTCGCCGGCCTGGCCCGTCCCGTTTACAACCGGCTCCTGACCTGGATGCGCGGGCGCAAGGTCCTGGCCTCGTTGACGACACTGCTGATCCTGTTCCTGGTCGTGGCGGTGCCCATGGGCGCGGTGCTGGGCGTGGTCGCCTCCCAGGCGCTGCGCATCAGCGAGACCGCCATCCCCTGGGCCCAGCAGCGGCTCGCCGAACCCGACGCGATGGCCCGCCTGCTCGCTTCGCTGCCGTTCCAGGCGCAGATCGAGCCCTACCGCGAGCTGCTGCTGACCAGGGCCGGCGAGATCGTGGGTTCGGCCGGCGCGATTCTGTTCCAGAGCGTGAGCGCCATGACCCGCGGCACGATCAACGCCATGCTGCAGCTGTTCGTCATGCTGTACTGCATGTACTTCTTCCTGATGGACGGCCCGTCCCTGCTGCGCCACGCGATCTGGTACCTGCCCCTGCAGGAGAAGGACGAGCACCGGCTGCTGGACCGCTTCACCTCGGTCACCCGCGCGACCATCAAGGGGACGCTGCTGATCGGCCTGGCGCAGGGCGTCCTCGCCGGCCTCGCCTTCGCCGTCGCGGGCATCGAAGGCGCCGTCTTCTGGGGCACGGTCATGGTCGTGACGTCGGTGATCCCGGGCGTGGGCGCGGGCATGATCTGGGCGCCCGCCGTCCTGATCCTGCTGGCGACCGGCGAGACGGCGCGCGGCCTGCTGCTGGGCGCCTTCTGCGGCCTGGTTGTCAGCAGCATCGACAACCTGCTGCGGCCGCGCCTGGTCGGCCACGACACCCAGCTGCACGAGCTGCTGATCTTCTTCGGGACCGTCGGCGGGCTGCTGCTGTTCGGCATGCCAGGGTTCATCGTCGGGCCCATCGTGGCCGGCCTGTTCGTGTCGGTCTGGGACATCTACGGCACCGCGTTCCACGACGACCTGCAGAACGCCGGCCCCCCGGCGGACGCCTGACCGCGGCGGGAACCCCCGCCGCGCAAATGTGTTTCACGCGCCTGGAATCCCCGATTCCGGGCCCGGCCCGCGCCGGACCCCACCCCTGACAAGAAGCCCCGTCATGATCCGCCCCCTGACCTCGAAACCCTGGCTCGCGAGCTTGGCCCTGGTGGCCCTGGCGCTCACCCTCTCGGTCTCGGTCGCCCTGGCCGACGACGGCAAGACCGTCAAGGTCCGCACCATCGTCCTGGAGGGCGACGACGAGACCGACGTCGACCAGAACCTGAAGGTTGAAGTCGTCAAGGAGGACGGCAAGACCCACCTGAAGGTCTGGAAGCTCGAGGACGGCAAGGAGGTCCTGGTCGAGGACCGCGAACTCGGCGACGACGAGACCATGAAGCTCGACGGCCACAAGATCATCGTCCTGGACGACGAGGACGTCGCGTCCGGCGACGGCGAGTACAACTTCTTCGAGAATTACGGCGACGACTTCTGGCCGCAGGCCGCCGGCGGCGCCTGGCTGGGCGTGCAGGTGCGCGAACTCGGCGAGCAGCTGGGCGCGTACTTCGGCGCCAAGGACGGCGGCGCCCTGGTCGAGTCCGTGGTCGAGGACTCGCCGGCGGCCAAGGCCGGCTTCCAGGCCGGCGATGTGATCCTCGCGCTGGGCGGCGAGCCGGTGGCCGACCCCGACGACGTCATCACGACCGTGCGCGGCATGGCGAAGGGCGACCAGCTCGAGGCCAAGGTCCTGCGCAAGGGCAAGGAGATGACGCTGAAGGCCGAGCTGGCCGAGCGCGAGGGCGGCGCCACCGCGACGCCCATGATGGGCAAGATGCCGCGCGCCCTCGAACTGCGCCGGCTCAGGTCCGGCGACGGCGCCCCCGGGGACCACGAGGCTCTCCTGCGCCTGCACCGCGATCTGGCGCCGCGGGCCGGAATGCCCGGCGAGGAAATCGAGAACCTGCACGCCGACATCGCCGAGTTGCGCGCCATGATCGACGAGCTGCGCGAGAAGATGGAAGCGGACAGGAAGTGACGACGCGCGCCCTCCGGCGACGGGGGGCGCCGTCCTGCGTCGGCGCCTGCCTCCTGGTGTTGACGGCCGTCGGGCAGCCGGCGGCCGCTCCTTCTCCCTCTCCCCGCGACCGGCTGCAGGCCACTCCCCATCCACGACTCCCGGAGAACTACCTGCCGGCGCAGCCCAGACTGACGACCATCCCTGACGACACCGGTCCCGTCACGCTGTTGCCCTGGTCCGGCCGGGAGCCGCCACCGGATCCCGCCGTCGCCGCCTGGTGGGCATCCCTGGCGCGGATCTTCGACGACGTGTTCCTTGCGCCGCCCCCGAAGCCAACGACGCCCCCGTCCTTCGACGCGCACCGGTCCTGGCGCGACCTGCCGCCCGACACCTCGCCCGCCGCGCGGCTGCGCGCCGTGGCGCGGCTGCGGGACTGGGGCCTGGCGGGCTGGCGCCGCTGGGGCGCGGTCCTGAACCACGGCTGGAAGGCGGGGAACTTCGAGGCGCGGAAGCGGTCGATCTTCGGACAGGATTGGCTGGAAGCGCAGCCCCTGAAAGAGGAGCCGGCTCAGAGGCGGTGAGCCAGCCACACGCTGCCGCCGGCGCCGGGCGCGTAGGGCGTGCGGGCGAAGTCGGCGAAGTGCCCGTCGACGGCGAAGCCGGCGCCCTCGAACAGCGCCAGCCACTGCTCCGCGCTGCGCGGGTGCAGCTCGACCTCGCCGGCGAACAGCGTGCGCCCCTTCACGCTCAACCGCGTGAGGAAGCGGGTCCGCTCGGGTCCGAGGTCGCGGTACTCCCGCTCGAAGACGACACCGCCGCCCAAATCGAGATCGGCGAAGTCGTGGGAAGTCTTCCCCTGCATCGCGTCCCAGTCGACGGTCTGCACGACCAGGGCGCCGCCCGCGGGCATCCGCGCGGCCAGGTCCGCCAGCCAGCCCGTCGTCCCGGTCGCGTCGAGGTGGGAGGCGACATTGCCGATGCAGTAGGCGGCGTCCCACCGCCCGGGCAACACCGACAGCGCGGCCAGGTCGCCGATGTGGAAGGGGATGCCGGGGTAGCGGGCCAGCGCGGCGCGGATCATTTCCTCGTCCAGGTCGAGCCCCTCGGGCTGGCGGCCCGCAGCGGCCAGCCGCCCGCAGTGGTGCCCCGGCCCGCAGCCCAGATCCAGCACGCGCGCGCCGGGCGGCGCGGCCTCCAGCAGGAAACGCACGGCCGGCTCGCGGACCGGGAAGACTTTCTCATAGTGCTCGGCGAACGCGGTGTAGAAGGACGTCATCGCGAGTCCGCTCCCGACGTTTCCGGTGGTCCATCGAGATCGAGCAGGAAGCGCCAAGCCGGGGTCACCGAAATGATACCTGTTCCGGTATCAATCCGCTCGTCGTCGTGCCTGGTCACGATGTAACCGGCATCGAGACCCAGTTCACCCATCGCCTCGACCAGGGCCGCCGTTTCCCGCTTCCGTGTCGACGGGTCGGCGATGGTCTCGCATACCTGGACCAGCAGCCGCGAGCGGCCGCGCCGCGTCACGATGAAATCGACTTCGCGGCCCGACTTCGTCCTGTAGTAATGGATATCCTGGTACGACCGGCGGAGCGACGTGAACACGAGGTTCTCCAGCAGGTGCCCGGAGTTGATCAGGATCCCCGAGGACACCGAGGCCACCAGGGCGTGGTCGATGCAGTACACCTTCTTGGGATTGGTGTTGCTGCGCGCCAGCGACGCGTCAAAGATCCGTACGGTGAACAGGAAGTAGGCATCCTCGAACCACTCCATATAATCCGCGACCGCTGCTTTCGGCACCTTGTGGCCAAGCGACTTGAGGTACCCGGTCAGCTTGTTGACGGAATACTGCGAGGCCGTGTTGTCGACCAGCCATCGCGCGAGGTCGGCGACGGCCTTCGGGTGCGGGACGTCGTGCCGCTCCACCAGGTCACGAAACAGGATGGTGTGGAAGTACTCTTGGTGGATCCTGATCCGCAGGTTGCGGTCGAGTCCGACGGTTTCCGGGAATCCTCCCGTCTCCCAGTATTCCTCGAAGGCGTGGCGGATCCGGAGTCGGTTCTTCGTCGAGAGCGCCGCGCGGTTCGCGATGCCTTTGGCATCGAGGAACTCGCGGAACGAGAAGGGGAACATCTCCCAGGACAGCGCCCTGCCCCGCATCTGGGTCGCGATCTCCCGCGACAGCATCCGCGCCGAGGAGCCCGTGAGGTACACCTCGCACCGCTCCGTGCGCAGCAGACGGTCGATGAACGGCTCCCACCCGTCGACCGCTTGGATTTCGTCGAAGAAGCAATAGATCGTCTCGGCGTTCTTCTTGTCCGGATAGAGGGAGAAGTAGGCCTCGGTGATCAGCGAGATGTTGTCGCGGTGCAGGTAGCGGAGCCGGTCATCGAACAGGTTCAGGTACAAGATGTTCCGGCACGATACGCCCTTGTCCAACAGCCCTTGGATGACCTGGAACAGGTACGTCGACTTGCCGCTTCGCCGCACGCCGATGCACACGGCGGCCTTGCCGCGTACGGGTTCGATGCGCAGGTGCCGGGGCACTCCGGTCTGCAACTCGGATTCCTGGAAATCCAGGATGATGGATTGCAGCGACCCGAACATTTCATCACTCCTGGTCATAATTATTACCGAATTTCATATAAACTGGTCATTATTATAGCCGGTTTCACGGCAGCCGTCAACCGGAGCCCCGAGGATCGCCTGTTGGCTTGCACGTATCGGGACGTTATGCTCCCGCCGGTCAAAAGTCCCCATCGACCGAACTGAGGAGAGCGCCATGCGCATCCGTGCCGTCACGACCATCCCTCCCACCCTGCTTATCTGTGCCACCGTCTTCATCGCGATGACGACGTCCGTGGTCGCCGGCCCCCCGCCGGTGGACCCCCACGGCGACTTCCCCTACCTCGCCCTGCCGCCCTCGGCCTCCGGCGGCGCAGCCGGCGCGTTCGCCAATCCGGCCGCGTGGGCGGCGGCGCATCACGCTTCCGCCGCCTTCTGGTGGACCGATGCCGCCCACCGCGGCGACCGCTTCGACGACTGGGGCTTCAGCTGGGGTCAGCGCCTGGGTCTCGCCGCGCAGCACCGCAGCCTGGACGGCCCCGGCGGGTCGCGCGGCGCCACCGATTGGCAGTTCGGCTTCGCCGGCGGCGACGGACGCAACCACTCCGCGCTGGCCTTCCGTTGGAGCCGCGGCGACGTCGGTCTGCGCCGCGAGAAAGCCCTGGTGTTCGGCCACATCCTGCGCCCCGGCCGCGGGCTCGCGCTGGGCTTGACCGGGATCGAGTCCCTCGAGTCCGACGGCCGCGCCGCCCTGGCCGACGTGTCGTTGCGACCGCTGGGCTCGCCCCTGCTGACCGTCTTCGCCGACTACGCGCTGACCGGCGACCAACGCTGGGACGACGGCGCCGGCGGCCTGGGTCTGGTCGTGCAGCCCTTGCGCGGTTTGCGGCTGGGCCTGCGCGCCCGCGAGCACGAAGGTGACTGGAACACGACCTGGAGCCTGGGCGTGACGATGGACGGCCTGGGCCTGGGCGCCCTGCCCGCCTTCGACGCCGACGGCGAACGGACGGGCACGGCGTGGCTCGTGGAATCCGAGCCCCCGCGCGCGTCGCTGCCGGCGGGCCTGCTGCCGAATCCGCTGGCGGGCAACGCGCCGCCGCGCCTCGCGGTCCTCGATCTCGAGAACCGGGCGCTGACCTACCAGAAGCCGCGCCTGTTCGACGACACCCGCGTCGCCTGGCTCGACCTGCAGCGCGCCTTGGATGCCGTGCGCGACGACCCGCAGCTCGACGGCGTCGCGGTGAACCTCGCCGGCCTGCGCGGCCGGCCGTCGCTGCTGTGGGAGCTGCGCGAGCGCCTCGCCGACCTGCAGGCTCACGGCAAGACCGTGGACATCCACATCGACCGCGCCGGCATGATGCTCTACCCCGTCGCCGCGGTGGCCGACCGCCTGACCATCGATCCCGAGGGCGGCCTCGACCTCCCGGGCGTCCAGCTCAGCCGCACGTACATGCGCGGCCTGCTGGACAAGCTGGGCCTGGGCTTCGAGGCCCTGCAGTACTTCGATCACAAGACCGCCGTCGAAGTCCTGTCGCGCACCGACATGTCGCCGGCCGACCGCGAGCAGCGCGGCCGCATCACGGACGTCATCTACGAGTGGGCGCGCGCGGCCACGGCCGAGGGCCGCCGCCTCACGCCCGCCGCCTTCGACTCCATCGTCAACGGCGAGGTCCTGCTGTCGGCCCAGCGCGCCGTGGCCCTCGGGCTCGCCGACAGCACCGCCCGCTGGCACGACCTCTCCGAACGGCTGCTGCAGGAGCGCGGCGCGGTCCTGGTGGGCATCGACCCGCAGCGGTCGCACGGTTTTCCCGACGAGCGCTGGGGCCGCCGTCCGGCCGTGGCCGTCGTCTTCGCGGTGGGCGAGTGCGCGATGGACACCGGCATCAAGGGCCGCAGCACCGCCGCGGCCCTGCACGCCCTGGTCCGCGACCCCGACGTCAAGGCGGTCGTGCTGCGCGCCGACTCGCCGGGCGGCGATCCCCTGCCGAGCGACCTGGTGGCCGGCGCGATCCGCGCCCTGCGCGAGGCCGGCAAACCGGTCGTGGTCAGCCAGGGCGACGTCGCCGCCTCGGGCGGCTACTGGATCAGCATGAACGGCACCGAGATCCTGACCACCCCCGTGACGATCACCGGCTCGATCGGCGTGATCGGCGGCTGGCTGTGGGACGAAGAGATGCACGAGAAGACCGGCGTTGCCGCCGACGGCGTCGCGCGCGGCCGCCACGCCGACATGTCGCGCGTCGTGCGCTACCCGCTGGGCTTCGACGTGCCGGCGCGGCCGCTCACGCCGCAGGAGTCGGCGATGGCGCGCGAACGCATCCTCGAGATGTACGACCGTTTCGTGGCCGCCGTCGCCGACGGGCGCGGCCTGGACGAGGCGCGGGTGCGCGAGATCGGCGGCGGCCGGGTCTGGATGGGCCAGGACGCCGTCGACCGCGGCCTGTGCGACGGCATCGGCGGTCTCGGCGACGCCATCGCCCGCGCCCGCGAGCTGGCCGGCATCGCGCCCGGCGAGAGCGTCCGTTTGCAGGAAATGCCGTCGCGTCCCTGGGTGGAAATGCCGAAGCTGGGATTCCCCCTGCCCGGAATGGCGTTGAATCTGACGTTGCCGTGGCCGCGCGGCGCGTCGGCGGCGCTCCCCGCGCCCGTCGACCCCGGCCTGGAATTCCTGCGCCTGGTCGGGGAATCGCGCGGCCGCCCGCAGGCGCTGCTGCCGCCGGACGCGCTGCCCGACGGCTGGCGCGGCGAGCCCTGACCGTTTCCCGCGGGCGCTTGATCTCGCAGGGCCGATGGCGCATACTTCGCCGCCGGCGCCGCAACCGCCCGCCGCACCGTCACGACCCGGCCACGGCCGGAGCAGAGGAAGGAACGAACATGAAGAAGCTCGTGCTCTTGGGACTCGCGGTCCTCATCGCGGCCCTGGCCGGCTGCGTGCAGGTCAAGATGGCGACCGACATCGCCAAGGACGGCAGCGGCACCTACACCATGACCTATTCGGTCTCCCAGGAAGTGGAGCAGACCCTCGCCGAGATGGACGCGCTGGGCGGCGACATGGCCAAGGAGATGGACGACGCCCCCGACTTCGCCAACTTCGACCGTGACGAGTTCACCAAGAAGATCGGCAAGCACGGCGTCAAGCTCGTCGCGTACACCAACGACGTCCAGAACGGCCGCCGCAACGTCGAAATGAAGCTCAGCTACCCGGATCTGATGTCGCTCTCCGAGGCCATCGGCGGCTCTTTCGGCGGCGGCGGCATCAAGATCACCAAGAACGGCGACGACTACCTGCTCTCCTCCTACCAGGTCCAGAAGCCCGCGCTGGACGAATCCGCGAAGGAGGACGCGCAGGCGGACATGAACGCCGCCATGCAGAACGCCACGAAGTCCATGGAGCTGATGGGCCGCCTCATGGCGCACATTTCTGAGATGACCATGGCCATGGCCATCACGCTGCCCGGCGACGTCATCGAGAGCAATGCCCACCGCGTCGAGGGGCGCACCTGCATCTGGGAGATCAACGCCAACAACATGATGCAGGCCGAGGGCATGGAGCCCCACGTGGTCTTCTCGGGCAAGGGCCTGTCCATCAAGGCCGCCGAATAAGCCCGCCCGATCCTCCGCCAGGGAAACCGGCCCGGCCGGTTTCCCTTTTTTAATCCCCTCCGTTCGGACACAATCCCCGGGGCGAGGCGTAATCCTTCCCAGCGCCCCCGCCGTCCAAGGAGCACCATGTCCCGACCGGAGGATCCGATGCAGCCCCTGCCCTCACCCGCAGACCGGACCGAAACCGAGGCGACCTCCTTGGTCTCGCGGACCCGGCAAGGCGACCGGGACGCCTTCGAGCGGATCTACCGGCAGCACGTCGGCCGGATGTACGCGGTATGCCTGCGCCTGACCGGCGATGCGAACGAGGCCGAGGCCGCGGTGCAGGACGCCTTCGTGCGGGCCTGGCGCGGGCTGGCCGGTTTCCGCGGCGACAGCACCCTGGGCACCTGGCTGCACCGGCTCGCGGTCAACGCCGCGCTGGACCGCCGCCGGGAGTTCCAGCGACGGGAGGGCCGGCACGACGACATCGGCGCCCTGCAGGACGCGGCGCTCGACCCCGGGTTGAGGGTCGTTCCGGCGCCGCCCGGCATGGCCTGGGACCTCGAGCGCGCCGTGGCCGCGCTGCCGCCAGGCGCCCGCACCGCGTTCGTGCTGTTCGAGATCGAGGGTTACCGACTGACGGAAGTGGCCGCGCTGACGGGCACGGCGACGGGCACGGTCAAGGCCCAGCTCCACCGCGCCCGGGCTCGACTCAAGGAGATGCTGTCATGACGACACCCTGCGCTCAAACCGACCGGCTGCAGGACCTGCTGGACGGCGAACTGGACGCCGCCGCCGCCGTCGCCCTGCAGCGCCACCTCGACTCCTGCCCCGCCTGCGCGGACAACTGGGCCGACCTACAACGGCTGCAGCGGGATGCGGCGGCGTTGCCCCGCGAGATCGCTCCCGGGCGCGACCTCTGGCCCGGGGTCGCCGCGCGACTGAGCGAGGAAGCGCCCCCGAGGCGGGAGAATCCCGTCCTCCCTGCCGCCGTGATGTCGCTGCGGCAACCGCGGCGGGCCCTGGCGCTGGCGGCCGTGCTCGTCCTGGCCATCGCGTTGCCTCGGCTGCTGGACCGCAGCCACAGGACCGCGGACCTCGGCGAAGTCCTGGGCGACGGCTACACGCTGCTGCACGATGCCTCGAAGTCCGCCATGAAGCAGACCAGCGAGGATCTGTCCGCCGCGGATCGCGACGAACTGGACAGCGGCTTCGCCGCGATCGACGAGGCCATCGGCGAGACCCGGCGCGCGCTGCGCCAGGCCCGCCGCGACCCGTCCCTGACTCCCGGCCTCGCTGCCGGCTACCACCGCAAACTCGACCTGCTGCAACGGCTCGTGAGCCGGGTGGCCCAATCGTAGAGAAGGAGGACGACATGAAGACCCGCACCGCACTCACCGCCCTGCTCGGCCTGGCCGTCGCGCTCGCCGCGACCACCGCCGGCGCCCAGACCAGGAAGGTCGACGAATCCCGCCCCGCCGATCCCACCGCGTCGGTCTCGATCAACAACCTGGCCGGAACCCTCGAGATCGCCGGCTGGGACCGCGACGAGGTCCGGCTCGAGGGCGTGCTGGACGCCAAGGTCGAGAAGCTCGAGATCGAAGGCGACCGCCAGGCGCTGTCCATCGAGGTGAAGTACAAGCGCAACCTCAAGGGCCCGACCGACGGCACCCGCCTCACCCTGCGCGTCCCGCGGCGCTGCGCGCTGGAAGCCGTCGGCGTCAGCTGCGACGTGACGGTGGGCGAGCTCGTGGGTTCGGTGACGGTGTCGACCGTGAGCGGCGAGCTGACCCTGCGCGGAGAGCCGGCATCGGCCTCCCTCGCGACCGTCAGCGGCGACGTGGACGCCGAGATCACCACCGCCCGCCTGGAGGTCGACACCGTCAGCGGCGACGTGCGCGCGCGCGGCAAACTCGACGACCTCGAGATCGCCACCGTCAGCGGCGACGCCCGCATCGAGACCGGCGCCCTGCGCGATTTCGAGTTCAACGCGGTGTCGGGCCAGCTGATCCTCACCGCCGATCCGGTGGACGGCGCGAGTTGGAAGATCGACACGCACAGCGGCGACGCGATCCTGCGCCTGCCCGCGAAGATCGATGCGACGTTCGACATCTCCGCCTTCAGCGGCGACATCCAGGACGGCTACGGCCACAAGGCGGAGCGCACCAGCAAGCACGCGCCCGGCCGCGAGCTGCGCTTCACCGAGGGCAAGGGCGGCGCCCGCATCGGCATTTCGGTGTTCAGCGGGGACGTGAAGATCGTCAAGCGTTGAGCGTGGTCGACATTGCGATCAGGGCGGGGCGCCGGGATCCACCCGGCGCCCCTACTCTTGTAACTTGTTGAATATCAATCAGTATTGATCATTTCTGCGATTGGATACCATATTCATCCTCAATCGTGTTACATTGAGGAAGACTCGCGATCGTGTCCCCACACGCAACCTCACCGCCCCGGCGGGCCACGAAGGAGTACCTCATGAAATCCCGGATCCGCGTCCTGGTCGCTGCCGCGACCCTCGCCGTCGCCATGCCCGCTGCGGCGGCCGTCTTCGTCGTCCAGCAGAGCGGCACGACGTTCGTTCCCAACAACATCACCGTCACCGAAGGCGACACCGTACGCTGGGTGCGCACCAGCCTCTCCCACACCGTCACCAACGGCACCGGGACGGCGGACCCCAACGTGGGCACGCTGTTCGACGCGCCGCTCAACTTGGCCAATCCGTCTTTCCAGTACGTCTTCGCCGTCGCCGGCGACGTGCCCTACTTCTGCCGCCCCCACCTGCTCATGGGCATGACCGGGATCGTGCACGTCCAGCCGGATCTGAGCGTGGGCGTGGGGAACGATGTCGCCGGTCCCGGGCCGAGGTTGCTGGCGCCGTTCCCCAACCCGTTCAATCCCCGCACCGTGATCGCGTTCGAACTGGCCACGGCGGGTTCCGCCACCCTGCGTGTCTTCGGCCTCGACGGCCGTAGCGTGCGCAGCCTGCACCTGGGCGACCTGCCGGCGGGGGCGCACCGGGCGGAGTGGGACGGCAGCGACGAGAATGGGAGGCCGGCGGCCGCGGGTTCCTACCTGGTCCGACTCGAGACACCGGATGGCGCACGCTCCCGGACCGTGACCCTGGTAAAATAGATCCTGGCCTCGTACAGCCCCTTCTTTTACCCGACGACGCCCCGCCTTACCAGACGGGGCGTCGTCGGGTCGAATGCTGATACCCTTCATCGCACCAGCATCAGCTTAGCGGTCGCGGCGGCCGTTTCGCCACGGAGCCGCGCCAGGTACACACCCGCCGCGCAGGCGTGGCCGTTTTCATCGAGCCCGTCCCAGGCTACCGCATGCCCGCCCACACTCGCGGGGCCGTGCAGGAGCGTGCGCACCCGGCGACCCCGCGCGTCAAACAGCGTGAGGTCGGCCTGCTGCTCGCGGTCGAGTGTGAAGTGGATCATCGTGCGGGGGTTGAAGGGATTCGGATAGTTCGACTGCAGTGCCAATTCAGCGGGAACTTCACCCGAACCGATCGCGGTCGGATTTGGCACCTGCACTTCCAGTACCGCGAGCCCGCGGCTGATGCAGCTCATCCACAGTTCGTAGCCGCCCGGGACAACTTTGACCTCCAGATCCAGGATCCCCGCGTGCGGCAGCCCACCCCACTGCCATCCGCCGTTGGGCGGTGCGGGAAAAACACCGATGTTTGTGCCATCCCACCACAACAATCCGGCGTCGGTTGACGGATACTCACTATCGTAGGTCATCCACACCCGTCCATCGGGCGTGACTGTCACGGGGTAAACATGCTCACCAGGGAAGGGCCAACCAAGATCGTGTTCCCATATCTGGTAGGTGCCGGTGTTGGCGTCGAGTCGGATGAGCGTGCTTCCCGTGCTCTGGAAAGCCGCAGTGCCGACCCAGGCGATGCCGTTGTGATCGACGGCAAGACCACGGAAGGATGAACCGACACTCGCTGGACCAGGAAAGTCCTCGATCGTGCGTGAGAAGCTGTAAGCTCCGTCGGTGCGCAGGATTTCCAGGTCGGCAGTGCACCAGATCGTTCCGACGCGATCCGGATCGCGTCGGAGATAACTGGTTCCGACGCCGGCGCCGACGGTGGTGTAGCCGCCGTTTTCAAAGAACCCCAAGCCACCGTAGTGACCGATGCCCCACAACCGACCGAGCGAGTCTTCAACGTATTGCTTCATCTGGTCCGGTCCGCCGGGGATATCGGTCCACGTAGTCCCGTCGAACTCGTGCGTGAATTGATTGATCGGGTTGGCCACGACGTGACCATTGGACGGGCGAACGTAGACGGCCTCACTTTGAGGTGCTCCCGGCCAAGGCCACGGTCCGGTCAACCCATAGCCCGCATCGTTGACGAACCCGGTCCACCGAGTCCCGTCGAACTTGACCATGCCCCCGAAATCCGCTGAGGCATTGGCGCACGCGTAGACATCGCCCGTATACGGGTCGATGGCGACGTCATTGTTGAAAAAATCGAACTGGCTGGTGTTGGTGACGCGGTAGCGCTGCCAAATGCCGGTAACGGCGTCGCGCCGGAATGCTCCGCCCGTGCCCGTGCCGCACAACCAGATGTTGCCCGCGGCGTCGATGTCCAGATCCTGGATGAACCCGCTGTACGGCTCCGGTCCCAGGTCGGTCCACGAGGTGCCGTTGAAGCGGTAAAGACGCCCGTACCCGTTCACCATGAGGGCCTGCATCGTGCCGAACGCCCGCGCCCCGGCGGCCACGATCTGCGGGTGCACCGGCGGCAGCGGCGGCGTGACCCAGGTACCGTCCGGGCGGAGGCAATCAAGGGTTTCCTCGCCCTGAACCCCGATCCACCGTTGCATCCAGACGTTGCCGGCGTCATCGGCCGAGTCGAGCGAAATCAGGTGTGACGGGTTGCCCGAAGTGGCCGGGTAGCTGTTCCAGGTCTGCGTGGAACTGTCCCACCGCTCCATCGGGGTAAATCCCTCGCCGGAAGACCAAAGGTAGTAGCCGCCCCCGGGTTTGGGTTGGGTCGCGATTTTGAGTCCGCCATGTCCGTCGATATGCGACCACTCGTTGGTTGCGGGATCGTATCGGGTCAAGCCGCCGCCAGCCCAGTCTGTGGATCCTGCGGAGATCCAGATCGACCCGTCCGGCGCGCGCGTGATGTCTGCCGTGATCCCGCCCGGAAGGGCCGAGTTCCCGGGGCCGAACATCACGAGTGAACTCGGCCCGACCGCGAGATTCATGCGCAGCACGCCACGCCAGGTGCCGAGCCACAGGTTTCCCAGTCCATCGGCGACCATGTCGGTTACTCGGCTGGTGCCGACGTCGTTGGCACTCCCGAACACCGGGTAATCGATGTTGGAAACATTGATCCAGCGATGATCAGCCTGGACGAACTTGGCAACGCCACCCTCTTCGGCGACCGGGTTGTAGCCGGCGATCCATGGATCGTTGTCGGCGTCGATCCAGATCGATTCGTTGTAGTCGCCCTGGATACCGGTGTTGCCGGGGCGGTAGTAGCGCCAGGAAAAGGTGACCGGATCATTAGCATGGGCGATCCCAACTCCAAACAAAGCACAAACGATCAGCACCAGATGTCGGGTTCTCATTGAACACTGCACCTTTCACTCATGAAGCCAGATGAAACGTGAGTTGAATTTCTTCCGTCTCCAGCTCGCTGGATCGAGATTCCCATGCACATCTCTTCGAGCCTGAACCTGCCCTTTCAATGCTCGATTCACGGTCCTGCCTGTCCTGGACCGATTGTACAAATGATAACCACTTAACGCTACGATAATGGTCTTATATTAAATAATGCGTCATCGAACGCAACAACCACAGTGAGCCTGCGGCTGACTGTGGCCTCGCGGTAGGGGGTAACTGTCAGACAATGGGAGCAGCATCTGGCGCGTGGGCGGTTGCCGGGCGCTTGTTTTCTGGATAACAGCTCGCCCGGCGGACACGTGCTAACGTCCCCGCCGTCAACCTCTCGGGCATGGCATTACCCGCGGCGATCATCTCCCTGCTTCATCTCAACAACGTCAATGTTCTGGTCTGCCTGAACCCGTCTTCTGTCGTCAGAAGCAGGAAGTAAGTGCCGCTCGTCGCGGCTCGGCCCCGTTCGTCTCGACCGTCCCAACTCGCCCGATGCCATCCCGCATCGCGCCGCCCGCCGTCGATCACGGCGACCAGCCGACCCGCGAGGTCGTGGACCGCGAGCGTCACCGCCGCCGCCGCCTCGAGCCGGTACGTCACGACCGTCGACGGATTGAAGGGATTGGGGTATACCGCCAACGGCTCCGGTGCGGGGGGCAGGTCGCCGGCGTCCGTCAGGTCGGGATGGGAATACGCCAGCACCACCTGGTCCATGCTGGTCGCGTCGCCGTAGGCGTAGCCGGTCACGTACAGGGAGCCGCCGGGCGCGAGCACGAGGCTCCGGGCTTCGTCGGTCAGGTGGGCCGGGCCGTCGTAGCGCCGCACCCAGCGCTGGGCGCCGGTGGCCGGGTCGTAGCCGAGCGTCGCGACGTCCCAGCTGGTGCCGGTGCCGTCGCTGAAGCCGGTGACCAGGATCTCGCCGCCGGAGCCGAACGCCGCGCCGTTGGCCACGTCGTACCAGCCCTGCGGGCCGTTGTAGGTCGACAGCCACCGCCGCGAGCCGTTGGCCCCGCTCAGCTTGACCGTCAGGTAGTCGCCGCCGGTGACGCCGACCACGACCAGGTCGCCGGCCGCGTCCACGAGCATGCCGCCGGGGTCGTCCGAGCGGGTGCCGTTGGTCCAGTCCACGCGCCAGAGCTGCTGCCCGTCATCGCCGTCGAGTTTGGCGCAGAGCACGTCGTACGAGGTCGAGGCATGCCAGGCCTTGCCGGCGACCAGCACGTCGCCGGCGGCGTCGACGCCGAGCCAGCCGTCGCCGCTGGCGTCGTTGACCAATCCGGTCGTCAGGACGGCCCACACCGGACTGCCGTCGGCGGTGGCGTACTTGGCGGTCAGCAGCGAAGCCGTGCCGTTGGCGTTCTGGATCAGGCCGGTCACCACGGGATCGCCGTCGGGACCGACGGCCACGTCCAGAGCGCGGTCATCGAGACGGGCGGCGCCGCCGTCGAAGGCCGTCCAGAGCAGTTCGCCGTCGACGTTGGCGAACTTCAGCAGCGCGATCTCGTCCAGCCGGCCCGCGACGTTGACGCGGCCGGCGATGAAGATGTCCCCGGATCCGTTCAGGGCCAGGGCGTAGGCGGAATCGTTTTCGGCGTTCGGCGAGGCGTACAGCTGGGACCAGAGAACCTCCCCGGTCGCATCGTCGAGCTTCAGCACGACGATGTCGTCACCATGGCCTCACCCCACGCAGCCCAGGACATGCCCGGCCACGATCAAGTCACCCGCCTGGTCCCACGCCAGGTCGGTGACCGACATGGACGAGGTGTCGAACGACGGGATGCGGCGCGACCAGACCTGGCCGCCGTCCGCGGCCGACAGGCGCCGCACGAGGATGTCCGAACCGTCGATGCCGTCGTGGCTGACGCCGGCCACCACGGCGTCGCCCGAAATGTGGCCGACCACGACCGCACCGTTGTCGTCCAGCGCGGCGCCGCTGTCCAGCAGCGACGACCAGGCGAACTGGGGCTCGGCCTGCACCGCAAGCGGCAACAGGAGCAAGCAGATACAGGCGAAGACCGGGCACTTGATCATCGGGTGTTCTCCTGGATGCGGGACAATTCGACTCCGGTTGTAATTCGCGACGGGCACGCTGAACGGGAACTCCAATCAGTCTAGCAGAATATCAAAGATCATCCCAGCCTTGGGTTCGCGTCTTGATTCTCTTTCTCGATACGCGAATCACGGCCCGGGGAACCTCTTTTTTATTTGGGGCGGCCCGGATCGATCGTTTACATTCGGGCCATCGGGAGCGGCGACGTCACCCGAACGTTTTCCGGCCGGGGTTCCGACACTGATCCGGCCGATTCACACGGCAAGGAGGAAGCATGAAGAAGTCCCTGTTGGTCCTGGTCGCGCTCACGGTGGTCTGCGCCGCGCTCGCCCAGGCTGCCGAGCCCACCATCATCGGCGCTCCCAAGTGCGTGATGTGCCACAAGGTCAAGACCGGCGACCAGGCGAAGATCTGGACCGAGTCGGCGCACGCCGGCGCCTTCGCCACCCTGAAGGGCGCCGCGGCCATCGCCATCGCCAAGGAGAAGGGCCTGGGCAATCCCTGGGAAGAGGCCGCCTGCCTGAAGTGCCACACCACGAAGGGCTTCCTGGGCGTGGCGCTCGAGGCCGCCACGAAGTGGGTGCCCGAGGAGGGCGTGGGCTGCGAGGCCTGCCACGGCGCCGGCTCCGAGTACAAGTCCAAGGCCGTCATGGAGGATCACGCCGCCGCGATGGCCGCCGGCATGAAGATGGGCGGCAAGGAGACCTGCGTGAAGTGCCACAACACCGGGAGCCCGACCTTCAAGGCTTTCGACTACGACAAGATGTGGGCCCTGATCAAGCACCCGGTGCCCGAGGCCGCCGCGAAGTAATCGCGGACCAGCGATCGCCGGTCGCCGGGACCGGACGGACAGCGAAGCGGCCCCCGCAGTTGCGGGGGCCGCTTCTTCTTGTCCACAACCAGCCGCAGACGCGGCTCACACCAGCGGCGGCTCCGTCGGCCCGTCGCGCCGCGGGGTGCCGGGCTGCACCTTCTCGCGCCCGTCCATGAGCGGCTCGTCGGCCGGCACCCGCGTGCGCACCGTGTGGCGATGCTCGACCAGCTCGACCGCGGGGTGCTCGTGCTCGAACATGCGCTGCGGCATCAGGCCGGTGATCCATGACGGGTTCATCGGGTAGACGCCCGGCATGAAGACCGTCGAGTACATGTGCCAGATCAGGATGGCCAGGAACGCCAGCCAGGCCTCGTAGTAGTGGACCACGAGGATGACGTCCATCGTGCCCTTGGGGAACCAGTGCGTGACGGTGTTGTCGAACCAGAGCGCGAAGCCGGTCAACGCCATCACGACCGTGCCCCAGATCAGGGCCCAGTACTCGGCCTTCTCCACGTAGGTGAAGCGGCCGAACTGCGGCGTTTCCCGGCTGAGGCCGAGGTTGTACTTCGTGCGCTGCAGCAGCTGCTTTGCATCGTTCCAGTTGGGCATCATGCCGCGCAGGAACTCGCGCCCGCGGGGCGTCAGCAGGTAGAACGCGTGGTAGACGGCGCCCAGGATCATCACCACGGCGGCGCCGCGGTGGATGTAGCCGCGCACGGCGTAACCGCCCTCGCGGCCGAAGAGCAGCGAACTCCACCACGAATCGTAGAACCGCAGCGAGAAGCCGGTGACCACCAGCGTGGTGAAGGAGACGGCCAGCACCGTGTGCTGGAACACCTCGTTGGGATCCATGCGGCGGACCTGGGGCTTCTCGTGGATCACGCGGTAGATCTGGCGGATCAGGTCGATCAGCCAGTGCAGCGTCATGCCGCCGATCACCAGCGCGATCAGCGTGATGTAAAGGACCTGGACGATGTGGGCCACACCCGACCGGTGGCCGGTGGCGGACTCGTGGATCGACTGGTTGGCGACGTCGGCGGTGATGCCCGCGTGGCAGTGGCCGCAGGTCTTCTGCAGGTTGGCCTGGTTGACCGAGGAGCGCGGGTCGGCCGAAGGCAGGATCAGGTGGGCACCGTGGCAGGAGGCGCAGTTCGCCACCAGCTTGTCGCCGGCCTTGCTCTTCAGCCCGTGGTAGGAGTCCACGAACGACTGCAGGCGGCCGGTCGGCAGGTCGTACTTCTCGTTCAGGGTCGCCGACTCGTGGCAGGGCGTGCAGGTCGCCTCGGCCATGCGGTTGGGGCTCACGGGAGAGCGCGGGTCGTCGGTGGGCAGGATGCCGTGCTCGCCGTGGCAGGTGGTGCAGACCGGCGTGTCCACCTCGCCGCGGGCGGTGATCTGGCCGTGGATGCCCTCCCAGTAGTCCTGCGAGATGGCGCCGTGGCACTTGCCGCAGGTGGTCGGGATGTTGAAGTGGGCGATGGTCGAGCGCATGTCGCTCGGCGGCAGGATCATGTGGGCGGTGCCGCCGGTGCTGTGGCAGTCATTGCAGCTCGCCGCCTGGTGGATGCCGCCGGCCGTCGCCCGGCCGTGCACGCTCTGGCTGTACACGCGGATCGGGTGCTTGAACTTGACGTTGATTTCGGCGACGAGGGTCGAATCCTCGTGGCACTTGCCGCAGGTCGCCGGCAGGTTCATCGGGTTGGTCAGGGCGTGCCGGTCGGACGAGGGCAGGATGTCGTGCGTGCCGTGGCAGTCCTTGCAGAACGGGATGTAGGGCGACTTGCCGACCACGCCGCGGCCGTGGACCTGGTAGGTGGCCGCCTCGTCCCCGTGGCAACTGCCGCAGTCGACCGGCGACAGGGTGTCGTGGGGCAGTTCCGTGATGCCGGCATGGCAGTCCGTGCACTCGAAACCGTCGTGGACGCTGCCGGCCATGGACTCGGCGTTGACCTCGGCGGGGTCGCCGCCGGAACCGGTGTGACAATCGGCGCAGTCGGCCGCCGTCAAGGCGAGGGCCGGACCGGCTGGAACGAGCAGCAACACCGCCAGCAGGAGGGTGGCGCCGGCGGATAACAGGCTTCGCTTCATGTGTGGACCGTCCTGTTTTAACCACATCAACTAGAGACGATCAAATAGAGGAACCCGGGGGGCGGAAAATCAAGACATAACCATCGCATCTTCATGATTTATTGACAATTAACATCAAGTAACCATAGGTGATCAGGGTTCCTGGACAGGGCGTGCATACCAGCCTTCCCCCCGTTCCCCGTCCGGCCGGTAGCCCATCCGGCGCAGGTAGTTGCGGTGCAGGCCGGCTTCCGTGTGCGCCACGAAGCGGCGGAAGCCGTTTTCGGCCAGGACCGGACCCCACTCACGATAGAAGTAGCGGGCGCACCGCAGGTCCCGCCAGGGAGGCAGGACGTAGTCCAGGTCGATCCGCAGCGTGCCCGGCGTGTCCGGCGAGCAGACCAGCACCCCCACCGGCACCATGTTGCGCAGGATGAAGACGATCGTCGGGTTCTGCAGGCGGTCGAGGTCGAACTTCGGGAAGTAGCGGCGCACGTCCGGCGCGTGGAACTCGAGGAAGCGGCGCAGGAAGGGGTTGTCGCGGTCCCGCATCGGCATGAGCTGGAAGTAGTCCGGGCGACGGTTGAGCAACTGCGCCAGGTAAACCACGTTCACCACGGCGATGAAGCCGTTCACCAGCAGCACCGGCCAGACGCCCAGCAGGGCGCCGTAGGCGGCGAACAGGACGGCGCCGATCAGGTTGAACACCCGCAGCTTGACGAGCGAACCCATGGTCAGCGAGACCGCCACGAGCACCGAGGCCGCGTAGCCGAGGATTTCGGTCCAATGCACGGGTGACCTCCGCCGGCGATCAGTTCACCGGGAAGCGGGAGCGGCAGGGGCGAGGCGGTCCAGCAGTCGCAGCAATTCTCGCAGCGAACCCGCCGTGCGGGTCCCGTACCAGCTCAGCAGCTTGCCGGGCACGCGGGGGCAGCGCTCGGACCCGGTCAGCAGCAGGGTCTCGGCGACGGCGGCGGCATCGCGCTTGGTGAAGTGGTAGGGCTCTTCGGGCAACAGGACCAGGGAGGGGGCGAGGACCGCCAGCTCGTCCAGGGTCGTGTCCGGGTAGTCCTCGTGGCCGGCGTAGACATTGCGCAGGCCGACTTCGGCCATGACCGCGTCGATGTAGGTGCCGCCGCCCGCGGCCATCCAGGGATCCTTCCAGATCAGGGTCGCCGCGGCAATGGGCTGCCGCCCTCCCCGCGCGGCCGCGACGTCGGCGCGGGCGGCAGCCAGGGCCGCGCGCGCCGTCTGCGCGGCTTCCGACGCGTCGAGCAGGATGCCGAAATCCTTCAGGAGCGCATCGACGTCGTCCAGACTGCGCGGCATCACCGCGAACACAGGCACGCCCGCCGCGGCAAGCGCGTCCAGATGCGCGGTCTTGTTCTCCTCGAGGCAGGCCAGGACGAGGTCCGGACGCTGCGCGAGGATGGCGTCGAGGCGCGGGTTCTTGGTACCGCCGCAGGCGGGGATGCCCGCCACCAGGCCGCGCGGCTCCTCGCAGTAGGCGGTGCGCGCCACCAGACTGCCGCCGCGACCGAGGCCGAACACGGTGTCGGTCAGGCACGGCACCAGCGAGGCCACGCGGTGGTAGGGTCCGGGAACGACGGCGACGCCGCGGGCGTCCAGCAGGCCGGGTGTGTGGTGGGTTGGCGTCATGGGGGGGAAACCTAGTGTCGAACAGCGGGGAACGCCAGCGGACATTCACCGCGCGGGCCGGGCGTGCGTTCCGCCGGATCGGATGCTATGATCTGCGGCGGCCGCCAACCCCCGGAGGACCATGAAGCCGCACGTCCTGGCCTTGATCCTGGCCCTGAGCGCCAACGCCGCCGCCAACCTGCTGATCCGCGCCGGCATGCGCGACCGGCCGGTCGACCTCGCCGACCCCGTCGGCGCCCTGCGCCAGATCCTGCTGAATCCCCTGGTGGCGGGCGGCATCGCCCTGTTCGCGGTGAACGTCGTGAGCTACGCCTACGTGCTGAGCCGAGTCCCGGTGTCCCTCGCCTACCCGATCATGACCTCGGCCGGATTCCTGATCGTCGTGTCGGCCTCGGCGCTCTGGCTCGGGGAGAGCCTCGACCTGGTGCAGGGGCTGGGCCTGCTGCTGATCGTCGCCGGGGTGGTGCTGGTGGCCGGGCGCATGGGCTAGTCAGCGGACGTTTGCGGACTGGCGCCGTCCCGTCGCGCCGCCTATGTTCGACCGCGCGTTCCAGGACAGAACCCCGAGCGAGGACGACATCATGAATCACGGATCGGGTACGCAGCCGCGCTGCCTCGTCACCGGCGGCGCCGGATTTTTAGGCATCAACATGGTGCGCTACCTGCTCGCGCGCGGCTACGAGGTGGCCTCGCTGGACATCGCCCCCTTCGACTACCCCGAGCGCGACGACCCCCGCGTGCACGTCGTCGACGGCGACATCCGCGACCGCGCCGACGTGGACCGCGCGCTCGCCGGCTGCACGCAGGTCGTCCACGCCGCCGCCGCGCTGCCCCTCTACTCGCGCGAGACGATCCGCTCGACCGACCTCGACGGCACCCGCACCGTCCTGCAGGCCGCGCTGGACGCGGGCTGCGAGCGCGTCGTGCACGTTTCCTCGACCGCCGTCTACGGCATCCCCGACCACCACCCGCTGCTCGAGGACGACCAACTGCACGGTGTGGGTCCCTACGGCGAGAGCAAGGTCGAGGCCGAGCAGGTCTGCGCCGGGTTCCGCGCGCGCGGCCTGTGCGTGCCGATCGTGCGCCCGAAGTCCTTCATCGGGCCGGAGCGGCTGGGCGTCTTCGCCCTCTTCTACGACTGGGCCAAGGACGGCAAGGGCTTCCCGATGATCGGCGACGGCCGCAACCGCTACCAGCTCGCCGACGTCGAGGACATCTGCCAGGGCATCCACCTCTGCCTGACCGGCCCGCGCGACAAGGTCGACGACGTCTTCAACCTGGGCGCCCGCGAATTCACGACCATGCGCGAGGACTACCAGGCGGTGCTGGACGAGGCGGGGTTCGGCAAGAAGATCCGCGGGTTTCCGGCCGGGCCGGTCATCGCGACCTTGCGGCTGCTGGAGGCGCTGAAACTGTCGCCGCTCTACAAGTGGGTCTACGAGACCGCCAGCGAGGACTCCTTCGTCGCGATCGGGAAGGCGGAGCGGGTGCTGGGGTTCGACCCCAAGTATTCGAACAAGCAGGCGCTGGTGAGGAACTACCGGTGGTACCTGGAGCACCTGGCGGAGTTCGAGGGGCGGTCAGGGGTTTCGCATCGGGTGCCTTGGAAGCAGGGGATCTTGAAGGTGGCGAAGGCGTTCTTCTAGCCGACGATCACTGCGCGGCAGCACCCGGACGCCGTCTTCTTCACGTCACTTGTGTCTCGTCCGTCTTGCGGAAGCCGGCGAAGAGATCCAGCCGCACCAGCCGGCACTCGATCCCCCCGTTCCACAGCGGCACCCGCTTCGCGGGCCGCAGCCCCAAGTGCCCGACCAGCGCCGTGTCCCCGCAGAGGATCCAGGCCGTCGTGCCGGAGCAGCGGCGCTTCAGCGTATCCCCGAAGGCCTTGTACAGCGCCTCGACCTCCCGCCGCTGACCGAGCCGCACGCCGTAGGGCGGGTTGGTCAGGACCGTGGCGCCGGACGGCAGGGCGAGGTTGCGCGCGTCGGCGACGCCCAGCCCGATCGCTGCACCGCCGGGCAGCTTCGCCAGGTTGGTGCGGGCTGTCTTCACGACGTCGCGGTCGAGGTCGGCGCCGCCGATCAGTCCGGGCTCCAGCTTGCGCCGCATCGCCGCCGCCTCGCGCCGCACTTCGACCCACACCTGCTCGTCGAAGTCCGGCAGCAGCGCCCAGGGCGGCGCCAGTTGCGCGCGCAGCCAACCCGCCGGGATGCGCGAAGCCGACAACCAGGCCTCGGCCAGCAGCGTGCCCGAGCCGCACATCGGGTCGTGCAGGGGACCCTCGCCGTCCCAGCCGCTGAGGCGCACGATCGCCGCGGCGAGCGTCTCCTGCAGCGGGGCCTCCCCCGCCTCGGTGCGGTAGCCGCGGCGGTGCAGGGCTCCGCCGCCGAGGTCCAGGCTGATCACGGCGCGGTTCTGGCGCACGTGCAGGTTCAGCAGCAGCTGCGGCGCGCGGCGGTCCACGCTCGGACGGCTGCCCGTCGACTCGCGGAAGTGGTCGACGATGGCGTCCTTGAGACGCTGGGCCGCGAACTGGGAGTGATCGAGGTTGCTCTGCGAGACGGTGGCGTCCACGGCGAAGGTGGTCGCGGGCGTGAGCAGGACGTCCCAGTCCAGCTTGCGGGCAGTCGCGTAGAGGTAGCGGTCGCTGTGGCAGTCGAAGGTGATCAGCGGCGCCAGCACGCGGGCCGCCAGCCGCGTGCGGTACACCGTGCGGTAGAGCGCCGCCTGATCGGCCAGGAAGCCCACGCCCTGGCGGCCGGGCGTCTCCGGCTCGGCTCCCAGTTCGCGCAGCTCCTCGACGAGCAGGTCTTCCAGACCCTGCGCGCACTGGGCGAAATAACGGCGGTGCTGCTGGTACTCGAACATAGGGGGATGATGGGGGTTCGGGGGGATTTCCGCCAGCTTCCCGTCGCGGGACGGCAGCGCGGATCGGCCTTCCCCGCCGCCGGGGACGCGGGTATACTCCGGGCCGCGCAACGTCTTATCCCCTCTTTCCAGCCCCGGGCTAAGGTGGTCACGTGGGACACTTCACCAACCTGGACATCTTCTGGGCGGCCGCGTACCTGCTGCTGATGGTGGGCGGGGCCTTCTTCTTCTACCGCCTGGGGCGCCGCTCCGAGAGCGACTTCTTCCTCGCCGGACGGGGGCTCCCTTGGTGGCTGCCGGCCGCCTCGGTGTTCAGCACCCACACCGCCACCGACACGCCGATGTGGATCGCCGGCGTCATCTACGCCAACGGTTTGCGCGGCCTCTGGTACACCTTCTTCACGGCCTGGACCGCCATCGGCGCCTTCGTCTCGGCGCGCATCTTCCGCCGCTCGCTGGCCTACACGCAGGCGGAGTGGCAGACCCAGCGCTTCGGCGGGCTGGGCGCCGAGCTGCTGCGGGGCTGGATGGCGGGCTGGCAGGTGTTCATGAACATGTTCATCCTCGGCTGGGTGGGCATCGCCATGGGCAAGGTCTGCGCTCTGGCCTTCGGCTGGCCGGTGTGGGTGGGCCTGGTGCTGCCGAGCGTGATCACCGCCTTCTACACGCTGGCCGCCGGCTACTGGGGCGTGGTGATGGGCGACTTCCTGCAGGGGATCGTCGCGATCTTCGCCATCTTCCTGGTGACGTTCGTGGGCCTGGCCGCCGCGGGCGGGCCGGAGGCCGTGACCTCGAACATCGTGGCGCTCGGCCAGCAGTGGCGGCTGGACGCCTTCGCCTTCACCGGGTGGTTCACCGGCGACTTCCCCATCGCCTGGTGGCTGACCATGCTGGTGATCTCGGTGATCGGCGGCTTCGGGATGGGCACGAGCATCGACTGGTACGTCGAAGCCCAGCGCATCCAGTCGGCCAAGACGGTGCGCGACGCGACCTACGGGCTGTGGGCCGGCGGCGCCGTCACCCTGATCCGCAACGGGTTCTGGGCCGCGGGCATCCTCGCCTTCTTCTCGATGCTGCCGCACCTCACCGATGCCGCGCAGTACGAGCTGGGCTGGTTCCGCATGGGCTTCGAGCTGCTGCCCGTCGGCATGGTGGGCGTGTTCTTCGGCGCCATCCTGGCCATCCACCTCTCGACCATCTCCAGCCACCTGAACCTGGGCGCACTCTACTTCACGCGCGACATCTTCCAGCGCTACCTGCGCCCCGAAGCGAGCGAGAAGCAGCTGGTCTGGGTCGGCCGCTGGTCCACCTTCGCGCTGCTGATCGGGTCCTTCTTCTACGGGCTGATGATGGAGGAGATCACGCGCTGGCTGATCTTCGCGCTGTGGCTGATGATGGCCGGCATCTGGCTGCCCAACATCCTGCAGGTCGTCTGGTGGCGCTTCAACGCCTGGGGCTACCTAGCCGGTTGGATGGCCAACCTCGGCATGTCCTGGCTGGTCGTGTGGATCCTGCCGGAGTTCGGCGTGCTGCCCGAGCTGCCGGACTACCTGCAGTTCTGGCTGCTGATGGCCCTGGGCGCGGCGGTCTTCCTGCCTGTCACCCTGCTCACGCGCCCCGAGAAGATGGACCAGCTGGTGCGCTACTACGTGATGACCCGGCCGCTGGGCCGGTGGGGTCCGGTGCACCGCGAGGCGGTGCGGCGCGGGCTGATCGTCGAGGCGCCGGCGCCGAGCAGCGCTTCACCGGCCGCGGGCCGCCGCCCCCTGATCCGCCGTGTCTGGACGCCCGAACAGGCCGACGCGTGGACCCGCGAGGACTGGATCGCCGTGGTGCTGTCCCCGCTGGTCTTTGCCGCGTTGATGCTCGGAGTGACCAAGCTGCTGCTGCTGCAGCCGGGTGGGCTGCTGCTGCTGCTGGGCGCCTTCGGCGGTGCGGGTGTGATCTACTGGGTGATCGATCCCAAGCTGCGGGCCGTCTCGAGCGAGTACGAAGCCAAGCAGGCGGCCTACGTCGAGCAGCTCGAGCAGCGCCTGCGCTGGCAGGAAGAGGGGGGACGCTGAGATGGGCAAGGGAATCACCATGCTGATCGGCATGAGCATCGCCTACCTGGCCTCGTTCCTGGGCCTGGCCCTGGCCTGGAACCACTGGCGCAAACGGAACCGGAAGGATGATCCCCGATGAACGGCACCTCCCTGGAGTTCACGCCGCTGCCCGTGTCCACGCCCCTGCACGGCTTCTTCTGGACCTGGGGCGTGCCGATCCTGCTGTTCGCGATCACCGCCGCCGCGACCTGGCTGCTCTACCGGCACTTCGCGGACCGGGCGGCCGGCGAATGACACGCGTCGCGGCGCTGTGCCTGGCCCTGCTGGTGGCCGGGCCGCTGCGCGCCGCCGCACTCGTCGACTTCATCGACCCGTTCATCGGCACCGGAGTGCACGGCCACACCTTCCCCGGCCCGACGCTGCCTTTCGGCATGGTCCAGCTCGGCCCGGACACACGCCTCTCCGGTTGGGACGGCTGTTCCGGGTACCACTTCAGCGACACCGTGATCTACGGGTTCTCGCACACCCACCTCAGCGGCACCGGCGTGAGCGACTACGGCGACATCCTGCTGATGCCCGTCACCGGCGAACCCTCGCTCGAGAACGGCGACCCCGGGGGATTCGACGCCGGGTACGCCTCGCCCTTCGACAAGACGACCGAGAAGGCCGCCGCCGGCTACTACGCCGTGCGGCTGCGGGACGGCGGGATCGGCGTCGAACTCACGGCCACCCCGCGCACCGGCCTGCACCGCTACGTGTTCCCGGCCGGGGAACCCGCGCACGTGATCGTCGACCTCGAGCACCGGGACCGCTTGCTCGACGCGGACCTGCGCGTGGTCGACGACCACACCGTCGAGGGCTTCCGACGCTCGACGGGCTGGGCGCGCGACCAGGTGGTGTATTTCCGGGCCAGCTTCTCGCGACCCTTCACCGCGACCCGTCTCGCGGCCGGCGACTCCGCCGCGCCCGGACGCCTCACCAAGGCCGTCCTGTCCTTCGGATTGGCCGGCGGCGACGTGATGGTCCAGGTGGGGATCTCGGCCGTCGACGCCGACGGCGCCCGGCGCAACCTCGTGGCCGAGTGGGCCGGGTTCGACTTCGCGGGCACCCTCGAGCGTGCGCGCGAGGCTTGGCGCACCGAGCTGGCGCCCTTCGCCGTCGAGGGCGCCGACCCCGAGCAGACGACCGTCCTGGCCACCGCCCTCTACCACAGCTTCCTGGCCCCGAACCTGTTCAGCGACGCCGACGGCCGCTACCGCGGCCTGGACCTGGCGATCCACGCAGCCGTCGACCGGAACCAGTACACCGTCTTCTCGCTATGGGACACCTACCGCGCGACCCACCCGCTGTTCACGCTGGTCCAGCGGGAGCGCACCCGCGACTTCGTGCGCACCATGCTGGCCCAGTACGAGCAGGGCGGCCGGCTGCCGGTGTGGGAACTCGCCGCGAACGAGACCGACTGCATGATCGGCTACCACAGCGTCTCGGTGATCGCCGACGCCTACCTCAAGGGCCTCGTCGTCGAGGACGCCGACCTCGCGCTGCGGGCCATGCTGGCGAGCGCCGAGGGCGACCGCTTCGGCCTGGCCGCCTACCGGCGCGACGGCCACATCGGCGCCGAGCAGGAAATGGAATCGGTCAGCCGGACGCTGGAGTACGCCTACGACGACGCCTGCATCGCGCGCTTCGCCGCGTTCCTGGGACGGGACGACATCGTGACCACATTCGAGAACCGCGCCCAGGCGTGGCGTCATCTCTTCGACCCGCAGTCCCGCTGCTTCCGCCCCCGCCTCAACGGACGCTGGCTGCAGCTCTTCGACCCGCGCCGCGTGGACTTCAACTACACGGAAGCCAACGCCTGGCAGTACCGCTTCGCCGCGCCCCACCACCTGCGCGACCACGCGGCCCTGCTGGGCGGCGACGCGGCCTGCGAAGCCGTGCTCGACTCCCTCTTCGCCGCCGACAGCGCCACGACCGGCCGCGACCAGGCCGACATCACCGGCCTTATCGGCCAGTACGCCCACGGCAACGAGCCCAGCCACCACATCGCTTGGCTGTCGCATTTCAACGGGAAGCCGGGTCGCAGCGCCGAACGCGTGGCTCGTATCCGCGACTCGTTCTACGCGGCGTCCCCCGACGGCCTGATCGGCAACGAGGACTGCGGCCAGATGTCGAGCTGGTACGTGCTGGCCGCCTACGGCCTCTACGACGTGGCACCGACGTCCCGCCAGTGGCTCGTGATCCCGCCGCTGCACGAGCGCATGAGCCTGCGCTTCGCCGACGGGCGCACCTTCACCACACGCCGCGTGGGCGAGGGCGCGATCGAACGCGTCACCTTCGACGGCCGGCCGCTGGAGCGCAGCTTCCTGTGGCACGAGGAGGTCGCCGGCGGTGGCGAGCTGGTTTTCTACCTCGGCGAGGCCGGCGACTGGGGCGCGTCGCCCGAAGCTCGCCCCGGCACCGCGACCCTCTCGCCGCCCGTCCTCGCGGCGCCCTGGGCCGTAGCCCCCGCCGACCGCTTCCGAGGCGCGATGGACGTCCACCTGGCCACCTTCGACGCCGACGCCACGATCCGCTGGACGGACGACCCGAACCAGGATCCCCGCGAGGGCCGTTCCTACCAGGAACCCTTGAGCCTGCACGAGTCGACCACCCTGCGCTTCGTCGCCATCGACGGCGAGCGCTGGAGTCCCGTGACCACCGCCCGCTTCGACGCTCTCCCCACCGACTGGCGTGTCGACGTCCAAGCGACGCCCAACAGCCAGTACACCGCCGGCGGCCCCGACGCCCTCATCGACGGCCGCCGCGGCTCGACCGCCTGGGCCACCGGCGCCTGGCAGGGCTACCAGGGCCGGGACCTCGTCGCCGTCCTGGACCTCGGCCGCCCCACCCCCGTCGCGCGCGTCGCCGCCGGTTTTCTGCAGGACACCCGCTCCTGGATCGTGCTGCCTCCGGAGGTGATCGTGGAAGTCTCCACCGATGGAACCACGTTCCACGAAATCGGCCGCCTCCGCCACGACGTCCCCGTCGCCACCGACGGCGTCATCATCTACGACTTCGCCCTCGCTCTCGACGGCACCGAACTGCGCGCCCTGCGCTTCCGCGCCGTCAACGCCGGCCCCCTCCCCGCCTGGCACCTCGGCGCCGGCGGCGAGTCCTTCATCTTCATCGACGAACTGATGGTGGAATAGGACCGCGCCGGACGCCGCCGCGGTGTCGGGATCGAGCCGCCTGGGGTCAACTGCCTGTGGCGGAGGCAGTTGGGGTTGGGGCAGTGCGGGGGGATGAAAGAACTGTCGGTGGTGTGCATGCCCGGCCCGAGGCATCAATCGGACCGGACACATTTTCGACGGCACAACTTACGCGAAGCGGCCGCCCACCACCAGGATGGCGGGCCCCGCCCACCTAACCCACCAACAACCAGGAGATTGGCATTAACCCCCCCC
>JANOEP010000060.1:0-11566 GCA_031441465.1 bacterium | reverse complement strand
CAGATCGGCGGACTTCTTCGTGGCCCAGACTTCGCCGACGACACGTCCGAGGAACATCAGTCGATCCCCTGGTTCGTGCGGCCGCGAACTCCAGCCAGCGCGCGGTGCACGGCCGCGACCGCGGCTTCGATGTGGGCGTCGGTGCCGGCGAGACGCAATCGTCCGACCGCACCGTTGTTGCCGAGTCCGACCAGGCGGATCGGCGCCGCCTTCTCCGCCTCGTTGGCCGCGAGCGCGGCGTAGGCCGCCGGCTCGCACTCGAGGATGAAGAGGGTCTGGCCGGCCATGATCATGTTGCCGTGCCGCATGCGGTTGATCAGCATGCACTGGTGGTCGTCGAGGTGGCGCACGACCTGGTCGCTGACCACCCGCGGCCGCAGCCGCTGGTCCTCCGTCAGTTCCAGGGCCTCCAGGATGGCGGCGCCGGCCTGGCGCACGTCGGCCTGGCTGTCGGCGTGCACCTCGAGCATGCCGAAGTGGCGCTCGACGATCTGCATGCCCGGCGTCACGCGCGTGCTCTTCAGGGCGATGTCGGTGACGCGGTTGATCTCCATGCCCGGCGCGATCTCGACGAACAGGCTCGCCTGGCCGGTGCGGGGCAGGAAGCCCTGGGCCACCGTCGCCAGGAAGGCGGCGAACTGCGGCTGCAGGCTGTCGATGACGACGAAGGCCCTGAGGTCGACCATGGTCCGCTCCTTGCCTGGGCTCGACAACTAGCTCGGTTTCGTCTACTTGCTGCCGGCGCCGACGCCGGCTTCTTCCATGATGGCCACGCTGGCGCTGGCGCCGATGCGCGTGGCGCCCGCCTCGATCATCCGGCGCGCGTCCGCGTAGCTGCGGATGCCGCCCGACGCCTTGACTTCCATGCCGGCGCCCTGGACCACCGCGGTCATCAGGGCGACGTCCTCAGCCGTGGCGCCGCCCTTGGCGAAGCCGGTCGAGGTCTTGACGAAGTGCGCGCGGGCGCGGCGGGCGGCCTCGCAGGCCCGGCGCTTCTCGTCGTCGGTCAACAGCGCGGTCTCGATGATGACCTTGCAGACGGCGCCGCCGTCGCGGCAGGCCTCGACCACGGCGCGGATGTCGTTCAGCACGTAGTCGTCGTCGCCGCCCTTGAGCGCGCCGACGTTGATGACCATGTCGATCTCGCGGGCCCCGTCGCGGATGGCGCGGCGCGCTTCGGCCGCCTTGATCTCGGGCAGCGAGGCGCCCAGCGGGAAACCGACGACCGTGCAGGTCAAGACCGGCGTGCCCCGCAGGGCATCGCTCACGGTCTTGGTCCAGCAGGCGTTCACGCAGATGGAGCGGAACAGGAACTTGCGCGCCTCGGCGCACAGCGCCAGCACCTGCTCGCGCGTGGCGTCGGGCTTCAGGATCGTGTGGTCGATGTAGCGGGCCAGGTCGCGGGGGATCTCCCCGGGCGAGCCGGGGCCGTGGCCGAGGCGGGTGGCGCCCAGTTCCACCAGGCGCCGCGCGCGGTCGGGGGCGGAAGCCACGCACGGTCCTTCGCACGCGGCCCCCGTCGTCGAGCCCACCAGGCGTTCCAGCCTGGCGACGATGCGGTCGAGATCCTCCGGGGACAGCGCGTCGTCGGCGGCGGCCGCGTGGCCGCCGGGGGCGGCGCGTCCCTTCTCGACGTCGTCGATCATCGCCACCCTCCGTTGGTGGCGGGGCTCCTTGCAGTCGGTCGTCAGGAACACGTCCAGGATCTGGACGGCCAGGGCGGCGCCGATCAGGCCGGCGCCGAGAGTCAGCAGGTTGGCGTCGTTGTGCTCGCGGCCGTTGCGGGCGCTGGAGAGGTCGTAGGCCATGGCGGCGCGCACGCCGGGGACCTTGTTGGCGACCATGCAGGAGCCGATGCCGGCGCCGTCGATCATGACGCCGCGCTGGGCGCGGCCGTCGGCTACGGCCTGGGCGACGGCCAGAGCGTAGACGGGATAGTCGACAGCTTCATGGGATGAAGTGCCAAGGTCGAGCACCTCGTGCCCCTGGGACTTCAGGTGGCCGGCCAGCCTGGTCTTGAGGTCGAATCCGCCGTGGTCGGCGCCGATGGCGATCTTCATCCGTCAACCTCCCTACCAGACCCGCTCGGGGGCGCCCGGCCCGCCGCCGGGGGTGGCGCGGTTCTCGCCGGATTCGGAATCCAGGACCGCTTGCAGCAGTCTGACGAAGCGTTGGAAGCGGGCCAGACCTTCCTCGGTGAGCTGGAAGGTGGTGATCGTGCGCCGCCCCTGCTGGGTCTTGCGGATCCCCACGCATCCGGCCTCCGACAGGTGGCGCGTCTGCACGTGGAGATTCCCGTCGGCCAGTCCCGTCTCGCTTCTCAATTCCATGAAGCTCTTGGGCTGCCCCTGGATCAGGGCGGCGACGATCGTCAGGCGGGCCGGGGAGGCCAGGGTCGCGTCGAATTCGGGCATCGCGTCATCTTCCGGCCTGGCGATCTCGGGTAAGCTTCACGATTGGAAGTATCGGCAGGTCGCAGGAGGGGGTCAAGCAGAAAATCACTAGAATTACGGTAGATACTTTATATTATGAAGCAATTGTCAGTTTGGAGTCTCACGGATCGATTCCAGTTCTTCCCAGCGGGCATAGGTCGCGACCAGTTCCGTTTCGACAGCCTCCAGCTCCGACCGCAGGGCCGGGACTTCGTCCCCGGCGCGCTGGTAGAGTGCGGGATCAGCCAGGCGGGCATGCAGTTCGTCGCGGCGCTGCTCCGACGCCTCGATCCGTGGGGGCAGGGCCTCGAGTTCGCGCGTCTCCTTCCAGGTCAGGCGTCGGGGCGCCTCGGCGCGCGGCTTCCCCCGCGGCGACGCCGGCTCCTCGCGCGGGGCGGGGCGGGAGGCGACGATCGCGGCGGCGGCGGCCGCCTCGACCCGTTGCCAGTCCTGGTAGCCCCCGACCGATTCCAGCACGCTCCCGTCGTGACCCACGACCAGGGTCGAGGTGGCCACGTTGTCCAGGAACTCGCGGTCGTGGCTGACCAGTAGGACCGTCCCTTCGAAATCGACGAGCAGCTCCTCGAGCAATTCCAGCGTTTCGAGGTCGAGGTCGTTGGTCGGTTCGTCCAGGACCAGCACGTTCGCCGGCTGGGTGAAGAGCTTGGCCAGCAGCAGGCGGTTGCGTTCGCCGCCGCTGAGCCGGGTGATGGGCGCGCGGGCCTGCTCGGGTGGGAACAGGAAGCGCTGCAGGTAGGTGATGACGTGGACGTGCTGCCCGTTGATCACGACGTGGTCGCGGCCCGAGGCGATGTTTTCCTGCACCGAGAGCGCCGGGTCCAGGGCGTCGCGCTGCTGATCGGAGTAGGCGATCTTCAAGTTCGCGCCCCGCCGGATTCGCCCGGCGAGCGGCTCGAGTTCCCCGAGCAGCACCCGCAGCAGCGTCGTCTTGCCGGCGCCGTTGGGCCCGAGCACGCCGACCTTGTCCCCGCGCAGGATCGAGGTGGTCAGGCCGCGCACCACCACGCGGTCGCCGTAACCGGCATCGACCTGTTCGGCCCGCAGCACCAGCTTGCCGCTGCGCTCGGCGTCCTGCACCGCGATCTGGGCGGCGGCGCCCTGCTCGCGCCGGGCGAACCGTTCTTCGCGCAGTTCGAGCAGCCGACGCACGCGCCCTTCGTTGCGCGTCCGACGCTCGCGGACCCCCTGGCGGATCCAGGCCTCCTCCTGGGCCAGCACGCGGTCGAACTCGTTCCGTTGGCGACGCTCGGCGGCCAGGTCCTCGTCGCGCCGGCGCAGGAAGGTGTCGTAGTCGCAGCGCCAGTCGCGCAGGCGGCCGCGGTCCAGTTCGAGGATGCGCCCCGCCAGCGCCCGCAGGAAGGCGCGGTCGTGCGTCACGAACAGCAGCGTGCCGCGCCAGCGCTGCAGGAAGGACTCGAGCCAGCGGATCGCCGGAATGTCCAGGTGGTTGGTCGGTTCGTCCAGCAGCAGCAGGTCGGGCTCCCCGGCGAGCGCGCGTGCCAGCAGCACGCGACGGCGCTGGCCGGTCGACATCTCGGAGACCTCGGCGTCCGCGTCCAGGCCGACCTGGTCCAGGACCCCGGAGACCCGGTGGGCGATCTCCCAAGGCTCGACGCCCGCCGGCAAACCTCCGGCCACCACATCGGCCGCGCGGCCGTGCAGGTCGGCGGGGATCTCCTGGGGCAGCAGGCCCACCCGCAGCCCGGCGGCGCGGATCACCTCGCCGGCGTCCGGCGGCGCCTCGCCCGCGAGCACGCGCAGCAGGGTGGTCTTGCCCTCGCCGTTGCGCCCGAGCAGGCAGACGCGCTCGCCCTTCTCCAAACGCAGGTCCACGCCGTCGAGTACGGGCGGGCCGCCGTGGGCCAGCAGGATGTCCTTGAGGGTCAGCAGGGCCATGGTCGTCCTCGTGGCGTGTCGGCGCGGGTCCGGGTTCCCAAGATCGTCCAAGCATGATCGTCACACGGCAGAAAATCGCTCATCGGCAGCGCCAGCACCAGCAGATTGCTGATCGGGGGCCCCCGCTCGCCGGAAAAGCGAGGCTGCGATCCGCAGCGTCGTCGTCGCCCCGCCGATTTCACGCGTTCTTCGCGGAGCTTTCATCGATATGTAACACGACTCGAGTACCTTCTGCCGTGTCCAATCGGGCTAGCGATGCGATTCACGCCACCGGGCGCGGTCCTGGGCGAAGGGGTGCAGATGCGGATACGGGTTGTTGTCATCATGGTCGTCGCGGTGATTTTCTGCAGCGCGGCGGCGGTTTCCGCGCAGACCGGGACCCTCGACGGTCACATCACCGACGCGGACACCGGCGACGACCTGATCGGCGTCGACGTCGTGCTCGTCGGCTCCGGCAAGGCCGTGCAGACCGATCTCGACGGCCGCTTCGCCTTCACCGACCTGGTTGCCGGCACCTACAACCTGAAGATCGCCTACCTCGGCTATGCGCCGCAGGACGTCAAGCTGATCCAGGTCAACCCCGGCCGGCCCACGACCGTGGCCATCCGCCTCGAGGCCGCCGAAGCGTTCACGACCGACGACCTGGTGATCACCGCCGACCGCATCCTCACCACGGAGTCGGCGGTCCTGGCCGAGCGCAAGGAAGCCATCGTGATCGGCGACGCGATCAGCGCGGCGCAGATCTCGCAGTCCCCCGACGGCACCAGCAGCGACGCCCTGAAGCGCGTGATCGGCCTCTCGATCGTGGACGACAAGTACGTCTTCGTGCGCGGCGTCACCGACCGCTACAACGGCACCGAGCTGAACGGCGTGGCGGTGACCAGCACCGACACCGACACCGACCGCAAGAGCTTCTCCTTCGACATGATCCCGGCCAACCTGCTGGCCAACACGGTGGTCGTGAAGACCGCCACCCCGGACCTGCCCGGCGACTTCAGCGGCGGCCTCGTGCAGGTGAGCACCCTGGAGTTTCCGGACCAGCGCTCCCTGCGCTGGAACTGGTCCGTCGGCATGAACGACCTCACCACCACCCACGACTTCTGGTCCTCGACCGGCGGCGGGCGCGACTGGTTGGGCGAGGACGACGGCACCCGCGCCCTGCCCGGCGGCCTGGCCAACAACGACCTGGCGCGCGCCCTGCCCAACACCTGGGAGCCGCGCCGCGGCCGGGCACCCTTCGACAAGTCGCTGGGCTTCTCCTACGGAGACCGCTGGCAGTGGGGCGACCGCGAACTGGGCCTGATCTCCGCCCTCTCCTACAAGACCGGCTTCAGCACCGAGGAATACACCGACCACCCGTACTCGCAGCTGGTCGTCGACATGCCCGACCCGATCGAGGACATCGTGCTGGAGGACAGCCCCTGGAACATGAAGGGCCGGCGCTACGAGTCGAGCCTGCTGATCGGCGGCCTCGCGAACCTCAACCTGCGCCTCTCGCCGCGCCACAAGCTGAGCCTCAAGACGAACGCCAGCCGGTCGGCCAAGGAGAAGGTGCAGTTCATGGCGGGCGACGACGAGAGCGCCGGTCCCACCACGCGGCAGACCATCGTCTGGAACCAGCGCAAGCTGTGGCTGGCGCAGTTCGGCGGCGAGCATTCGTTCACCGATGTCGAGCAGGCGCCGGGCTTCGACTGGAACTGGCACCGTTCGTCCTCGACCGCCGCGGAGCCCGACCGCAAGCACCTCGAGTACAGCCTCACGGCCGACGAGTCGTACACCCAGAAGGAGAACTACCGCACCTGGTCGTCCCTGACCGAGGACAGCGACGGCGGCGCCCTGAACGCGCACCTGCCCCTGCTGGGCGGCGAGTTCAAGGCCGGCGCGGGTCTCGAATCCCGCGAGCGCGACTACGGCATCGACGCCTGGGCGGCCGACCCCTCCGCGATCTCGGCCGCCAACGCCGGGATCACCCAGTGGGGCGCCGGCAGCATCTTCATCCCGGAGAACTTCGGACCGGACCGGTTCCGCTTCGTCCCGCTCACCGTCTTCACCGGCACCTACCACGGCACCCAGGAGCTGCGCACCTGGTACGCGATGTTCGACCGCCCGCTGCAGACCGGACCCCTCGACCTGCGGCTGACCGGCGGCGTGCGCTGGGAGGACTCCGACCAGAAGGTCAGCACGCTGCCGGAACTCGGCGTCACCGAGCCGGTCGTTTCGCGCATCGACAAGCGCGATGCCCTGCCCTCGGGCAACCTCACCTGGCGCGCCAACGACCGCCTGAACCTCCGCCTGGGCTACTACGCCTCGGTGAACCGGCCGGAATTCCGCGAGATGTCCGACGTGCTCTACCTGGACTTCAGCACCTTCCAGAACGTCAAGGGCAACCCCCGGCTCAAACGCGCCACCGTCGACAACTACGACGTCCGGCTGGAGTTCTTCCCGCAGCAGGGCGAGGTCGTCGCCGCCAGCTGGTTCCGCAAGACCTTCACCGACGCCATCGAGGACAGCCTCTACTCCTCGCCGGAGCGCTTCGTGCGCACCTGGGTCAACTCCCCGCAGGGCACCAACGAGGGCTACGAACTGGAGTACCACCGCAGCCTGGGCTGCTTCTGGGAAGCGCTGGCCCCCTTCGACCTCCTGGTCAACTACACGCACGTCACCTCGGCGATCAAGTACGACGAGGTCTACACCGACGAACTCGGCAACATCGTCCGCATCCCCCGGGAGCGGATCATGCAGGGGCAGTCGCCCTGGTCCCTGAACCTCTCCCTCGCCTGGAAGCAGCCGGACTGGGGCACCGGCGCCAGCCTGCTGCTGAACCGCATCGCCCGCCGCCTGGACGCCGTGGGCGACTCGCGCGACGAGGACGCCTACGAGGAGTCGCGCACCCAGCTGGACGCCGCCCTGTCTCAGTCGCTGGGCGCGGGTTGGAAACTGAAGGCGACCGCCAAGAACCTGCTCGACGAGAACGAGGCCATCACCCTCGGGCACGAGGGCCGGCCCTACCAGACGATCACCCGGGGCGTGAACTACGCCCTGTCGTTCAGCCTGGATCTCTGAGCGCGCCGCGGCGCGTCCGGGGATCCGACACCGTCGGCCCAGGAGGTGGGAACGAAGTCGATAAGGGCGAACACTGAAGATTCCAAACAGGGCCGTCGAGCGCCGCCGTCACCAATCCGCACGTGATCCGCTTCCATTCGCGGGTCCTCGACTTGACGACGACACGACGACGACGCGGAGCGGGCCTGGGCGGATGCCGGGGAGAACGATGATGAAACGACAACTCGCGATACCACACATAGGAGGAGATACTCCATGAAGTCCAAATCGCTGCTGATCGTCCTGACCCTGCTGATGGGTCTGGGCGCCGTGGCCGGGGCGACGCCGCCGCCGGTCTATCACGGCCAGGCGATCCTGGGGCCGGGCCTCGACTCGGGCCGGACCGCCTACTCGCAGACCTGGAACCGCACCCTGTCCCCCGACACCCTCTACACGCTGACCGGCCTCTACTTCGTCGAGAACGGCTACACCCTGACCATCCCCGCCGGCACCGTCTGCCAGGCGGACACCGCCGCCACGCTGATCATCACCCGCGGCGCCCGGATCCTCGCCGAGGGCACCGCCGAGCAGCCCATCGTCTTCACGAGCCGCAAGCTCGAAGGCCAGCGCGCCCCCGGCGACTGGGGCGGCGTCATGATCCTGGGCCGCGCGCCGGTGAACAAGGTCGAGCCCCTGATCGAGGGCGGCATCATCGGCGGCTCCTACGGCGGCACCGACCCGAACGACGACAGCGGCGTGTTCAAGTACGCCCGCATCGAGTACTGCGGGTACCGCTTCCAGCTCAACAACGAGGTCAACGGCCTGACCATGGGCGGCGTGGGCGCCGGCACGGAGATCCACCACGTCCAGGTCAGCTACTCGTTCGACGATTCGTACGAGTGGTTCGGCGGCACCGTGAACTGCGACCACCTGGTCGCCTTCGGCGGCACCGACGACGAGTTCGACACCGACTTCGGCTATACCGGCGACGTCCAGTTCGCCTTCGGCATGAAGGATCCCGGCCGGTGGGATCCCACGGGCGAGACCAACGGCTTCGAGTCCGACAACGACGCCACCGGGACCACGCAGACGCCGGTCACCCACCCGCACTTCTCGAACGTCACCCTGGTTGGTCCCGAGCGCACCGACGCCCAGGTGGGCACCCTGACGCCCGGGCACAAGTTCCAGTTCTCCGGGGTGCTGCGCCGCAACACCCGCACCAGCATCTACAACTCGGTCATCATGGGCTACCCCTGGGGCATCTCGCTGCGCGACGCCCTGACCCAGGCCAGCGCCCTGACCGACGTCCTGCAGATCCGCAACCTCAGCCTCCAGGCCTCGGTGCTCGAGCCCGGCTCGGCCACGGTGCACGACGAGGGCCGCTGGGCCGGCATCGTCACCTGGTACAACGCGGCGGCCTACGCCAACACCGGTTCGGCCCCGCGCAACCCCAGCGCCATCGGCCTGACCGACCTGAGCAACTTCAATCACCCGAACCCGGTGCCGGCGGCCGGCTCCGAGCTGATCGGGACCGCGGACTTCACCGCCCCCGCCCTGGTCGGTTTCACGGTCACCACGTACCGCGGCGCCTTCGATCCCGCCCTGCCGATGGACCAGCAGTGGACCGCCGGTTGGACGAACTTCGATCCGCAGGCCGCGGCCTACGTGACCGCCGTCGAGGAGCGCGGCCCGGTCGCCTCCCCGCGCGCTTCGCTGGCCTGCTACCCGAACCCGTTCAACCCGTCGACCGCCATCCAGTTCAACGTGCCGCAGAGCGGGCGCGTGAGCCTGAAGGTCTTCGACATGCGCGGCCGCGAGGTGGCGAGCCTGCACGACGGCGTCCTGCCGGCGGGCGAGTTCCAGACCGTCTTCGCGGGTGAGAACCTGTCGAGCGGCACGTACTTCGCGCGCCTCGACGGACAGGGTTTCAGCGCCGTGCAGAAGATGCAGTTGGTGAAGTAGACACTCTCCTCCGCTGAAAAGGGAGGCCCCGCGTCCATCGGGCGCGGGGCCTTCCTTCCGACCCCTCCTGCGGCGATCACACAATCCGCACGCGGTTTTCACATTCCTCGAACATTGGCCGGGTAGGTTGTGCGGGTTCGAGGTCGCCTGGGCACCCGCTCCCGGACCCCCGGATGGTCGACGAAAGGAAACGAACATGATGCGTCGTCTGGTCATCGTCTGCGCGTTGACCGCTGCGCTGGCTTCCGCCGTGCAGGGCGGCCAGCGCTACACCGAGGACAACGACCCGGTCGACCTGGGCGGCAAAGCGCTGTCCGAGGGCCGTCTGCCCAAGGCGAAGCTCCGGTTCGAGGAGGCGGTCGCCGCGGGCTACCGTGTCCCCCAGGCCCGCATCGGGCTGGCCGAGATCGCCGTCCGCGAGGGCCGCCTGGCGGAGGCCGAAACCGGCTACCGGCACGCCGCGGCCGAGGGCGGCGACCGCGCCTCCGAAGCGAGGGCGGGGCTCGGCGTGCTCCTGCTCCGCCTGGGCCGCACGGGCGAGGCGGCATCGGAGATCGCGCGGGCACTCGAACTGGACGACGACAACTGGACGGCGCACTACGGCCGCGCCCGCCTGCACTTGGCCGCCGGCGCGTGGGAACAGTCCCGCGCCGAGCTCGCGGAAGGCCGTGACCGCCGCGGTGTTCTCGAGGGCGAGGACAAGTACCGCCACGGCCAGGCCCTGCTGCTGCAGGGCACGGGCGACCTGCTGGGCGCGGAGCAGGAGGCCCAGGCTGCGCTCCGTCTCAACCCGACCGACGTCGAGATCGGTGAGCTGGTGTCCCGCATCTACCTGCGGCAGGGGAAGCCGGATCTGGCGATCCAGGCCTACGAGCAGGCGCTCGCCGCTCAGGGCATGCCCCGCACCGCGCCGCTGATGCACCAGCTCGGCAATCTGTACCGCGCCGATCGGCGCACCGACGAAGCCCGCGACCGCTACCTGCAAGCCGTGGCGATCGACTCGACCTACGCGCCGGTGCTCGGCGATCTCGGGAACCTGCTGAGCGACGAGGGCCGCCACGAACTGGCCGCCCGGATCTACCTGCGCTACGTGGCGGCGGCGCCCGCCGACACCTCGGCGTGGGTGGCGCTGTCGGCTTCGCTGTTCGAACTGCGTCGCTTCGACCAGGCCCGCGACGCAGCCGACAAGGCGCGGCAGCTCGACCCGGCGGACGAGAAGGCTCTGTTCGCGCACATCCGCGCGGGTATCCGCAGCAACGATCCGGCCGTCAAGCAGGCGGCCGCAGCCCAGGTGGCGGCGCTGCCGCCGCTGGCCCGCCTGGAGACCATGACCCTGGTGGCGCTGGCGGACTGGCAATCGCAGCAGCAACGCTACGACGACGCTGCGGCGACCCTGGCCCGCGCTGCGGCCCTGGATCCGGCGGACCCGAACGTGCCCTTCCAGACCGGCATCGTTGCCCTGCGCCGCGGCGACACCGCGGCCGCGGCTGCCGATTTCCGGGCGGCGATCGCTCTGAACCCCGACGCGCCGGCCTACCACCTGAACCTCGGGATCGCCCTGTACCAGGCGGGCCTCTTCGACGAGGCCATCCCGACGTTTCGTCACGCTCTGGAGCTGCGCGAAGACCTGACGGCGGGCCGCCTGCTGCTGGCCCAGGTGCTCGCCGCGCGCAACGACGTCACCGGCGCCGAGGCCGAGTACCGCCGCGTCCTGACGACCGAGCCCGAGAACGCCAAGGCTCTGCGCGGCCTGGGCTACTGCCTGTTGCGCGGCGCCGACTACGCCGACGCGGCCGAGGCCTACCGCGCCGCGACGGCCCTGGATCCCGACAACGCCGACGGCTGGGCGGGCCTGGGCAGCGCCGAACTGGGCCGCGAGCGCCTCGACGCGGCCGAAACCGCCTTCGCCCGTGCGCGCCAGCTGGATCCGAGCAACGTCATGCTCAAGAAGGGGGCCGAAATCCTGGATCAGGCCCGCAACAAGGCTTAGCCGGCGCCGACATCCGGGCTCGGTCGTTCGACGGCCGGGCCCGATTTTCCCCCGCCCATTCGGGGCGGCGACCGGTCCGCAGGGTCGCGCCCGCGGCAACCCAACCCGGAAAGGATGATCATCGCGATGAAGAACTATGTCCTGGCTCCGATCTTCGCACTCTCGCTGCTGGTGTCCTGGCTCATCTGGAGCAACTCGCCGCCCTACATCCGTCAGGGCGGGC